>DASTPH010000023.1:0-10280 GCA_035762305.1 Anaeromyxobacteraceae bacterium
AGGCCGGCGCCGTCGTCTCCAAGGAGTTCATCGCCAACGTCCCGGTGGGCCGGAACTTCCAGGCCATCGCGCAGTCGGTGCCCCAGGCCGCCGGCGACGCCTACGGCGTGTCCTTCCAGGGCGCCCAGTCGCCGGAGAGCAACTACATCCTCGACGGCATGAACATCACCGACCCCATCTACGGCGCGGCCCCGGGGACCTGGACCGGCCGCAGCGCGCCCACGCTGCTCTCCAACTTCGTGCAGGAGATCGACGTCAAGACCGGCTCCTTCATGCCCGAGTACGGGCGGGCCACCGGCGGCATCATGAACGTGGTGACCAAGGGCGGCTCGAACGAGTTCCACGGCTCGGTGTTCGCCAACCTCCGAGCCGACTCACTGGTCACGCCCGACGGCAAGGTCGTGGGCCGCGACGGCGAGGCCATCGGCTGGTACTCGAAGCCGTCCGACGGCAGCTACAACCTCGACGTCGGCGCCGAGATCGGCGGGCCCATCATGAAGGACAAGCTCTGGTTCTACGCCGGCTTCGCACCCATCGTTCAGAAGACCTACTACGACCGGTTCCAGCGGACGAACGTGCTCCTCAACGACCCGGGCTACGACGCGGCCAACTGCCGCCGGGCCACCTCCCCCCTCAACGCCTTCGGCGATCCGGACACGCGCTGCCGGGATGCGGACGGCTTCGCTCTCTACAACAAGGTGGACGGGTCGGACGCGAGCATGCACACCGCCCAGACCAGCTACCAGTGGGTCGGCAAGCTCAGCTTCCAGATCGACCCGGACAACTCACTGTACGCGGCGACCTATGGCCAGCCGAGCACGCTCACCACCTGGGCGCCGCTGTACGCCGCGAACCCGAACGCCAACGTCGACATCGCCCTCAACTCCTACGACGTCATCGGCAAGTACACTGGCAAGTTCGTGGACAAGCACCTGGTGGTCGAGGTGACGGCCGGCCTGCACAACCAGAAGATCGAGCAGCAGCCGAACGCCTACCAGAGCGCCACGCCCCTCATCAACTGGAACGACCCCAACAACTACTACGGCCTCAGCGCCTTCGAGACCGCGGGCTCCGCGGAAGCGGCCTGCTCGGCCGATCTGGCGCGGTGCCCCGTCCGCGGCTACCTGACCGGCGGCAACGGGTTCACCGACAGCGAGACCGTCAACCGCTACGCCGGCAAGGCGTCGGTGGAATACCTCTTCACCGCGGCCGGGCAGCACAGGGCCAAGCTCGGCCTCGACTTCGAGCGGAACACGCTGGACCACACCAAGTACTACTCGGGCGGTTACCAGTTCCAGGCCCGCAACGGGCAGTTCCGGGCCGTCCGCGGGTACGGGAACTTCAACCCGCCGCAGACGCCGACGGACGACCGGGCCAACATCTTCCCCACCCCCAGCGTCACCACCAGCTCGTACTCGAACAACTTCGCCTACTTCCTCCAGGACAGCTGGCAGGTGCAGGACATCAACCTGACCCTCAACGCCGGCCTCCGGCTCGAGACCCAGAAGATGCTCGAGACCTCGAACCCCTCCAACTACCTGAACACCACCGACAGCTGGGCCCCCCGCGTCCAGGCCATCTGGGACTTCACCGGCACCGGCCGGGGCAAGGTCTCCGGAAACTGGGGACGGTTCTACTGGGCCATCCCGCTCGACGCGGGCGACCGCACCTTCGGCAACGAGAGCCAGATCCAGTTCCGGGCCCCGTTCAGCTGCTACCCCGGCCTGCCCACCACCACCGGCACCCGGTACAACCCGGGCGGCCAGATCTACGCCAACTTCGACCCCGCGGGCCTGGTGTTGCCCGACGGCAAGCCGTCCTGCCCCGACGCCCAGCTCACGGCCTTCAACGTGGGATACGGGACCTTCAAGTACAACCCGTACGGCGGGCCCACCGCGGTCCAGCCCGGCCTCAAGGCCACCTCCGTCGACATGTTCGGGGCCGAGCTGGAGTACGAGGTCATCTCCGATCTCTCGGTCGGATTCGCCTGGAGCGCCCGGCGCCAGAACAACATCATCGAGGACATGTCTCCCGACGACGGGAACCACTTCTTCCTCGGGAACCCGGGAAGCAACGTCACCTTCGACTACGGCGGAGCGACCTACAGCACCACCGACGCGGTCATGTTCGACAGCGTGACCGGGCGTAGCCTCAACGTGAAGTTCCCCAAGGCGGAGCGGAGCTACGACGGCTTCACGGTCAAGATGACCAAGAACCTCTCCCAGAACTGGCTGGCGACGGCGAGCTACACCTACTCGGTCCTGCGAGGGAACTACGCCGGCCCGTTCATGACCGACTACGGCGCCGGTACCGGCGGCCAGGGCCAGCTCGACCCGGGGATCACCGCCGCCTTCGACCTCCCGTCGCTCCTCTACAACACCAACGGGTACCTGCCCAACGACCACCCGCACCAGATCAAGCTCGCCGGCTCCTACACCTGGCCCCTGGGCACGGGGTTCAGCGTGACGGGCGGCGCCTCCTACACCGGGCAGAGCGGCCGCCCCAACACCGCGCTCGGCGGCCACGACCTGTACGGCGCCGGCCTGGCGTACATCATCCAGCAGGGCTTCGCCGGCCGGACGCCGTGGACCAACCAGCTCGACTTGGGGGCCAAGCTGAGCTGGGTCTTCAGCGCTCCGTACGAGCTCCGGTTCTCCTTCGACGTGTTCAACGTCCTGAACCAGCAGGCGGTCCTGCTCTACGACCAGAACTACACCTTCGACGGGATGCAGATCATCCAGAACGCCGGCTGCAAGGGCGACTTCGTCGGCACCTCGGATCCCATCGGGAACATCCAGTCCGCCTGTCCTGACATGCGCTACCTCCGAACCGTCGACGGCCGCCTGGTGGGCGTGAACCCGAGCTGGGGCAAGCCGGCCCCGACCAACATCACCTACCAGACGCCGATCCAGCTGCGGTTCGGGCTGGCGCTCGCCTTCTAGCCACGCGGCACGATCCATGGGAGGACAGACGAACATGAAGACGCTCACCAAGTGGATGCTCGCCGCGCTCAGCTTCACAGCCGTGGTCGGCTGCGATCCCTTCACCGAAGCGGTCGGCGGCACGCCGGCGGTGATGACCGCCGGGTTCACCATCGACGGCCCCACCGCCTACGAGGGGACGGGCTCGGGCCCGACCTGGACCATCTCCGGGATCCCCTCCGTCTGCAGCGCCCCCGGGGTGGTCAACCAGACGGGCTTCATCTACGTGAAGTTCAACAAGCTGCTGGACGGCGGCTCGATCCAGACCAGCCCGGGTTCCTGCCAGCCGGCTGCGGCCCTGAACCTGGCCGTCACTCCGGCTGCGCCGCCCACCTTCGCCTGGTACGCCTGCTACAACCCGCAGGCACCGGCCCCGACCGAGGGCGCCTCGGTCATCATCTTTCTCGGACCTGCCGCCGCGCCCCCGAGCGGATGGCAGCTCGGCACCGACGCCCTCGAGATCCCGACGAGCGGCGACGTGGTCACGGTGGTCCACGCCACCGGCGACGCCCACGACACCGGCGGGGCAGCCGCCCACTTTGACGTGACCGCCAACTTCGACCCGGATCCGGGCCCTCCCGGCGCACCGAGCTTCTCCAACTTCACTCCCGCGACGAACCCGACCGCCTTTGACGTGAGCTGGACGGTAGCGCCCTGCGCTGCGGCCGGGGCAACCTATACCTTGCAGCGCGCGCCCAACGTCCCGACGGGGACTCCGCCGGTCGACGCGCCCGGGACGTGGGCCGACATCGCCACTGGCCTCACGGCGACGACCTATCACGACTCGGGGCTCACGGCCGGAGCGGTTTACTGGTATCGGGTCAGGGCGGTGACCACGACCGCTTTCCCGGGTCCCTACTCCGACCAGAGAACGCAGAAGCCTGCCGCCCCTGCCGCCCCCACCTTCACGAACTTCACGGCTACGACCCTCACCGTGAACTGGACGGCGACAGCCAGCGCCGTGACCTACAACGTCCAGCGGGCCCCGGACAACGCCGGCGTCCCCGGGACCTGGGCTGATGTCGCGACCGGCCTGACGGGACTCACCTTCAACGACACAGGTCTGACCACGGGGTCGAAGTACTGGTACCGCACCGTGGCGGTGAATCCGTACGGATCGACGACTGGCGCGCAGGCGAGCACGACGCCGGCCACCCCGGCCGCGCCCACCTTCACGAACATCGCCGCCACAAGCCTCACCGTGAACTGGACCGCCAACAACAACACGGCGACATACAATGTCCAACGCGCCCCGGACGTCTCAGGCTCCCCGGGTACCTGGGCCGACGTCGCGACCGGCCTTACGGTACTCACCTTCAACGACACCAGTCTGACCACCGGGTCCAGGTACTGGTACCGCATCGTTGCAGTGAACCCGTTCAGCGCAGCGGTGAACGGCGCCTCGGCCAGCGTCACGCCACTGACGCCGCCCACGGCTCCGACGTTCAGCGGCGTCACCGCGACCTCGGTCACGGTGAACTGGACCGCGGTCACAGGCGCCGTGGGCTACAACGTGCAGCGCGCCCCCGACGTCTCCGGCGCACCGGGCACGTTCGCCACCCGCAACGCCACCGCGCTCACCGGCACCACCTACACCGACGTGACGGTGACTGCGACCACCTACTGGTACCGGGTGGTCGCCCTGGCGGCCGACGGCACTCCGGTGCCGGGGCCGAGCGCCAGCGTAACCACGCCGTAGCGGCGCGACGAGTCGCCGAGGCCTCGAGGGGCCGGCCTCAGGGCCGGCCCCTCCCGTTTTCCGGACGCTGGGGCGCCGTGGCGCCCGGCTACTTCTTGAGCCCCGCCATCCTGGCCACCTCGGCGGCGTAGTCCTCGGACTTCTTCTCGAGCCCCTCGCCGCAGACGAAGCGGGCGAAGCGGCGCACCTGGATGTTCTCGCCGATCTTGGCCACCACCTCGGTGAGGACGTCCTGCACCTTCTTCTTGTCGTCCTTCACGAAGGGCTGCTCCAGCAGGCAGGTCTGCTCGTAGTACTTCTCCACCTTGCCCTGGGCGATCTTCTCCACGATGGCCTCGGGCTTCTTCTGCTCGCGGGCCTGCCCCCGGGCGATCTCCGTCTCCTTGGCCACGACCTCGGCCGGGACCTCCTCGCGCCGCACGTAGAGCGGCGCCATGGCCGCCACGTGCATGGCCAGGTCCTTCACCAGGGCCTGGAAGGCCTCGGTGCGGGCCACGAAGTCGGTCTCGGAATTCACCTCCACCAGGACGCCGATCTTGCCGCCCAGGTGGACGTAGCTCCCCACCGCCCCCTCGGCGGCGATCCGCCCCGCCTTCTTCTGGGCGGCGGCCAGCCCCTTCTTGCGCAAGGTCTCCTCGGCCTTGCCGAGGTCGCCCCCGCACTCGGTCAGCGCCCTCTTGCAGTCCATCATCCCGGCCCCGGTCTTCTCCCGGAGCTCCTGAACCATCTTCGCGGTGATCTCGGCCACGGTCGGTCCTCTCTTGGGTGAAAGCGACGGGGCGGGCCCGCTCGGGACCCGCCCCGGAAACGGTCGAAAGCCTCCGGGCTACTTCTGCTCGCCGCCCTCGGGGGCGGGCTCGGCGGCGGCCGGGGGAATCACCACCTCGCCCTTGCGCAGCACCTCGACGTGGGCGCTGGCGGCGCCGCGGTCCTCGCGCGGCATGCGCCGCTCGCGCGGGCCGCGGCGGTCGCGCCGCTTCTCGCCGCGCTCGCTGGCGGCGTCGCGATCCTCCTCGCCGGGGCGGGCCGCCTCCTCCTTGCCGTGCTCCGCCACCCAGGCCTGGTGGCGCGCCTTGCCCTCGATGGCGGCCTCGGCGACCTTGGCGGTGAAGAGGCGGATGGAGCGGATGGCGTCGTCGTTCCCGGGGATGACGTAGTCGATCCCGTCCGGGTCGCAGTTGGTGTCCACCACCGCCACCACCGGGATGCCCAGCCGGTTGGCCTCGTGGACGGCGATGTACTCCTTCTTGGTGTCGATGACGAACACCGCCGCCGGCAGCCGCGACATCTCCTTGATGCCGCCCAGGTTCTTCTCCAGCTTCCCGCGCTCGCGCTCCAGCGAGGCCACCTCCTTCTTGGGGAGGCGCTCGTAGGTGCCGTCCTGGGCCATCTTCTCGATGGTCTTGAGCCGGTCGATGCCCTGCTTGACGGTCTTGAAGTTGGTGAGGGTCCCGCCCAGCCAGCGGTTGGTCACGTGGAACATGGCCGAGCGGCTGGCCTCCTCGCGGATGGCGTCCTGGGCCTGCTTCTTGGTGCCGACGAAGAGGACCGTCCCGCCCCGCGACACCGCATCCGAGACGAAGCGGAAGGCGGCGCGGGCCAGCGTGACCGTCTTCTGCAGGTCGATGATGTAGATGCCGTTGCGGGCCCCGAAGATGTAGGGCTTCATCTTCGGGTTCCAGCGCTTGGTCTGGTGCCCGAAGTGGACCCCCGCCTCGAGGAGCTGCTTCATGGTGATGGCGGTGCCGCTGGTGCCGAGGGCGCCGGCCATCGACTCCGCGCCGCTCGCCGGCGCGGTCGCGGCGGGAACGGGAGCCGCCGCGGTCTCCGTGGTCTGCTGGTTCTCCATGTGGTCTCCGGTTGGTGTCCTCCACCTTCCGTTCATGCCGGTCCGCGTTCACCCGCAGCCGAGGGAGCGAATCCCCTCGCCGAAGGTCACCGGCGCGAACCGATCCGGAAGGTGTGTGAAATGGCAGCGGTAAACGAGTCGCTGCTCGCCTCGCGGCATAAGGGATCCCTCCGCGAGGCGGCGGATACCTAACACAGCCCTTCCGGCGGCGCAAGTGCGCGTGAGGCCGGCGGAAAGCGTCGGAGCGGGGAGGTGCGGCACGGCCGGCCGCCTGCGGGGCCGCACGCCCTTGCCAGGGATCGCGCGCCGGCGGCGCCGGCCCGACCGACCCGATGGCGGCCTGTGTACGGCGGCCGGCGCGGTGGAGCGCCCGCAGTGGGCCACACACCCACAGGAAACCCACACGGGGGTTGTCCGGTGCGGCGCGGCGCTGCTAGTGCTCCGCCACGGAGGAACCGCCATGAACCGGATGCTGAGCGTCACCGCCGCGGCCGCCGCGGCGCTCCTGCTCGCCGGCTGCGAGAGCCCCGCCAAGGCCCCCGCCGACGCCGCCATCAAGTCCGCCGAGTCGGCGATCGAGGCCGCCAGGAGCGAGGCGCAGAAGTTCGTCCCGGAGCAGCTCAAGGCCGCCCAGGACGCGGTGGCCGCCGCCAAGGCCAAGTTCACGGCCGGGGAGTACCCGGCCGCCCTCACGGCGGCCCAGGACGCCGCCAAGAAGGCGGGCGACCTGGCCACCGCCGCCAAGGCCAAGCGGGACGAGATCACCGCCGCCTGGAAGGCGGCCGCCGCCCAGCTGGCCGCGCAGATGCAGGCCATCAAGGAGAAGCTGGCCGAGTTGGAGAAGGCCAAGAAGCTCCCCCAGGGGCTCGACCAGCAGGCGGTCCAGCAGGCCAAGGACGGCCTGGCGGGGCTGACCAAGGACTGGAGCGATGCGGCGGCCAAGTTCAGCGCCGGCCAGCTCGAGGAGGCGGTGGCCGCCCTCAGGGGGCTGCTCCCCAAGGCCGGCGAGATCGCCGCCAAGCTCCAGCCCGCGGCGCCGGCGGCGCAGGCCGCGAAGAAGTAGCTCGACCCTATCGCCACCACCGAAGCTCCACCAGCGCGCCGTCGTAGCCGCGCCAGGCGACGGCCCGGGGCGCCTGGCCGGGGCAAGCGTGCCGCAGCAGGCGCTCGCCGCCGAGGAGCGAGCTTCCGCCGCAGGCGGGACAGCGGAAGGCCCGCGCCAGCCGCCGTCGCTCGGCCGGGGAGAGCGGCGGCGGATCGGGCCGCGGCGGACCCGGCCGGGGCCCCATGAGGCCCCGGGCCCGGTAGGCCTCCAGCTCGGCCACCGCCGCCGCCTCGCCGCCCTGCGCCCGACCCGCGTCGGCGCGGGCCGCCGCGGCGCAGGCCGGGCAGGGCGGGAAGCCGACGCTGCGCTGGCAGGCGACGACCGTCTCGCCGCCCTCCACCCGCTCCCAGTCGGTCCTGGCGTCCACCTCCACCGCGGGCAGGCCCAGGCGCTGGAGGAGGTCCTCCTTGCCGGCCTCCAGGGCGTGGGCCACCCGTACCTCCAGGCACAGGGCGGGCGCGCCGCCGCGGGTGACGAGCACGTCGGCCCGGACGGCTGAGGTCGGCGCCGGGACGCGGGCCTCGCCGCCGGCGACGGGGCCGCCGGCGCCGGCTCCGGCCGACCCCTCGGCGACCGCGCCGTCGCCGAGGGAGGCCAGATGGCGGGGGTCGGGCCGGCGGCAGACCGGGCAGCGAAGGTCGAGCCGCACCCG
This sequence comes from Anaeromyxobacteraceae bacterium, assembly GCA_035762305.1. Lineage (GTDB taxonomy): Bacteria > Myxococcota > Myxococcia > Myxococcales > Anaeromyxobacteraceae > DASTPH01. Next base: position 8,287 of record DASTPH010000023.1, read on the forward strand.
CCGCTCGCCGGCGAAGGCCTCCCGGCACAGGTCGAGCAGGCGCAGTTTGGCCTCGAGGTGGAGCGCTGTCTCCGGGGCGGTGAGGGGGCAGCCCGAGCCCGGAAGGTGGGCGAAGTGGCGAGCCCGCACCGGACCGAGCCGCGCCACCACCTCCTCGCCGCAGGACGGGCAGGCGAAGGGAGCCCGCTCGCGGCGCCGCCGCGCGTCGAGGGCCGCCGCCGCCACCCGGCGGCCCTCCCGGTCCCTGGCCCACGCCAGCTTCACGCCCGAGGTGCCGGCCCTCATCCGCGTGCCGCGCCGCCGAGGAGCCGGTGTATGACGTCTGCGGCGCGGCACGAGCGCATCCTACCCGTCCCGCTCCCCGAAAGGCTCCTCGCCCTCCGGGGCCGGACGCGCTAGCCATGGACGGCGAAGGAGGTGCGGATGGTGAAGGTGGATGGCCACATCGGGGAGGTGCTGGCCGCGCTCTCGCGCGCCAGACAGGCTCGGGGCTCGTGAGGCGCGCCACGAGGCGCCCCGGTGCCGGGCGCGGGCCAGCCGTCGCGGCTCGGCCGCCGCGGACGGACCTCGTGGATGCAGCCGTGCTGGAGGTCCACGGCCTGGTCGTGGACGAGCGCTGGCTGGCCGACCGCGCGCTGGAGCGGGTCCTCCGGCGCGAGAGGCGGCTCTGGGCCTCGGAGCGGCGGGCGGTGGCCGAGTCGTTCTACGGGCTCGTCCGCTGGCGGGGCCAGCTGGAGTGGCTCCTCGGTTCGGGGGGCTACGCCGGGCCCGCTCCTCGCCGCGACCCGGCCACCCTCTACGCCGCCTGGATGGTCCGCTTCGGGGGCCAGGACCCCGCCGGGGCGGCGCGGCGCCTCGGCGTGCCGCCCGCGGCGCTGGAAGGGCTCGCCCGCGCCGGGGCGCGGATCGCCGCCATCGCCGATCCGGTGGAGCGGCTCGCCGCCGAGGCTTCGTTACCGGTCTGGATCGCCGGCCGGTTCGCCGCCGAGCTGGGGCTCGAGGAGGCGCGCGCGCTGGCGCAGGCGATGAACCGGCGCGCCCCGCTCACGGTGCGCGCCAACCTCCTGCGCGGAACGCGCCACGAGCTCCGGGAGCGCCTGCTCGCGGAAGGCGTCGCCGCCGAGCCCACCCCCCATTCCCCCTGGGGCCTCACCCTCGACGGCCGCGCCAATGCCTTCGCCCTGCGCGCCTTCAAGGACGGCCTCTTCGAGATCCAGGACGAGGGAAGCCAGCTCCTGGCGCTGGCCTGCGGGGCGCGGCCGGGCTGGACCGCCGTGGACGCCTGCGCCGGCGCCGGCGGCAAGTCGCTGGCCCTGGCGGCGGAGATGCGCAACAAGGGCTCGCTCCACGCCCTGGACGTGGACGCGGACCGGCTCCAGGAGGCGCGCCGCCGGGCCCGCCGGGCCGGTGTCCACAATCTCAGAACCCGGATCGTCCCGGCGGCCGGGGCCGAGGCCGAGGCGGCCACCGCCGACCTCCAGGGCGAGGCCGACCTGGTGCTGGTGGACGCCCCTTGCAGCGGCCTGGGAACGCTCCGGCGCAAGCCGGATGCTCGCTGGCGACTCGAGCTGGGGGACCCGGAGCGCTTCGCCGCGAGGCAGCGCGAGCTCGCCGCCCGCTTCGCCCGGCTGGTTCGCCCCCGGGGGCGCTTCGTCTACGCCACCTGTGCCGTCGGCCGCACCGAGAACGAGGAGGTGGCGGCTTTCCTTGCCGCCGAGACCGGGCTGGCGCCGCTCCCCGTCGAGCGCGCCCTCGGGGCCGAGCTGGCGCGGGCGCTCGGGGCCGAAGGCCATCTCCTGCGGCTCCTTCCGCACCGGCACGGAACCGACGGCTTCTTCGTCGCGTCCTTCGAACGGGTCCGTTAAGTCCGATGCCATGAGCCCGGAACGGCGCCGGCGGAGATAGCCAGGCATGCCCGAGCTGCCCGAGGTCGAGATCGCGGCCCGCAACCTCCGGCGCTGGACCGAGGGGCGCTCCATCCAGCGCGCCGAGAC
>DASTPH010000024.1:0-5867 GCA_035762305.1 Anaeromyxobacteraceae bacterium
CTGCCACGAGAGCGGCCCCTCGAGCGTGCGGGAGGCGACGAACTTGGGCACCGTGTTGATGAAGGCGGCGAACCCCTGGTCGGCCCTGGCGTCGGGCCAGTAGCCGGCCCAGGCCTGGTAGCCGGCGCGGCCGAGGATCACTGCGTCGGTGCGGGCGATCACCGCCCCAGGGCGGCGCCGAGCTCGTCGTCGAATGAATCGAACTGCCAGCGGTCGGGCGCCTCGACGACGCCGTCGATGGAATGAAAGAGGCCTGCGGTCAGCGTGCGCATGCTCGTGCTCCCGTCGGGTGGAGTGGTCCGTCGTGGTGCCGGGCGGCGCCTCGGCGTTGCGGCTCCCTTGCTGACTCCTGCTGCCCCGCCAGTTCATCCAAGCAAAACTTGGATTCCCCGTTCGGGTCATGGCGCCGCCATGAACCGGGTAGGCGGATGAGCCTGCCCCGGAGCGAGCGGGCGCTGGCGCTCCAACATCCCGACGCCCGGGGAGGGGCCCCAGCGAAGCTGGGGAGGGGCGGAGCCCCTCCCCGCCGGACGGCGCGCGAGGCGAAGCCGAAGCGCGCAGGCTCCGGCTGCGCGGGGGCGGGGCGTCGTCGGATGAGCGGACGCATTCGCGTCCGCTCCGGGCTCTGCCGGCGGGGCGGGGGCGCGGCCCCAGGGTCGAAGGTGACAGGCGTGGGCGAGCGCAGGGGCAGGCGGATGAGCCTGCCCCGGAGCGAGCGGGGGGTTCGGGGGGGCTGGCGCTCCGGTCCCTCGGCCCACCGGAGCGCCGGCCCCCCCGCTACGACGTCGTCTCGCAGGTCGCGTACCCGCAGGCGCGGCAGGTGAGGCAACCGCCGCTGCGCATCATGGGGGCGCCGCAGGCGGGGCAGGCGTCGCCGTCGCGGGCCGTGCCGCTGACCAGCACCTGCCCCTCGCGCGAGCCGTCGCGGTAGACGGTGATCCCCTTGCAGCCGAGCTCGTGGGCCAGGCGGAAGGCCCGCTCCACCGCCTCCACCGTCGCGCCGCGCGGCAGGTTGATGGTCTTGGAGACCCCGTTGTCCACGTGGCGCTGGAAGGCGGCCTGCATCCGGACGTGGTCCTCCGGGGCCACGTCGTGGGCGGTGGCGAAGACCCGCTGCACCGCCTCGGGCACGCCGGGGACGCCCCGGGCCCGCCCCAGCGAGCGGATGGCGTCGAGGGCCCGGAGCGCGCCGGCCCGCCGCAGCCGCTCCCGGAGCTGCGGATGCTCCTCCGGCAGCTCCACGTCGCCCAGGGCGTGGCGCACGTAGGCCACCGCGAAGAGCGGCTCGATGCCCGAGGAGCAGCCGGCCACCACCGAGAGCGTACCGGTGGGCGCCACGGTGGTGACGGTGGCGTTGCGCCGCGGCGGCTCGCCCCGGTGCGCCGGGGCGCTGCTGGGCCAGCCGGGGAAGGGACCCCGCTCCGCCGCGAGCGCCTGGCTCTCGCCCTGCGCCTCGCGGGCCACGAACCCCATGACCTCGACGGCCAGCGACAGCGCCTCGGGGGCGTCGTAGGGCAGCCCCAGCTCCACCAGGAGGTCGGCCCAGCCCATGACCCCCAGGCCGATCTTGCGGTTGCGTCGCGAGATCTCGGCGATCTCGGGGAGCGGCCAGGCGTTCACGGTGAGCACGTCGTCGAGGAAGCGCACGCCGTCGCGCACGCAGGCGGCGAGTCCGTCCCGGTCCAGCTTCCCCTCGCGGCCGAAGCGGGAGAGGTTCACCGATCCGAGCGTGCAGGCCTCGAAGGGCAGGAGCGGCTGCTCGCCGCAGGGGTTCACCGCCTCGATGGGGCCGAGGTCCGGGGTGGGGTTTGCCGCCTCCACCTGGTCGAGGAAGACCAGCCCGGGCTCGCCCGACTCCCACGCCGCCGCGGCGATGCGCCGGAAGAGGTCGCGCGCGTCGACCTCGCCGGCCGGAGCGCCGCTGCGCGGGTGGCGCAGCGTGAGGCGCCCGCCGGCGGCCGCGGCCCGCATGAACTCGTCGGTGACGGCCACCGAGATGTTGAAGTTCTGCAGGCCCGGACCGCGCTTGGCCTCCACGAACTCCTGGACGTCGGGGTGGTCAACCCGCAGCACCGCCATGTTGGCCCCGCGCCGGACGCCCCCCTGCTTGATGGTCTCGGTGGCGGCGTCGTAGACGCGAATGAAGGAGACCGGGCCGGAGGCCACCCCGTGGGTGGTGCGCACCAGGTCGCCGCGCGGCCGCAGGCGCGAGAAGGCGAAGCCGGTACCGCCGCCGGACTGGTGGATGATGGCCGCCCACTTGAGGGCGTCGAAGATCGACCCCAGGTCGTCGTCCACCGGGAGGACGAAGCAGGCCGCCAGCTGGCCCTGCGGTCGGCCGGCGTTCATGAGCGTGGGAGAGTTGGGGAGAAACTCCAGCGCCGCCAGGCGCGCCTCGAAGCGCTCCGCCCGGGCGGCGCGCCCGGCTGCCGGCTCGGCCTCGGCCACGGCGCGGGCCACCCGCCGGAACAGCCCGGCCGGGTCCTCCCGCAGGCTCCCCTGGTCGTCGCGCAGGAGGTAGCGGCGCTCCAGCACCGCGCGCGCGTTGTCGCCCAAGGTGGCCACCGCACCTACTGTAACGCCACGCACGCCGGGGCGACACGACCGCTCCGGGTACCCGGGCGCGCCCTTGTCTCGGGCCCGGGCCTTTGCGATACAAGATCCATGCGCCGGGCCCTGGCTGCCGCCGTCCTCCTCCCCGCCTTGGCCGCGTGTGCGCCCCGGCTCATCATCCCCGGGGACGACCAGGCGCGGCTGGGGCGCGAGCTCAAGGGCGCCCGCCGCTTCCTGCGGGTGGCCGTCTGGTCCGGCCCGTTCTACGGCGACAAGGGCATGGTGCTGGTGAGCGATCGCCCCTACGCCGAGCTGGACCAGATGCAGACCCCGGGCGGCGAGCACATCGCCCCGCCGCCGGCCGACCGCATCCTGCCGCCGGGGACCCCGGTGACCGTGCAGGAGGTGGAGTTCCCCAGCGGCGGGGCCTTCGTCACTCGCGCGGTGATGACGCCTCGCTATGAGCCATGGCTGCTCTTCCGCGTTCCCGACGACGACCGAGTGCACGTGCTGGTGCTGTCGCGCACCGCCGCCTCCGCCGACGAGCTCATCGCCGAGATGGACCGCGTCGTGACCGCCAGCGACCCGTCGCCTCAGCTCAAGGCGCTCCCGGCGTCGACCCGCGAGGCGGTCCTCCGCAAGGAGCTGGTCGACGGCATGTCGCGCCAGGCGGCGGGCATGGCCTGGGGCCTGCCAGACAAGATCGTGATGGATCGCCCGGCGCGGACCGAGGAATGGACCTGGATGGGCAGCAAGCGCCGCGCCTTCTTCCAGGAGGACCGGCTGACGCGCTGGAGCCGCTGACGTCCGGCGGCCTTCAGCGCCGGCGCCCGCCGCCGCGGCGGTCGCCGCCGCGCCCCTCGCCGCCGCGCCGCTCGCCGCCGCGGTATCCGCCGCCGCGGTGGCCGCCTTCCCGGTAGCCGCCCTCGTGGCGGCCGCCGCGCCCGCCCTCGCGCCGTCCGCCCTCGGGCCGCCGCCCCTGGCCTCGCACCTCGCCGGCGCCGGGCGTCACCCCGATGGCGACGCAGTAGACAGTCCTCGCCTTGATCTGGCGGACCAGGTCGGCCTCGTTCGCCACCGGCTCCCTGAAGAGCGTGGCCGCCTTGCCGACGTCCTCGATGGAGTCGAGCGCCCCGGAGGCGCCAATGCAGGGGAGGCCCATGTGGTCGGCCGCCTCCACCGCCAGGTCGTTGCCCGGGCCGCGCCGCCGGGCGTTCAGCCCCTCCACCGCCGCCAGCCCCTCGAGCGTGAAGATGAAGTCGCCGCTGGGGCGCTCCATGCTCTTGTCGTATGGGTGGGCCGCCACCGTGGTCCCGCCCAGCTCGTTCACCTTGCGCACCACCTCTCGGGCCGGCCAGGGTGGCGTGCCGAAGAGCTGCCCGAGCGGCGGCACCGCCGCCGGGTCTGGGAAGAAGCACAGGTAGTGGCCGCGGTCGGTGACCACTTCCGCCCCGCGCAGGGCCAGCATTCCCTCCTCGCGCCCGGCGGCGCGGATCTCCTCCAGCCCCTCGAGCGTGTTCATGTCGGTGAAGGCCACGCCGTCGAGGCCCGACTCCCGGGCGCGGCGGAGTACGTCGCGCGGCGCGAGCGCGCAGCCGTGGGTGTGGTGGCTGTGGACGTGGAGGTCGATGAGCATTGGCGCCTCGCGCGGCCCGGTGTAGCACGGCGGCTGCGCCATTTTGAAGGAATCCGCATTTCTGCCGCGATATCGGCGGGTTGGGGCCTGGTTGCGTTTGACAGCGCCGCGGGCGGACGGCGATACTCGAAGCGCCGTCGCGACTCGGGGGCGGTGTGAGCGGGAACGTGGAGCGCGCGATGCAATTCACGGGCGTGAAGGTCTTCTCGGCCACCAAGGCCAGGGACCGCGAGGAGCTCGGCGAAACCGTCACGCGCTGGCTCCACTCGAACCCGTCGGTGGAGGTGGTGGACCGGGTGGTGTCGCAGTCGAGCGACAACGAGTTCCACTGCCTCACCATCGTCCTCTTCTACCGGCAGAAGCCGTAGCGGGCCGTTCTGGACGATGCCCGCGGGCGCGCCAGCGCCCGCGAGCGCTACCCGAGCGTCGGAATCCGGCGCCGCGGGACAGGCGTCGCGGCCGCTCCGCCGAGCCGGCCGCTGCCCCCTTGGCGGCTCGCTCGTGATAGGGAGGGGCCACCCCATGAAGCTGAAGCAACGGCCCGAGGACTTCGCCGTCGCCGAGTCGTGGCGGTTCGACCCCGACCCGGCCGGGGAGCACTGGGTCTACCTCATGGACAAGCAGAAGCTCTCCACCTTCGAGGCGGTGGACCGCATCTGCCAGAGGGCCCGGCTCGACCCGTCGCGGGTGAGCTACTGCGGCCTCAAGGACAAGCAGGGACGCACCAGCCAGCTCGTCGCCGTCCGCGGCGGCCCGGTCGAGATGCAGGAGCCGGACCTCCGGCTCAAGCCGCTCGGCCGCAGCGCCGCGCCGCTCTCGGCGGAGAACACCACCTCCAACCGCTTCGCGGTCACGGTCCGCGACCTCGGCGCCGACGACCTCTCGCGGCTCCCCGCATCGGTGGCGGAGGTGCACCGCATCGGGGTGGTGAACTACTTCGACTCGCAGCGGTTCGGCTCGCTGAAGCACGGGCAAGGGTTCGTGGTGAAGGACCTCATGCGCGGCGACTCCGAGGCGGCGCTGCGAAACGTCATGGCCCGGCCCAGCGATCTCGACCGGTCCGGCGACGCCAGGGTCAAGGCCTTCTGGAAGGAGCACTGGGGCGAGTGGGGGCGGAGGAACCCCTTCCCCGGCGCCGAGCGCTACGCCCGGGTGGTGCGCTGGCTGCGCGAGCACCCCGGGGACTTCCTGGGCGCCATGCTGCGCACCGAGCCGCGCTGGCGGGCCATGCAGGTCTTCGCCTACCAGAGCTTCCTGTGGAACGAGGGGGTGAAGCGCTACCTGCGCCACCTCGTCGCGGCCCCGGGCCTGGTGGCCATCCGCTACCAGGCCGGGACGCTCCTCTTCCCGCGCTCGCTCGAGCCCGACCAGGCGCGGGCGTTGCGGGGGCGCACCTTCCCGCTGCTCGCCCCCGGCTCGACCTTCGCCGATCCGGCGGTGGAGCGGGCCGCGCTCTCGGTGCTGGAGCGGGAGGGCATGACCCTGGAGAGCCTTCGCGTTCCCGGCGCGCCGCAGATCCACTTCGACCACGAGGAGCGGCCGCTCCTGGTAGTGCCGGGGAAGCTGGTGGTGGGCGTGTCCCGCCCCGACGAGGAGAACCGCGGCCGCCTCAAGGTGAACGTGGCCTTCACCCTGCCGCCCGGCGCCTACGCCACACTGGTGGTGAAGCGCCTCTTCT
>DASTPH010000025.1:0-56725 GCA_035762305.1 Anaeromyxobacteraceae bacterium
CAGAGCCTTGATCTGCATGGGCCTCGTCTCCTGGGATGCGACGACTACTGCTCCGGCGCGCGGCCCACAAGCCCCGGCTCGGGGCGGCCTCCCACTCGGCGGCCCGCCCCTTCCTCGCCGCCGCCCGCCGGTCTACCCTGCGTCGGTCCGACACCCGGAGGCCCCTCACATGCTGGAGCGCATCGGCATCTCGCTGGAGGACGATCTCCTGGGCCGCTTCGACCGGCTCATCGCCGAGAAGGGCTACGTGAACCGCTCCGAGGCGGTTCGCGACCTCATCCGCGAAGCGCTGGTGCAGCGGGAGTGGTCGCGCGCCGCCGGGCGCGAGGAGCGGGTGGCGGTGGTGGCCCTGGTCTACGACCACGACGCCTCCAGCCTGGCCCAGAAGCTGGCCCACATCCAGCACGAGAACCACCGCGCCGTGGTCTCGGCGCTCCACGTCCACCTCGACCCTCACAACTGCCTGGAGGTGCTGGTGCTGCGTGGCCGCGCCGCCGAGGTGATCCACATGGGCGAGGGGCTCGTCTCCACCAAGGGCGTGAAGTACGGCAAGGTGGTGCCGGCCACCACGGGTCAGGATCTGCGGTGACCGCCGAGCCGGCCGGAACGGCCGGGGAGGCTGCTTCTCCGGCGCCGCGGCTCGTCAGCCATGGCCCTCTCGCCTTGGCGCAGACCGGCCAAGGATCGCGCGGTTGAGAGCGGCCTCGCCGCCCAGAACGGGCGGCTCGGCAATCAGTCCGCGTCGTGCAGGTGGGGGTGCACGTGGGGCCGGCCGCCGTGGCGGTGCGCGTGGCGGTGGGCCAGGCCGCTCTCCACCAGCAGGCGCTCGTCGCCGAGCAGATCCTGGGGCGGCCCGTCGTAGAGCACGCCGCTCCCGCCCGGTCCGAGCAGCAGGGCCCGGCTCCCGAGCTCCTCGGCCATGCTCGCGTTCGGCGTGGCCGCCAGGGTGGTGACGCCATCGAGGCCCGCCAGCACGTCCACCAGCAGGGCGGATGAGGCCGGATCGAGGTTGGCGCTGGGCTCGTCGAGCAGCAGCACCTTCGGCTCGATGGCCAGGATGGCGGCCAGCGCCACCCGCTTCTTCTCCCCGCCCGAGAGCTCGAAGGGCGGCCGGTCCAGGAAGGGCGTCACCCCGAACACCTCCGCCCAGCGCGCCACCCGCTCCTCGACGCCGGGGAGCCCGAGCTGTCGCGGGCCGAAGGCGATCTCGTCGGCCACCGTGGGATTGAAGAGCATGGCGTCCACGTTCTGGAACAGGAGCGCCACCTCGCCGCGGAAGCGGCGGTGGAAGGCGGCGTCCTCGAGGGCAGGCCGATCGAGCACCCTCCCCGCGTAGCGGACCGTCCCCCGCGCCGCGAAGGTGAGGCCGTCGAGCAGCTTGAGGAGCGTGGTCTTGCCGCAGCCATTGACCCCCAGCAGGACCACCCGCTCCCCCTGGGAGACGGAGAAGCTCACCCCGCGCAGGACCTCGCGCCCCCCGTTTTCGCGCGAGACGCCGTCGAGCTGGTAGATCACCGGAACCCCCTGGAGCGCATGGCGTCGGCCACCTCGCGGGCGTTGCGGGTCGAGAGCGTGAAGAGCGCGGCGGTGACGGCGCCGGCGTTCCGGATGACGTCGAGCGTGCCCGGCTTGCGCGGCAGGCGGCTGCGGAGGCCGAACGCCGACTCGGCGGCCAGCAGGCGCAGGGCGTGGATCTGGCCCAGCGCCAGCACCGCCAGGCGCCCCAGCATGGGGACGGGCCAGAGCGCCGGCAGCAACCGGACCCGCGCCAGCAACGAGAAGGTGACGAAGGCGATGAGGACCGCCCGGGCCGCGAGCGCCAGGTAGGGCCCGGGGAACGGCGGCGACCCGGCGACGAGCCAGGCGAGCAGCCACGATGCCAGGGGCAGCCCGGCCGCGAAGGGCAGCACGGTCAAGGCGACCCGGCGGAGCGCGCCTGCGGCGCCGCGCCGGAAGGCCACCAGCGCGGCGGCCCCGGCGATGGCCAGGGCGCGCGGGTTGGTCACCGCCGAGAGGGCGAAGGTGAGGGCGATCCATCCGGCCAGGAGGACCTGGCTGCGGCGTGGCTCAGGGAGCGGCAAGGAGCCGGGCCCTCCGGAGGAGCGACATCGCGAACAGCGTGTAGAGCCCCTCGACCACCCCCACCACGGTGAGGCTCGGCACCATCATGGCCGCCGCCACCACCGGGAACGGCACGGGCATGTACTGGCTGGAGAGGTGATGCTGCAGGCCCAGCACCAGCGACACCGCCAGGCTCGAGACCTGGAGCCCGGCCCAGGCCCCGGAGAAGGCGGCGGCGCGCTCGGAGAGTCGGCGCAGCGCCCGGTGGACCAGCCAGGCGGCGCCGGGGCCGAGGAGCCCCAGGGCGAGCGCGTTCACGCCCAGCACCGTGAATCCGCCAGCGCCGAAGAAGACCGCCTGGAGCAGCAGCACCAGCGACTCGCAGGCGAAGGCGGCCAGCGGGCCGTGGCAGAGCGCCAGCACCGCGACGCCGGTGAGGTGGGCCGAGGTGCCGCCCGGCACCGGGATCATGATGCTCTGGACCACGAAGGCCAGCGCCGTCAGCGCGCCAAGCGCGGGCAGCGACTCCGTCGCCGACGCTCCGAAGGTGCGGCGCACCGCCCACACCCAGAGTGGCGCCGCCGCGCCCCAGGCGGGCACGCTGATCTGCGGGGAGAGGAAGCCGTCGGGGACGTGCATCGCGTCAGGGCACGATCAGTTCGGCAACAGGAAGGGCGGCGATGCGCCACGGCGCGGGGCGCGCGCTCACGCCGACCGCCTCCGCCGCCAGAGGTAGAGGCCGCCGAAGATCGCGGCGATGACGGCCGCCCCGACCACCGGGCGCAGGGCGAGGCCGAGCGGACCCGCTCCGGAGGGCGCGCCGCTGTCCGGACCGCCGATCGCCGGCTCCACGTCCACCTGGGTGTCGAGTCCGTGGCCGGTGGCATCCACCACGCGGACGCGCCACTTCCCCGGAACGTCGGGGACGAAGGCCAGCCACCCGTTCCGGTCGGTGCGCCCCCTCCAGTAGGGAATCTTCGGGTCGGCGGGGGAGTAGACTTCGGCCTGCTGATCGGCGAGCGCCTGCCCGTCCTGGAAGAAGGCCCGGACCGCGAGGGCGCGCCCGCGCTGGACCTGGTGCAGGATCTCGTGTGCGGCGGCGCGGAGCGGCGCGATGGCGCAGACCACGGCCGCGGCGCAGGCGAGCGCTCGCATGGGTCCCATCTCTGGTAGCACGACTGACAAATACGTGATACCGCGCCGCCCCCTTCCGGTCAACGGGTCTCGCCTCGCCTGGGTCGGCCCGCGGGTTGGCGCTACGGCCCCCGAAGCGGTTGTGCTAGGGTCCCGCCATGTCACGCGCCGTCCTACGGCCATGGCCACACGCGTTGATCCGGCGGCTGCGCCGCCGGCGGGGGACGAGCCCCCGCCCTACGGATCGTGGCATCCGGGCACTGCCGTTCATCCTCCTGGCCCTGGCGCTGGCCGGATGCCCCGAAGACGTCAAGGACGCGTTTCCCAAGTCCGTCGGCTACCAGCCGCTCACCTATTGCCCGCAGGTCGAGGTGGCCTGGCCAACCGACCCGGTGGACCCGTGCCCGGAGGTGCTGAGCGTCACCTCGGCGCCTGGCTGCGGCGGTGAGCTCAACCCCGACAAGTGGGTGGTCACCAATCACGCCCACGGGCGCGCGTACCTCAAGGCGTCCCTCCTGGCGGTCTGGTCCACGATGCAGCCCACCCACCAGGGCGACCCGAACTGGATCCGCCTGTGCAAGACCGGCGGCGGGGACGACGCCTGGACCGTTCCTGGCTCCCAGTGCGCCGATTCGTGGAGCTGGCTCCCGGGCGAGGAGCCGGAGTTCCCGGTGAGCTTCCGCATGCAGTACCACAAGGACGAGATCATCTCGGTGGATTGGGTGCACGTCTGGCGCCAGGGACCGCTCGAGGGCACGGTCGCGGCGCCGCTGGCGGTGGGTGCCCGCTACCAGAAGACCTTGGGCATCGAGAACCTCAGGGTACAGACCACCTCGTACGTGCTTCGGCCGGCGCCGAACGACACCTGCACGTCGATCGAGATGGTGGGATGGCTCGACGCCGACCGGACCGACTACACCACGGTGGCCGGAACGCTGCAGAACGCCTACAACCTCCTGAAGCTGGGCGTGCACACGCCGTAGCGTGCCGCCGCGGCACCCGTTCCTGGCACGGGCCGGCTCAGCCTGCGCCGCGAGTGTCCTGGCCGGCGAGGTACGGCGCATATGCGGGTGGCGCCCCGGTCCGGGCGCCGCTAGACGATCCGGCCCATGCCTGGCGGCCGCCTCGCCTCCATCAACGTCTCGGCCGGGGGTGTCCCCAAGACAGCGGTCGCCGAGGCCGCCATCACCGAGGCCGGCGTGGCCGGCGACCGGCAGCGCGACCTCCTCCACCACGGTGGTCCGGATCGCGCCGTGTCGCTCTACTCGCTCGAGGCCATCGAGGCCCTGCGGCGGGAGGGCCACCCCATCGGTGCCGGCACCGCCGGCGAGAACCTCACCCTGGCCGGGCTGGACTGGGGCGCCGTGGTCCCCGGCGCCGAGGTCCGGGTCGGGCCGGTGCGGCTGCGGATCACGGCCTACGCCTCACCCTGCTCGAACATCGCCGGCTCCTTCGCCGGCGGGCGCTCCGCGCGGATCTCCCAGAAGCTCCATCCCGGCTGGAGCCGGGTCTACGCCCGGGTGCTCGCCGGCGGCCTGGTGCGGGTGGACGATCCGGCCGAGCTGGGCGCCTCGCCCGGGTGAGCGCCGCGGTACGGCGCGGCACCGATCAGCTGCCGGCCTCCGGATCGGGCTTCGCGGGGGGCGCGTGCCACCTGGCCGGCGGAACCATCACCGGCCGATCGGGCTGGGCGTAGAAGTGCGGCGACATGATCTGGACGCCGGCCTCGTTGAAACCGTCCTGGATGTTGGCGTGCAGCTGGGAGAGCACCTGGGGCCTCTCGATGGGCTTCTCCAGCCGCGCCACCAGCTCGTATTCCACGTAGAAGTCGGAAAGGCTCCGTTGCAGGACGAACGGCGGCTCCTCCCGGCGCAGTCCCGCAGTGCGGCTCGCCGCCTGCAGCAGGAGCGCGTGCACCTGGCGCCACGGCGCGTCGTACCCGATGGTCACCTTGGTGAAGAGCAGCGGGCCCTTCCCGCCGCTCAGACGGGTGAAGTTCCGGACCGGACCGGCCACCACCACGTTGTTGGGGACGGTGACCTCCTCGCCCTGGAGGGTGACGACCTTGGTGGAGAGGAGCCCGACCTCGCTCACCACGCCCTCGACGTCGCCGAACTTGACGTAGTCGTCCCTGGCCAGCGAGCGCGAGTAGACCACCACCATCCCGCTCATGGCCTGGGCCACCACGCCGGTGGCGCCGAGCGAGACCATGAGGCCGACCAGGAGCGAGAGCCCCTTGAACGCCTCCGAGCCGGCGCCGGGGAGGTAGGGATAGGCCACCGCGATCGCCACCAGCCACACCACCGCGGTGGCGATGCGGCGGGTGGCCCCGATGGTCTCGGGGTGGAGCCCCGGGATGGTCACCCGGCCGGCCCGGACGCGCTCGGCGAGGCCACGGATGAACCCCGCCACCAGCCGGGCCAGGAGGAAGATGACCGCGGCGGTGACGAGCCCCGGCACCGCCTGGAGGATTCCCAGGCCGAGGTCGGCCAGCAGCCCCAGCAACCAGCCGGTGACCGCGTGCGCCCACGGGCGGGTGAGCGGAAAGCGCCCCAGCACGTACCCCAGCCAGACGTCGAGCAGGCCCACCAGCAGCGCCAGGAACACCACCACCAGCGAGCCCCGCAACACCGACAGGACCAGCGGTACCACGTCGATGCCGCGGCGCTTGAGCGACTCGGTCCGCCTCTCGGCCACCCGGTGCAGCCAGGAGGTGGCGGCCCGGCGGGCCAGGCCGAGCAGCCATATGGCGAGAACCAGGATGGCGGTGGCCACCGCCGCCTGGGCGATGGACTTGAGCAGGAGCGGCAGGCTCCGCTGGTCGCGCCAGGCCTGCAGCGCCTCGCCGAGCCGGCGGGCCGCTTGCGCCGCCACCTCCTGCCGCTTCTCGCCGGCCTCCACGTCGCCGTCGCGGATGGCGAAGATCAGCCGCTCGCCCACCATGACCGCCGACCCGTGCTCCCGGCCCAGGGTGATCTCGCGGGCGGTCACCGGAGCCCCCAGCTCTTCCGGCGGAAGCTCGGAGAGGCGCGCCTTCGCACCGGCCACGCGCTCGGCGGGATCGGCGCTGCCGTAGCGCGCCCTCAGGGTGGCGATGTAGCGGTTGGCGATGGAGAGCTCGGCGGGCCGCGCCGCGGCCGGCTCGCTCGCCGCCCCTTCCGGCGCCGAGCCTGGCTCGGCGCCGGCGGCCGACCCATGGGCGCCGGCGAGGATCGCCACGGCGAGCAGGCGGCAGAGCCGTTGGCGACCCCCAGGGGCCACCTCGAGGTCGCCCCTCGCCGCTCGCCGCGCGTGGTGTTCCGCTGGCACCCGCTCGTCCCCCCTTCCCTTCGACTGCTCCGCCCGGATGCTACTTCTTCTTGTCGAAGGGCTCGTAGGTGAAATTCTGGCCGCCCACCGACGCCTCGTACATGAGGCCGCCCTTGGCGATGGTGAAGACGGCGACGCCGTTCTGGTACTTGGCGTTGACCGAGGCCCCCGCAGCCGCCGCCACCGCGCTCATCTGCGCCGCCAGGGCGAAGGTGCCCTTCTTGAAGTCGGTGAGCGCGGCCGGGGTTTCGAAGAAGACGATCTCCGAGTAGGCCTGGCCCCCGAGCTGGAGCCCGACCGTCACCTGGGTGAGGGTACAGCTCCCGATCGCCTTCCCTCCCTCGAAGAGCACGCCGCTGCCGTGGGCGCCCCCGATGCCGATGGCGCCCTTCCCCACCGTCGGGAACACCGCCCAGCCCGCAGCGCCCTCGAAGAACCGCTTCAGGCTCTGGTCGGTCTTCTTGAACAGGTCGGCGGTCTCCTGCGCGTGCTTGATGTCCTCGGCGCTGTCGGCGCGGATGACTGCGGGGAGGATGAGCAGGGCGAGAAGCGGAAGGGCGCGCGAAGGGCTCATGGGCGCAGCCTATCGCGCCGGGTCAGCGGCCGCCGCCAAGGGGCAGGGCACGCCCCAAACGGTTCGGGCGTCCGGAGGGGACCGTCGCCAGGGGGCGAGCCCCGCCCTACCATCCGCTGTTGCTTGGCGGCAGCGCACGGCTGGAGAATCCGACGAGCCCGAGGTTTCCCAAGAGCCTCGCCGCCCGTTCCGGGCGGCTCGAGTCGGCCCGCTTGCGTTGCGCCGCGGAGTGGCTAGGTTCCCCGCTCTCGGGAGAACCCATGACGGAACGCGGACTGCAGGAGGTGGTGACCCCGGTGGCGGCGACCGACGGCGCCGGAGTGCGCCTCCGGCGCAGCATCGCCACCCAGACGCTCGATCACCTCGACCCCTTCTTCCTCTTCGACCACTTCGGCTCGGAGAACCCGGACGACTACCTGGCGGGGTTTCCCATGCACCCGCACCGGGGCATCGAGACCATCACCTACATGCTCGACGGAAGCGTGGCCCACCGGGACAGCCTCGGCAACTCGGGCGTCATCGGCGCCGGCGACGTGCAGTGGATGACCGCCGGGAGCGGCATCCTCCACGAGGAGATGCCCAAGGCCGGGCCGCGCCGGCTCGACGGGTTCCAGATCTGGGTGAACCTGCCCCGCAAGCTCAAGATGACGCGGCCGCGCTACCAGGACGTGGCGGCGGGCCGCATCCCGGAGGTGACCCGCTCCGACGGCTCGCACGTCCGCGTCGTCGCCGGGGAAGTCGACGGCGTCGCGGGCGCGGTGAAGGAGATCTTCGCCGACCCGACCTACCTGGACGTGAGCCTGCCGGCCGGAGGCGCCTTCGAGCACCCCGTCCCGCGCGGCCACACCGCCCTCCTCTACGTCTTCCAGGGCGAGGTGACGGTGGGCGGCCCCGCGGCGGCCCGGGGCAGCCAGCCGGTGCCCGCGCCGCGGCTCGCCATCCTCGGCGACGGCGACGTGGTGCGGGTCCGCGCCGGCGGCGCCCCGACCCGCTTCCTCCTGCTCTCGGCGCAGCCGCTCCACGAGCCCCACGCCCGATGGGGCCCGTTCGTCATGAACACCCGCGAGGAGGTGGCCCAGGCCCTTCAGGAGTTGCGGGACGGGACGTTCGTGAAGAGGCCGGCTGGCGATCCACGGGAAGACGAGAGGCCGGGAACCGGGGACGGTCGCTAGGCGGTCGGCGACAGCCGGTCGGCCGCGGCTCAGGCCCTCCCCAGGGCCGCCACCGCGCGCCGATCGCCTCGAGGGTGGCGGGCTCGCGTCTCGACCCCTCGACCTGGGCTTGAACCGGCTTGGAGGCGGTGCTAGCCGATCCGGACGGGATGAGCTTCGCCACGGCCATCGACGGCGTCACCTGGCGCTTCATGGACCTCCGCGAGCTCCTGGCGCGCGCCTCCCCACACCGCTCGGGCGACGTCCTCGCCGGGGTGGCGGCGCGGAGCGCCGAGGAGCGGATGGCGGCGCGCCTGGCCCTGGCCGACGTGCCGCTCCGGGCCTTCCTCGCCGAGGCGGTCGTCCCTTACGAGGACGACGAGCTGACCCGGCTCATCGTGGACGGCCACGACGGCGCCGCCTTCTCCCCGATCGCCCACCTCACGGTGGGCGGTTTCCGGGAGTGGCTGCTCGACGATGCCACCGGCTCGGCGGAGCTGGCCGCAGTCGCCCCCGGGGTGACTCCCGAGATGGCGGCGGCGGTCTCGAAGATCATGCGCAACCAGGACCTGGTGCTCGCCGCCAGCAAGTGCCGGGTGGTGACGCGCTTCCGCAACACCATCGGCCTCCCGGGTCGGCTCTCGGTCCGGCTCCAGCCCAACCACCCCACCGACGACCCGCGCGGCATCGCCGCCTCGATCCTGGACGGCCTCCTGCTCGGCAGCGGCGACGCGGTCATCGGGGTGAACCCGGCCTCGGACGCGCTGCCGGCGCTGGGGACGCTGTGGCGGCTCCTCGACGACCTGGTGCAGCGGCTCGAGATCCCGACCCAGACCTGCGTCCTCACCCATGTCACCACCCAGTTGCGCGCCATCGAGGCCGGGGCCCCGGTGGACCTGGTCTTCCAGTCCGTCGCCGGCACCGAAATGGCCAACCGCCACTTCGGCGTCACCCTGGCCCTCCTCGCCGAGGCGCGCCAGGCGGCACTGGCGCTCCGGCGCGGCACCCTGGGCGAGAACGTCATGTACTTCGAGACCGGCCAGGGGAGCGCCCTCTCCGCCGAGGCGCACCGCGGCGTGGACCAGCAGACGCTGGAGGCCAGGGCCTACGGGATGGCGCGGGCCTTCGCGCCGCTGCTGGTGAACAGCGTGGTGGGCTTCATCGGCCCGGAGTACCTCCTCGACGGCAAGCAGATCGTGCGCGCCGGGCTGGAGGACCACTTCTGCGGCAAGCTGCTCGGCCTCCCGCTCGGGGTGGACGTCTGCTACACCAACCACGCCGAGGCCGACCAGGACGACATGGACGTGCTGCTCACGCTCCTCGGCGCGGCGGGGGTCACCTACGTCATGGGCGTGCCTGGCGCCGACGACGTCATGCTCCACTACCAGAGCACCTCGTTCCACGATGCGCTGTATCTCAGGACCCTCCTCGGCCGGAAGCCTGCGCCGGAGTTCGAGGCCTGGCTCCGGCAGGCCGGGATCGCCGACGAGGCCGGCCGGCCCATGGCCCCGGCCGAGGGGAGCCGCCTCCTCTTGGCGGCCCGGGACCTCGGCACGTGAGCGACGCCGGGAACGCCGGCCGGACGGGCGGCCTCCTGGCGGGGTTGCGCCGCTTCACGCCGGCGCGGATCGGGCTCGGGCGCGCCGGCCCGGCCCTCCCGACGCGCGAGGTCCTGGCCTTCGGCCTGGCCCACGCGCGGGCGCGCGACGCCGTGCACGCGGCGCTCGACGTCCCGCGCCTCCTCTCGGACCTGGCGGTGGCGGGGGCGACTCCCGGCGGCGGGCGGCGGGGCCCCCCGCCGGTGGTGGTGCGGAGCGCGGCCGCCGACCGCGCCACCTACCTCGCCCGACCTGACCTCGGCCGGCGCCTCGCGCCCGGCGAGGCCGAGCGTCTGGCCGGCGCGTCCGAGGTCGTGGTGCTGATCGCCGACGGGCTCTCCGCCTTGGCGGTGCAGCGCCACGCGGCGCCGCTCCTGGCCTCGCTCCGGGACTGCTCGGCGGCCCGGTGGGCGGCGGCGCGGGTGGTGATCGGGCTGCAGGGGCGGGTGGCGCTCGGCGACGAGGTGGCGGCGCGGCTCGGGGCCCGGTTGGTGGCGGTGCTGATCGGCGAGCGGCCCGGCCTCACCTCGCCCGACAGCCTCGGGGTCTACCTCACCTTCGACCCGCGCCCGGGGCGCACCGACGCCGAGCGGAACTGCGTCTCCAACGTCCGGCCCGAGGGTCTCCCCTACCGGGAAGCGGCCCGGCGCGTGGACTGGCTCGCCGCCGCGGCGCTCGCACGAGGGCTCACCGGCGTCGGGCTCAAGGACGAGAGCGATGCGGCGCTGCCGGCGGGCGGCGGCGCAGAACTGCCCTGAGCCCGGGCCTGCAAGGACGGGCTCGAGCAGACCCGGCCTCGCGAATCAGGCGTTGCGGGCTCGCCCGGCGCGGCTATACACCGGCCATGACTGCGCGCATCGCGGTGGTGGGCGATTTCGATCCCGGGAACCGCACCCACCTCATGACCAACGCGGCCCTGGATCACGTGGGCCTGGATTTCGAGTGGGTGGCGACGGACGCCGTCGGGGAGCCTGCCGAGGCGAGCCTGTCCGCCTTCGACGGGCTGTGGATCGCGCCCGCCAGCCCGTACCGCAGCATGGCCGGAGCGCTGGCCGCCATCCGCCACGCCCGCGAGCGGGGCGTCCCCCTGGTCGGCACCTGAGGCGGCTTCCAGCACGCGATCGTCGAGTTCGCGCGCAACGTTCTCGGGTTCCGAGACGCCGACCACGAGGAGAGCAACCCGGACGCCGAGCGGCTGGTCGTCACCGCGCTCTCGTGCTCCCTGGTGGGACGGGAGGGACGGGTGACGCTCCGCCCAGGCACCCGCGCCGCCGAGCTGTACCGCGCCGGCGAGTGCGTCGAGAACTACTACTGCAGCTACGGCGTCAACCCGGAGTGGGTGGAGCGCCTGGAGCATGGCGGGCTCGCCGCGAGCGGCGTCGGCGACGACGGGGAGCTGCGGATCGTCGAGCTGCCGGGGCACCCGTTCTTCCTGGCCACGCTCTTCCTGCCGCAGGCGCGGTCGTCGCCCTCGTCGCCGCACCCAGTGCTCGTCGGCTACGCCTCGGCCGCCCGCGCCGCAGCGGACCGCCGCGGGCGGCCTTGATCGGTAGGGCGAGGCTCGCCCCTCACCGATTCGAGCCGCCCGGAACGGGCGGCGAGGCCTTTTGGAAACCTCGGGCTCGTCGGGTTCTCCTGCCCAGTTGGTCGCGGAATGCACAGCGGCTGCAGAAGCAGCCTCGCCACCCTTCGGGTGGCTCGGCAGTAGTAGGGCGGGGGCTGGTCCCCCGCCGGGTGCGCTGGGCGCTCAATCGGACTTCACGCGGCGCATGATCTCCTGGAACCGCGGATCGGAGCGCAGCGACTCGAGATCGGTGTCGTGCTCGATCCATCGCCGGGAGCCGCGGCCGCCCGCCACCGCGCGCTCCAGCGCGTCGAGGGCGCGCTCGCGCTCGCCGGCCACGGCGTAGTTGCAGGCGACGTTGTAGAGCGTCGTGAAGTCGTCGGGGTAGAGCTCCATGGCACGCCCCAGCCGCTCCAGCCCTCGCTCGCGATCCCCCAGGCGCAGGTGGGCGCCGGATGCGAAGTACAGCGCGCGGACGTCGTCCGGATCCTGGCGCAGGCGCCGCTCGGTGACCTCGACGCAGCGCCGGGCGGCCGCCAGCCCGCGCTCGTCGTCGTACACCATGGGGAGCAGGCATACGGCGTTGTAGTCATCGGGGTTCCTGCGGGCGGCCTCCTCGAACATCTCGGCGGCCTCGAGGCGGCGGCCGGCTCCTTGGAGGTGCCGGGCGTAGAAGTAGCAGGCGTCCCCGAGCCCGGGGTTCAGCTCCAGCGCGCGCTGGAAGTCGCGCTCGGCCTCCTCGCCTCGCCCGTGGAGCGAGAGCACGTTGGCGCGCGAGACGTGGGCCTCGGCCAGATCGGGCTGGAGCCGGAGCGCCTCCTCGCTCTCCGCCAGCGCCTCCGCCCCCCGCTCGGCGGCCCGGTCGGGGTCCAGGTTCCACTGCAGCATGAAGAAGTCGGCGTCCGCCAGGCCGGCATGCGCCTGGGCGAAGCCGGGGTCGAGCTCGATGGCGCCCCGGAACATCTGGCGTGCGAGCCTCAGGCTGGTCTCGCCGTGCTGCATGAGGAACTTGCGGCCGCGCAGGTACATCTCGTACGCCTGGGCATCGCGGGTGCCGATTCGCGTGAGCTGCGCCTCCCCAGGCGCGGAGAGCCGGAGCTGGAGCGCGCGCACCACCGCCTGGGCGATCTCCTCCTGGATGGCGAAGATGTCCTCCAGGCGCCGGTCGAAGGCCTCCGACCACCGCTGGTAGCCGTCGCCGGCGTTGACCAGCCGGGCGGAGACCCGGACCCGGTTCCCGGCCTTTCGCACGCTCCCCTCCAAGAGCGTCGCCACGCCGAGCGCCTTCCCCATCTCGCGGCTGTCGACGGCCTGCCCCTTGAACTGGAAGGACGATCCGCGAGACGCCACCCGCAGCCCCTCGACCGCGCTCAGCGCCCCCAGCAGTTCCTCGGCGATGCCGTCGCAGAAGTAGTCCTGGTCCTTGGCCGGGCTCAGGTCGGCGAACGGCAGCACGGCGATGGAGGCGGCGGCCTCGCGGGAGGGCGCGGCGCGTCGCCGCGACCGCGCCCGGCCCTCCGGCTCCGCTGGAGCCTCCCGCGGCGGGGCGCCGCCGGCCGGCACCATGTCCTCCGGCGGGGGACGAGCCCCCGCCCTACCGAGCTCCGCCTGGACGAGGGAGAGCGCCGAGAGCACCTGGCCGCCGTCGCGCGGTCGCTTGAGCGGGTCCCGCTCCAGCATCCGCGCCACCAGCGCACCCAGGGCCGGCGCGCCGGGGATCTCCAGCTCCGGCGCCGGCCGCGTCCGCTCACGCCCCTGGCCCTTGAAGGGAAGCTCGCCCGAGAGCATCTGGTGGAGGATCACCCCGAAGGCGAAGACGTCGCTGCGCTCGTCCTCCGGCGCCCCGCGCGCCTGCTCCGGGGCCATGTAGGCCCTCGTTCCGCCGTCCACCTTGCGCTGGCCGAAGGCGTGCGCCATGCCGAAGTCGACGACCTTCACCTGGCCGCCGTCGCACAGGAAGACGTTCGCGGGGGAGAGGTCCCGGTGGACCACGCCGT
Organism: Anaeromyxobacteraceae bacterium; assembly: GCA_035762305.1. Taxonomy (GTDB): domain Bacteria; phylum Myxococcota; class Myxococcia; order Myxococcales; family Anaeromyxobacteraceae; genus DASTPH01. Next base: position 13,389 of record DASTPH010000025.1, read on the forward strand.
TCGAGTGGGCATGGGCGATGCCCTTGGCGACCTCGACCGCGATCCGCAGCGCCTCCTCCACCGGCACGCGGCCCTGGGCCCTCCGCTCCTCGAGCGTGCGACCCTTGAGCAGCTCCAGCACCAGGTAGGGCCCGTGCTGGCTGCGCCCCACGTCGTAGAGCGTGACGATGTTGGGGTGCGAGAGGCGCGCCGCCGCCTCCGCCTCGCGGAGCAAGCGCTCCTCGCGCACGCCAGCCTGGCCGCCGGCGCGGACGGCCTTGAAGGCCACCGACCGCCCCAGCTCCCTGTCCTTCGCCTCCCAGACCACGCCGAAGCCGCCGCGCCCCAGCTCCCGGACCAGCTCGAAGCGTCCGACGACGGCGCCGGGGTGCAGCGCCGGGCCCCACCCCTCGCCCAGCTGGGCCCTGGGCGCCTCCGCGATCTCCTGGAGGAGCGCCGAGAGCGCGCCGGGCTTCACGCCGGGGTCCGGTGCAGAATGGCCGTTTCCGCCAGCGCCTGCTCCCACTCGGGCCTCCTCCGGAAGCTCGAGCCTATAACCTTCGGCGGGGTGGGTCGCCACTCTCGGCGGCAGGCCGGCGCCGCCGCGCGGCAGGCCGGCGCCGGCGCGCACGGCCGCCACCGCGGATGGATCGACCTCGAGTGCGGCCCCGAGCGTGCCGCCGCGGCTGGCCGGCGCTCCCCGGCGGGTCACGAGTGGGGCTCGCGCGCCACACTGCTCCACGCTAACGAACGCCTCCAACCCCGAACTCGGAGGCGAGCCATGGCGAGCGCGGTCAAGCCCATCCCGGACGGCTATCACTCGGTGACGCCCTATCTCATCGTGAAAGGGGGCGCCCGCGCCATCGAGTTCTACCAGAGGGCGTTCGGGGCCAGGGAGCTGTTCCGGATGGCCCAGCCGGACGGCCGCATCGGGCACGCCGAGATCCAGATCGGCGACTCCCGCGTCATGCTCGCCGACGAGCATCCGGAGATCGGCGCCCGGAGCCCCCAGTCCATCGGCGGCTCTCCGGTCACCATCCACCTGTACGTCCCCGACGTGGACGCCACCGTGGCCCGGGCGGTGGCAGCGGGGGCGAAGGTGACCCGCCCGGTCGAGAACCAGTTCTACGGAGACCGGAACGGCGGCGTGACCGATCCCTTCGGCCACCTCTGGTACGTCGCCACGCACGTCGAGGACGTGCCGGCTGAGGTCCTCGAGGAGCGCGCCAGGGCCGCCCAGCGGAAAGAGGCCCGGGGTTCTTGAAGCTCCCCGGCGCAGGCGCGCCGGGCACCAAGCAGGAAAGGAGCGGCACATGAGCGTCATCTCTCCGCGCGAGCAGCGCGAGGTCGACCGGGCCAACCGAGCCGGCGCCGAGCCGGTGGTCTTCGTGCACGGCCTGTGGCTCCTGGCCAGCAGCTGGGACCGCTGGCGCAGCCTCTTCGAGGAGGCCGGCTACGCGACGCTGGCGCCGAGCTGGCCCGACGATCCGGAGACGGTCGAGGAGGCTCGGCGGCACCCGGAGGTGTTCGCCAACAAGCGGGTGGAGCAGGTCACCGACCACTTCGCCGAGGTGATCGGGCAGCTCGGGAGCAAGCCGGCCGTGGTGGGCCACTCGTTCGGCGGGCTCATCGCCCAGCGGCTCGCCGGGATGGGGCTGGCGGCCGCCTCGGTGGCCATCGACCCGGCCCCGTTCCGCGGCGTCCTGCCGCTCCCCTTCTCCGCGCTCCGGGCGTCCTTCCCGGTGCTGGGCAACCCCGTCAACTACCGGCGCTCCGTGTCGCTCACCTTTCCGCAATTCCGATACGGCTTCGCCAACGCCGCCAGCGAGGAGGAGGCGCACCAGCTCTACGAGACGTACTCGGTCGCCGGCCCCGGCGTCCCGCTGTTCCAGGCCGCCACCGCCAACCTGAACCCCTGGACCAAGGCCAGCGTCGACACCCAGAACCCGTCGCGCGGCCCGCTCCTCATCATCTCGGGCGAGAAGGACCACCTTGTCCCCCGGGCCATGGCCAACGCATCCTACAAGCGCCAGAAGCGGAACGCGGGGATCACCGAGATCCGCTCCATGCCCAACCGGGGGCACTCGCTCACCATCGACAGCGGCTGGCGAGAGGTCGCCGAGGTCGCGCTCTCGTTCGTGAAGCGACACCGCCCGCCGGGCGCCTCGGCCGGCATGGCGAATCGCCGGGCAGCGGGAGAGGGCGGGCTCGGCAGTCGGCCCAGTGCATAGCTCGTCGAGCAGTGGAACACCTACCCGCGCTCGGTCCTGAGCGGCGGCTTCGCCTCGAGCTGGCGCGCGCCGGCGTCGGGGTCGATGCGGGTCCGGCGGACTGACACGGGAGAAACGCACATGACGCGAGAGGCACGCATCCTCATCGGGATCACCCTCCTCACGGTCCCGACCATCATCTACGGAGGGCTCACCTTGCTCGGGGTCCTGACCCGCGGTGCGGCCGGAGTGAAGGCCCCGGAGCTCACCGCGCTGCAGCAGTCGCTCTTCCGCGCCGGCCACGCCCACGCGGGCGTGCTGGTCATCCTCTCCCTGGTCCTGCAGCTCGCGCTCGACGGCGCGCGCCTCGGTCCGGGCTGGACCTGGGTCGCCCGCATCGCCGCTCCTGCGGCCGCCATCCTGGTTTCCGGCGGTTTCTTCGGGCTGGCCTTCAACCCCTCCCTGCGCTGGCTGCTCTACGGCGGCGCCGCCCTGGTGGCGCTGGCCTCGGTCACTGCCGGCGTCGGCCTGCTGCGGGCGCTCTGACAGCCCGATCCGAGAGGTCGACTCGGGTCAGTAGGCGATCCCGACGGCTCGCCCGATGGTGTCCGGCTGGCCGAGCAGGCGCAGCATGAGATGGGCGACGTCGGCGCGCGAGCGGCAGCCGCGAAGATGGTCAGCTTCATCCCTGGCCGGCGGTTCCCGGCCTGCGGAGTCGAGCCGCAACCACCACCACCGCCACCGGCGCCGGGAGCAGGAGGCCGAGCAGCGCCGTCACCAGCCAGAAGCCGACGCCGCGCCTCGAATCGGAGGCGCCAACTTCCCTGAGCCAAGTCACTCCCCTGCTGAGGAGTGATCCAGCCTTTCCGGCGAGACGGCCCGTTTCCACGTTACCCTCACTTGAAGAGGTCGAGCAGGCCGAGCAACGCGAGCACGGTCACGGACGACGACCTGGTAGACCTCGCGCGCGACCGTCGAGCCCTCACCTGATTCTCGGCTGCAGGCAACGGCTGCTGCCTCGACAGCTCCCGAGGAGGTGCTCCGTCGGCGTGATTGGCCCCCCGGTATGCGGTCCTGGTCCTGTCTCTCATGTGCCACTCCTCGAAGAGGTGCCCATGCAGGCATCGGGCCGGGGGCCTGCCCGCGGCGAATGCTCCGCTGCCACGCGCAGATGAACGCGCCCGGCGCCCTTTCGAGGCACCCCCGAGGTCCGCTCACCCGACGGCCGCGCTCAGCGGATTGCTCAGAACTCGAACGGTTGGGGGATACCGGCCCACGTTTCGTCACCGCCCCCATCGTGGCCTCGACCCGCGGTACCGAGACCAGCTCCCCCAGCGAAACCTGGAGGCCGTGTGCAAGCTGATCCGAGACCCGCGACCGGGCGCTCGGCGCAACAGGAGGGCGCCGACCCATATCGCCAGCGGCCGCGAAGAAGCGGAGGGCGCCCCGCGCTCCGGGGCGCCCTCCGCTCCGCAACGCCTTCACTAGCGCGTCGCGCTCGCCCGGGCGGGCGCGGACTTGGAGCGAGCGGCCACCTTGGCGCCGCTCGCCGGGGCGCCGGTCTCGATGAACTGCTCCGTGTAGTTCCCCGCCACCACAGGCTCGATTTGCCGGTGCTGCGGGCCAGCCGCCTCGACGAAGTAGCCCTCGGAGTACTCCTCCACCTGGACCACCGTCGGGGCGGGGTCCCGGTCGACCGGAGCGACGAACGACTCCTCGTAGGCGAGGGCGGGAACGGCCGCCAGCGCCAGCGCTGCGGCCACGGGAACGCTGAACTTCAGGGTCATGACGATCTCTCCTTGTGGTTGCTTCCGTGACTGAATCTTCTGATTCCTTCCTCCAGCCCGATGGCGGAGGAGGAAACTCTTTCGAGGTCGGCGCATGCCGACCACCGAGCGAACATGCAGCCGCCGCGCCAAGCGAGCGAAGCCGCGCCACCGCGGCGTCGGTGCGCTCGCGGCGGCTCACGCGGCTCGCGCCGCAGGCCGCACGCTGAGCGAATCGCTCGAAGCTTGCACACGCACCATCGGGACGGGAGGCGACAGGCGCGGCGGTCAGGCGGCCTGGCGAGCCGCAGCGCGGGCGGCTTCACGGGTGGCGAGGCGAAGCTGGCGAGCCATCTGGCGGTAGATCTCGTTCTTCAGGAGGAAGTCGGCGTGCGTCCCGACCACCTCCACGTTGCGGATCTCGGGGTGACCGCGGCCGTCGACGAGCGCGCTCGGGTACGGGACCACCCGGTCCTGGCGCGAGTACAGCGAGGTGAGGGGCACGCCGGCCGGCCATGCGCCCCGGTCGAGCGCTCGGACCAGCCGGCTCCCCGGCGTCATCTGGAGGATGGAGGGGGCGAGCGGCGCGAAGGGAAGCAGGGTCCAGGCGAGCGGCGTTCCGCGGTGTGGCGTGGCCAGCGTGAGCACCGCCCGGACCCGGCGACGCCCGCCCAGCCGCTTCATCCAGTAGGTGGCGATGAGGCCGCCCTCGGAGTGTCCGATGACGACCAGCTTCTCCATCCCCGGGTGGCGGGCGTAGAGCCGCTCCACCTGGTCGCGCACCACGACCGCCAGCTCGTCGATGCGCCGGGTGTTGAAGCGCCCCGCCAGGCCGCCGAGATCCAGGGAGAGGACGCCGTATGCGTCGCGGCGGAGGCGGCGCTCCAGGCCCTTCAGGGAGCGGCGCGTGGCCAGGAAGCCCTGGAGCAGGAGCACCGGGCTGCGGCGGCGCTCGATGCCGTTCCCGCGGACGACGCGCTCGCCGGCGAGGACGTCGCCGCTGGCCGCACTCAGGGCGCGTCGGGCTCGCCACCACAGCATTCGCAATCCTCGAGCGATCCCGTTCATCGCCTTCCTCGGCGTGGGCAGCGCGACTCCACGGAGTTCGGGCGTTGCAGCCGGCGGGCCAAAGGAATCCGTTCTCGCGCGGCGCCACGGCTTCCGGCCCGAGCGGAGGCGAGGGCCCTTCCGGGGACTCCGGGGCTTCGCGATCGATGGAGCGGCTCGCTCAGGGCGTGAGCAAGGTCCGCCCCGCGGAGGGCCTCCGGACCTGCCGCGGGAGGCTCCGCCGTCGCTTGGCGCGGGGGCTGCACAGCGCGCCGGGATGCGCCCCGCTCTCTCGGAACGCCGTCTCCTCGTCGTCATCGGCGCCATTCAGTTCGTCAACGTGCTGGACTTCATGATGGTCCTGCCGCTGGGGCCGGACTTCGCCCGGGCCCTGGCCATCCCCACCTCGAGGCTCGGGATCGTCGGCGGGAGCTACACCGCGGCCGCGGCCCTGAGCGGCATCCTGGGCGCCCTGCTCCTCGATCGATTCGACCGTCGCACCGCGCTCGGCGTGGCCATGACCGGCCTATTCCTGGGAACGCTCGCGGGAGCCTTCGCCACCGGCCTCTCCTCGATGGTGGCGGCGCGAGTGGTGGCCGGCGCCTTCGGCGGGCCAACGGCGGCGCTCGCCCTGGCCGTCGTCGGCGACGTGGTTCCGCCCGAGCGGCGCGGTCGTGCCATGGGCGCCGTCCTGGGCGCCTTCGCCATCTCGTCCGTGCTGGGCGTGCCGGCGGGCCTGGAGCTGGCCCGGCTAGGCGGCTGGCGGGCGCCGTTCGTCGCGGTGGCGGCGCTGGGGGCGGCGGTCGGCGCGGGTGCGATGGTCCTCCTTCCGCCGCTCCGGAGCCACCTCGAGGCGCCGCGCCGGGCGGCCCCCGGCGCCGGACGGCTCTTGCTGCGCCCGACCGTGGCCCTGGCCCTTCTCGTCACGGCGGCCCTGATGACCGCGCAGTTCGCGCTGGTTCCGAACATCGCCGCCTACTGGCAGTTCAACCTGGGCTACCCGCGCGACCGGATCGGCCTGCTCTTCATCGCCGGAGGGGCGGCCAGCTTCGTGGGCATGCGGCTGGCCGGGCGATTCGCCGACCGCTTCGGGGCTGCGGCCACCACCGCCGCCGCCACCGCGGCCTACGCGGCGGTGGTGCTGGCGGCCTTCGTCTTCCCGGGCCCCGCGCCACACGCCCTGGCCCTGTTCGTCGGCTTCATGGTGGCGAGCAGCGGCCGGATGGTCCCCATGCAGGCGCTGTCGAGCCGCGTCCCGGAGCCGGAGGAGCGGGCGCGCTTCATGTCGGCGCAGTCGGCGGTGCAGCACCTGGCAGCAGCGGCCGGCGCCTTCCTCGGAGCGGGCATGCTGCACGAGCTGCCGGGCGGGCGGCTGGGCGGAATGGACCGCGTGGCGTGGCTCGCGCTGGCGCTGGCGGCTTCGGTCCCCGGCCTCCTCTGGGCGGTGGAGGCGCGGGTGCGCCGGCGGGAGCGGGCAGGCGCCCCGGGCCCCGACCCGACCGCCGCCCGCGCGCCCCTGCCAGGCGTGAGCGCGTCCGAGGCTCGGCTGGGCGAGCCCCAGGTTCGTGAGGTTGGATAGCGCGATGCGAACCTGACGTTCCACCCCATCGCCGACCGGCCCGCTCCGCTGAAGCGCGGGGGACGAGGCGGCGACGCGGTCCGCACGTCCTCCGTCACGCCCCCGCTGCGGCGCCCTCGTCCGCTGCAGCGCCCTCGTCCCACCTCACGGCGCGAGCTCCGGAGCGCGGGGCGCTCCAGCGCGGCAGGCGCACCGTGAAGCTGGTGCCCTGCTCGGCGCTCGACTCGACGGAGATGGTACCCCCATGAGCCTTCACCACCTGGCTCACGATGTAGAGACCCAGTCCCAGCCCGCGGGCGTGGGAGCCGTTGCGCAGCGCCGACCCCCGGAACGGCTCGAACATCACCGCCTGGAGCTCCGGCGCGATGGGCGGGCCCTGGTTCTCCACCTCGAGGACGGCCTCCTCCTCGTCTCCCCCGACCGAGACCCGGACCCGCCGTCCCTTGGCACCGTGCTCGAGGGCGTTGGCGACCAGGTTCGACACCACCTGGGCCAGCCGGGCCGGGTCCCACATGCCGTGGCCATCGCCCCCCAGGTCGAGATCGATGGTCCGCCCCGGCTCGGCCGCCAGGAGCTCCCGGACCACGCCTCGGCACACCTCGTGGAGGTCCGTCGGAACGGGGGCGATGGGCAGGCTGCCGTTGAAGCGACTATTCGTGAAGTCGAGGAGCGTCTCGATCATCTCCAGCATCCGCTGTCCGGCGCGCCCGATCTCGGCCAGGCCCTGGCGCACGCCCTCCGCCAGGCCCTCGCGCCGCATCAGGAGCGTGACCAGGGCGCGCACCGCGCTCAGGGGATTCCGCAGGTCGTGACCCAGGATGCCCATCATCTGCTCGCGAAAGGCGAGCGCCTGGGCCAGCTCCTCCTGGGCCCGCTTCTGGTCGTTGATGAGCGTGGCGGCTCCGGTGAAGCCCACGATCGCGCCCGACCCGTCGCGCAGCGGCTCCTCCGAGAGCAGCAAGTGGTGCACCCCACCTCCCGGCTGGGAGACCCGGACCTCCTCGCGCACCAGCGTGCCGCTGGCGAGAACCGCGCGATCCAGGGCGTTCATCCGGGCGGCGTCGTCCGGCTCGAAGAGCTGGTCGGGGGTCTTCCCGAGCATCTCGGCGGCGTCATACCAGGGCGGCGGGTTGTGAACCCAGCGGAAGCGCCCCTGCGCGTCCTGTTCCCAGAGCATGATCTGGGAATGGGCCAGGGCGACTCGGAATCGCTCCTCGGTCTGCCTCAGCTTCTGGTGCACCCGGGCGTTCTCCACGATCTGCGCCGCCCGCCGGGCCAGTTCTTCGGCGACCGCTACGTCCTCCTCGCCGTACCGACGCCCCGACTCGGACGTCATGAGGAACGCCATGGTCGCGAGCGAGCTCTGGAGGGTGACCGGCACGACCAGCACCGAGCACAGCTCGAGCTGGCTCACCAGCTCCAGGTACACGCCTTCGGTCTCCTCCCGAAGCATCTGCACGGTGTAGTCGGGAATGAGCACCGGCTTTCCAGATCGCAGCGCCCGCGCCACCGGCAGGCGGCGGCGGGCCGCGTGATCGAGCGGGAAGGCGCGCAACGCCGCCGCCAGGGAAGCCTTTCCCGGATCGCGGTGAGCCACCTCCATGCGGCGAAACTGGTCCTCGGCGTCGGCGACGTCGACGATGCACCAGTCGGCCAGCTCGGGGATGGAGAGCCAGGCCACGGCCGAGAGCACCCTCTCGTAGTCGAGGGTCCCGGCGAGGGCCCCGACCTTGGAGAGGAGTGACAGCCGCGCTCCGAACTTGCAGCTGTGATCGCCTGCGCTCACCGTCCTGCGCCACCCCGCACATCCGCGCTGTCCGGCACGCGGTCGAAACGCCTTCGATAGCGGGGGGCCCCACCGGGAGCCAGTCGCTGAAGGGTCGACCACCTGCTCATTCCTTGAGCAACTCGCTCCATTTCCATACCCCGATGGGCCGGCTCCCGGGTGGAGCGCCACGAATTTCGTTAAGAAGGTGGGGCATGGTGCGATTGCTGACCCCGGGCCCGGAACTTGCGAAGCGTCCGGACGAGATGATCGTGCCCGCTGCCGCGAAGCCCTGCCAGGCCGGCGTCTCGGCCGCAGCGGGGCGACCGAGCCGTGTCTGGCTCCCCCTGACGTGGGGAGACGCGGACACCTGGAAGGTGCTCATCCCCATCGGCTTCTTCGTCATGGTGGTGGGCATCCTCCTCGCGGCCGCGTACCCGACCTGGCGGGTGGCCGTGGTGGCGCTCCCGGCGCTGCGACAGGTGGTCGTCTTCTCTTTCCTCCGCAAGCGCAACGTCCGGATGTGCCTGAACGTGGACGAGGACCAGAAGGCGTGGTTCGTCGTCTGCGTCAACTCGACGCTCCTCCTCACCACCACCCTGGGCGCAGCCGTGACCGGGGGCATCCACAGCCCGCTCCTCGTCACCCTCGCCGCCGCCTACTTCGCCACCGTGCTCATCGTCGGGGACCGGCGCCAGACCCGCCTCCTGCTTGGGGCCACCGGCCTCGCCGTGCTGGCGCTGGCGCTCCTGCCGACCGCCTGGACCGGTCCCCCCCTGGGGGCGTCGCTGGACTCCCTGCTCACGGCGGCGAGCGTGCTCGGCGTGGGCGCCTCGCTCGCCCCGCTGCACGCGGTGGTGCAGCGAAGGCGGGAGGATCTGGCCCGCGCGCGGGAGGAGATGGTCTCGGAGGCGCTGGCTCGTGCCGAGAGCCTGGAGCGGGTGGGCTCGAAGCTGGCCCATGAGCTCAAGAACCCGCTCACCGCCGTGAAGGCGCTGGTGCAGCTCGGGCTACGGAATCCCGCCGAGGCGGCCTCCCACCAGCGACTGGAGGTGGTGGAGAAGGAGGTCAGCCGGGTGCAGGAGATCCTCCAGAATTACCTGTCGTTCACCCGGCCGCTGCAGGAGGTGAGGCCGAGGCCCGTCGGGCTGGGACCGCTGGTCTCCGACACGTTGGTGGTGCTCTCGGCGCGCGCCGACGGCGCCCGCGTGCGCCTCTACGCCGAGGGCGACGCCACCGTGGAGGCCGATCCCCGCCGCCTCAAGGAAGCCCTCCTCAACCTGGTCGTCAACGCCATCGAGGCCACCCCGCCTGGGGGGGAGGTGGCGGTCGAGGTGAGGCCGGCGGAGGAGGGAGCCGAGATCGTGATCCGCGACACCGGCCGAGGCATGCCCAGCGAGACGCTGCGGCGCATCGGCACGCCCTTCTTCACGACGCGGGAGGACGGCACTGGGCTCGGGGTGGTGCTGGCGCGCTCGGTCATCGCCCAGCACGGTGGGTCGTTGCGCTACGAGAGCGAGCCGGGCAAGGGCACCCAGGTGCGGGTGGCGCTTCCCCGGGCCTCCATGAGGGACCGCCATGCCGCGAGTGCTGTTGGTCGATGACGAGCGCTCGGTGCTGGCGGCCCTGAAGGAGCTGGTCGAGGGCCGCGGCTGGGAGCCGCTGGTGGCCCACTCGGGCGCCGAGGCCCTGGCGCTGGTGGACCGGGCCGACGCGGTGGTCACCGACTTCTCCATGCCCGAGATGGACGGGATGGAGCTGCTGCGCGCCGTGCACGAGCGGGACGAGAGCCTGCCGGTGATCCTCCTCACCGCGCGCGGATCGGAGCGCCTCGCGGTCCGCGCCATCAAGGCGGGCGCCTACGAGTACGTCCCGAAGCCCTTCGACGTCGACGAGATGGCCGTGGCGCTGGGGCGCGCCCTCGAGGCGCGCGAGCTGCGCCTGCGCAACCGTCAGCTCACTGCGGAGCATGCCATCGGCCGGCGGGTGGTGTGCCAGTCGGCGGTCATGCGCCAGCTCCTCGACGCCACGGCGCGCGTGGCGGCCAAGGAGATCACCGTCCTGGTGCGCGGGGAGACCGGCACCGGCAAGGAGCTGGTGGGATCGCTCCTGCACGCGCAGAGCGCTCGCGCCGCCGGGCCGCTGGTCCGCTTCAACTGCAGCGCCATCCCGGCAGAGCTGGCCGAGGCCGAGCTCTTCGGGCACTCCCGGGGCGCCTTCACCGGCGCCACCCATGCCCGGCCCGGATTCTTCATGGAGGCCAGTCACGGCACGCTCATCCTCGACGAGGTCGGCGAGCTGCCGCTGGCGGTCCAGGCGAAGCTCCTGCGCGCGCTCCAGGATGGCGAGATCCAGCCCGTGGGATCGGGGCGGGTGGAGAAGGTGGACGTGCGCATCGTGGCCTGCACCAACCGCGACCTCGCCGCCGAGGCCCGCGGCGGGCGCTTCCGGGAGGACCTCTACTATCGCCTGGCGGTGGTGGAGCTGGTGGTCCCGCCGCTCCGCGACCGGCGGGAGGACATCCCGGCGCTGGCGCACGAGTTCGCCCTTCGCTACGCGGAACGGTTCGGCCTGGGCGACGTACGCCTGGCCCCGGCGCTGGTGCAGCGACTGGCCGCCGCCGAGTGGCCCGGCAACGTGCGCCAGCTGGAGAACGCGGTGGCGCGGATGGTGGCCCTGAGCGGAGGCGGCGAGATCGGGCCGGAGTCCTTCGCCGAGGCCGCTTCCGCCGACCCCGCCCCCAGGAAGGTCGCCGAGGGTCCCGCCCCCGACCTCGGCGACGCGTCCCACTCGCTGCGCGAGCAGCTCGAGGCGCTCGAGCGCAACGTCATCGCTCGCACCATGACCGCCGTCCGCGGCAACCAGTCCGAGGCCGCGCGGCGGCTGGGCATCAGCCGCAACACCCTCACCGAGCGCCTCCGCCGCTACGAGATCGCCGCCGACTTCGGCAATGGCGCTTCGTCGCAGGGCGAGCCCAGGGCGTAGGGCGGGGCTCTTCCCCGCCGACTCGAGCCGCCCGGAACGGGCGGCGAGGCTTCTGGGAAGCCTCGGGCTCGTCGGGTACCAGCGGTGCCCCGCCGATGTCACCGCGGGCTCACCCGCAGGACCTCCGCGCCCGGGCCTCGCCCGCCGGCGCCTCCCCCGCAGCGATCCGACGCCGCCCCCGCCCGGGGCGCGCAAGGTCTGAGCAGTCCGCGCTCGACGCTGCTCACCTGGCCTCCCCCGCGGCGAGCGCGGCGGACCTGGCGGCCCGCATCGTCCCGTCGTCTCTGGCCGTGAACGGCTGGCCCGCGGGCTGCAGAGGGGGGAGCCGTCGTCGGCGGGGCCGACGTCGAAGGAACGCATCGGCGCGAGACGGCCGGAGAGGAAGGCGAGAGATGGGCCATCCAGGAACCGTGGATCTCGCGGCCGCGTGCCTTTCGAGGAGTGAATCATGTCGCGCCTGAGGATGCTGATCGCGGCCGCCGGTGCGCTCTGGGCTGCGCACGCCAGCGCGCTCCAGCCGCTCGAGGAGTTCCTTCGCGGCGCCCGGGCCAGCCACCCGGACAACGCCGAGGCCGAGGCCAGCCGGAGGCAGACGGACGCCGCGGCGGACGGCGAGCTCGGGCGCGCGCTGCCGCGCCTGACGCTGCGGGGGACCTACACCTGGAGCCAGTACGACTCGGCGCTGGAGATCCCGGGCCTGCCCCCCATCACCCTCACGCCCAAGGAGTCGTGGGACGGCAGCGCCACCCTCGACGTCCCACTCGTCGACCTGGCGCGGTTCACCCGGATCGCCTCGGCCCGCAGCAGCGCCAGGGCCGCCGCGACCGGAACGTCCGTCACCGATCTTCAAGTGCAGGCGCGGGTGGCCCAGGGCTACTACCAGCTCCTGGCGAACCAGGCGCTGGTCGCGTCCTCGCGACGCGCCCTGGCGGTGGCCCAGTCCAGCCTCCGGATCGCGGAGCAGCGTCACGCGGCCGGGGCTGCGCCGCTCCTCGACGTCGACCGGGCTCGGGCCGAGGTGGAGCGGAACGTCCAGCAGCTCGCGGCGTCCGAGCTTCAGGCTTCGGTGGTGGCGCGAGCGCTCCAGTCGGCCACGGGCCTCTCGCCGGAGCTCCAGGGCGAGGTGGCCTTCGGGGACGATCTCCACGAGGAGCCCCCGCTGGAGCAGTTCCAGGTGCCCGACGATCGAATCCCCTCCCTGGCGTCGGCCATGGAGAGCCGCCGCGCCGCGGAGCAGCAGGCCAGCGCGCAGCGCCTGACCCTGGTCCCCACCCTGAGGGCCGGGGTGACGGAGAGCGTCAACAACGTGGGGGTGCTCCCGGGCCACAAAGCCTCCGCCGTGGGCGTCGTGGCGCTCACCTGGTCATTCGACCTCACCACCCTGGCCGACATCCGCGCCCAGGACGCCGCGGCGGATGTCGCGCGGGCGCGGGAGCAGCGCGCCCGGCTGGCCGCTCGCGACGCGATTCACGACGCCTGGATGACCGTCCGCACCAACGTGGCGCGGAGCCGCTCGGCGCGGGTCCAGGCGCAGGTCAGCTCGCGGGCCTCGGAGCTGGCCCTGGAGCGATACCGGGTCGGCGACGCGACGCAGCTCGACCTGCTCCAGGCCCAGCGCGATGCCTTCGCCGCCGACGCGGCCCGCATCCAGGCCGACGCCGACCTCGTCAACTCCCGCTCGCAGCTTCGCCTCGCGGCCGGGGAAAGCCTCCTCTCACGCTCGGGCGGAACGCCATGAGGAGGGTCACACCAGGGTGCTCACGGCATGAGCGATCCGCTCAGGCCCCACTTCGCCGGCGCCGGCACCCGCGCGGTTCGGCGGCCCCGGCCGCGGGTCAGGTCTGGCCCGCCCCATGCACCCGTCCTTTGATTTCCGCCTTCCGGGAGCGCACATGAAGAGCAAGAACGTTCAGCGCATCGTCGTCATCCTCGGCCTGCTGGCGGTGGTCGGGATCCTGGTCGGCGTCAAGGCCGGCCAGATCGTCACCATGGTGCGGGCGGGCGAGTCGTTCGTGCCTCCGCCGGAGGCCGTCAGCTCCGCCCAGGTCGAGCCCGCCGAGTGGGAAGCCAGCCGGTCGGCCATCGGCTCGCTGGTGGCGGTACGCGGCGTGACGCTCGGCGCCGAGGTGACCGGGACCGTGCGCGAGATCGCGTTCGAGTCCGGGACCCTGGTGAAGCGAGGGGCCCTGCTGGTCAAGCTCGACACCTCGGCCGAGGAGGCGCAGCTCTCCATCGCCCTGGCCGACGCGTCCCTGGCGCGCGTGACCCTGGAACGCGCCCGGCGCCTGCGCCTGAACGAGGTCAACGCCCAGGCGGACCTCGACGCCGCGGTGACCCGCGCCGCCCAGACGGACGGGACGGTCGCCAACCTGCGGGCCATCATCGCCAAGAAGACCATCCGCGCCCCGTTCGACGGCCGCATCGCCATCCGGCAGGTCGAGCTGGGCCAGGTGGTCTCGCCGGGGACCCCCATCGCCTCGCTCCAGTCGGTGACCCCCATCCATGCGGACTTCTGGCTGCCGCAACAGGCGCTGTCGGAGCTGAAGCAGGGACAGCGGACGCGCCTGCGCATCGACGCCTTCCCCGGCGCGTCCTGGGAGGGCGAGATCACCACCGTCAACCCCGAGGTCGACCCCGGCACCCGGAACGTCCGCGTCCGCGCCACCTTCTCCAACGGCGACGGCCGCCTGCGCCCGGGGATGTTCGCCAACGTCGACGTCCTCTCCTCGGAGCGGCGGTCGGTGCTGGCCATCCCCGCCACCGCGGTGATCTTCGCCCCCTACGGCGACTCGGTCTTCGCCATCGAGCAGAGCAAGGACAAGGCCGGCAAGGCCGTCAGCATCGCCCGCCAGAGGTTCGTCCAGACCGGCGAGCGGCGCGGCGACCTGGTGGCGGTGGTCTCGGGCCTCAAGGCCGGAGAGACCGTGGTGAGCAGCGGGGCCTTCAAGCTCCGCAACGGCGCCGCGGTGGCCGTGAACAACGCGCTGGCGCCCGAGGCGAGTCTCTTCCCCAAGCCGGCCAACGAGTAGCGCCCGCGGAGGAACTCCCGTGAAGTTCACCGACCTCTTCATCCGCCGCCCCGTCATCGCCGTCGTCGTCAGCCTGGTGATCGTCATCGCCGGCCTACAGGCGATGCGTTCGCTCAACGTGCGCCAGTACCCGCGCAGCGAGAACGCGGCCATCGTGGTGACCACCACCTACGTGGGAGCCAACGCGGACCTGGTGCGCGGCTTCATCACCACCCCCATCGAGCGGGTGGTCGCCTCCGCGGACGGCGTCGACTACCTCGAGTCGGAGAGCAAGCAGAACGTCTCCATCATACGGGCCAGGCTCCGCCTCAACCACGACGCCACCAAGGCCCTCGCCGAGATCAGCGCCAAGATCGACCAGGTGCGGGGCGATCTCCCGCCCGACGCCCAGGTCCCGGTCATCACCGTCGAGTCGGCCGACAGCCAGCTGGCCTCGGCCTACCTGAGCTTCTCCTCGGACGCGCTCAAGCAGAACCAGATCACCGACTACCTGGTGCGCGTCGTCCAGCCGCGGCTCTCCGCCATCGAGGGCGTGCAGCGGGCGGACATCCTCGGGGGCCGGACCTTCGCCATGCGCATCTGGCTCAAGCCCGATCGCATGGCGGCCCTGAACGTCAGCCCGGCGCAGATCCGGGCGGCGCTGGCGAAGAACAACTACCAAGCCGCGGTCGGACAGACCAAGGGCTCGCTGGTCCAGGTCAACCTGACCACCAACACCGACCTGCGGTCGGTCGCCGAGTTCGAGCAGCTCCCCATCCGGGAGCAGGCCGGCGCCGTGGTGCGGCTCGGCGACGTGGCCGACGTCGTGCTCGGCGCGGAGGACTACGACGCGGCCGTCAACTTCACGGGCCAGACGGCGGTCTTCATCGGCATCTGGGCGCTCCCCAACGCCAACTCCCTCGACGTCGTCGATCGGGTCCGCAAGGAGCTGGCCTCGCTGCAGAAGGAGGTCCCAGAGCAGATCCAGGCCCGCCTGGCCTTCGACGCCACCGCCTACGTCCGCGACGCCATCAAGGAGGTGGAGACCACCCTCGCCGAGACGCTCCTCATCGTGGTGGTGGTCATCTTCCTGTTCCTCGGCTCCCTCCGGTCGGCCCTGGTTCCGGTGGTGGCCATCCCGGTCTCCCTGGTGGGCGGGGTCTTCCTGATGCAGGCCTTCGGCTTCACCCTGAACCTCCTCACGCTGCTCGCCATCGTCCTCTCCGTGGGCCTGGTGGTGGACGACGCCATCGTGGTGGTCGAGAACGTGGAGCGGCACATCCGCGAGGGCATGAAACCGGTGGAGGCGGCGGTCCACGGAGCCCGCGAGCTGGTCGGCCCCATCATCGCCATGACCATCACCTTGGCGGCGGTGTACACGCCCATCGCCTTCCAGGGAGGGCTCACCGGCTCGCTGTTCCGGGAGTTCGCGCTCACCCTCGCCGGCGCCGTGGCCATCTCCGGGGTGGTGGCGCTCACGCTCTCGCCGGTGATGTCCGGGGCTCTGCTCCGCCCGGGCCGGGAGGAGCGGGGGCTCACCGGGCGCATCAACCGCGCCTTCGACCGGCTCAAGGCCGCCTACGGCCGGCGCCTGGACGGCTCCCTCCGGTCCCGCCGCTGGATCTACGTGACCTGGGTCGGAGTGACCCTCCTCACCCTGGCCATGTTCAGCCAGGTGCCGAAGGAGCTGGCCCCCACCGAGGACCAGGGATACGTCTTCGGCGTCGTCAACTCGCCCGCGAACTCGACGCTGGATCAGCTCATGCCGTTCACCAAGGAGGTGAACCGGACGGTGATGGAAATCCCGGAGTCGGAGTTCACCTTCCAGATCACCTTCCCGAACGGCGGCTTCTGGGGCGTGGTCTTCGACCCATGGAGCGAGCGCAAGCGGTCGGCCTTCCAGATCCTTCCGGAGGTCCAGGCGCGGGTCTCCGCCATCCCCGGCATCCAGACCTTCGTGGTCATGCCGCCGGCTCTCCCGGGCGGCGGCCAGTTCCCGGTGGAGTTCGTGCTGGCATCCACCGCCGAGAGCTCCGAGGTCCTGGGCTTCGCGCAGAAGCTCCAGAAGAAGGCGATGGAGAGCGGCATGTTCGCCTTCCCGCCGCTCATCGACGTCAAGCTCGACCAGCCCTCCTCGGAGCTCTCGATCGACCGGCAGAAGGTGGCCGAGCTGGGGGTGGACCTCCAGACGGTGGGGCAGGACATCGGATCGGCCATGGGCGGGAACTACGTCAACCGCTTCAGCATCGGCGGGCGAAGCTACAAGGTGATCCCGCAGGTCCTGCGCTCCGAGCGCCTGAACCCCGAGCAGCTCAAGGACATCTACGTCACCGGCCCGAACGGCCAGCTCATCGCCCTCTCCTCGATCACCACCATCCGCGACACGGTCACCCCCCGGACCCTCAATCGCTTCCAGCAGCTCAATTCGGTGAAGATCAGCGGGGTGGCGATGCGCCCGCTCGACCAGGCGCTGACGTTCCTGGAGGACGAGGCGGCCAAGATCCTCCCGGCGGGCTACACCATCGACTACACGGGCGAGTCGCGCCAGCTGCGAACCGAGGGGAACCGGTTCCTGCCGGCCTTCCTTCTGGCGGTGGTGCTCATCTTCCTGGTGCTCGCGGCCCAGTTCAACAGCTTCCGCGATCCCTTCGTGATCCTGGCCGGCTCGGTTCCGCTCGGCATGTTCGGCGCCATGGTGGTCATGTTCCTCAAGATGCCCAACCCGAACCTGCGCTACTTCACCGACGGCTGGACCACCACACTGAACGTCTACTCCCAGGTGGGCCTGGTGACGCTGGTCGGGCTGGTGGCCAAGAACGGCATCCTCATCGTCGAGTTCGCGAACAAGCTCCAGGAGCAAGGATTCTCGAAGTTGGAAGCCGTGAAGAACGCCGCCATGACCAGGCTGCGCCCCATCCTCATGACCAGCGTGGCCACGGTCTTCGGGCATTTCCCCCTCACCCTGGTGACCGGGCCCGGCGCGAAGGCGCGGAACAGCATCGGCCTGGTTTTGGTCACGGGCATGACCATCGGCACCGTGTTCACCCTGTTCGTCCTGCCCGCCATCTACATGCTCATCGCCCGCGATCGGGCCCGCGAGCACAGCGCCGCCCCGAGTGGCCTGCCCTCGCCGGCCGAGGGGCTGGCGGTCGCGGGTTCGCTCCAGCTGGCGCGCCAGGAGGCGACCAAGCGAACCGGCGGTACGGGCGGCCTCGGGTAACGACGGGCTGGCGGCCCACTCTGTGTCCGGATGGGCGGGCGCTCGCGCCCGCCCTTTCTTATTGAGCGACCATGAATGCGCTGACGCTACCCTCCCTGACCCTGGCTTGCGCGCTCGCCCTGATCGGCCTCGGCGGGGGGCTTTACGAGTTCCTGGTGGTGGACCCGTCTTGGCCGCGGCGGCCGGACATCGTCCAGCCCGCGCGCGGAGGCATCAATCGGAAGCGCTTCTGGATCCCAGCGCACGTGGCGTTCGAGCTGGTCCTCATCCTCTGCCTGGTAGTCGCCTGGCGAGCGCCAGGCGTCCGCGCGCCGCTCCTCCTGGGCCTCGCCAGCCACGTGGCGATGCGGCTCTGGTCGGCCCTGGACTTCATCCCCCGGGCGCTGGCCTTCGAGCGCGCCGACCCGGCGAACATCGACGAGGGCGCGGCGCGCCGGTGGACGCGTCGCAGCCTGGGCCGGCTCCCGCTCGATCTGGTGACCTGCGGAGCCATGCTCACCGCGCTGCTCGCGGCTGCGCCGGCTGAACCATTGGCGAGCTGAA
Organism: Anaeromyxobacteraceae bacterium; assembly: GCA_035762305.1. Classification (GTDB taxonomy): domain Bacteria; phylum Myxococcota; class Myxococcia; order Myxococcales; family Anaeromyxobacteraceae; genus DASTPH01. The sequence continues at coordinate 31,491 of DASTPH010000025.1, forward strand.
CGCCTGGTGGCGGGTCTTCTTCCTCGGCTCGACGTGCAGCGGGGGACGCGCGACCGGGCACATGTCCGGCCGGACGCACGCCTTCTTGCTTCAGGTCGAGCGTTGGAGCACGAGCACGTTGCCGGCGACCACCATGGCCATCCCGACCACGGCGATCGGCGTCCAGCGGTAGCCTTCGAACAACGTGGAGGTGGCCATGGCTAGGACCGGCATGAGCACCGCCACGTAGCCGGATCGCCCCGCGCCGATGCGGCGGAGCAGGGTGAGGTAGGCGATGAAGGCGACGATCGATCCGAAGACGGCGAGGTAGCCGAGCGAGAGCAGGTACCCGGCGGAGGTATCGAAGGCGAAGGGCAGGCCGGCGATGGCGCCGTACAGGGTCACTGCCAACGCACCGTAGAGCATGGACCAGGCGGTGCTGGGAACGATGGGAGTCCCACCCCGGTAGAGGCGCTGCGACCAGAGGTTCCCCGCCGAGGCCGAGACGGTGCCGAGAAGGGCCAGCGCCACCCCCCAGGACTGCCCCGGCCGGGCCCCGAGCCGCGCCACGTCGGGCCAGAGCACGAGGGCCACGCCGAGGAGCCCGATGGCCACCCCGGCGAGGACGGGCGCCTTCACCGGCGTGCCGAACAGGACCCTGGCGCCCAGCAGGTTCAAGACCACCAGCAGGCCGAAGACGAGGGCCACCAGCCCCGAGGTGAGGACCTCCTCGCTGCGGTAGACGAGCACGTAGTTGAGCGCGTACTGGAGGACGCCCAGCAGGGCGAAGCTCGCGTGGGCACGTAGGCCGAAACGCAGTCCGAGGCCGCGCAGCGCGCACCAGCCGAGGAGGAGCAGGGCCGCCAGGATGAAGCGGTAGGCCACCGAGAGCTCGGGCGCCACGACCCCGAGCTGGAACTTGATGGCGAACCAGGTCGTGCCCCAGATGAAGGACGGAGCGAGGAAGAGCCACCAGTCGGTCGAAGCCCTGGGACGTGAGGGCGGCGCCTCTCCACGGTCCTCACGACCCTGATCGGGCGTCTGTCCCCCCGGCGCCGGTCGGCTGACCTCCTCGCCGCCCGCAGAGCTCGTCGCGGCCGCTCCGGCCGACCCGCTGGCGAGGGACATCCTCTCGTTGGCCACGATGGGGCCCCTTTTCCACTGCCCAGGACGCGTGCAGGACGCGGGCCAGGCACCGTACCGTCAGCGGCGCCGGGCCGCGAGCGGCACCCCGCGCGCCAGCCGCTCGATCCCCTGGATCCAGACATCGCCGGCTCGCCTCATTCGCGCGTCAACCTCCTGGTCTTGGCGTGCCCAGGAGCAGCGACGCCTCAGGACCGGTCACGCAGCGCGTCCGATCTGACCAGCTCCGGCCTCGGAAGTCGCCGCGGACGTCTCCCCGCCCGGCCGGACGTGCCGGAGCGTGGCGGCGACGAAGATCGCGAGCGCCAGCGAGGCCGCGGCGCTGATGGCGGAGCACAGCCGCAGTCCATGCATGAAGGCAGCCCGAGCGTGAGGTCCATCGAGTACAGGAGGCAGGGCAACGCGATCACGCCAAGCCCGATCCATTCGCGCCGTCCGGCCCTGGCCGCGGCGTCGGGGGTCGCCCTGGGTGCGCCGAGGGGCTCCATGATGCGTCCTCCTAACCAGCTCTCCCTCCCCTCGCCGGCCTGGACCGGCGACACGTGGTTTCTGACCACCCACCGGGCCAGAACTCATCGCTCCGCCTGGGGCCAGGGCTGCGGCTCGGTGGCGACGGAGACGATGCCGCGGCGGTCTGGGTGGGCTAGACGGCCGCCGCGCGCGGGAGCGTGATGGTGGCGCTGGTTCCCTTCCCGGGCTCGCTCTGGTACCGGAGCGCTCCGCCGTGGCGAGCCACGGCCCGGCGCGCCAGCGCCACCCCGAGACCGGTCCCCTGCCCGCGCGTGGTGAAGTAGGGCGTGCCGACCCGGCGAAGCGTGTCGGGAGGCATCCCGCTGCCGGTGTCCCGAACCACGATGTCGATCCGCTCGCCCTCCGGCCGCACCTCCACCTCGACCTTTCCTCCGGGCGCCGTGGCCTGGATGGCGTTCACGAGCAGGTTCACGAGCGCCTCGAGCAGGCCTTGCGGATCGCCCTCGACGAATCCGTCGCCGCGCACGCCCAGGCGGACGCGGGCCCCTTCCGCCTGCGCCGATACCAGGCGCAACGCCTGCGAGGCGAGCGCCCCAACGTGGACGCGACCCGGCGCAGTCTCCTCGGCCCTCGCGGGGGCCGAGAAGTAGCTCGCCAGGATCTCGGCCACCCGGTCGATCTCCCGCTCCAGCGTGGCCAGGCGCTCGTGGGAAGCGCCTTCGGACGGATTGCGCAGGCCGAGCTGGACCAGCGCCTTCATGGCGCTGAGAGGGTTCTTGAGCTGGTGCGCCATGCGCAGCCCCCTGGCCTCGAGCTCGCCCCTGCGCTCCGGCGGCTCGCCCGTCCCGTCGCCTCGCGGCGGGGTCCAGGTGTCGGCAGCGGCTCTCCTCATGGAACGGGCTCTCCTCGCGTTCTGACCTGCCAGGAACTCACGACGTGACGCCCCTGGCTCCACCCGTGAGACGAACCAATACGCACCGGCAGGACCGGGATCGGCGGGACGCCCCAAGCGGGACCTGGTGGCACAGCGCCTCCGGCGGCGGCGAGCCGGTCGTCTCCCACACAATGGCGCAAGGATCATTGCACCTACGCATCGACGCTCCGGACCCCGAGACCAGGCCGTGCCATGGACTCCGCCGCGGCGCGGCCATCATCGGTTTCCACCCGCTCGGGCCGACGGGCCAGGCTGCGGCCCGGCCGATCCGCGGAGCTCCCAGAAGGCGCGGCGCCGCCCCGAGTACCCGAGCCTCTTGGCCCATGAGGTCGGGAGCGCGCGGGCCTCCTCCACCGAGACGGCTCGAGCGGCGAGATGGAACCCGGCCGCGGCATGGGCCCGCAGGAGCTCGGCCGGGTCGGAGGCGAGCTCGAAGAGGAAGCGCACCTCCGCTCCTGGCCGGCACAGGCCCCGCAGCGCCGCGAGACCGGCCGGAGCGCGGCCGCACACCGCCGCGAGCAGGGAGCCCCAGGGAAAGAGGACCGTCAACCGGTCGGCGAGGCCGGAGAGCTCGCCCGGCGCCTCGGCCAGGGCCAGGCGGCCGAAGAGCGCGTTCCCGCCGGCGCGCCTCGAGGCCCGGCGCAGGTTGTCTGCCACCGCGTCGACGCCGATGAAGAGGACGTCCGCCTCGGCGCGGGCGCTCCGGGTCACGAAGAGGCCGTCTCCGGTTCCGAAGTCGACGTGGACCGCGCGGAAGCGCCGGGCCCGCTCGGCGAGTCATCAGCCGTATGCCCAGCGCTCCGCCTTGCCTTCCACGATGAACATGGAAGCCAGGATACCGCCGCCGCCCCCGCGCCGCGCCGGTCGAGCCCAGCCCCTCTTGGGGTGAACGGCCCTTCGGCGCCCGCGGGCATACTCGCGTCCATGCGCGGACCCGGCCGGCGGGCGGAGAAGCTTCCCTGGGACGACGGCGCCTCTTCCTGGCGCTGCGTCGGTCCCGTCCACGAGGCCGCCAATGACACCGAGACGCCGCCGACGTGCTACGCGGTCAAGTTCGCTCATCGCGGCCCTCTTGTGGCTGTTCCTGGCCTGATGTCCTGCCCAGCGTCACACCCCGTCAAGGGGCAACGCCCCACCCGGCTGGGACGTCGCAAGAGGCATGCCCGGCCTGCCCGCCGGGGCTATAGCAGCACCCGATCTGGCGCGCGGCCGGGGAGGGCTGCGCGGGACCGCTTCGCGCCTGCGTGTGGAGGTCCGGATGCGGGTCGGGATCATCGGCGCGGGGCAGATCGGCGCCCTCGTCGCCGAGCTGCTCACCAAGGCGGGCCACGTGGTGGCGCTCAGCCACAGGGGCAGCCTCGGTTCCCTCGGGACCCGGGTGGCCGCCCTCGGGTCACGCGCCCGGGCGGCGACGGTCGAGGAGACCTGCGACTTCGCCGAGGTGGTCATGCTGGCCATCCCCTGGCGCAACCGCGAGGACCTCCCCGCCCGGCGCCTGCGGAGAAAGATCGCCATCGACGCCATGAACCCGTATCGGCCGGATTTCGGGCTCTACGACCTCGGCGACTCCACCTCGAGCGAGGAGGTGGCCAAGGCCCTTCCGGGGACGCGCCTCGTCAAGGCGTTCAACTCGCTGCGGGCGAGCGACCTCGCCTCGCTCGGCCGCAAGGACCGGCCGGTCGCCGAGCGCATCGCCTTGCCCATTGCCGGGGACGACGCCGCCGCGAAGCGCCGGGTCGCCAAATTGGTCGTGGAGGTGGGCTTCGCCCCGGTCGACACGGGCTCGCTCCGCCAGGGCGGGCGCCTCCAGGAGCCGGGCGGGCCGTTCTTCGGCCGTGCGGTGTCCGGCGCCGACGCCTCGGCGGCAATGCGGCGCGCAGCAGAGGCGCGCCACGAGGCCGCGCTGGGGGTTGGCCAGCGGCCTGGAGACTCGTGGAGCTGAAGGGGCCGGTCGGAGATCCGTTTCGCAGCCAGAAGCCGGAGGAGAGCATGCACGAGGCGCGGCATTGGCGGGAGAGCATCCAGGTCGGTTACCAGGTGTTCGCCAAGGACGGCGAGGAGGAGTTCGGGGCCGTGCGCGACGTGTGCCCGGGCGGGCGAAACGAGCTGCTGGTGTACGTCGAGAACGGCGGCGACTACTGCCTTCCGCTCGACGTGATCGTGGATGTTCACGATCAAAAGGTCATCGTCGACCTGGAGCGACTCCCTGCCTCGCTGCGGGGAACCATCGCCCACGCGCACGACGCCGAGGTCCGGGGTCTCTGACCCTCCCTCCCCGGGGCGGCAGTCGCCACCCCGCCCGAAGGTCCGCCTGCGACGCGCCGCAGCCGCGTCACCGGAGCAGCGGCTTCAGATCCACCACCGGCGTGCCGTCGATGGCCTCGATGGGTCCGATGCGGAGCCGGTTTCCCTGGATGGCGCGCACCACGACGGGATGGAGCCCCAGCGGGTTCGGCCGATCCGGAGATCGGGTGGCGAAGACGCCCGTGAGCGGTCTGCGCGGGTCGTTCCGCGGGTGGACCCGGAGGACGTGGCGGCGCGCCCGGTGCAGCCAGGAGATCACCATGAGCTCGTCGCCGGGGGCCAGGCCCCGCAGCCCCCTGGCCGCCCAGGCGTGCACCTCGAGCCAGGCATCGGGCGCACCCTCGGAACCCTGCCTGGGCGCCTCGCGGCGCTCCCGGAGCTCGGACCGGATGACGCCCACCGGCCGCAGCCGTGCCTCGAGCGCGGCCCGCCTTGCCCTGGCGCTCACGTCGCCTCCCTTCTCTTCGGCCTCCCTGCCCACCGAGGCGCCGAGGGATTCTCGCCCTTCCGCCCGGCCGCGCAAACCCACCCTCTGATTCCCCCGGAGGGGGCGTGGAGGCTGCCGCGTGGGGCCGTGGACAGCCACCCGGAGCCGTGCTTGAGTCTCGCCGCCCGCGGCGAGCGCCACAGGAGGCCAGGCGATGGAATACCTGTTCGACCCGGACGTCATCCACGAATGCGCCCTGGCCGGCATCGGCAAGCCCAAGCCGGCGATGTTCGACGCCGTCGCCGACGCCATCGAGGACCGCTACCCCGGGCGCATCGACCGCTCCCATCCCTGGCTCTACAGCATCGCCGGGGGGGCGATGATCCAGATGAAGCTCTACTACGCCTCGGCGCTCGAGTACCTCATGATCTGGGGCACGCCCATCGGATCGGAGGGACACTCCGGGCGCCACCTGGTGGGCTTCTGGGACACGGTCATCGACGGCGAGACCTGGTACTACGCCGAGGGCCAGTTCGAGAGACGCGTCTACCGGCCGGGAGACCGGATCTGGGTGGGACCCGGCCAGGCGCGGGCGATGAGCTTCACCGACGGCGTCTGGGCGGTCGAGTACGCGCGCGGGGCCATCCCCCTCTCCATGCCGTTCGGCCTCGCGGACGAGATCCTCTCCACCCTCGATTTCGCCACCGCCGGAATGACGGTCGGCCTGTACATGTCCCTCATCGGCCGCCACTGGCAGCTGCCGCTCCCGGGCGGCGAGAAGCCCTCGCTCCTCCGAAGGACGCTGGGAGCGCTGGTGGGCGCGGCCGGATCGGCGGTCAGCCGCGCCTGCCGGCCCGCCCCGCCGGAGGATGCGATCCCGGCGGGTCCGACGCGGGGTACATGGCGCGGGTTGCCGCCGATACACGCTCCACGGCCACCCGTCGCGGAAGCAGCCGCTCCGTCACCGCCGCGGCGAGCCGGTTCAGCCGGCCGGGAATGACCACCGGCCGGCGCCCCAGCGCCGCCAGGGTGGCGCGGACGACCTCCTCGGGCTCGAGCACCGGGGGCGCCGGCCAGCCGGGAGGCCGGGCGCGGCTGCGCTCGTAGGTCGGGGTCCGCACCCGGCCGGCGCAGCAGGCCACCACGTCGACGCCCTGGCGGCGCCATTCCTCCCACAGCGCCTCGCCGAGCACCCGCACGTACGCCTTGCTGGCGGCGTAGTGCGCCACCTGGGCCGAGCCCTGGAAGCTGGCCATGGAGGTCAGCAGCACGAGACCGCCCCGGCCCCGCTCCACCAAGCGCCGTCCCAGGCCGTGGGCCAGCACCGTCACCGCCCGGCAGTTCAGGTCGAGCAGCCGCTGGTGCACCTCGAGCGGCACGTCCAGGAACGGGCCGATGGCCGAGAGCGCGGCGTTGCAGACCGCGAGCCCCAGGTCGCGCCCCTGGGCGCGGCGGAGGATCTCGGCAGTGCCCTCCGGCGTCGCGGCATCGGCGTGGAGCGAGCTCACCTCGACCCGGTGCTCGCGGCGCAGGCGGTCCGCGACCGCCTCGAGCTCGGCCTCCCGTCGCGCCACCAGCAGGAGGTGCAGCCCTCGCGCCGCCAGGGCCCGCGCGAAGGCGGCCCCGATCCCGTCGGAGCCGCCGACCACCAGCGCCCGGGGCCCGTACCGCGATCGGAATCGCTCCACGTCGTCCACGTCGCGCCCCGGCACTTCAGCGGCCTCGCTTCGCCCAGTAGGGGGAGAGCTCCAGCATGGCGCGCCGCACCAGCGGGGCCGCGACCGGGGCCAGGCGCCGCTTCCAGCCCAGGCAGGCGGCGACGTCGGACACGATGTCGTCGAAGCTGCGCCGCTGATAGTGAAGCAGGGACTGCGCCTCGCTCGAGTCGATCCAGTCGGTGGCGTACTCGGCCTTGCTGAAGGCCTCCTCCGGAAGCATGCCGATGCCCATGGCCCCGAGCATCCGCGCCAGGTACTCGCGGTAGGTGAGCTGGCAGGACGGGCCTCCCCCGATGAAGAGGATGCGCCCCCAGACCTCCGGGGTCCGCAGCGCCCGCGCCAGCGCCACCGCGGCGTCGTCGGCGTGCAGGCTCTCGATGCGGTTGTCGAGGCCGATCTCGAACATGATGGGATGCGGGTCGCGCAGCCCGATGACCGGCACGTCCGAGAGGCGGAAGATGCACCACGTGAGGCCCGAGGTGCGGACCAGCTCCTCGGCGGCGATCTTGTGCTCGGTGTAGGGGTCGGTGGCCACCAGCGGGTCGGTCACCCGGCGCGGAGGCGGCCGCTGCAGGGTGTGGCCGTGCACGTCGAAGGTGGAGGTGTAGAGGATCCGCGGCTTGCGCGAGAGGGCGGCGCAGGCCTGGAGGACGTTTCTCGTCCCGTCGACGTTCACCGCCCGCGCCTGCGCCGGGTCGTCGTCGCTCCCGGGGGGAATGACCGCGGCCAGGTGCAGCACCGCCTCCATGCCCGCGGCGGCCCGGGCCACCGCGCCGCGGTCGCGCACGTCGCCCCACAGCGCCTCGATGCGACGTCCGTGCGTGCGCGCCATGGCGCGGTGCTGGGGTGTGTCGAGGTCGAAGCAGCGGACGTCGTGTCCCTCGCGGAGGAGCTCGGGGAGCGCGTGTGAGCCGATGTTCCCGAACGGGCCGGTGAGGAGCAGCTTCACCTGGAGTCTCCCTGTGCCTAGGCCACGAAGGGGATGAGCGCCCGGCGCCGCGCAGGATAGTCCGGGAACTGCTCCCGGTACCAGGCGTGGTGCGCGAAGGCGCGCGGCGCCAGGTTCGCCGCCGTGTAGACCGCGAACGCCACGCCGGCCAGCGACCAGGAGGCGATGGCCCAGCCGGTCCACTCCAGGATCTCCCCCAGGTAGTTCGGGCAGGAAACCCATTCGAAGGCGCCTCCGCGCGGGATGCGGTAGCCGCTCTCGCCCGGGGCGCGCAGCCGTCGCAGCGCCCGGTCGGAGGCGACGTTCAGGGCGAAGCCGCCCAGGAAGAGCGCCGCCCCGGCCAGGAACCGCGGCCCGGCGAGCCAGCCCTCCGGATAGGCGCCCAGCGCCGAGATCCAGCGGGCGTTGATCCAGGCGTTGAGGAGGTTGAAGGCCACGGCGAGCAGCAGGACGAGGACCGGCATGCGCCGCCCTCCCTCGCGGATCCGGAAGGGGAAGACGAAGGCGCGGTACAGGTAGTGCAGCTGCCAAAGCCCGAAGAGGGCCAGTGGCGCCGGCTCGGCGGCGCGCGATCCGGCGAGGTAGACGCCCGCGAAGAAGAGGGGCGCCGGGCTCTCCATGAGGAGCCACCCCAGCCGAGCGGGAACGCTGGGCCCGAAACCGCGCCGCAGGTGGCGGCCGTAGGGGGCGGGCACGAACCAGAGGGCGAGGAAGGTCGGCGCCGCCAGCGCCAGCTCGAGGAGAACCAGGCCGCGGTAGGGGCTCGGGAGGTCCACCGGCGCACACTACCTCGCCCCGGAGCGGCGCACTGCCGGGATCGTGCCGGAGGCGAGAGGAAGGCCGCCTGGAGGTTCACGCCCGCCACGGTGCCGAAGGGCACCGGAGCGCGCCGCCGGGAGATCGGTTACGCGCCGACCTCAATGTCCTCCCGGGGCGGGTCCTGGCTCGGCGGGGCCGATCCTGAGCGTCGAAGCTTCTCCCCGAGGCCCCGCGCCCGGGGTGCGCCCTGCGTCAGCGCAGCTCGGCGGCGCCCTTCTCGATGGCCGCGAAGCTCACCTCGATGAACTCGCGCCCAGCGCCGATGTCCATGCCGAGGCGCAGGCTCTCCGGCGACGCGGTGTAGCCATCGGCACCGGCCCACTCGGCCCGCGGCTTGAGGTACCGGGCGATGCCGAAGGCCCGCGGCGGCTGGCCGTTCCGGAGCAAGACGATGTGGTCGCCCCAGTGTAGCCAGTACCCGCCGCCGCTCCGCTCGCCGAAGCCGTGAACGTCGCGGTCCGGCAGGCTGTCGCGCCCCTGGTGGCGAGGGGATGCCAGGCGCCAGGCGGCTCGCGCGTCCCGCCTGCCCAGGAGCTCGATGACGAGCTCGTGCTTCTCCGTCACCACGAATTCGAGGTAGTCGCCCGACTCGGTGAGGTGATTGCGGCGGACCGCCTCGGCGGTCCAGGCCGGCAGGACGGTCTTCTCGACCCCCGGCGTTCCGTAGTGGAAGCGAAGGAGGGCGCGCTCGGTGCGGCCCCGCGCCTGCCACTGGTCTCGCGGGAGCGAGTACCGGATCACCACCGCCAGCTCGTCCCCGGCTTTCCCGGGCACCCGACGCGCATAGTCGGTGTAATGCTCCTGGCGATACGCGAGGCGTTCCTTCGCCACCTCGCCGTCGATGGTGACCACGGCGATGCTGTCGAGGATGCAGTACGCCGTGTCGCACCGATAGCCCGACTCCTTGGTCGGCAAGGCGAACGTGGCCCCGCGCGGGGACAGGTCGAAGTAATTGCCCCGCGCGCGGAAGAGGCGCCTCGGCGCCTCCTGGCCGTCGAGGGGAATGCGATAGGCCTCGTTGATCCACGGCCCGCTGCCCCTGACGAGCCCGCCCATGTAGACGAGGGCGTAGCCATCGTCGGTGGAGAAGAAGAGGTTGGTCAGGCCGGAATTGAGACCTTCGAGGTCCGAGGTCGGCCACGCGAAGCTCCGGTGCACGCCCTGACCTGGCTCGAAGAGGTGGACGATTCGCTCCGAAGACCAGTGGGCCAGAATGCGCCCGCGCCGCTCGTCGACCTGCAGGCGGTAGATGTTCCGGTCGGGCACCGCGTAGAGGAGGCGCCAGTCCTCCTTGGCATGCTCGCGGTAGTAGAGGTCCTTCTCCCCGATGGACACCACCCCCCTGCCGAGGACCGTCTCGCGGCGGCCCCCGGACAGTCGACTGGCGACGCTCGGCGGCATGGGACCCCGCTCACCCGGTTTCGCGGTGGGCGGCTGCCAGGGACGTGCACGGCGATCCACCTCGGCGAGGTCGATGTCGACGTAGTCTCGGCCGCCGCCGACCTCGATGCCCATCCACAGGCTCTCGGGCTCGTCGTGGTAGATGTACGCCTTGGCCCATTCGGTGCCCCGCTTGACGTGCTCGCCGACGTCGAGCTTTCGCGGGGCTGCCAGATCTCCCACGACGAGGTTGTCTCCCCAGTGCAGCCAGAGGCCGCCCCCCTTCCGCTCGCCGAGGCTGTTGAACCAGTCCTTCGCCGGCCGCCCCTGCCGATCCGCCCATGGGGGAATGGCCACCGACGACTCCTCCCCGGCTGGGCTCAGGCGGGTGACGGTGACGGTCCGGTCAGAGGCCTGCCGGGCCTCGACATAGTCGCCGTTGCGAGCGAGCAGCGCGTGCTCGAAATCCGCCTCGTGCCAATCCGAGAACTCCTGCAAGGTGGGTTCTTTGCCATACGTGAAGCGCAGCAGCCTGCGGTGCCGCTTGCCTTCGGAGAAGGAGCCGAGTTGCACGGCGAATCGTTCGTCGTACCGGCCTCTCACGATCTGCGCCGTGTCCACCCTCTGGCCTCCTCCGTCGAAGATGGTCCTCCTCACGGCTCTGCCCTGGCCGAGCTCGAAGGCCACGATGGCGTCGACGGGGCAACCCGAGTGGCTGCAGCCGTTCCGCCAGTGCGCGGGCTTCACGAGCGCGGCGCCGCGCGCCGAGGTGTGAAGCCGGAACCCCTCCTCCGAAAACAGCAGCTCGGGCGCCGTCTCCCCATCCAGCCGTACCCGATACGCCGCCAGCACGGAGCGAGTGCCGGTGTCGTACGCCCAGGGATGACCGGCGACGAACACGATCGCGGCCTGGCCACCTTCGGTGAAGTACAGGCCGTCCAACGAGAATGGAACCTGGTACCCGGGCGGAGCCGGCGGCTTGGCCAGGGCGCGATGGGTGCCGTGGCGGAGGTCGAAGAGGTGGAAGGAGGGTTCCTGCTCCCAGGCCGCGAGTAGCCGCCCGCGCTCGTCCGCGTCGACGCGATAGAGGTTGTCGCGCGGCACCTCGTGGACGGTGCGCCATCCACTGGCGCCCTTGGCCATGTAGCGCAGCTTGCCGCCGCCGAGGGAAAGGAGGCCGCCCGGAATCACCCTGAGCCCGGACGCGCCGCGCAGTCGCCCGAGGCTGCTCGCCACCATGGCGCGCTCGGACACGTCCTCGGCGCGAACCCCGGCTACGAGCCCCAGCGCCAGCGCGACTGGCAGGAGAACCCGCCAGCACCGAGCTTCGCCGCGCCGACAGGTCACCTGCCTCTCCTTTCACGGTGGGCCTCGCCCGTGCGGACGCGACCAGTCCTTGCGGTATTCTATCCGCCCCTTCCGGGGCCGCGTCGCGTGCCGTGTGTAGGTGGTTGCCGCCAGGGTGAGGTCGACGGCGCCACTGGTCGGCTCCCGATGGCGTCTCATCACGGTGGCGAGACACGCGAAGCGACTCCCCATCCGATTCGCCAGAAGGCGGCCGCGATGAGCACAGCCATCGCTGCGGCCGACGCGGGATGGGCCGCCGGATCAGCGGCGCGGGGGCTCAAGACCAAGCCGAGCCCGGCACCAATCGCGTAGAAGAGGGCAGCCTGAAGCCGCCGCCGGTCGGTGAGAACGGTCCAGGCCAGCGTCGCAATCAAGCCGAACCCGCCGGTCACGATCAAGACGGCATCGAGCGATGGATGCCGCAGGTCATTGTCTGGCTCGACCAAGGCACGCACCAGCACCGTCGTATAATGGACTGCGTGGGCAATGGTGAATGCCAGCGTCCATTCCAGCCGGCGAGCCGCGAGAAACCGGGGCCGGCCGGCGCGCGCGGCCAGGGCGAGCGCGAACACGAGCGCAGAGAAGCGAGCCGAGAATCGCGTCGCGCACATGGCGCCCGCGAGCACCTCGCCGGCGACTGCGAAGCACGATGCCGCGACGAGGAGCGAGAGGGCCGTGACGAGGAGGGTCACCCCTCCCCCTTCTGACCGTGGCCTCATCGACGCTCGAGCGCGTCGCGATCCCATCGGCCGAGGGTCGCGCCGGCCTGGTACACGGTCTCGCAGAAGGCGCGCAGGGCGCCTGCGGGATCGTCCGCGGTGCGAACCGCCTCGTAGGGCAACACGAACTCGCCGAGGCGCTGGTCGTAGCGCGCCGCCCCTGGCTCCACCTTGGCTCCGCCGAACCCCTCCGGCGGGGGGGCCGCGTAGGCGAAGAACAGTGGCTCGTCGACCGCCGTTCCGTTCGGCAGCGAACCGCCCGGCCAGAAGCCGAAGGAGATGACCTCGTGCGAGTAGGCCTCGCGCATCATGCGATCGGCGCCAGGCCGCTCCGGCGCGCGCCGGCCGGAGAAGCGCGTCGAGGCGAGGTCGAAGCTCCCCCACCAGAAGTGGACGGGACTCTGCTTTCCGACGAACGCACCCGCCAGCTCCCTGAAGACCGCGTCGCAGCGCCGCAGCACCTGCCAGAAGCGATTCGCGGCCGCCGGGTCGTAGTCGCGGTGGACCTCGTCGCGGTCGAAGGGGATCGGGTCCGGCACCTCGACCGGCGTGGTCCGGATCCGCGACTCCCAGCCGATTGCGTGGAGCAGCGCCAGGTACTCTTCGAAGAAGGACCGGACCGTCCGCGGGACGAGCGGCGTGGTGATGGACCGGCGATCGCTGCGAACGGCGAGCAGGTGATCGACGAAGTCGAGCTCCACCTCGAACGAGCGGTCGCCCGCGACGATGGGCGAGGGCGTGGCCAGGCCGCGCGCGGAGACGCGAAGCGCGCAGTGCCACCAGTGGTTCTGGATGGGGGACGCCAGCAGCGTCTTGCCCACGATCTGGGTCCACATGTGGAGCGTGTCGCGCGTCGGTCGCCACGGCGCGAGCGGCAGCTCCGGCCACCCCGCGAGTGGTTGAGCCATCCTCACGGCCTCGGTATATCCGAGCGTCACGCGCCGCGCCCGCGTCGAGCCTGCAGCTGGCGGGGTGCCCGGGCGCGGCGCCACCGCTGCGCTCGTACCACCCTGGCTACGGGCGGCCGTCCCGGCCGGGTGCTGGACCGCGTCAGCGCGGGTGATTGGCACGGCCGTCGCGAAGCACGCGGGCCCACCAGACGAGGTCGTCGAGGGCTGCCTTGGCCTTCCTCGCGTAGAGCGGATCCGTCGGGTAGCCGCGCTCGTCGGCGGCCAGGCCGACCAACCGGACGTTCACCTCCTCGCGCACGGGCGCCATCCGGAGCTCCACCGCCACCAGCCGCAGGTGCTCCGCGGCGCGAGCCCCCGCCGCGAAGCCGCCGTAGGAGACGGACGTCATCGGCTTGTGGTTCCAGGGCGCGTAGACGGTGTCGAGCGCGTTCTTGAGCTGGCCGGGGATGGAATGGCTGTACTCGGGCGTGACGACCACGAACGCGTCGAGGCCTGCAATCGTGTCGCGCCACCGGGCCTCGAGCGAGCCGGGCGGGTAGGCCTTCTCCGCGACGATGGGGGTCTCCCTGCGAGCATAGGGCGGGAGCGCCCATTCGCGCAGGTCCAGCAGCTGGGGCTTCACGTCGGCGCGCGCCGCCGCGATCTCGTGGAACCACCGCGCCAAGGCTTCCCCTCGCCGCCCCTCCCGGACGCTGGCGAGGATGATCCCGAGTGGGATGGCATTCGTCGTCATCGTGCCTACCCGGCTGGCCGGGTCGCCACCGTCAGCCCTCGAGGAGTCCCGGGACCTCGAGGCGCGACGCCGACCGAATCCAGCCGTTCCCGTCTCCTATAGCGCGCCCGGCCCGGTCTCGCCGGGCCGCTGGCCGTGTGTGCCTGCGCGGGGAGCCGAGCTCCAGTACCAGGACGGCGCCAGCCCGACCGGCGCACGTCCCCTGGAGAGGCGGGAGCTGCCGCGGAGCGGACGGCTCGGGGCCCGCCTCGCCGATCGAGACGGGCCCGGGCGACGGCGACGAGGTCGCGGAGCTAGAGGATCGCCGCGCTCCCGGCGTGGTAGCCCTCCTCGCCGTGCTCGGCGAGGTCGAGGCCGGCCACCTCCACCTCCTCGGCCGGACGCAGACCAATGGTGAACTTGATGACGTAGGCGATCACGCCGGTCGCCACGACCGACAGCACGATGGTGATCGCCATCGCACCGAGCTGGTGCAGCCAGAGCGTCTTTCCGACCACGTCCTTCAGGTTCGTGGCCAGGTTCGGATTGACGTCGTGGGTGGCTAGGACCCCGGTGAGGAACGCGCCCAGCGTTCCGCCGACCGCGTGCACGCCGAAGGTGTCCAGCGCGTCGTCGTAGCGGAGCCAGGCCTTGAGCTTCCAGCAGGCGAAGAACGGGATGAGGCCTGCCAGGATGCCGATCACGATGGCTCCGCTGGTGTTCACGAACCCGGCCGCGGGCGTGATCACCACCAATCCGGCGACGATTCCCGAGCAGAAGCCGAGGACGCTCGGCTTCCCCTTGCTGACGTACTCCGCCATGGCCCACGTGAAGCCGGCGACGGCGGCCGCCAGGGTGGTGGTGGTGAAGGCGTTCGCGGCGACGCCGTCCGCCGCCACCGCGCTCCCGGCGTTGAACCCGTACCAGCCGACCCAGAGCATCCCGGTGCCGACCATGGTCAGGACCATGCTGTGGGGCGGCATGGGCTGGCTCGGGTATCCAAGCCGCTTCCCGAGGATGAGCGCCAGCACCAGGGCCGACCAGCCCGAGGACATGTGGACGACCGTTCCACCAGCGAAGTCGATGGCCTTGATGGCGGCCTTGGCGTTCCAGACGCCGTTCATGAGCCCGGTGATGCCCCACACCATGTGGGCGAGCGGGAAGTAGACGAGGAACATCCACAGCGCCATGAACACGATCACCGCGGCGTACTTCATCCGCTCGGCGATGGCCCCGATGATGAGCGCGGGCGTGATGATGGCGAACATCATCTGATACATGGAGAACACGTTCTGGGAGACCCAGTAGGCGTAGTTCCCGTTGGGTTTGGAGTCGACGCCGCGCAGGAAGGCGTGCTTGAGCGACCCGATGACCGTGCCGCCGTCGTCCGCGAACACCAGGCTGTAGCCGGCGAGCCACCAGAGGATGGTGACCAGGCCCGCGATGCCCAGGCACTGGGCCAGCACGGAGAGCACGTTCTTCCGGCGGACGAGCCCGCCGTAGAAGAGCGCCAGCCCCGGCAGCGTCATGAAGAGGACGAGCGCGGAGCTCGTCATCATCCACCCGTTGTGTCCGGGCCCGGAAACGTCCGCGAGCTTGGACCCGACCTTGGCGTCGGGCGCATCCGCGCCGCGCGCCCCGTTGCCCACGTAGGCCTCCAGGTCTGCGACCCGCTGCGCCAGATCGGGCTCGGTCCGATCGGCCGACCAGGCGGGTTGGCCGTAGAACGAGAGGACCGAGACGAGTCCGGCCCAGTACAAGAACTTTCTCATGGCGCGGTTTACCTCCTCGTTGTGCCAGGCGTCCTTTGAGATTCGTGAGGCGGCGGGGCGCGAAGCCGCCCGCCAGGGGTGCTCGTGGCTCGACCCGAGTGCAGGCGACGTGCCACGCCCGATCGCATCGAACTGCACGCTCCCCTGCGAGGGGCTCCTCGCGCTGCTCGTTGTCGCGGCTCGCGGGTGCCTGCTCTGCGAGCAGCGCTGGCCGTGTCACGCCGAGGAGGCATCAGCTCTCCTCGGCCGGCGGTTCCTGGCCACGGGGCCGGGACCCCGCCAAAACGACGGGCGCGCTGCCGCCCGAAGGGGGAGCGGCAGCGCGGCATGAGGAGCACGCCTCCGTGCACGAACACTCTGCACCGTGGCCCGGCACGGATGGTGCAACCACTCCTTCGGGCCCAGCCGCCCACGCCATGAAGAAGATCGCGTTCGCCACGAGCGACGGCGTCCACATCGACCAGCAGTTCCAGCGAGCCTCACGGCTCGCCGTCTACCAGCTGGACGCGACCGGGCCACGCCACGACCAGACCTTCACCTTCGCGCCGGACCGCTCCCTGAGGACCGAAGTGCGGCTCGAAGCCATCGGGGGGGCAGCCATCGTGGTCGGGACCGTGTTCGGGCCGTCGTCGGTGGCGCGCCTCGCCCAGCGGGGGATCCGCGCGGCGACGGCCAGGCCCGGCACTCGAATCGCAGAGCTGCTCGCCCGTTTGGCGGGGCTCGAAAGGGAGGCGCACATGCCCGGCCCGAAGCCCCGGTAGGTCCTCGATCCGCGCCGAGGCGCCGCCGCGGCGGTTGCTCAGAAGTTCGCACTCCACTCCGAGATTTCCGAGGTGCCCATGAAGAAGGTCGACGCCATCATCAAGCCGTTCAAGTTGGACGAGGTGAAGCAGGCCCTCGCCGAGGTCGGCGTGGCCGGTCTCACCGCGACCGAGGTGAAGGGCTTCGGGCGGCAGAAGGGCCACACCGAGCTCTATCGCGGCGCCGAGTACGTGGCGGACTTCCTCCCAAAGATCAAGGTCGAGGTGGTGGTCCCCGACGCGCTGGTCGGCAAGGTGGTCGAGGCCGTCGAGCGCGCCGCCAAGACCAGCCGCATCGGCGATGGCAAGATCTTCGTGACGCCGGTGGAGGAAGTCGTGCGCATCCGGACCGGCGAGCGCGGCGAGGACGCGATCTAGCAGCCTCACCGTCCAGGCCACCGCTTCCCAGGGCCACCGCTCCCTCGTACGGCCACGACGGAAGCCCGCGCCTCGACCGGCCCGAGCTCGTGCATCGACTCGGCTGGGGCTGAAGCACTAGGATGGCGGGCGACTCATGCGCCGCGCCCTGGTCCGGCCCCTGACGTGGTTGCTCCTGGCCTTTTCGCTCGGGGCCGCCTCTTCCCAGCAGCCCGACAAGAGCCATGTGCTGGTCCTCAACTCCTACCACCAGGGCCTGAGCTGGACCGACGACACCTTGCGAGGAATCGAGGCCGTGCTGAAGGCCGGGGACAGCCACGTCGAGCTCCACATGGAGTTCATGGACACCAAGAGGTTCTTCGACGAGCCCTACCTCGACCTCTTGGCCCGGACTTATGGCGAGAAATACCGGCGGGTGGCCCCGGCGGTGGTGATCGCCGCCGACAACGACGCCTTCGACTTCGTGCGTCGCCACCGCCGAGACCTCTTCGCCGGCGTCCCGGTCGTCTTCTGCGGGATCAACGACTACAGCGATGCCATGATCGCCGGGGACGGCCTCGTCACCGGAGTCGTCGAGGAGACCGATGCGCGGAGGACCATCGAGGTGGCCCTCAGGCTGCACCCGAAGACCGAGCACATCGCCGTGGTCGTCGACCACACCACGACCGGGATGGCCATGAAGAGCGAGGTCCTCGACGTGGCCAGGCACTTCGTGGCGGCGGTGGACTTCGTCTTCCTCGAAGATCTGGAGATGTCGGAGCTCCAGAAGCAGGTGGCGTCCCTGCCTCCCCGGAGCGTGGTTCTGCTGACGGTGTTCAACTACGACCGGGCCGGTCGGTTCTACACCTTCGAGGAGAGCCTGGCGCACATCCGCGCGGCCGCCACCGTGCCCATCTACGGCCTGTGGGAGTTCTACCTGGGCCGGGGGATCGTCGGTGGCATGCTGACCAGCGGCTTCCAGCAGGGCAAGGCGGCCGGCGAGCTGGCCCTTCGCGTGCTCCGGGGAGAGGAGGCCGGACGCATCCCCGTCATCCGGAAGAGCCCCAACCGCTACATGTTCGATCACGCCGAGATGAAGCGGTTCTCCATCGCGCAGGCCGCCCTGCCGGAGGACAGCGTGATCGTGAACCTGCCCGACACCCTCTACTCTCGCTACCGGCGGTTCATCGTCCTGAGCCTGATCACGTTCGCCTTTCTCTCCGCCATCATCTTCGTCCTGGTTTCCAACATCTCCCGGCGCAAGCGCACCGAGGAGGCGCTTCGCGAGTCGGAGACGAAGTACCGCGACCTCTATGACAACGCGCCCGACATGTATCACTCGGTGGACAAGAACGGCATCATCGTCGAGTGCAACGAGACCGAGGCTCGGATCCTCGGCTACCCCAAGGACGAGATCGTCGGAAGGCCCATCGCCGACTTCCTGACCGATGCCTCGAGGACCACCCATGAGAAGGAGTTTCCCGCCATCATCCGCATGGAGGCCATCCAGGGGCTGGAGAGGGACTTCGTCAGGAAGGACGGGACCACCTTCACGGCGAGCCTGAACGTGTTCGTGGAAACCGACGCCTCCGGAGGCACGGTCAAGACCAAGACCATCGGAAGGGACATCAGCGAGCGCAAGCGGGCGGAGGCGGAGCTCAGGCGCTCCAGGGAGGACCTGCGGCACCTCTCGGCGCACGTCGAGTCGGCGCGGGAGGAGGAGCGGGGCCGCATCGCACGCGAGGTGCACGACGAGCTCGGCGTCAACCTCTCCAAGCTGAAGCTCGACATCGCCTGGCTGGAGCGGCGGTTGTCGGATCAAAAGCCCCTCCTGGAGAAGGCGAGCTCCATGGTCGATCTCGTCGACGACACCATCGGGCAGGTGCAGCGAATCGCCTCCGAGCTCCGCCCCGGGGTGCTCGACCACCTCGGCCTCCCGGCCGCCATCCGATGGCAAGCGGGGGAATTCAGGGACCGGGCCGGCATCCAGTGCGTCCTCTCCATCCTTCCCGAGGTGGCGGGCCTCGACCAGGACCTGGCCATCGCCCTCTTTCGCATATTCCAGGAGACCCTCAGCAACGTGGTTCGGCACGCCCGGGCGACCAGGGTCGAGGTCGACCTGCTCGAAGCCGACGGCACGCTCACCCTCGAGGTGAGGGACAACGGCCGGGGAATCGCGGAGCGGGAGATATCCGACCCGGCGTCCTTCGGGCTCATGAGCATCCGGGAACGCGCCGCCTTCTTCGGCGGCGCCGCGGAGATCAAGGGGTCGCCCGGCGCTGGCACCGCGGTCACCGTCAGCATCCCGCTGCGCCGGGCGGAGGAGCGAGGAGAGGGGCCGGCCAGGCCTCCCTCGGGGAGCGGAGGATGAGGGTCCTCGTCGCCGACGACCATGCGCTCTTCCGGGAGGGGCTGGAGCAGATCCTCGCGGACCATCCGGACATCACCGTGGCCGCGAAGGCCAGCAGCGGCCCGGAGGTGCTGGACCTGGTCGCGCGGCACGAGTTCGACCTCCTCCTGCTCGACATCGCCATGCCCGGAATGAGCGGGCTCGACGTCCTGAAGCAGGTGAGGAGCCTGAAGCCCAGGCTCCGGGTTCTCATGCTGAGCATGTACCCCGAGGAGCAGTATGCGGTGCGCGCCATCAAGGCAGGGGCGCTGGGGTACCTGACCAAGCAGAGCGCTTCGGGAGAGCTGATCGAGGCCATCCGCAAGGTCTCGGCCGGCCTGACCTACATCAGCAGCTCCATCGCCGACCGGTTGCTCGTCGACCCCCAGCCCGACGACGGCCGGCCACTCCACGAGAAGCTCTCCGACCGGGAGTACCAAATCTTCTGCCTCATCGCCCGGGGCAGACCCGTGAGCAGGATCGCCCAGGACCTGTCCTTGAGCGTCAAGACCGTCAGCACCCACCGGGTGCACATCCTCGAGAAGATGAGGATGGAGACCAACGCCGAGCTCACCAGCTACGCCTTGAAGCACAATCTGGTCAATCTGACGGATTGACGGCCGTTTCCATCGGTTCGCGCCGCCGGCTGGCCGCTCCGCGCCGGCGGGCAGCGGCGAGCCTCGCCCGTTCGCGGCATAGGACGGAGACCGATACCGGGGCGATGCCCGGACTGGTACAGGTGGGGCCCTTGGTGCTGGACGAGGGGAGAACCGTGGCAGTTCGCGGGCAAGCCGGCCCGGAGGCGTGATCGCGGGTGGCCGGGCCGGCGCGCACCCCGCGTCCATTCAGTGGAGAAGGAGGAGACCCCACATGGCAGTCGAGACCGCAATCCCCCCCAGGGCAGCGAGCGCCGAGGCGGTACAGATCGGCGTCAGTCGCCCCGCCCTTCCCGTCGCAGACATTCCGACTCCGGAGGAAGTCTTCGCCAAGCCCCGGATCGGCCCCAAGGAGCTCGTGACCTGCGTGCTGGGGCCGAGCATGATTGCACTGGGAGTGTCCATCGGGAGCGGCGAATGGCTCCTGGGGCCCCTGGGATTCGGCAAGTACGGCTTCATCGGGCTCGGCTTCCTGTGCGTCGTCTCGGCAGTCCTGCAGACCTTCTACAACGTGGAGAACGCGCGCTACACCCTGGCCACGGGCGAAGTGCCCATCGTGGGCTTCTATCGCGTGCCCCCGGGGTTCAAGTTCTGGGCCGGCATCTGCCTCTTCATCATGTACCTGGGGTGGATCTGGGGAGGGTGGGCCGCCGGGGCGGGCCAGAGCGTCTACGGCGTCATCCTGGGGCGGCCGCCCAACATGAAGAACCCGGGGGAGCTGGAGACGGTGCGCATCATCGCCATCGTCCTCATGGGCTTCTCCTTCGTGGTCTACCTGTTCGGCAAGAAGATCACGCGGACGCTCGAGTTCATCGACACCTTCCTGGTCTTCACCATCCTGACCGTGCTGACCATCCTGGCCCTCGTCTTCGCGCCGGCGGGGCTCTGGAGCGACATGCTCGCCGGCATCGTCACCCCCGCTGGCCCGCCCAAGGGGATCGACGCCACCACCCTGGGATCGATCATGGGGTACACGGGATTCGCCGCCGGGTTCAACTGGATGCTCATCAACTACTACCGCGACCACGGATACGGCATGGGACACCGGGTCGGCTTCTACTCGGGGATCTTCGGCGGGGTGAAGCAGAACGTCCTCGCCTCGGGGATCACCTTCCCCGACGACGAGAAGAACGCGAAGACCTGGAAGCGCTGGTTCCGCTTCCTCCTCGTCGATCAGTGGATGGTGTTCTTCGTCGGCGCGATGATCGGAATGTTTCTGCCCAGCGTGCTGGTGGTGTCGCTGGCGAGGATGCCCGGCGCCGCGGAGCCCAACGTCGCCAACATGCCCGTCTACGCCGCGACCGAGCTGGGCCGGCACGCCCCCTGGCTCTTCCCCTTCATCCTCATCCTGGGGGCGGTCATCCTCTGGAAGACGCAGAGCACCTTGCTGGAGATGCTGATCCGGAACACCACCGATACCGCCATCTCCCTCAGCCCCCGGCTCCAGGCGTGGATCAAGGGCGACCCGCGCAAGTTCTACTACCTCATGGCCGCCGGCCTCATCGTAGTGATCGGCATCATCATCCACCTGGCGCTGCCGACGAAGCTGCTGCAGTACTCGGCCAACATGGCCAACCTGGCCGCGATCATCTTCCCGCTGCTCCTCATGTACCTGAACGCCAGGCTTCCGAAGCCGGCCCGCGCCCGCTGGTGGTCGTACCTGGTCCTGGGCGCCAACGTCGTGTTCTTCGGGTTCTTCTTCCTGAACTTCCTCGCCCTGCAGATCACCGGCAAGCCGCTGGTGGTGTTCTGAGGCGACGGGGAACCATGGCCATCAAGGCCCAGCTCTTCATCACCTGCCTGGCGGAGCAGTTCTTTCCGGACGTCCTGAAGCGCATGGTGGGGCTCCTGGAAAGGCTGGGCGTGGACGTGGCATTCCCGGAGGAGCAGACCTGCTGCGGGCAGCCGTTCTTCAACACCGGCTGCCGCGCGCAGGCCCGCGACGTCGCCGCCAGGTGGCTCCGGGTGTTCGGCGGGACCGACGGGTTCATCGTCTCGCCCTCGGGGTCGTGCGTGGACATGGTGCGCCACCACTACCCCGAGCTCTTCCCGCCCGGTTCGGCCGAGCATCGCCTGGCCGCGGAGGTGGCCTCCCGCACCTTCGAGCTCACTCAGTTCCTGGTGAACCAGCTCCGGGTGACCGACGTCGGCGCCCGGTTCCCGGCCAAGGTCGCCTACCATGCCTCGTGCCACCTGCTGCGCGGGCTGAAAGCCCGCGAGGAGCCCAAGGCTCTGCTGCGGGCGGTGAAGGGGCTGGAGCTGGTTCCCCTGCCGGGGGAGGAGACCTGCTGCGGCTTCGGCGGCGCCTTCAGCGTGATCTACCCGGAGGTGAGCCGGGCCATGATGGAGGCCAAGGTGCGGTCCATCGCCTCCAGCGGAGCCGAGGTGGTGGCGATCGGAGACGCCGGCTGCATCATGAACATCGCCGGCGGGCTGCGCCGGGCCGGCTCTCCGGTTCGGGCAGTGCATCTCATCGAGGTGCTGACCTCCTGACCGGGGAGAGGGCGTCATGAGGCAGGCGCCGAACGCCATCGACTTCCGCGTCAACAGCCAGCGGGTGCCGCCGGGGATGCCCGCCGCGGTGCAGAAGGCCACCGCCAAGTTCCTGGGCAACCGGGCGGCGGTGGTGGAGGCCCTCGGCGACGGGACCTGGCAAGCGCTGCGCCAGGCCGGCCACGACATCCGGCTGCACGCCATCCGGCACCTCGACCACTACCTGGAGCAGGCCGAGCGCGCCGTCGCCGCTGCCGGCGGGCAGGTGCACTGGGCGCGGGATGCGGCCCAGGCCCGGAGCATCCTGCTCGACATCGCCGCCCGGAACGGGGTCGCGCTGGCGGTCAAGGCCAAAAGCATGGCCACCGAGGAGATCGGCCTCAACCACGCCCTGCAGGGCGCCGGCATCCGGGTCCTGGAAACCGACCTCGGCGAGTACATCGTCCAGCTGAAGGGCGTCGGGCCGGCCCACATCGTGGTCCCGGCCTTTCATCTCTCCAAGGAAGAGATCGCTTCCCTGTTCCGGGAAAAGCTGGGCGTGGAAGCACCCGCCGAGGCGGAGAAGCTGACCGAGATCGCCCGCGCCCGGCTGCGGGAGGAGTTCCTGTCGGCGGGCCTGGGCATCTCCGGGGGCAACTTCCTCGTCGCCGAGACCGGGACCATCGTCACCGTGACCAACGAGGGCAACGGCCGCATGTGCACCACCGTGCCCCCGGTTCACGTGGCGGTGGTGGGAATCGACAAGGTCGTGCCCGACTGGGAAAGCCTCACCGTGCTGCTGAAGCTGCTGGCGCGCAGCGCCACCGGTCAGAAGCTCTCCTGCTACACCCAGTTCATCACCGGCCCGCCCCGCAGCCGGGGCGAGACCGGCCCGCGGGAGATGCACCTCATCCTCCTGGACAACGGGCGGTCGAGCATCCTCGAGACCCCCGAGTGCCGGGAGACGCTGCTGTGCATCCGCTGCGGCGCCTGTCTCAACGTCTGCCCCGTCTACAACCACGTGGGCGGATACGCCTACGGATACCCGATCTCCGGGCCCACCGGGGCGATCTTCGCCGGCCAGATCCTGGGCCCCGCCGTCGCCGGGTCCCTTCCCTTCGCATCCACCCTGTGCGGAGCCTGCGACGACATCTGCCCGGTCAAGGTTCCCATCACCCGGATCCTCCTCCACCTGCGCCAGCGCGTGGTCGAAGGCGACGAGGCCCATCCGGCGACGGCGCCGCTCTCCCTGCGGCTCGGGGCGCGGATGGGCGCGGCCGCCTTGCGATCGACGGCCCTGTACCGGCTCGCCTCGGCGCTGCTCAAGCGGCTGCAGGCGCCGTTCGCGCGCGGCGGCTGGATGGCCAGGCTGCCAGCGCCGCTGAGCCGGTGGACCCTGTCCCGACCCTTCCCCGCATTCGGCGCCGATTTCCGGCGCTGGTGGCGGGACCGCCCCGGCGGCGCCGGGAAGGAAGGCCGAAATGCGCCGGGCGCGTGAGGAGATCCTGGGTCAGCTGCGGGCGGCGCGCGATCGACCGGGACCACCGCCCGGGCCCGTCCCGGCGACCGCGCTGGTCGGCAGCCGGCTTCCCGGCGACCCGCAGGCGGAGCTGGCCCTCCTGCTGAAGGAGATCGAGGGGCTGAAGGGGGTCACGCGCCGCATCGCCGGCGCCGAGAACCTCGGCGCCGCTCTGGCGGAGCTCGTCGGCCAGGAGGGGGTGAAGCGCGCCACCTGCTGGAGGACCCCAGAGATGGGCGCCTGGGGGGTGGCGCCGGCGCTCGAGGCGCTGGGCGTGGAGATCGTCCCGGCCGACGCCGACAAGCACCTGGTGGCGTCCTGCGAGCTGGGGGTCACGGGCGTGGACGCGGCCCTTCCCGAGACCGGAACGCTGGTGCTGACCTCGTCGCCCGAGCGGCCGCGCCTGGCCTCGCTGCTCCCGCGCGTGCATCTGGCCCTGCTGCGGCCGGAGGTCCTGCGGCCGGACCTGCACCAGGTCTTCGCGGAATCCCGGGAGGCCGGGTACGTGGTCCTGGTGACCGGCCCCAGCCGCACCGCCGACATCGAGCTCACCCTGACGCTGGGCGTGCACGGCCCCAAGTCGCTTCACGTCTGGGTCATGGAGCCGGGCTAGGCCACCTGGTTCGCGGCGCTGAGCTGGGAGGCCCACCCGCCTCACCTGCCCTTGCCCGAAGAACTGGGACGAGACCCGCCAGCAGCCGCACTCCCCGACCGCGTCGGCTCGGGGGCTCATGCGCTTGGAGTGACTATTCCGCAGTGCCCGGATCGCCGTCATCGGAGATCCGTACGCGGTGAGGGCTGGCAAGGCGTGAGGCGGCGGTGCGCCGCTCCTGCGCCGAGCGGCTGGCTGGGGCGAATGCGCTCCAGGTGAACCAGTGGCCGAATCCGCTCTGCAGCGTCCGCGGGCCGCTCATCGTCAGCTGGCCGGCTCGAATCGCGCCGCCCAGCTCGGCCCGTCCCATGTAGACGCGGTAGAGCGTGGCGGCGTCGACGATGACCTCGAGGTCGACGTCGAAGCCGGGATGCTGCAGGCAGACCGAGACCTCGGAGGGCTCCAGGACCATCCAGTAACGGCGGTTCGAATCCCGAAAATCGAACTCGACCACGGTTCGGTTGGGTGGGAGCCGCTGGCGATCGACGTGGCGGGCCATCCAGACGATCAACAGATCGGGATCGAGCTCCTCGGGGCGCGGCTCGGTGAACGACCACGTCGCCCCCCACTCGCCGATCGCCTGCACGACCGGCTGGAGGTCACGGCCGGCGGGCGTGAGGCGATACTCGAGGGTGCGACCTTTGGGGCCCGTCCTGCGCTCGACGACCTTGGCCCGCTCGAGCGCGCGCATGCGGTCGGTGAGGACCGAGCGCGAGATCCCTGGGAGGCCGCGTTGCAGCTCGTTGAAGCCGCTCGCGCCGCCCAGCATCTCGCGCACGATCAGAACCGTCCAACGGTCGCCGAG
>DASTPH010000026.1:0-29034 GCA_035762305.1 Anaeromyxobacteraceae bacterium
ACGGCGGCTACCAGCCCAACGAGCCCTCCACGGTCATCGACCTCACCGGCGAGGCGCCGCGGGTGGTGCGCCAGGGCAAGGGCGACGCCTCGGACCTGTAACTCGAACCGCCCGGAACGGGCGGCGAGGCTTTTCGGAAGCGCGCTCGTCGGGTTCTGCAGCTGAGTTGGACGCCGAGTGCACACCGGCTGCAGAAGCAGCCTCGCCAACCTTCGGGTGGCTCGGCAGTAAGTACCCCGCTGGATCGCGACCGCGAGCGCCGCCGAGAATTGGACGGCCACCCCACCGGAGATATCGTCGGCACCGTGGCGAGCCCGCTCGAGCCGGCGCTGGACCTGTTCCTCTCGCATCTCAGGGTGGAGAGGGGCCTGGCCGCGAACTCGGTGGAGGCCTACGGCCGCGACCTTCGCCGCTACCTCGAGCATCTCCACCGGGCCGGCCTCGACGCCTGGGAGCGGGTGGGCCGCCCCGAGGTCCGCGCGTACCTGGCCTGGCTGGCTTCGCGCGGGATCTCGGCGCGCAGCCAGGCCAGGGCCCTCTCGGCGCTCCGCGCCTTCCACCGGCTGCTCCTCCGCGAGCGGCTCGCCCCGGCCGACCCCACCGATGAGGTGGACTCCCCGCGGGCGGGCCGACGCCTCCCGTCGGTGCTCTCGACCGGGGAGGTGGCGCGCCTGCTCGCGGCGCCCGATCCCCGCCGCCCGGCCGGCGTGCGCGACCGGGCCATGCGGGAGCTGCTCTACGCCTCCGGCCTGCGGGTCTCGGAGCTGGTGTCGCTCGACCTGAACCAGGTCGACCTGGAGTCCCGGGTGCTGCGGGTCCGGGGCAAGGGCTCCCGGGAGCGGCTGGTCCCGGTGGGCGGCCCGGCTGCCGAGGCGCTCCGGGCCTGGCTCTCCGAGGCGCGCTCGCGGGTGCTGCGCGGCCGGCCGAGCCGGGACCTCTTCGTCACCCCGCGGGGGCGGCGCATGACACGGCAGGGGTTCTGGAAGCTCCTCGGCCGGTACGCCCGCGCCGCCGGCATCCGGCGCCGCTTCTCGCCCCATACGCTGCGCCACGCCTTCGCCACCCACCTCCTCGCCGGGGGAGCCGACCTCCGAGCGGTCCAGGCCATGCTGGGGCACGCCGACGTCTCCACCACCCAGATCTACACGCACGTGGACCGCACCCAGGTGCGCCGGCTCTACGAGCGGCACCATCCGCGGGCGTGACGCCGCCCGGCCGCGCGTTGACCGCGCAGGCGCGCGCTGCTAGAACGCTTCCTCTTTCAAGGGGTTTTCCTTGGGGTTCGACATAACACGGGGGCTCGCGGTCCTTGTCCCCCTGGTCCTCTCCCTCTCGGTCCACGAGTGGGCGCACGCCTGGAGCGCTTGGCGGCTGGGCGACGACACGGCGGCCCGCCAGGGCCGGCTCACCCTGAACCCGCTGGCCCACGTCGACCCCTTCGGGACGTTCCTCCTGCCTTTCCTCCTCGCGTCTCAGGGCCTCCCGGCCTTCGGCTGGGCCAAGCCCGTGCCGGTGGATCCGACCCGCTTCCGCCGAGATGTGACCATGGGCAAGGGGATGGCCATCACCGCCAGCGCGGGTCCGTTGTCGAACGTGATCCTGGCCGTGCTGGCCACCGTCGGGCTGGGACTGGTGTACCGCCTGCAAGGTGGCGACTCGGGCATCGGCCACGCCGCCGCCGTCTTCCTCTCGGACGCCATCCTCCTCAACGTGGCGCTGGCGCTCTTCAACCTCATCCCGGTGCCTCCGCTCGACGGGAGCCGCATCGTGGCGTGGCTCGTTCCCTATCGCTTCCGCCACCAGTGGCACGCAGTCGAGCAATACGCGCCCTTTTTGCTCCTGGCGGTCTTCTTCTTCGGCGGCCGGCTGATCGCCGGTCCGGCCGGCGCCGTCGTCGGCCTGCTGGAACGCCTGCTCAACGTCATCGCCTGATGGCTGCCATGCCCGACCCCCGCCCCGTCGTCGTCTCCGGCATGCGCCCCACCGGGCGCCTGCACCTCGGCCACCTCCACGGCGCCCTCGCCAACTGGGTAGGCCTCCAGGATTCGCATCGCTGCTTCTTCTTCAGCGCCGACTGGCACGCCCTCACCACCAGCTACCACCAGACCGACCTCATCAAGCCGGCCGAGCGCGAGATGTTCGTGGACTTCATCGGGGCCGGCATCGACCCGGAGAAGGCCACGCTCTTCGTGCAGAGCCAGGTGAAGGAGCACGCCGAGCTCTACCTGCTCCTGGGCATGATCACCCCCCTGGGCTGGCTGGAGCGCTCTCCCTCCTACAAGGAGATGCGGGAGCAGATCATCGACCGCGACCTGTCCCTCTACGGCTTCCTGGGCTATCCGGTGCTCATGACCGCCGACATCATCATGTACAAGGCGTCGCGGGTGCCGGTGGGGGTGGACCAGGTGCCCCACCTGGAGCTGTGCCGGGAGATCGTGCGCAGGTTCAACGCGCAGTACGGCCCGGTCTTCCCCGAGCCCCAGCCCCTGCTCACCGAGGTGCCCAGGATCCTGGGCACCGACGGCCGCAAGATGTCGAAGAGCTATGGCAACTCCATCGACCTGGGCGAGAGCGTCGAGTCCACCACCCGGAAGATCATGGGGGCGGTCACCGACCCGGCCCGCAAGCGGCGCCAGGATCCGGGCAACCCCGAGGTGTGCGGCATCTTCTACCTGCACAAGGTGACGAGCGAGCCGGCCACGGTCCAGTGGGTGGACGTGAACTGCCGCAGCGCCGGCATCGGCTGCGTGGACTGCAAGAAGAAGCTCCTGGAGCGGCTCGGGCCGGAGCAGGAGCGCATGCGGGAGCGGCGCGAGAAGCTCCTCGCCCACCCCTCGGACGTGGACGACCTGGTCCAGCTCGGCACCCGCCGGGCGCGCCAGGTGGCCGAGCGCACCATGGACGAGGTGCGCACGGCCATGAAGCTCTGACCGAAGCCCCAGGACAGGCGACGCCGATGCCAAAGGCCCCGGCAGCCAACGAGGGGGACCCCGGCGCGGCGGCGCGGGCCGCGGCCGAGGCCTTCCGCCTCACCCTGCCGCCCTTCCGGCCCGGTGAGCCCCCCTTCGAGGGGCCACTCGACCTGCTCCTGCACCTGGTGCGCGAGCACCGGGTGGACCTCTTCGACATCCCCATCGCGCGCATCACCGACAGCTACCTCCACGCCCTGCAGGCGCTGCGCGAGCTGGACATCGACCTCGCCGGCGAGTTCCTGCACATGGCGGCGCAGCTCGTGCTCATGAAGTCGCGGCTGCTCCTGCCCCGCACCGAGGTGGCCGAGGACGCCGCCCCGGAGGAGACGGGCGGCGACCCCCGCGCCGAGCTGGTGCGACGGCTGCTCGAGTACCAGAAGTACAAGGCGGCCGGCGAGGAGCTCGGGCGCCACGACATCTTGGACCGCGACGTCTTCAGCCGCCGCTCCCGGGCCGCCCCCGTCCCGCCGCCGGAGGGCCCGGACGGCCTGGCCGAGGTCTCGGTGTTCAAGCTCATCGAGGCCCTGGACCGGGCGCTGCGGTCGGCCCGCCCCGAGGTGGGCCACGAGGTGATCGCGGATCGGCTCTCGGTCAGCGATGCCCTGATCCGGGTGGCCGATCACCTGCGCTTGCGCCGGCGGGCGTCGTTCGCGGAGCTCCTGGCCGGGGCCCTCCGGCACGGGCGGGCCGGCGCCATCGCCACCTTCCTGGCGGTGCTGGAGATGGCCAGGCTCCGCCTGGTGCGCCTGTTCCAGGCGGACGCCCAGGACGGGAAGGCCGGCGAGGAGATCGCGGTGGAGGCGACCGAAACGCTGGGGGAGGGGAGCCCCGGCCCGGAGGTGGACTACCGATGACCGAGCCCGGAAACCCGCCCCGCCCCGAGGAGCTGCGCCGGCTCCAGGAGGCCGAGGAGCGCAAGTCCGACCCGGCGCTGGACGAGGTCGAGGCCGCCCCCATCGACGTGGCCGAGCCGGCCCGGGAGGAGCCGTTCGACAGGCTGCAGGCCCGGGCGCGGCGCCTCTCGCCCGAACGGGCCCGGGTCGCGGTGGAGGCGCTCCTGTTCCTGGCCGACAAGCCCCTCTCCGTGGAGGAGGCGCGAGCGGCCACCGGGCTCGAGCCGGTGCGCATCCGCCGGGCCCTGGAGGAGCTGCAGGGGCACTACCGCGAGGGCGTGTGCGGCGTGGTGCTTCAGGAGGTGGCCGGGGGCTGGCAACTGCGGACCTCGCCCGATGCGGCCGAGCACGCGCGCCGATACCTCCGGGTGAAGCCGCAGCGGCTCACCCGGGCCGCGCTGGAGACCATGGCCATCGTGGCCTACCGGCAGCCGGTGACGCGCCCGGAGATCGAGGAGATCCGTGGCGTGGACTCGGGGGCGGTCCTGAAGGCCCTCCTGGAGCGACGCCTGGTCAAGATCCTCGGCAAGAAGGAGGAGCCGGGGCGGCCCATCCTCTACGGCACCACCCGGGAGTTCCTGGAGTTCTTCGCCCTGAAGGACCTGGCCTCGCTCCCCACCCTGCGCGAGTTCCACGAGCTCTCCGAGGAGCACCGCGACATCGTGGAGCAGGCGCCGCCCCCCGAGGAGCCGGGGGTGGAGGGGCTGGTGGCCGAGCTCGCCGACCCCGCCCTGCGCGACTCGCTGGAGCACTCGCGGGCCGAGGGCGACGCTGCCCTGGACGCCCTGGAGGACGCGCTGGGCCGCGCCGAGGCCGCCGGCCGGGCCGCGGCGGCGGCGCTCCAGGCGGCGCGCCCCGATCCCGAACCCGCCGCGGGCGTGCCGGCCGAGCCGCCCGGCGAGGGGGCACCGCCAGCCGGGAGCGCACCACCCGCCGGGAGCGCTCCCCAGCCGAAGGGGAAGGACGAGCCCTCGGGCGGCTGAGCATGGCCGAGGAGCGGCTGCAGAAGTTCCTGGCCGCGGCCGGCGTCGCCTCGCGGCGAAAGGCCGAGGGCCTCATCGCCGAGGGGCGGGTGCAGGTGAACGGGCGGGTGGTGCGCCAGCTCGGCACCAGGGTCGATCCGGAGCGCGACCTGGTGGTGGTGGACGGCGCGCCGGCCTCCCGGCGCGAGGGACAGTCCTACTACCTCCTCTACAAGCCGAGCGGCTGCCTCACCACGCTCTCCGATCCTCAGGGGCGGCCCACCGCCCGCGCCTACCTGCGGGACGTGAAGGAGCGCGTATTCCCGGTGGGTCGGCTCGACTGGGATGCCGAGGGGGCGGTCCTCTTCACCACCGACGGGGAGCTGGCGAACCGGCTGGCGCACCCCAGCTACGGCCACCGCCGGACCTACCTCGTCAAGGTGAAGGGAGAGCCGGAGCCGCGCGCCCTGGAGCGGATGGTGGCCGGCGTGCGCCTCGAGGACGGGCCGGCCCGGGCCCTGGAGTGCCGGCTGCACGAGCGCGCCGAGCGCAACACCTGGCTGCGCCTCTCGGTGGGAGAGGGGCGGACGCACCTCGTGAAGCGGCTCTGCGAGGCGGTGGGGCTCGAGGTGCTGCGGCTCTACCGGCCGGAGTTCGGCGGCGTGACCGTCGAGGGGCTCAAGCCGGGCGAGTACCGCCCGCTCACCCGCGAGGAGGTGCGCACGCTGCGCCGATCGGCCGGTGTCGAAGGGACGGCGCCGGCGCCGTTGCCGGCCCTCCCCAAAGCGGCTCGGCGCCACGGCCACGGCCCTCCGCCGCCCGGTGGGGAGCCGCGCCCCGCGCGGCGGCCCGGGGGGCCCGGGCGCGCCCGCCGCGGGCGCTGAATGCGCCTTCGGCGGCCTTGCGCACCCGCTCGGGCCGGGAGAGCATCCGGCCGGTGCGACCGCCGAACAACAGCTGGGCCCTCCCGCTCGCCTCGATCTTCCTGGCCGCATGCGGCTCGGAGCGCTCCCGCAACGACCTGCGATCCGCAGTCCCGGAGCGGCGTGCGGCGGCGGTGGCGGCCCTGGCCGGCTCCAGGGACGCGGCGGATCTGCCCTACCTGCTCGTGGCGCAGCAGGACCCGAGCCCGCTCGTGCGCAAGGCCGCCGCGGCCGCCTACACGGCCCGGGGCGGGATGCGGTCCGTGGAAGCGCTGGCGGCGCTCCTGGAGGATCCGGACCCGGAGGTGGTAGTGGCGGCCGCCCGCGGCCTGGGCGCGGTGCCGCAGGGCGCGAGCGCCCAGCAGGGCGAGGCGATGCAGGCGCTGGCGCGGCAGCAGCTGGTGGCCGCGTACGGTCGCGCCGGCCCGACGGGCCGGGCCGAGATCGCCTCGGCGCTGGCGGCCACCGGGACCTCGCTGCGCGAGGCGGTAGAGGCGGAGGCCCGCCAGCTCTGGGAGCGAAATCTCAAGACCCTCCAGGCCGGCTCGTCGTCGCAGCGCTGCGGGGCGGCCGAGGAGCTGGGCCGCAGCGGCCGGGCCGAGGCGGTGCGCAGGCTCCTGCCGCTCGCCGCCCAGGCCTCGGCTCCGAGGCTGGCGGCGGCGGCGGCCCGTGGCCTGGGCGGGACCAGCGACCCCCAGGCGCGCGAGGCGCTCCTGGAGCTCCTGGACGCGCCGCAAGCCGAGGTGGCCGAGGCGGCGGCGAGCGCCCTCGCCGAGCTGGGCGACCCGGCCGCGGCCGGCCCGCTGGCCCGCATCGGCGCCGACGGGCCGTCCCGGCTGGCGGCGGCGGCCGTGGAGGCGCTGGCGGCGCTGCCACAGGCCCCCGACGTGGGCGTGGCCCTGTGCGAGATCGCGGTCCGGTCGCTCGACCCGGCGGTGGCGGAACAGGCCGCCACCCAGGCCAGGGCTCGCCGTGCCGCCTGCCCGGAGCGGCCCCTGGTGGCGCGGTTGTCGCGCCGCGGGACGGACGTGGTGGCGGCGCTGGCGGCCATGGGAGCCCTCGGCCTCGCCCCTTCCCAGGTGGCCCAGCTCGGGGAGCCGGCCGCGGCCTTGCTGCAGTCGCCCGAGGCCGCGGTCCGGGCGGCGGCGGCCCGGGCCCTGGGCCTCTCGGGACATGCCTCAGCGGTCCCGGCGCTGCAGCGCCGGGCCCAGGCGGTGCAGCAGCGGGCCGCCGAGGCCCGCGAGAAGTGGGCTGCCGGACCATGGGCGCCGGCCCCGGCCCCGGGGTTCGACGGCGGCCCGCCCCGGGCCGAGGCGGTGCTGGGGCGGAGCCGCGGCGCGCCCGCCGCGGTGGAGGGCGCGCGCCCCGCCCTCCAGCCGGAGTGGGTGGACGATCTCGAGCCGGGCGAGGTGGAAGAGCTGGCAGCGGAGGCGGTGGCCCTGGCCCGTTTGCGCGCCGAGGGCGCGGGGGTGCTGGCCGCGTCACTTACGGCCGACCCGGACGAGGCACTGCGGGCGGCGTCCGTCGAGGCCCTGGCCGCGCTGGGGGGCGATGCCGGACGGCGCAGCGCCGCCCGGGCGCTGGAGGACCCGGCGCCTCGGGTGCGGCTGGCGGGCGCGGCGGCCCTGGCCCGCGGCGGCGCCGAGGCGGTGGGGCCGCTGGCCACCGCGCTCCGGCGGGCGGCGCCTGCCGACGCGACGTTCCGCGAGGCGCTGATCGCAAGCCTCTCGGAGACCGGCTCGCCGCAGGCGGTGGAGCCCCTGGCCGAGCTGCTCTCGGGCCCGCAGGCTGCGTCCGCCGCCGTGGCCCTGGGCCGCCTCTCGGTGCGGGAGGGCGCCCGCCCCCTCCTCCAGATGCTCGAGCGCCCGGGCGGTCCCGGACGCGCCGAGGCGGTGGACGCCCTCTCCCAGCTGGTGGGCGCCGAGGCCGGGGAGGCCCTGGCCGCCGAGCTCCTGAGCGACCGGCCGGAGGTGCGCGTGGCCGCGGCTCGGGCGCTGGGGCGCGTCCGCTTCGAGGGCGCGTCCCAGCGGCTGGAAGCGCTCCGCAGCGACTACTACGGCGACGTGCGCCGGGCGGCGGTGGAAGCGCTGGCGCGCCTGCCCTCCGGCCCGACGGGGCGGCGCTAAGAACCCGTCCCGATATTCCCGACCTACTGCGGCGCGCGATGCCTGCCTGCGGCGGGCAGGCTCGTCGCTGCGCTGCTCAACGTAGCTTCTAGCTACGCTTCCGCTGCTCGCTCCTCGCGTGCCCGCCTCGGCGACGGCCTCGTGCGCCTCGCGACGGCCGGCAATATCGGGACGGATTCTAAGCTGCTATACGTGGGCCATGGCCGACCTGCGCGAGCTGAAGGACCGGGCCGCCGATCTGGCCAAGAAGGGAAAGCTCGAGAAGGCCGCCGAGGCCTACCGGGACCTCCTGGAGGCGGATCGGGGCGACGTCGACTCCCGCCACAAGCTGGGCGACCTCTTGCGCAAGCTGGGGGACAGCCCGGGCGCCGTCGCCGAGTACCGCCAGGTGGCCGACGCCTACGCCCGGCAGGGCCTGCTCATCAAGGCCATCGCCGTCTGCAAGGTCATCCTGGAAGTCGACCCCTTCCACCAGGACATTCAACAGGTCTTGGCCGCGCTGTACGCGCGGCGCCAGGCGGCGCCCGCCGCCGCGGCCACCCCGGGGCGCACGCCCGCGCCGGACGCCGGGACGACCCTGGCGGGCACCGGGGAACGGCTCGAGCTGGTGCCGGTGGGCGAGGCCATCGTTCCCGCCGGAGAGGCGGGCGACCTCCCTCCCGAGCTCGACCCCGCCTTCGCCTCGGCTAGCGAGGAGGAGTCGACGGCCTACGAGATCATCCTCGGCGCGGCCGGCGAGGCCCGCGCCTCCGGCGCGGAGGAGGAGGAGGTGACCATCGAGACCGGCGAGCCCCTGCCGCCGGAGCCTGCTGCTCCGGCGGAGGCTCCGGCGCTCCCGCGCATCCCGCTGTTCTCGGACCTGGCCCCGGAGGCCTTCCGGGCGCTCACCGAGCGGCTGGGGCTGCGCCGCACCACGGACGGGGAGGCGGTGGTGGAGCAGGGAGAGCCCGGGCAGAGTTTCTACGTGGTGGCCTCGGGCCGCTTCCGGGTGGAGAAGCGGGAGGAGTCCGGGGAACGGGTGGTGCTGGCCCGGCTCGGGGAGGGGACCTTCTTCGGGGAGATGGCGCTCCTTTCAGGGGCGCCTCGCGCCGCCTCGGTCATCTCGGAGGGGGAAGGGGAGCTGCTCGAGCTTCGCGCCGACGTGCTCGCGGCGCTGTGCCGGGAGCACCCGCACCTCGCCGACTCGGTGAAGCGCTTCTACCGGCAGCGGCTGCTCGCCAACGCCATGGCCATAAGCCCCCTGTTCCGTCCCTTCGGCCGGGACGAGCGGGCGGCCATCATGGAGCGCTTCCGCTCCCGGGAGGTGGCCCCGCGCCAGGTCCTCATCCGCGAGGGCAAGCCCTCGGACGGCCTGTACGTGGTGCTCTCCGGCGCCCTGGACGTGTGGAAGCGCAAGGGGCCCGCCGACGTGCGCGCCGGCATGCTGCGCGAGGGGGACGTCTTCGGAGAGATGAGCTGCCTGCGCAAGACGCCGGCCGCCGCGACGGTGGTGGCGCGCCGCCACGGGACGGTGCTGCGCCTGCCGCGCGGCGAGTTCGACGAGCTGGTGGTCACCTACCCGCAGATCCTCGAGCTGGTCTCGGAGCTGACCGACGAGCGCCAGCACACCCTGCAGGCCATCCTCGACGGCGCCGCCGAGTTCACCGACGAGGGGATGGTGCTGGTGTGACTTAAGCCGGCGCCGCCGGCGGCGGGGGTGGGACCCCGGCCGGAGTGGTGGGCAGCGGCTCGGCCGGGAGCGTCTGGCCGAAGCGGGTGCGGAGCACGGCGCCGAAGACGAAGAGCCAGGCCGCGATCCAGACCATGGTCCCGAGCACCGGGACCTTGCCCACCAGCACCAGCAGGGCGGTACCGATGGCGAGCTGGGCCACCGCCTGGCCGCGCTCCAGCTTCAGCGGCAGCCGCCGGCCCACCAGGAGCGCCAGGGCGGCGATCCCCAGGATCCCGGCCACCATCACCCCCAACCACTGCACGACGACCAGGGGGATGCCGATGATGGTCACGACCAGGAGCACCGTCAGCACCGGCATGGCCATCGTCCCGAGCAGCCCTGCCAGGAGCGCCTTCCACGGCGCGGCGTTGAGCGAGGCCCCTACGCCCTCGATGCGCCGCGGGAAGAGCAGCAGGGTGAGCAGCCCGAGCGCGAAGATCACGGCGAACTCGGCCACGGCCCCGGCGATGCGAACCGCCGGCGAGACCTTGGCGCCGAAGCCGCCCGCGCCCAGGGCCAGGCCCAGGAGCCCCCCTAGCCCGGGGATGGGAACCGCGGTCTCGGTCCCCTCGACCTGGGCACCGGGCTCCAGGACGACCTTGCCGCCCACGCTGGTGGCGTCGCGCCCGACGCGGGCGCCGGCGGCCACGTGCAGGTCCCCGCCCACCGCGGTGGCGTTCCTCAGCACCGCCGCGCCCGGGCCGATCTCCACCGAGCCCACCACCGCGGTGGCCTCGCGGGCCACCGCCCCTGGCTCGAGCTTGACGTTGCCCCGGATGGCCACCACGTCCCGCACGCGCTCGCCGGGACCGACAGTCAGATCGCCGTGCACCACCCGGTCCTTGGCGCCGCGCATGCCCGGGCTCTGCGACTCATCCGCCAGGTCCTGGGCCGCGTCCTCCAGCGCCTGCTGCGCCTCCTCGGCGGCCTCGCGGGCGGCGGCCGCGATCTCCTCCGAGTCCGGCAGGCCCTCGACCCCGAACTGGAAGCGCCGCTTGCCGCCGCTGATGACGATGCGCGGCCCGCTCTCCCGCGACACGGTGATCACCGAGCCCTGGCGGGAAGCGGTCAGGTCCGACTGCGCCAGCACCGCCCGGAGCGCCTCCTCCACCGGCGTGTCCTTGAAGGAGGCGGTCACCGACCCGCGCAGGCCGGGCGGCAGCACCACCGACAGCCCTCCGGCCTGGGCGATGCGCTTGAGGGCCTGGTCCACCGGGGTGTCCTTGAAGTCGCCGCTGAACTTCTTGCCGGTGGGCTTGTCGAAGCCGGAGAGGGTCTCCACCTCCCCGCGCGGGGGCGTTGGCAGGTAGGGGGCCACGGTCACCGTGTCGCCGCGGCGCGTGGCCGCCAGCGGCGAGCCAGCCAGGACGGCCTGCAGGGCCTCCTCGACCGGGACGTCCCGCACGGTGAGAACCAGCACCCGGTCTCCGGAGCGCCCGGTGTTGGCCACCAGGTTCCAGCCCGCCGCGTCGGCGATGCGATCGAGCGCGTCGTCCACGCTCATCTTGTGCTTCAGGGTGACGCGCTTCCCCGAGGGCTTGGCCGGCCACTCTCCGAGGAGCTGCCCCTCGCCCGGCAGCGGCGCCGCCGGGAGCGCGCGCGGAGGCCGCGGCGGGGCCGGGGTGCGCAGGGCGCGCGACGTCGGAGCGGGCGCCGCCGGCGGGGAGGGAGGGGCCGGCGGGGCCGGGGCCTGGAGGGCGACGAGGGCGGCGAGCAGGGCGGCGAGCATGTTTCCCCCTCAAGCGGACTCGGTTCGGCGGGCGGGCGCGAGCCGCGCCAACAGGAAGAGGAGCGGCAGGGCCACCGCAGCGCAGCCGGCGATGATCTGCGGGCGGAGCGCCGCGATCACCGGCCCCGCCACCTCGCCGCCGATGCGCAGCGCGGTGGCGACCCCGCCGATGGAGCGGAGCAGATCCGTCACCGTGCCGGCCCAGGCGCTCTGCCCTGCCGAGGCGAAGATCGCGCCGGCGGCGGCCGCGGCGGCGGCCAGGATGCCGACGCCCAGTCGGCGCTCCCAGGCGGCCAGGCGCTCGCGGCGCTCCACCCTGGCCAGCACGCCGGCGGTGAACCCGGGCGGCGGCTCGGGGGCGGCCAGGCCCGAGAGGGCCGCGGCCAGGGCGCGGTGGGACTCGACCAGCGTCCGGCAGCCGGAGCAGGCGGCGAGGTGCCCTTCGGCCAGGGCGGCCTCTGGAGCCGGGAGCAGTCCTTCCACGAGGAGCTGGGCGCGTTCGTCGTCGAGGTGCATGGCGGTCGTCACGAGACCACCTCCTTGCCAGCGAGGGCCTGGCGCAGCTTGGCGCGGGCCCGGTGCAACCAGGTCATGACGGTGCCGATGGGGACGTCCATGGCGGAGGCGATCTCCTTGTAGGACAGGTGCTCGACGTGGAACAGGTGCACCACCTCACGATAATTCGCAGGCAGAGCCGCCACCGCCGCCTCGAGCGCGCCTCGGGTCTCCACCCGCTCCAGGGCCTCGTCGGCGCGGGGCGCCTCGGGGTCGGCGTACTCCCGCGGCGAATCCCCGTCGGCTCCGGCGTCGTCCAGCGACAGGTGCCGCCGTTCTGGCGTGCGGCGGCGCAGTTGGTCGAGGCAGTGATTGCGGGCGATGCGGAGCACCCAGGGGGCGAAGGGCTGGGCGGCGTCGAAGGTGTGCAGCGCCGTGTAGGCTCGCACGAAGGTCTCCTGGGCGGCGTCGCGGGCCTCCTCGGCGTCGGCGAGGAGGCGCAGACACAAGCCGTAGACCGCCCGCTTGTGGTCCTCGACCAGCCGGGCGAACGCCTTCTGGTCACCCCGGGAGGCGGAGCGTGCCAGCAACGCCTCGGGGGTCGCAGGTGGCACGAAGGGGCGCTCCTCCTGCCAGGGCCAGGAGACGCGCGACCCTATCCCGGGCACCGCCAGCGCGGCAACAGCGGTCAGCATGCCCATACCTACGGGCCGCGAGATCCCTTATTTCGCCATCTTGCGCGACCTCCCAGCGGCTGCCCACACACAATATGCTGATTTTACTAGACTAAAATCGCTCTCGCGGAAGGAGCGGCGACGGTGACCCGAGCGGCACCCGGCACCAGCAGCGGCCCGTCACCTGGAAGCGCTAGAGTGTCGCGGTGGCGGGCCCGCTCCCCATCGTCCTCGACGGCGGTGCCGGCGAGGGCGGCGGCCAGATCCTGCGCACGGCGCTGGCCCTCTCGGCCATTACCGGGACCCCCTTCGGCGTCCAGCGGGTCCGGGCCAATCGCCTGAAGCCCGGCCTGCGTCCCCAGCACCGGGAAGCGGCCCTCGCCGCCGCCCGGCTCTGCCGGGCGGCCGTGGAGGGCGCGGAGGTGGGCTCCTCCCGCCTCGAGTTCCGCCCCGGCGAGCGCGCCTCCCCTGGCGAGTACACCTTCGACATCGCCACCGCCGGCTCGACGCCGCTCTTGTTCCAGACGCTGTGCTGGCCGCTGGCGCTGGCGGGCGGGTCCTCCCGGCTCACCTTGCGGGGCGGCACCCACCAGGACCACGCCCCCTCCTTCCACTACCTGGCCCTGGTATGGTCGCCGGCGGTGGCCAGGCTCGGCTTCAAGGTCGAGCTGGAGCTCCGGGCGGCCGGCTTCTACCCCGAGGGCGGCGGCGAGTTCACCGCCGACGTGCAGCCGGCCCACTCCATGCCGCCGCTCGACCTGCGCACCCGCGGGACGCTCCAGGAGACCGACGTCCTGTCCACGGTGGCGGGGCTGCCCTTCCCGGTGGCCGAGCGCCAGGCGGCCCGGGCCGTGAAGCGCCTCAGGGACCTGGGCATCGCCGCCGAGGCCCAGTGCCTGCCCCTCCCGGCCCGGATCTCGCGGGGGAGCCACCTGCTGGTGGTCTCGCGTTTCGAGCGCTCGCGGGCCGGCCACGGCGCCCTGGGCGAGAAGGGCAAGCCCGCCGAGACCGTGGCCGACGAGGCGGTGGGCGCGGTGGCGGCCTTCCTGGCCCGCGGCGCGGCGGTGGACGCCCACCTCGGCGACCAGCTCCTGCTCCCGGCGGCCATCCTGGCCGCCGGCCTGGTCCCGGCCCCGCCGGGGATCGTGCCGGTGACCCGCTACACCGTCTCGGCGGTGACGCCGCACCTCACCACCAACGCCGACGTCATCCGCCGTTTCCTCGACGTGGAGGTGGCGGTGCTGGGGCGCGAGGGGGAGGAGGGGGAGGTGCGGGTCCAGCCGCGCGGGGCCTCGACCCAGGTGGTGCCGCTCCCGGGGCGGTGACTGGGACCCTCACATCCACCGCATGCGGCGGAACCAGTACACCATCGCCGGCGGCAAGGCGATCATGGCGCCGATCATCACCACCATGCCCCAGGGCTCGGGCAGGTTCTGGACGTTCATCCCGAAGAAGCCGGTCATGAAGGTGAGGGGCAGGAAGATGGTCGAGAAGACCGCCAGCCGGGTCATCACCGCGTTCAGGCGGTTGTTCACGATGCTCAGGTGGGCGTCCATGGTCGAGGCCAGCAGGTCGCGACCGGTGTCGATCTCCTCGGTGATGCGCACCAGGTGATCGAGCACGTCGCGGAAGTAGACGGCGTTGCGATCCTTGATCCGGCCGTCGCCGGGCCGGGCCAGGGCCGCCATCACCTCCCGCTGCGGGGACAAGCGGCGCCGCATGAAGGCGTGGGCCCGCCGGGCCGCCAGGATGCGCCCCATGAGCTCCCCGTCCGCTTCCTGCGACGCCACCTGCGCCGAGAGGTCGTCGATCTCGTCGGTCAGCGCATCGGCGACGGCGAAATGCGCATCGGTGACGGCGTCGAGGAGCAGATAGAGGGCGAAGTCGGCCCCGCGGCCCAGGAGCGCCGGATCGGCGGCGCAGCGACCGAAGACTCGGTCCACCTCCTGGTTCACCGCCCAGTGCACGGTCACCAGGGCCTCGGGGGTGAGGAAGCAGTGGACCTCGTGGGCCTGGAGCCCGGAATCGTCCGGGAGCGGCGACAAACGGTGGACCACCGCGAAGAGCGCGCCCGGGTACTCCTCGAACTTGGCGCGCTGGTCGAGGTGAACGCAGTCCTCCAGCGCCAGCGGGTGGAATCCGAACCGCTGCGAGAGCCAGGCCAGGTTCTCCGGGTCCGGCGAGAGGTCCGCCCAGAACGGCGCCCCCGGCTGGCACACCTCGCGCCCCCCGGGGCGGATCTCCTCTCCCTCGAGCCGGATGGCGCGCAGCATCGCTCTCCCGCGGCGAGGGTACCACGGCGTGGCGCCCGGCGACGGGGTGGTGTATGGGGCGGCCATGCGCGCGATGGCTGCTGCCAGCCTGTTCCTCGCGGCCTGCGCCGCCGCGCCGCCGTCCCCCGGGGCAGGCGATCCGGCCGGGCCGGCCGCCCAGGCGGGCCAGGTGCTGGGGCGCTTCGCCACCGCGGTGCGGAACGACCGCCTCGACGAGGCCTGGCCGCTGCTTTCTGCCCGATGGCGGGCCCGCTCCACTCCGGCCACGCTGGCGGCGGACCTGGCGGCCTCGGCCCGGGTGGGGCGCGAGTCCGCGGAGCGGGTGCAGGCCCTGCTCGCGGCCGGGCGTTTGCCGGTGGTGGACGGGGACCGGGCCACCCTGGCGGTGGGGGAGGGGAAGGCGGCGCGGCTCCTCCTCGAGGCAGGCGAGTGGCGGGTGGACGCCCTGGAGTGATTGAGAACCCCTGATTCCCCCGCTATAAGGCGCGCATGCCATTCGACGCCGAGGCGGCCCTGGCCGCGCTCAAAAAGGTGATGGATCCCGAGCTGCACCGCGACCTGGTCAGCCTGGGGATGGTGAAGGACCTCACCGTCGAGGGCGACGCCGTCAAGCTCAAGGTGGAGCTCACCACCCCCGCCTGCCCGCTCAAGGATCGCATCGGCAAGGACGTGGACGCAGCGCTCCGGGGCGCCGGCGCCAAGCGCGTCGAGATCGCCTGGGGGGCGCAGGTCCGGGCCGCCCCGGGGGCCTCCCAGGGACAGCTCACCCCGGGCGTGAAGAACATCGTGCTGGTGGGCGCCGGCAAGGGGGGCGTCGGGAAGAGCACCGTGGCCATCAACATGTCGGTCGGGCTGGCGCGCATGGGCGCCAGCGTGGGCATCCTCGACGCCGACATCTACGGTCCCTCCATCCCCATCCTCACCGGCCTGCACTCCACGCGCCCACGCTCCCGCGACGGCAAGACCCTGGACCCCATCGAGGCCCACGGCCTCAAGGTCATGTCCATCGGCTTCCTGGTGGACCCCGACCAGGCGCTCATCTGGCGCGGCCCCATGGTCACCGGGGCCCTCATCCAGCTCATGCGCGACGTGAACTGGGGCGAGCTCGACTACCTGGTGCTGGACCTGCCGCCCGGCACGGGCGACGTGCCCCTCACCCTGGCCCAAAACGTCCGCGCCGCCGGGGTGGTGCTGGTCTCCACCCCGCAGGACGTGGCGCTGGCCGACGTCATCCGGGCCAAGCTCATGTTCGACAAGGTCTCCATCCCGGTGCTGGGCATCGTGGAGAACATGTCGTCCTTCGTCTGCCCCCACTGCCGGGCCGAGACCGCCATCTTCGACCACGGCGGGGCCCGCAAGGCCGCCGAGAAGATGGACATCCGCTTCCTGGGAGAGGTCCCCATCGACCTCGCCATCCGCGAGGCAGGGGACGCCGGGGTGCCGGTGGTGGCCCGGGCGCCGGAGAGCCCCCAGTCGAGGGCCTTCCTCGAGGTGGCCGGGCAGGTGGCCGCCGCCGTGAGCGTGCAAGTGATGAAGGCGCCGCGGCTGCCGGTCATCGGGGCCCAACCGCGGGCCTGAAGCCGGCGGGGGGCCAGGAGTGGCCAAGCGCTCGAGGGCGTTCCGCCTCCTCATCGCGGCTGCGGTCGCGCTGGCCCTCGTCGTCGGAGCCTGGTCCCTCCTGTCCGAGGGCATCCCGCCCCGGACGGTCACCATGGCGACCGGCCCCGAGGGCGGAGACTACGCGGAGTTCGGCAAGCGCTACCGCGCTCTCCTGGCCGCATCCGGCGTGGACCTCCGGCTGGCGCCGACTGCGGGCGCCGTCGAGAACCTGAGCAGGCTGCGGAATCCCCGATCGGGCGTGAAGGTCGGCTTCGCCATGGCCGGAGTTTCCGGCGCCGAGGCCAGCGGGCTCCTGTCGCTCGGCACCATCGGCTACGAACCGCTATGGTACTTCGAGCGCACGGCGGGACGCGGGACCGCCGCCGAGGGGATCGCCGGCAAGCGGATCTCGATCGGGCCGGAGGGCAGCGGCACGCGGGCGCTGGCGCTGCAGATCCTTTCGCTGCTCGGCGCCGACCGGAAGGGATCCGGTCTCCTCGGGCTCGCGCCGAAGGAGGCGGCGGAGCGGCTCCTCCGCGGAGAGATCGACGGCTTCGCCATGGTCGCCTCCTGGGACGCTCCGCTGGTGCGCGAGCTCGCGGCCTCGCCGCACGTCTCGCCCACCTCCCTCCCTCGGGCCGACGCGGTGGTGGCGCTGAACCCGCACTTGACCAAGGTCGTCCTGCCCAGCGGCGTGGGGGACCTCCCGAGGGACCTGCCGCCGAAGGACGTGGTCCTGCTGGCCTCCAAGTCGAGCCTGGTGATCCGGGAGGACCTCCATCCCGCCATCCAGTACCTGCTCCTCCAGGCCGCCTCGAAGATCCACTCCGGGCCGGGGATCTTCCACCGGGCGGGGACCTTCCCGGCGCCGGAAGCGATCGACATCCCGCTCTCCGAGTACGCGGCTCGCTACCACACCACCGGAAGCCCGTTCCTCCAGCGCCACCTGCCCTTCTGGCTGTGGGTGCTGGCCGAGCGGCTGCTCGTGATTCTCGTCCCGCTGGTGGGCATTGCCTACCCGCTCATCCGCATCGGCCCGGGCGTCTACCAAGCGGTGATGCAGCGCCGCATCGTGGTGCTCTACGGCGAGCTGAAGGTGCTGGAGATGGAGCTGGAGAATCGTCCCCCGGGCGCTTCTGCCGCCGACCTGGTGCCGCGGCTGGAGGCGCTGGAAGCGCGCGCCGGCCACCTCCGCGTCCCGCTCATGTACTCGCAGATGCTCTACACCTTGAAGGTCCACATCCAGCTGGTGCGCGACCGGCTCGCCAGGAGGGGCTGAACCCTAACTCACCCGGGGCCACGCCGGCCCGATCCCGCCGCCCTGGCGGCATTCCGGGCCGCGAGCGCGCCATCGCCCCTCGCTGGCCGCCGTCGACTGCCGCTACGCCCGGCGCACCAGCTCCGCCTCGATGGTCACCTCCACCGCGTCGCCGACTACCAGCCCGCCCGTCTCCAGCGCCGCGTTCCAGGTGAGCCCGAAGTCCCTGCGGTCCAGCCGCGCGGTCGCGGTGACCCCCCGCTTGGCGTTCCCCCACGGATCGCGGATCTCGTCGGACAGCTCGACGCCCAGCGTCACCGGCCGGGTGACCCCGCGGATGGTGAGCTCCCCCGCGACCTCGAGCCGACCGCGGCCGTCGGGCCGCACCTCGGTGGAGCGGAAGGTGAGCGCCGGGTGGTTCGCCACGTCGAGGAAGTCCGCGCTGCGCAGGTGCGCGTCTCGGTCGGGGTTCCGGGTGTCGATGGCGGTCGCGTCGACGCGGGCGACGACGCTCGAGCGGGCGAGGTCGGCCTGGTCGAGGACCACGTCCCCGGCCACCTCGCCCAACTCGCCGCGCACGTGCGCGATCATGAGGTGGCGGACCTTGAACTGGGCGCTAGCGTGCGCCGGGTCGATGGCGTAGGCGGCGGTTCGCGGCTCGGCGACGACGGTGGTGGCGACGGCGGTCTGCATGCTCCTTCTCCTCGTCTCGGGCCCGCGGGATTGCGGGCGGCGGGAGCAAGGTACCGTTGGGCTCCCTTGCCTTCATCCTCGATTTCGGCACAACATAGTTTCTTACAGAGGACAATATGGCCCCGCGCCCGGAGGACCTGGCCGACATGGCGGTGTTCGCTCGCGTGGCGAGGCTCGGTGGCTTCACCGCGGCCGCCCGCGAGGTCGGCGCATCCAAGTCCGCCGTCAGCAAGGCCGTGGCCCGGCTGGAGGCGCACCTCGGGACCCGGCTCCTGCAGCGCACCACCCGCCGCGTCGCGCTCACCGAGGCCGGACGCGCCCTGGAGGTGCGCGCCTCGCGGATGCTCGAGGAGGCGGGCGCGGGCGCGGAGGCGGTGGCCGCGCTGGCCGCCGCGCCGCTGGGAACGCTGCGCGTGAATGGCCCGGTCGTCTTCGGGGAGACGTTCCTGGCGCCCGCCCTCCCGGACCTCCTGGCGCGCCACCCGGGCCTGCGGATCGAGCTCATCCTCGACGACCGGCTGGTGGACGCCGGCGCGGGAGGGTGGGACGTGGTGGTGCGGATCGCGCCCCTCGCCGACTCGGCGCTGGCGGTGCGCAAGCTGGCGCTGGACCGCCGCGTCGTCGTGGCCGCGCCCTCGTACCTCGCGCGGCGGGGGACGCCGCGCACGCCGGAGGACCTCCGCGCGCACGACTGCCTCCACTACACCAACGTGACTCGCGCGGAGGAGTGGCGCTTCAGGGGCGCGCGCGCCGCGCCGCTGGCGACCGCCGGGTCGCTCGACACCAACCACGGCCTGGCGATGCGCGCGGCGGTCCTGGCCGGTCTGGGGATCGCCGTCCTTCCGGAGTTCATGGTCGCGGGCGACCTTCGCTCCGGCGCGCTCGTCGAGCTGCTCCAGGCGTACGCGCTCCCC
Source organism: Anaeromyxobacteraceae bacterium (assembly GCA_035762305.1). Lineage (GTDB taxonomy): Bacteria > Myxococcota > Myxococcia > Myxococcales > Anaeromyxobacteraceae > DASTPH01. Next base: position 19,223 of record DASTPH010000026.1, read on the forward strand.
CGGCGCACCGCGATCCACGCGCTCTACCCGCGCTCACGGCCGACGCCGCCGAAGGTCAGGGTGTTCCTCGACCACCTCTCGGCACGACTTCGCCAGGCGGGGGTGACCGGCGCCTAGTCGGCGGCGACGGCTCTGCGCACGCTGCACGACCGCCACACTCCCGCCACCATGAAGGCGTCACTACCCGAAAGGGTAATTCCGGTTCTAACCAGTAGAACTCGCGGGCGACGTTCCGATCGGAAGAGAGCGCGGTGCCGCTTTGGCCTGGGGGTATGCTCTGCGCGTGTCCGCCTGGGACGAGATCGTGCGAGCGACCTCCGGGAACCTCACCCTGGACGACGGCAGGGCCCTCCAGATCGGCGTCCGCCGCGGCCTGTCGCCAACGGAGGTGGCGGCGCTAGAGCGCGAGCGCGGATTTCCCCTGCCGCGCGAGCTCGCGGAGCTCCTCCAGCGTTGTTCCGGGATCGAGGGGCCGCTCGACGACATCGACTTCACCGGTAGTGCATTGGCCTTCGAGTTCGTCGAGCTCCTGCCCCGTGGCATCCCCATCGCACCAGATGGTTGCGGGAACTTCTGGGTCATCGACGCGGGGGCCTCCCCGCGGGCTCCGGCGCCAGTGTTCTTCGCCTGCCACGACCCACCGGTGCTGATCCATCAGAGCCCGGACCTCGACCACTTCCTGCACGAGACCTTCCGGCTCTACCAGCCGCCCCATACCTCGCTCCTCGACGACGTGACGGCGCGGTGGACGGGGGAGCTGTGGAAGCGCAACCCCGCGACCATGACGCGGGCCGCGGCCGCCGCCAGCGCCGACGCAACGCTCCGCGCCTTTGCGCAGACCCTCGACGATCGCTTCCTGATCACGGACCTCCGGTGCGCCGAGACCGGAGCCGGGTTCTCCTGGGGACGACACGGCTCCCGTACCGTGATCCGGCGCGCCGGCCTCGAGCGGATCTTCGCGTGCGCCCCGCCGTAGCAGCGCCGGCCGATTGGCCGCCCGCCGGCGAGCCGCCGAAAACTGCTATAAGCGAACCCAATGGCCGAGGAAAAGCTCCCCCCGGAGCCGCTCGAGGACCCCGCGCCGGCGGAGGTCGGCCCAGCCGCGTCGCTGGGCGGGCTCGTCGCCGACGTGGTGCGCAAGGTGGTGCTGGCCGGGGCAGGGGCCCTGTTCCTCACCGAGGAGAGCGCCCGCAAGCTGGCGCGGGAGTGGAAGCTCCCCAAGGAGCTGGCCGGCTACCTGGTGCAGCAGGCCTCCGGGGCCAAGGACGAGGTGCTGCGGGTGGTCTCGACGGAGATCCGCCGCTTCCTGGAGTCGGAGGCCTTCCGGCGCGAGCTCCTCCGCGTCCTGGAGTCGATGGCGGTGGAGGTCAACGCCGAGATCCGGCTCAAGGATGCCAAGGGGCGCTCCCGGACCCGCGTGGCCGTGAAGCCGGCGAGGCCGAGGAGCGGGGAGCCCGAGGCCGAGGAGCCGTGAAGGCGCTCGCGCGGGTGGTGTTGATCCTCGGTGCGGTGGGGGTCGGGTTCCTGCTCTTCCGCGCCGCGCCGCGGGAGGTGACCCTGGTGTACGGGCTGCCCGCCGGCGCCACGGCCAGGAGCCTGTCGGTGGAGATCCGGCGCAGCGGCGAGGTGCTGCGCCGGGCCGAGATCCACGTCCCGGCCGGCGCCCGCGAGGTGCGTCACCCGGTGCGCCTCCCGGACGGCGACTACCTGGCGGTGGTGCGGGACGGAACCGGCGTCTTCGAGCGGCCGGTCACGGTCTCCGAGGCCGGCACCATCGTGTTGCCGCTCGGGCGCTGACCGCGGTCAAACCTCGGCGGAGCCAGGGACCGCCGGTCGCCGCGACGCATTGACATCCGAGTCGGGCGAGGCTACCAAGGCCGGGCGCGTCCGTCGCGGTCCGGTCGAGGCGCGCTCCTGCGGAGGAACGTCCCATGGCGATCGAGCGCATGGCGGTGGTGGGCGCGGGGCAGATGGGGAGCGGCATCGCCCAGGTGGCGGCCCAGGCCGGCATCTCGGTGACGATGGTGGACGCCGCGCCCGAGCTGGCCGAGAAGGCCCTGGCGAAGCTGGGGGCCGGGCTGCAGAAGCTGGTGGAGAAGGGGAAGTTCACCGCGGAGCAGCGCTCCGCCATCCTCTCCCGCATCAGGGCCGGCCAGGGGCTCGACGACTGCGCCGGAGCCGACCTCGCCATCGAGGCGGTGGTGGAGAACGAGGGGGTGAAGAAGGAGATACTCCGGAAGCTCGACGCGCTGCTCGGGCCGGGGGCCATCCTGGCCTCCAACACCAGCTCCATCTCCATCACCGCGCTCGGCGCCGCCACGCGTCGCCCCGAGAAGTTCATCGGCATGCACTTCATGAATCCCCCGCCGGTGATGCAGCTCGTGGAGGTCATCCGCTCGCTGACGACCTCCGAGCAGACCTACCGGGCGGTGCTCGATCTGGCGAAGAAGCTCGGCAAGACCACCGTCACCTCCAGGGACATGCCGGGCTTCATCGTGAACCGGGTGCTCATCCCGCTCATCAACGAGGCCTGCTTCGCGCTCCAGGAGGGGCTCGCCACACCCGAGGACCTCGACACCGCCGTGAAGCTGGGCCTGAACCACCCCATGGGCCCGCTCGCCCTGGCGGACTTCATCGGGCTCGACACCTGCCTCTCCATCGCCGAGGTGCTGCACCGCGAGCTCGGCGACGACAAGTACAGGCCGGCCCCGCTGCTCCGGCAGTACGTGGCGGCCGGCTGGTACGGCCGCAAGAGCGGCCGCGGCTTCTACGACTACTCGCAGGCCAAGTGACGGAGGCGCCGTGCAGCTCGAGAACCTGCTCTACGCGGTTCAGGACGGGGTGGGGGTGGTCACCCTGAACCGCCCCAAGGCGCTGAACGCGCTCGACTCCCGGACCCTGGAGGAGCTCTCCCAGGTGATCGAGGCGGCCCGGACCGACGCCTCGCTCAGGGCGCTGGTGATCACCGGCGCCGGCGACAAGGCCTTCGTGGCCGGGGCCGACATCTCGCAGATGGCGGGGCTCTCTCCCCTCGAGGCGCGGCGCTTCGCCGACCTGGGGCACCACACCCTGGCCGGCCTGGAGGCCCTGGACGTCCCTACCGTCGCCGCCGTGAACGGCTTCGCCCTGGGCGGCGGCTGCGAGCTGGCCCTGGCCTGCGACCTCGTCTACGCCAGCGAGAAGGCGCGCTTCGGGCAGCCCGAGGTGAACCTGGGCCTCATCCCCGGCTTCGGCGGCACCCAGCGCCTGGCCCGTCGGATCGGCCCCATGCGGGCCATGGCGATGATCCTCACCGGCGACATGGTGGACGCCGCCCGGGCCAGGGAGATGGGCCTGGTGCTGGAGGTGCTCCCGGCCGAGAAGCTCATGGAGCACGTGATGGGGGTGGCCAGGAAGATCGCCGGCAAGGGGGCGGTCTGCGTGGCCCAGGCCAAGCGGGCGGTGCTGGCCGCCTCCGACGCGGACCTCGAGACCGGCAGCCAGCTCGAGCGCCAGGCCTTCGCGGTGCTCTTCGGCACCGAGGACGCCCGCGAGGGCATGAAGGCCTTCCTCGAGAAGCGGCCCGCCAGGTTCCAGGGGCGATAGGACGGAGGTGCCATGCACATCGAGCTGACCGAGGAGCAGCGCCAGGTCCGCGACCTCTGCCGCGAGTTCGCCGAGAAGGAGCTCACGCCCAACGCCCGCAAGTGGGACGAGCACCACCAGTTCCCGGCCGAGGCGGTGAAGAAGCTCGCCGAGATGGGTCTCATGGCGGTGGCCATCCCGCCGGAGTGGGGCGGGGCCGGCATGGACAACGTCTCCTACGCGCTTGCCATGGAGGAGATCTCCCGCGGCTGCGCCGGCACCGGCGTCATCATGAGCGTCAACAACTCGCTCTACTGCGACCCGGTGATGAAGTTCGGCACCGACGAGCAGAAGAAGCAGTTCCTGGCCCCTTTCGCCCGCGGCGAGAAGCTCGGCTGCTTCGCCCTGACCGAGCCCATGAGCGGCTCGGACGCTGCCGAGATGCGAACCGTGGCGGTCCGGAATGGGGACGAGTACGTCATCAACGGCTCGAAGAACTTCATCACCAACGGCCCCCAGGCCGACGCGGTGCTGGTGTTTCTCATGACCGACAAGCCAAAGCGCCACAAGGGCATCACCGCCTTCCTGGTGCCGGCCGACGCCAGGGGCCTCGTCCGCGGCAAGCCGGACGACAAGGTGGGCATCCGCGCCTCCGGCTCCTGCACCATCTTCTTCGAGGACTGCGTCGTCCCGACGCGCTGCCGGCTGGGGGCGGAAGGGGAGGGGTTCAAGATCGCCATGGCCACCCTCGACGGCGGCCGCATCGGCATCGCCGCCCAGGCGCTGGGCATCGGCCGCGCCGCCTACGAGGAAGCTCTGGCCTACGCCAAGGAGCGCAAGGCCTTCGGCCAGCCCATCGCCCAGTTCCAGGCCATCCAGTTCATGCTGGCCGACATGGCCACCGAGCTCGACGCGGCGCGCCTCCTGGTGTGGCGGGCTGCCTCGCTCAAGGACCAGGGCGTGCGCCACTCGGCCGAGAGCGCCATGGCCAAGCTCTACGCCTCGGAGATGTGCGAGCGGGTGACCTCCAAGGCCATCCAGATCCACGGCGGCTACGGCTACGTGAAGGAGTACGACGTGGAGCGCCACTGGCGCGACAGCCGCATCACCGAGATCTACGAGGGGACGAGCGAGATCCAGCGCCTGGTGATCTCCGCCGCCGTCCTCAAGGACTAGGGCCCCCCGACCCAGCAGGCCGGTCCCGCCCAGTCGCTGCAACAGCCCGATGGATTTCGAGCCCACCGAGGCCCAGGCCGCCGTCGCCGCCACCGCCCGATCCTTCGCCGAGAAGCGGGTGGCGCCCGCCGCCGCCGAGAACGACCGCCTGGCGCGCTTCCCGGCCGACCTGGTGCGGGGCCTGGGCGAGTTGGGCCTGTTGTGCGCCAACGTCCCCGCCGAGCACGGCGGCTCGGAGGCCGGGGCGGTGGCCTACGCCCTGGCGCTCATGGAGATCAGCGCCGCCGATTGCTCGCTCGCGATCACCATGTCGGTCACCAACATGGTGGCCGAGGCCATCGCCCGCTTCGGCAGCGAGGCCCAGAAGGCGCGCTGCCTGCCGCGGCTCGCCTCGGCGGAGTGGCCGGCGGGCTCCTTCGCGCTCTCCGAGCCCCAGTCCGGAAGCGACGCGGCTGGGCTCGCCACGCGGGCGGTGCGGCGGGGCGACGGCTGGGTGCTCGACGGCCAGAAGCAGTGGGTCACCGCCGGCGCCGAGGCCGGCGTCTTCGTGGTCTTTGCCCGCACCGACCCCGTCGCCGGCACCCTTGGCATCACCGCCTTCCTCCTGGAGGCGGGGACCCCGGGCCTGTCCGTCGGGAAGCACGAGGAGAAGATGGGGCTGCGCGCCTCGAGCACGGTGGCGCTCCTCCTCGAGGGGTGCGCCGTCCCGGATTCGGCGGTGCTGGGCCGGCCGGGGCAGGGGTTCACCATCGCGCTCGCCGCCCTGGACGGCGGCCGGATCGGCATCGCCTCGCAGGCCACCGGCACCATCCGCGCCGCGCTCCAGGCCAGCGTCCGCTACGCCCGGGAGCGGACCACCTTCGGGAAGCCCATCGCCGAGCACCAGGCGGTGGCCTTCATGCTGGCGGACATGAAGACCGCCCACGATGCCGCACGGCTCATGGCCATCCGGGCGGCTTTCCTGAAGGAGCAGGGACGCGCCTTCACCCGCGAGGCCTCCATGGCCAAGCTCTTCGCCTCGGAGGCCGCCCAGCGCGCGGTCGACCGGGCGGTCCAGATCCACGGCGGTTACGGCTACACCAGCGAGTTCCCCGTGGAGCGCCTCTTCCGCGACGCCAGGGTCCAGACCATCTACGAGGGGACGAGCGAGATCCAGCGCCTGGTCATCGCGCGAGACCTCCTCCAGGGCTGAACGCTCCGCGGCGGCGCCTGGCCCCGTGAGGTACCTGACGGCGAGAGGCGCCCGGCGGCGAGAAGCTGTTTTGGGGGAAGGCCCCGCGCGGGGCGTTGACACGCTTTCTCGTGATTCCGGGCACTTGCTAGCGCACATCGGCCTACAGTGAGCGTGAGATCCTCGAGGTAAGTGATCGTTTGGGATACACCTCCGCTTGCGGCGGGCTTCCAGCGCCATTACGCACACTTGCGTGAAAGCCGAGCTGTCCTCGGGCGATCTGGCGCGCGCCACCGGCAACACGGTCAGGACCGTTCGGTTCTACGAGGAGGAAGGGCTCCTCAGGCCGGCCGTCGTGAGCGAGGGCGGCCATCGCCGATACACCCATGAGGACCTGGAGCGACTGCGCCTCATCCTGGACCTCCGCGAGCTCGGCCTCTCCATCTGTGACATCCGCGCGCTCGCCGGCCTGCGCTCGGGATGCAGCAGCGTCGCCGAGTTCGCGGTCCGCTTCCGGGAGGTGCTCCTGCGCCACCTGGAGCGGGCCGAGGCGCGCCTGGAGCGCCTGGAGCGGGTGAAGCAGGAGCTGCGCGACGCGCTGGCGGGCATCCAGGAGCGCCTGCCGCAGAACCTCGCCGAGGCCTGTCCGTGCGCCGTGGCCGCGGTCGCCGGCGCCGCGGGGGGCCCGCGGATCATGAAGCTCCTCGCCGAGAACCCGGCCTGCTGCCATCACCAGCCCACCGGGTCGAGAGATAGCGCCCCGGGCGAGGAGGACGACCCGCTCGCTGGCGACGCGGCGGCCTCCCTGGAGCGCCTGTCGGCCGGCGCCGCGCTCGGTCGCAGTTGACATAATCCACATTATCGGACTCTGGGACCGGAGGGTTGGCCGAAGCCAACCGACCGGGATGCTACGCGCTCGCCCAGCCCGCCGGACGCCGACGCTCAGATTTCGTCTCCTGGCGGTACCACCCGCGCGGCACCGAAGCGCGTCGACCCACCGGAAAGACCATGGCGCTTCCCGGTCCGTGCTAGCCTCGCGGTCAAACCGACGCCGCTCCCTCCACATCGCGCCCGCCCCGCCGGACGCATCGAGACAGACATGTTCCGGATCGCCATCCTGACGCTCGCCCTGTCGCTGCTCGGCCCTCTTCCGGCAGCCGCCGCGCGCGCCGGCACCGCCCCTTCCTCGCCCCGCCCCGGGCCCAAGCAGGCCAAGTCCGCCGAGGAACGGCGATACCAGGAGATGTCCCCCATGGGCGCCCGGGCGGCGGGGCTCCGCGGCGCTGTCGATCCGGACCAGGCGCCCGCCGCCCCGGCGCTGGCGGAGAAGCTGCTCCAACCCATCCTGGAGGCGGCGGCGGTCGGCCTGCCCGACGTGATCGCGAGCGGCGCCAACCGGGCCGGGTTTCAGTCGGAGACCTCGCTCGCCGCCAACGCCAACGGCAACATCCTCATCGCCGGGTTCAACGATTCCACCTTGTTCACCCAGAACCCGGTTCCGAGCATCTCGGGCCTGGCGCGCTCCACCGACGGCGGCCTCACCTGGTCGCCGGTCCCCGTCGGCCCTGGAGGCGAGAGCCTGCTGCCGACGGTGGCGGGCGGCCAGGTGTTCGGCGACCCCGACGTGAAGTACGACGCGCAGAACGACCGTTTCGTCTACTCGTCGGTCTACGTCCGGCCGGACGGCCTGCAGGGGATCTGCCTGCACGTCTCGAACGGCGGGCCGGGCGCGGGGACCTCGTGGGCTGGCCCCATCGAGGTGGCCCCCACCTTCGTCGCCGGCCACGACGCGGACAAGCCGTTCATCGACGTGAGCCCGTTCGGCCGGGTCCTGGTGTCGTGGACCGACTTCACCGCCACCTCCGTCGCCATCCGGACCACCTTCTCCGACGACGGCGGATCCACCTGGTCGGGGGCCGCCACGGTCGAGACCGCCCCCGCGGGCGGCGGCGTCCAGGGCTCCGTGCCGCGGTTCCTGCCAGGGACCACCAACGCCACCTCCACCGCTTATGTCGTATGGGTCTCCGGCGCGCCCACCACCGGGCTACGCAACATCCGCTGCTCCCGATCCACCGACGGCGGATCCACCTGGTCGGCGCCGGTCGCCCTCGACGCCCAGAGCTTCTCTCCCGAGGACCAGATCCTCGGCGTCGACCGCGTCAACGTCTCGCCGACGATGGAGATCGACCACGGCACGGGGCGCGTCTACGTCGCCTACCAGCGCAACGTCGCCAACGGTACCGGCGACATCGCCATCCGGACCTTCACCGGCTCCTGCGGCACGGGATCGCCGCTCCTGCTCGACGCCGCCCCCGGGAACGACCGGGCCCAGTTCTACGCGGTGGTGGCCGTGGACCAGGGGACGCACCGAGCCTGGGTGAGCTGGCTCGACCAGGGCTACGCCGCCACCGGCGATCTCACCGAGGTGATGGCCACCTCCTCGGCGGACGGGGGTGCCACCTGGACGCCGCCCACCCGCCTCATGGACCGGCCCTTCCACGCCGGATACGGCAACGACACCAGCCAGCCGAACCTCGGCGACTACAACGGCGCCATCGCTTTCGGGGGAAGGCTCTACGCCGCCTTCGGCGCCACCGCCGTTACGCCCCGGTTCGACGAGGGGCTGCCGGCGCTGCAGATGATCTCGCCGGACACCTATCTCGACCGGCGCGAAGAATCGGCCGTGGTGCTGCCGCTGCGCGACGTCGGGCGGGTGGTCGCCGAGACCACTTGCAGCGCGCCCTGCAACGGGTTCCTCGACCCGGGGGACACCTTCACCATCGCCGTCAACGTCGAGAACTACGTGACCAACCCGGCGGTGAGCCCAGCCACCATCACCGGGATCGCCGCCACCCTCGCCAGCGACACGCCCGGCGTGACCGTCTCCTCGGCGACCTCGGGCTACCCGGACCTCGCGCCCGGCGCCCAGCAGCAGGGCTCGCCGCCGTTCGCGCTGGCGATCGCGCCCTCCTTCGGGGCCGGAACTCCCGTCGATCTCACCCTCACCCTGACGGCTGCTCAGGGCTCCATTCAGCTGCCCATCCGGCTCGAGACCGGCACGCCGTGCTCGCCCATTGTGCTCCTCCACGAGACCTTCCAGGGCGTGGCCCCGCCGAACCTCCCGGCCGGGTGGATGAGCGTCACTCCCACCGGGAGCCCCGCGTCGTCGTGGATCACCAGCGCCGCGCTTACCCCTGGGTCGAACGCCGCCTTTCACGGCGAGACCGAGCAGACGCTCTGGTCTCGCCTCTTCTCGCCGTCCTTCGCCGTGCCGAGCTCGGCCGGGGTGAGCGAGCTCCGCGTGGACTTCGACCTCACCTACGACCTGGAGGAGGAGCCCACCCAGGCGCTCCTGGCCTACGACGGCCTCACCCTGCGCCTCTACGACGCCACGAGCGCGCTCCGCTCCGTCCTGGCGGAGGCCTTCGCCACCGAGATCAAGACCGGCAGCGCCCGCCACTTCCCGCGCCATCTGCCGCGCACCATGGACCCGGCCTACTTCCAGGACATGTCGGTGTGGTCCGGCGCCTCGGGCGGGCCGGTTCACGTCGCCATGCGCTTCCCCGGCCAGGGCGTCACCGGGCGCACCCTCCAGCTCCGCTTCGAGTACACCCAGGACTCGAACACCGTGTGCACCGGCCTCGGGCGGCCGGGGCCGTGCGGAGTGGCGATCGACAACGTCGACGTGACGCTGGTTCCCCTCGCCTCGAGCCCGTGCTCGAACTACGCCTGGTGCGGCAACGGCCAGGTGGAGGCCGGAGAGGGCTGCGACGATGGCAACCTGACCAATGGCGACGGCTGCTCGTCGGCGTGCTCGGTCGAGGCGGGCTGGACCTGCACCGGCTCCGCGCCGTCGGTGTGCCAGCTGCCGCCGCCTCCCGCCAAGTCGAGCGGCTGCGGC
>DASTPH010000027.1:0-7463 GCA_035762305.1 Anaeromyxobacteraceae bacterium
CGAAAGGAGAGACTCCATGAAGGCGATGAGAACCGTGATGGCGGTCGCGGTGGCCGCCGTGTTCATGGCGTCCGCCCCCGCGGCGGCCGTCGACTTCCACGGCTACTTCCGTTCCGGCATCGGCGGCAGCGGCTCGGGCGGGCAGCAGCAGTGCTTCGCCGCCCCCAATGCCGACTACAAGTTCCGCCTCGGGAACGAGTGCGAGACCTACGCCGAGGCCCAGTTCGACCAGAGCTTCTACAAGGACAAGAGCGGCCTCGAGTTCAATTACTCGACCATGCTGGCCTACAAGACCAGCCAGTCGCAGGACTACGAGGCCCTGACCGGTGGCGCCAACGAGATCGCCCTGCGCCAGATCTGGGTGGGTGCGAAGGGGATCCCCGGACTCGGCAGCGCCATGATCTGGGCCGGGAAGCGCTACTTCATGCGCCAGGACGTCCACATGATCGACTTCTTCTACTGGGACGTCAGCGGTCCCGGGGCCGGCATCGAGGAGCTGGACGTCTCCATCGGCAAGCTCGCCATCTCGGTGTTCCAGAACCACAACGGCCAGCGGCAGATGTGGCGACCCGAGCTCCGCCTCTACAGCGTGGCGCTCCCCCTGGGGAGCCTGGCCCTCGGCTACACGGCCTTCATCGACTCCTCGCCGGGCGGCAGCAACCCGGACCCGGATCGCCAGGAGATCAGCCACTGGGTCAACGGACAGTGGAGCGCGCCCTTCGCGGGCGGCCGGAACAACCTGACCCTGCAGTGGGCCAACGGCTCGGCCACGCCCATGAGCCCCTACCCCTCCTGGGACCGCACCAGCGACAGCAGCCAGTTCCGGGTCGTGGAGGACCTGGCCATCAACCCCTCGGCGCAGTTCACCGTGGCCTTCACGGCCACCTACGCGGACTACAAGCACCGGTACAACGACGACCCGGCCCCGGACCCCGACTTCTACGCCACTTGGAACCAGGCCACGCAGTTCGGCATCGGCGCCCGGCCCATCTACCACTTCAGCGACCTGTTCAGCCTGGCGCTGGACGTGGGCTACAACTCGGTCACTCCCAAGGAGGCCCCCGCGGGGGGCAACAAGGATGCCCGGACCATGCTCAAGATCACGCCGGCGCTGCTGCTCCACCCGCCGCCGGGCCCGGGCGGCGCGTACTTCACGCGTCCCGAGTTCCGCGTCTTCCTGACCTACGCCTCCTGGAACGACGCCGCGCAGCGGGACGGCATCTTCGGCCAGACCGCCTGCGCCACGGGCGGCACCGTCAACGGCGTCTACGGCTGCGAGAAGAACGGGATCACCTTCGGAGCGCAGATCGAGTCCTGGTGGTAGGCGGATGGCTCGCGGGGTCGGGAGGCTCGCCTCCCGACCTCGCCCGCCTTCCAGGCCGGCGCCAATGGCAGGCAGGGCCGGTCGCGCCGGACTACAAGACCACCCTCCACGAAAGGACGCATCCATGAGAATCGAGAGACTGCTGACGGTGGCGGGCCTAGCGGCCCTCGCGGCCCTGGCCCGCCCGGCCCAGGCCGAGGACTTCAAGCTGCCCGACGGCAAGGTGGCGGTGCACTACTTCCGAGCCGACGGGAGCTACGACGGCTGGGGCCTCCACGTGTGGGAGAGCTTCCAGAAGAAGGAGGAGGCCGGCGACGAGTGGGCCCAGAAGCAGATGACCGACCGCCCGCTCAAGGGGGTGCAGTGGTTCAAGCCCCTGCCGCAGTCCGGCAAGGACGACTTCGGCGTCTACTGGCTCCTCGACGAGAAGGATTTCGACAACGGCCGGGTGAACTACATCATCCACAAGGGCGACAAGAAGGACCAGTGCAACAAGGACATGTTCTGGCTCATCAAGGACTCCAAGCAGGCCTGGGTGAACTCCGAGGACTGCAAGGTCTACCTGTCCAAGGACGACGCCCTCAAGGCTCGCAAGAAGTGAGTCGCCGGTGGCGGAGCGGCCGGTCCCGTCCGGCCGCTCCCGCTGCCCACGGCGCGCGCGGCCGCGTCGCGGGCTCCCGTCCCAGAGCCGCCGAGGAAACCGGATGACCCGCCCGACGGCCGTTCTGGCCGCGGCTACTCTGGCCGTTTCGTCCTGCGCGTCGATGCAGGCGGAGCGCGCCCGCCGCGAGGCGCTGACCGCCCAGTTGGACGCCTTTCGCTACCAGAAGCCACTCGACGAGGTCTGGTCCGAGGCCCGGCGCCTGCTCTTCGAGAAGGGATACCCGCTCGCCGGCGCCGACGCCGAGGCCGTGGGCCAGAAGCAGCTCTTCCTGGGGGGACTGTTCTCCTCCGCCAAGGACACGCGCCCCGACCCCGCCGCCACCCAGTTCCTCGAGACCGGGTGGGGCCCCGGGCCGCTCCGCTATCGGGTCCAGGGTTGGGCCAACGGCTCGAGCGCGCGGATGGTGTTCTGGGCCATCCCCGAGGACGGGACCGAGCACGGCCGCGACGGGCGGCCCACGACGCGGGGCCTGGACCTGGAGCTTGAGCTGGCCCGCCGGCTGGAGCCCGACGCGGCCGCGGCCATCGAGGCCGCCTTGCCGCCCGCGCCGGGTGGATGACGCCGGCGGAGGCGTCGCCGGCTGACAGGCCCAAGCGGCCCCGGAGCACGGAAACCGAAGCGCAGCGTGGAAGCTCAACCCAGACGGACAGGAGCAAGGCACATGAGACTCCGAATGGCAGTCCTGGCGGCGTGCGCGGGCATCTCTCTTTTCGCGGCGCCGCGGACGCAGGCGGCGGGCCCGAAGGTCGGGCTCTCGCTCCCGACCCAGCGCGAGGAACGCTGGGTGAAGGACAAGCTGACCATGGAGGCCGAGGCCAAGAAGCGGGGCATCGACCTCAGGGTGCAAGTGACCGACAACGACGCCGCCAAGCAAGTCGCCCAGTGCGAGAACCTGATCTCGCAGGGGGTCAAGATCCTGATCCTGGCGCCGCACGACGCCTCCAGCGCCTCGGTCATCATCGACAAGGCGGCCAAGGCCGGCATCAAGGTCATCAGCTACGACCGGCTGGTGACCGACTCGCCCCTCGACTACTACTACCTCTCCTTCGACAACGTGAAGGTCGGCGAGCTTCAGGGGAACTACATCACCAAGCGGGTGCCCAAGGGCACCTACGCGGTGCTGGCCGGCTCCCCCACCGACAACAACGCCAAGCTCTTCCGCGAGGGGGCCATGAAGTTCATCAAGCCCCTGGCCGACAAGGGCGACATCAAGATCGTCATGGACCAGTTCGTGAAGGACTGGCAACCCTCCGAGGCGCAGAAGCTCTGCGAGCAGGCCCTCACCGCCAACCAGAACAAGATCGACGCCGTGCTGGCCCCCAACGACGGCACCGCCGGCGGCTGCATCCAGGCGCTGGCGGCCCAGGGGCTGGCCGGCAAGGTCCCCATCACCGGCCAGGACGCGGAGCTGGCCGGCGCCATCCGCATCGTGCAAGGCACCCAGAGCATGACCATCTTCAAGGACACCCGCGAGCTGGGGAAGAAGGCCATCGAGATGGCGGTGGACCTGGCCGCCGGGAAGCCCATCGACACCCAGGGGCGCGTCGTCAACAACAACAAGAAGGACGTGCCCTCGGTGCTCCTCACCCCGGTCATCGTCACCAAGGACAACCTGGAGGAGGTGCTGGTGAAGAGCGGTTATCTCAAGAAGGAGCAGGTGTACAAGAAGTGACAATCCGTCGGGGGAGCGCGAAGCGCTCCCCCGACCCTCACGGGCGCCGAGCATGGCGGGACGTGATCAGGGGGCACGGCGAGGAATCAAATGAGCGACCTGATCCTCGAAATGCGCAACATCACTAAGGAGTTCCCGGGCGTGCGGGCGCTCGAGGACGTCACCTTCCAGGTGCGCAAGGGCGAGATTCACGCCCTGGTGGGCGAGAACGGCGCCGGCAAGTCCACGCTCATGAAGGTCCTCTCCGGCTTCTACCCGCACGGCAGCTATCAGGGGGACATCGTCATCGACGGCCGGGTGCAGCGCTTCTCCCGCATCCGCGACAGCGAGGAGGCTGGCGTCGCCATCATCTACCAGGAGCTGGCGCTGGTGAAGCAGATGACCATCGCCGAGAACGTTTTCCTGGGCGCCGAGCTGTGCCGGGCCAGGGGCATCATCGACTGGAACCATACCTACCAGCGCACCACCGAGGCCTTGAAGAAAGTGGGCCTGGACCTCCCCCCCTCGACCCGCATCCTCGACCTGGGGGTGGGATCGCAGCAGCTGGTGGAGATCGCCAAGGCGCTCTCCAAGGAGGCGCGCATCCTCATCCTCGACGAGCCCACCGCCGCCCTCACCGAGGGCGAGGCCGACAACCTGCTCAGGATCCTCGACTCGCTGCGGCAGAAGGGTGTGACCTGCATCTACATCTCCCACCGGCTCAGGGAGGTGACGCGCATCGCCGACCGCATCACCGTGCTCCGCGACGGCAAGACGGTCTGCACCGACGACAAGCCCGCCATGCCGGAGGACCGGATGATCCGCAACATGGTGGGGCGCGAGCTCGGCACCATGTACCCGCGCCGGCCGCGCACGCCCGGCCCGACGGTGCTGGAGGTCAAGGACTGGACGGTGGCCGACCCCCTGACCGAGGAGGTGGCCTGCGACCGGGTGTCGTTCCAGGTCCGCAAGGGGGAGATCCTCGGCATCGCCGGCCTCATGGGCGCCGGCCGCACCGAGCTCATGATGAGCCTCTTCGGCGTCTGGGGCCGCCGCCTGGGCGGCGAGATCCGCCTCGAGGGCCGCCCGCTCCAGATCCGCGGCGCGGTGGACGCCATCCGCGCCGGGCTCTCGCTGGTCTCGGAGGACCGCAAGCGCTACGGCCTGGTGCTGGGCATGGACGTCAAGGAGAACTCGACCCTGGCCAGCCTGGAGCGCATCTCCCGACTGGGCGTCATCGACAAGAACGAGGAGATCAAGCGCTCCGACCGGTTCGTCCGCGAGCTCAGGACCAAGACCCCCTCGCTGGAGCAGAAGGTGCAGAACCTCTCCGGGGGCAACCAGCAGAAGGTGGTGCTGGCCAAGTGGCTGCTCACCCAGCCCAGGGTGCTGTTCCTCGACGAGCCCACCCGCGGCATCGACGTCGGCGCCAAGGTGGAGATCTACAACATCGTCAACGACCTGGTGGACCAGGGGGTGTGCGTGGTGGTGATCTCCAGCGAGCTCCCCGAGGTGCTGGGCATCGCCGACCGAGTGCTGGTCATGCACGAGGGGTGCTTCCGCGGCGACCTCGCCCGCGCCGAGGCCACCGAGGAGAAGGTGATGTACTACGCGACCGGGGGGGCCTAGCTTATGGCGACCGCGACGGCGGAACCGGTGAGCGCGCGGGCCGAGGGCCTGCGCGAGATCCTGATCCGCTCCATCAAGCACAACAGCAAGCAGTACACGATGTTCCTGGCGCTGGTCGCCATCTGGGTCATCTTCGCCTTCCTCACCGAGGGCGTCTTCTTCACTCCCCGCAACCTCTCCAACCTCTTCGTGCAGACCGTCACCACCGCCATCCTGGCCATCGGCATGGTGCTGGTGATCGTGACCGGCCACATCGACCTCTCGGTGGGTTCGGTGCTGGGCTTCGCCGGCGCGGTGTGCGCCATGCTCATGATCAAGATGGAGTGGGGCGTGGCCCTGTCGGTGCTGGCCACCCTGGGCGTCGGGGTCGTCATCGGGGCCTGGCACGGGTTCTGGGTGGCCTACCGCAAGGTGCCGGCCTTCATCGTCTCGCTGGCCTCCATGCTGGCCTTCCGGGGCCTGATCATCGGCATCACCGGGGGCCAGACCCAGGGCCTGGAGATGGCGCCGGAGCGCACCGCCGAGGCCTTCAAGCTCATCGGCCAGGGCTACGTCCCCACCCTGGCCGCCGCGTCCGAGGGCCAGGTCCACGACACCAGCCTCTACTTCGCGGCCCTGGTGATCCTGGCCTTCGTGGTGTCGAGCCTTCGCAACCGCGCCGCCCGGCGCCGCTACGGGTTCCCGCTGGTCCCCATGTACCTGGAGGTGCTGCGCCTCGCCTTCGTCTCGGCGCTCATCGCCGGGTTCGCCTCGGTGATGGTGGTGTACCTGGGCATCCCCTGGTCGGTGATCTTCGTGATGGCGCTGGCGCTGATCTTCACCTTCCTGGCCCAGAACACCACCTTCGGCCGCCACCTCTACGCCATCGGCGGCAACCCCGACGCCGCCCGCCTCTCCGGCATCAACGTGCCGCGCCACACCTTCGTCCTCTTCGTCGTCATGGGCGTCATGACCGCCATCGCCGGCATCGTCTACACCTCGCGGCTCAACGCCGCCACCACCTCGGCCGGCCAGAACGCCGAGCTGGACGCCATCGCCGCCGCCGTCATCGGCGGCACCTCGCTCATGGGCGGCGAGGGAACCATCTACGGGGCGGTCATCGGCGCCCTGGTGATGGCCTCGCTCGACAACGGCATGAGCCTCATGAACCTGGACATCACCTTCCAGTACGTCATCAAGGGGCTCATCCTGCTCCTGGCGGTGTGGGTGGACATGGCCCAGCGGAAGAAATCGTAGTGCGGGAGCTCGTCCTGTCCATTGAGGTAGGGCGTGGGCTCGTCCCCCGCCGACTCGAGCCGCCCGGAACGGGCGGCGAGGCCTTTGGGAAACCTCGGGCTCGTCGGGTTTTCCTGGCGTGCGCTGCGCGACCTGCCAGGCAGCGGCGGACGGTAGGGCGGGGGCTCGTCCCCCGCCGACCGGATTCCTTGGTCAGGCGCCCGGACGATCGCGGACCCGCGTGCGGCAGGAGGGCTCGCATCGGCCTCGCAGGTGTCCTGGCCGCCGCCGCGCTCGCCGCCTGCTCGTCGTCCGAGCCCACCGTCTACCCCACGCCCGACGCGGCCGCGCCCCTCGGTGCGGCCTACGACCTCGCCACCGGAGAGGCCACCTTCAGGGTGTGGGCCCCGGCTGCCAAGGCGGCGTCGGTCCTGTTCTTCGCTGCCTGGGACTCGACCTCGCCCAGCGCCACCTACCCGCTGGCCAAGGACCTTGCCAGCGGCGGCAGCGTGGACCCGCAGGGCTGGAACGGCGTCTGGCAAGGAACCGTCGCCGCCGTTCCGCACGGACAGCTCTACCAGTACTCGCTGGACGGGACGCCCGCGCTCGACGCCTATGCGAAATCCATGGCCCGCTTCGACAGCTCCGTCCAGGGGGTGGGAAAAGGCGCGGTCGTCGATCCGTCGTCCATCGGACCCGAGGACCCCATCTCGCACGCGCCCATTGCCTGGGTTCCGTTCACGCTCCCTCCCGGATACGCCAAGCGCGAGGACGCGGTGATCTACGAGGTCCACGTCCGGGACTTCACGATCCTCGAAACCACCGCCAACCCGCCCGGAACCTACGAGGCCTTCACGGAGCGGCTCGACCACGTGGCGGCCCTGGGCACCACCCACGTCCAGCTGCTGCCAGTGCTGGCGTACTACTACGGCGACGAGGGATCGCGGTCGACGGTCGAGCTGGCGCCGGACACGACCGGC
>DASTPH010000028.1:0-105842 GCA_035762305.1 Anaeromyxobacteraceae bacterium
CGGGTCCGTTAAGTCCGATGCCATGAGCCCGGAACGGCGCCGGCGGAGATAGCCAGGCATGCCCGAGCTGCCCGAGGTCGAGATCGCGGCCCGCAACCTCCGGCGCTGGACCGAGGGGCGCTCCATCCAGCGCGCCGAGACAGAGCCCGGGGCGCGGCGCATCTTCCGACCGGGGAGCCCGCGGGCGTTCGCGGCGGCCCTGGCCGGGGCCCGGGTGGCCGGGGTGAGCAGGCGCGGGAAGCACCTGCTGCTCACGCTGGAGGGGGGGCGGGGGGCGCTGGGCCTCCTGTCGCACCTCGGCATGACCGGCAAGTGGGTGCGCCGCGGCGACGGCGAATCGCCGCCCTCGCACTCGCGGGCGCGCCTGCGCCTCGACGACGGGGCAGTGCTCCACTACCGCGACCCGCGCCTCTTCGGACGGCTGCGCCTGGTGCCGGGGGCGCGCTTCGCCGAGGTGCCGGAGGTGGCGGCGCTCGGCCCGGACCCGCTCCTGGACGGGGTGGACCCGGCGCAGCTCGCGGCCCGCCTGGCCCGGCTCCGCCGGCCGGTGAAGGTGGCCCTCCTCGACCAGGGGCTCCTGGCCGGGGTGGGGAACATCCTGGCCAGCGAGGCGCTCTTTCGCGCCCGCATCCACCCGCGCCGCCGCGCGTCCTCGCTCCGTCGCGCCGAGGTGCGGCGCCTGGCCCACGCCGTCGAGGCGTCGGTGCGCGAGACCATCGAGCGGGAGGACTCGCCGGAGATCGCCTACGTCGAGGAGCCGGGGACCGAGAACCCGTTCCTGGTCTACGCGCGGGAAGGGGAGCCCTGCCCGCGCTGCCGCCGCGGCCGCATCCGGCGCGCGGTGCAGGCGCAGCGGTCGACGTACTGGTGTCCGAGGTGCCAGAGGTAGGGCGGGGGCTCGTCTGACGAGCCCCCTCACCCTCCGACGGATCAGGGGCATCGATGTGCCCTCTCCCCTCTGGGGAGAGGGCCGCGTGGAGGCCCTGCGGGCCGCACGGGGTGAGGGGCTGCAGTCCGGGACCCCGCGACGCCCGTCGGCCCGGAGTGGTATGACCGTGGCGCATGGAGCCCCGGGACCCGGCGCGCCTGAGCGTGGCCGAGCTCAGGGCCCGCTTCCTCGACCAGGGGCGGACCCTTCCTGCGGAGTGGGAGGCGGCCCTGTCGCGGGATCCCAGGGCCGGGGCCCGGGCGGTGCACCGGGCGGTGCTGCGCCGGCGCCGCGCGAACCGGGCCGAGGGGCAGCGGCTGCGGCACCTCCTACGCTACGAGATCGAGCTGTGGGAGCGGGGCGTCGAGCTGGTGGCCGGCGCCGACGAGGCGGGGATGGCGCCGCTGGCCGGGCCGGTGGTGGCCGGGGCCTGCGTCCTTCCTCGCGACTACCGCCCCCGCGGCATCGACGACTCCAAGAAGCTCGACGCCGCCGAACGGGAGCGCCTGGCTCGGGACATTCGCAGGAACGCCGTCTGCTGGGCGGTGGCCCGGGCCGAGGTGGAGGAGATCGACCGGCTCAACATCTACTGGGCGGGCATCCTGGCGCTGGAGCGGGCGGTGCGCGCCCTCCGCCCGCGGCCGGAGCACGTGCTGGTGGACGCCCGCACCCTGCGCGGCCTGGATCTGCCGCAGCGGGGCATCGTCGGCGGCGACGCCCTGTCGCTCACCATCGCCGCCGCCTCCATCCTCGCCAAGACCGCCCGCGACGCCCTCATGGCGGAGCTGGACGCGCGCCACCCGGGTTATGGCCTAGCCCGTCACAAGGGCTATCCCACCCCCGAACATCTGAAGATGCTGAAGGCGCGCGGCCCCTGCCCCATCCACCGGCGCTCCTTCGCGCCGGTGCGGGAGGCGCTCCCTGCGCCCTCGCAGGGGGAGCTCTTCGGCAAGCTGATTTGACGCAGCGGCGAAGTTGGCTTAGAACCCATCCTGCAAAGGACAGAGCCCGACGGCGTAGGCGCGACTCCCCCGCGGATGGACCGCGGGCACCGGGCCGCCCCCCGATCCGGCGAACGGCATGGCCGACCCGCACTCCCTAGACCCCTCTCCCCGCCTCGCCCTCGACCCAGAGCCCCCGCGCCCCGCCCACGAGCCGGAGATTCCGCAGGAGCGGCTCGACCCGGACGCCGTCAAGGTCATCGCTCGGCTGCGCCACATGCGCCACCAGGCCTACCTGGTGGGCGGCTGCGTGCGCGACCTCCTGCTCGAGCGGACCCCCAAGGACTTCGACATCGCCACCGACGCCCACCCGGGCGAGGTGCGGGCCATCTTCCGGAACTGCCGCCTCATCGGACGGCGTTTCCGGCTGGCCCACGTCTACTTCCGGGGCGGCAAGATTGTCGAGGTGGCCACCTTCCGGCAGAACCCGGTCGACGCCGCCGAGGACCTGGCCGACGAGGGGGACCTGCTCATCACCCGGGACAACGTCTTCGGGACCGCCGAGGAGGACGCCCGCCGCCGCGACTTCACGGTCAACGGCCTCTTCTACGACCCCTTCGCCGGCGAGGTCATCGACTACGTGGGCGGCCGGCCCGACCTGGAGGCGCGCCGCATCGCCACCATCGGCGATCCCGAGATCCGGATGCGGGAGGATCCGGTGCGGGCCCTGCGGGCAGTGCGCTTCGCGGCCCGGCTCGACTTCGCCATCGACCCGGAGGTCTTCGCCGCCATGCGCCGGCACGCCGGCGAGCTGGCGCGCTGCGCGCCGCCTCGGGTGCTGGAGGAGACCTTCAAGATCCTGCGCTGCGGCAACGCCAACCGCGCCTTCGCGCTCCTGCGCGCCTCGGGAGTGCTGGCGGTGGTGATGCCGGCGCTGGCCCAGGCGCTGGAGTCCGGCGGCGAGGCCGGGCGCAAGGGCTTCCACGCCCACCTGGCGGCGCTGGACCAGCTGGTGCGCGGCGGCGACGAGGTTTCCGAGGCGGTGCTGCTCGGCTCGCTGCTCATGCACCTGCGGCGGGGTCAGGACGAGGCCGCCCCCGACGGGCTGCTCACGGCACTGGTGCAGACGGCGCGCCTGCCGCGGCGCGTGGCGGAGCGCACGCGGCTGGCCATCGGCGCCCAGCGCCACCTGCACGGGCCGCCTCGGCGCCGGCGCCGCGGCCGGGGCCTGGCCGGCCAGGCGTACTTCCGCGACGCCGTGCAATTGCTGGAGATGACGGTGCGCGCCACCGGCGAGGGCGCGGAGGCGCTGGAGCGCTGGAAGGCCCAGGCCGAGGCCAGGCTGCGCCAGGGAGAGCCGGAGCCGCGGGGCGGGGAGCGCCCGGAGCGGTTCGGGCCGCACAGGGGCTGGCCCGACGGCGCGGGCGGACAGGGCCCCGGGCCGGCCTGGGCGGGGGCCGAGCCGCCGGGAGTGCCCGGCCCCGGCGCGCCGCCCGCCGCGATGCTGGCCGAGGGCGGCGCCGCCGAGGGCGACCACGGGCGCCGCCGGCGCCGCCGCCGGGGCGGCCGCCGCCGCCGCCGGCGGGGTCACGGCGCCTCCGGAGGGGGCGCCCCGGCGCCGGCCGCCAGCGGGGGATCGCCGGGCTGACGGCCGCCGCAATTCGGGTAGAATCCCGCGAGCCCGCAGGACCTCGAGCCCTCCATGAAGACCGCGCGGAACCCGCCCGCCCCGCCCGCCGAGAAATCCACGCCGAGCTATCGACGCGTCCTCCTCAAGCTCTCGGGAGAGGCGCTCATGGGAGAGGGCAAGTACGGCATCTCCCAGAAGGCGCTGTCCGCCATCGCCCAGGACGTGAAGGACGTGGTGGATCTCGGGGTGCAGGTGGCGCTCACCATCGGCGGCGGCAACATCTTCCGGGGCGTCTCCGGCGCCACCGAGGGCATGGACCGCTCCAGCGCCGACTACATGGGGATGCTGGCCACGGTGATCAACGCCATGGCCCTGCAGGACGCCCTGGAGCGCATGGGGGTCCAGACCCGCATCCAGTCCGCCATCGAGATGCACCAGGTGGCCGAGCCCTACATCCGCCGCCGCGCCATGCGCCACCTCGAGAAGGGCCGGGTGGTCATCTTCGCGGCCGGTACCGGCAACCCCTACTTCACCACCGACACCGCCGCCAGCCTCAGGGCCATGGAGATCAAGGCCGACGTGCTGCTCAAGGCGACCAAGGTGGACGGGGTCTACTCCGACGATCCCAAGAAGAACCCCCACGCCGTGAAGTTCCGGCAGCTCAGCTACCTGGACGTGCTCAAGAAGAACCTCAAGGTGATGGACTCGACCGCCATCAGCCTGTGCATGGACAACGACCTCCCCATCGTGGTCTTCGACCTGACCGAGCGGGGCAACGTGAGGCGGGTGGTGCTGGGCCAGGAGATCGGCACCACCGTCGGCAAGGGCGCCACCGCGCGCGCCAGCGCCGGGTGACGAGGGTATCGTGACCCGCGAACCACGTTCTGGGTGGGGCCCCGCGCCTGGGGAGGGGCCGTCGATCGGAAACGCGGGCGCCTGCGCGCCCGCGATGGGCTTCGCCGGCGGGGAGGGGCGGCACGCCCCTCCCTCCAACTAGGAGGACACCATGGGAATGGCCGACGACATCGTCAAGGACCTGCACGTCCGCATCGCCAAGACGCACGAGGCCTTCCGCCAGGACCTGCTGAGCATCCGCACCGGGCGGGCCAACCTGCACCTGCTCGACGGGATCAAGGTCGACTACTACGGACAGCCGACGCCGCTCAACCAGGTGTCCACCCTGGCGGTGGCCGATGCCCGGCTCATCACCGTGAAGCCGTGGGAGAAGAACATGATCCCGGTGATCGAGAAGGCCATCCGGGACGCCAACCTGGGCCTGAACCCCCAGAGCGACAAGGACCTGGTCCGGGTCCCCATCCCGCCGCTCACCGAGGAGCGCCGCAAGGAGATCGTGAAGCAGGTGAAGGGCAAGGGCGAGGAGTACAAGATCGCGGTGCGCAACGAGCGCCGCGACGCCAAGGAGCTGGTGGAGGTCGCCGAGACGGACGGCGAGATCTCCGGCGACGACGCCAAGAAGGCCCTGGACAAGGTGCAGAAGGAGACCGATGAGGGCGTGAAGAAGATCGACGAGATGGTGGCCGCCAAGGAGAAGGAAGTGATGCAGGTGTGATCTCGGTGACCGATTCCCGCGAGCCTCGTCGATGTCCGCGGCGGCCCGGTCTCGCTGGAGGGCGCCTTCGCAGCGAGCCGCGGCCGTCGCGATACGCGCGACCCGGGCGCCCGTGGTCGCGGCGAGCAACCGTCGTGGCGCGCCAATGCGCCGAGGAGGCCCTCAGGCTGCGCGACCGAGGTTTGCGAGCCACCGCGCCTTCCCCGTCGCCGTGCGGCCGCCGCTCCGGGGTCGCGAGCGAGACCAGCGCCCGGAGGCGAGACCGGGCCGCCGGGGATCCCGGAGACTGGCGGAAGCTGTGATGGCGCCGCTGGCCCTCTCCGGCGCGGCGCGGCTGGCCGTCCTCTACGGGCCGCTGCTCCTGGTCGGCGCCGTCGCCGGCGCGCTCTTCGCCCTGTCCCACCGCCCCGGCCTCTCGCCCCCGGCGCGCCGCCTCTGCTCGGCGCTGTGGGTGGTCACGCTGCTCGCCGGGGCCCCGCTGTGGCTCCTCTTCGCGGCCACGGTGGGATGGTAGCGGGCGCGCCGCGGGGGACGAATGACCGGCGAAGAACGGCGATTCCTGGAGGCCCACCCCGCCTACCGCGACACCTGCGCGCTCGACGACCTGCGCGCCGCCGAGTACGGCCGGCTGGACGCCGCCGGGCAGGTCTACCTCGACTGGACCGGAAGCGGCCTCCACGCGGACTCGCAGCTGCGCCAGCACCTGGTGCTGCTGCGGGACACCGTGCTGGGGAACCCCCATTCTGGAAACCCGGCCTCGGCCGCCGCCACGCGCCTCGTGGAGAGCGCCCGCCGGGCGGTGCTCGAGTTCTTCGGCGCCTCCCCCGACGAGTACGTGGCGGTGTTCACCGCCAACGCCAGCGGGGCTCTCAAGCTGGTGGGCGAGTCCTTTCCCTTCCGGTCCACGGACCGGTATCTCATGACCTTCGACAACCACAACTCTGTGAACGGCATCCGCGAGTTCGCGCGCGCCCGGGGGGCAGAGATCGAGTACGTGCCGCTGGCGCTGCCCGACCTGCGCGTGGACGAGGCCCGGCTGGAGGCGTCGCTGGGGCGGCTCCGCCCGGGCGGGCTCGGACTCTTCGCCTTCCCGGCCCAGTCCAACTTCTCCGGCGTGCAGCACCCCCTGGAGTGGATCGAGCGCGCCCAGGGCCAGGGCTGGACCGTGCTCCTGGACGCGGCCGCCTTCGCGCCCACCAACCGCCTCGACCTCGGCCGCTGGCATCCCGACTTCGTGCCGCTGTCCTTCTACAAGATGCTCGGCTACCCGACGGGAGTGGGGTGTCTGCTGGCGCGGCGCGCGGCGCTCGGGCGGCTGCGCCGTCCCTGGTTCGCCGGCGGGACCATCACGGTGGCCTCGGTGCAGGGCGACCGCTACTACCTGGCTCCCGGGGAGGCGGCCTTCGAGGAGGGTACGCCCAACTACCTGGCCCTACCCGCCGTCGAGATCGGGCTCCAGTACCTCCGCTCCGTCGGGCTGGACACCGTCCACGTGCGGGTCCGGGAGCTGACCGGCTGGTTGTTGCAGAACCTGGTCGAGATGCGCCACGCCAAGAATGGGAGCCCTCTGGTGCTCCTCTACGGGCCCGAGACCACCGAGCGCCGAGGCGCCACCATCGCCATGAACTTCCGCGATTCCACCGGCCGGCTCGTCGACCACCAGGAGGTCGAGCGGCTGGCCGGCCGGGCCGGCATCTCGGTCCGGACGGGCTGCTTCTGCAATCCCGGTGCGGGAGAGGTGGCGCTCGGTCTCTCCAAGCCCGAGCTGGTGGCCTGCTTCGCCCCGGCCGGCGAGCGCCTCTCCCTCGACGACTTCCGCCACTGCATCGACGGCAAGAGCTCGGGGGCGGTCCGGATCTCGCTGGGCGTGGCCAGCAACTTCGCCGACGTGCAGCGCTTCCTGGGCTTCGCCAGGAGCCTTCTGGCCTGAGCAGCGGAGGCTCGCCGGCGTCGGCGGCGCGAAGCCGCGGTATGCCACGGCGATCCCGGTCATGGCGCCGTTGTGGTAGTCGGGCGACCCGGGCGGGACAAGGGAACCCTGGGCCCGACGATTGAACCTCCCACCGCGTCGCTCGTTACCCGGTGCGGGGATCGTCGCCTTCCTGCGAGGCCGTCCTCGGAGTCAGGGCCGCCAGCCGTGGGCGATGGGGATGCGGCGCCCTTCGCCGAAGGCCTTGGCGCTCACCTTGAGGACCGGGGCGGCCTGGCGGCGCTTGTACTCGCTCTGGATGACCATGCGCAGCACGCGCCGGACCAGGTCGGGGGGGTGGCCGCGGGCCACGATGGCGTCGAAGGGGAGGTGCTCCTCGACGTAGGCCTGCAGGATGTCGTCGAGCACCTCGTAAGGAGGCAGGGTGTCCTGGTCGGTCTGGTCGGGCTTGAGCTCGGCCGAGGGGACCTTGGTGAAGGTGCGCTCGGGGATGAGCGCCCGGCCGGCGAGGTGGTTGGCGGCGCGGGCCACCCGGTAGACCCACGTCTTGGGGAGGTCGCCGATGACCGCCAGGCCGCCGGCCATGTCGCCGTAGAGGGTGCAGTAGCCCACCGCCAGCTCGCTCTTGTTGCCGGTGGAGAGCACCAGCGCCCCGGACTCGTTGGAGATGGCCATCAGGATCTGCCCCCGGATGCGAGCCTGCACGTTCTGGGCGGTGAGGTCGGCCGGCTCGTGTCCGAAGGCCTGCCCGAGCGACTCGAGCCAGGCGGCGTGGAGCGGCTCGATGGGGATCTCCTGGAAGCGGATGCCGAGGCCCTCCGCCAGCGCCCGCGCATCCTCCCGGGAGTGCGGGGAGCTGAAACGGGAGGGCATGGCCACGCCCAGGACGTCGCCCGGCTGCAGGGCGTCCGCGGCCAGGCAGGCGGTGAGGGCGCTGTCGATGCCGCCGGAGAGCCCCACCACCGCGCTCCGGAAGCCGCACTTGCGCGCGTAGTCGCGCAGGCCCATGGAGAGAGCTCGCCAGATCTCCTGGGCCTGCCCCTCCGGGCTCCCGTCGGGCGGGGGGGGCGGAGGGCGGGACGAGCCGTCCGGCCCGAGCACCACCGGCTGCGAGCCGTCGAGCCCGGCCACCAGGAGCGCCTCCTCCATGAGCGGCGCGCGGGCCAGCACCTGGCCGGAGGGTCCCACCAGCATCGAGCCGCCGTCGAAGAGCAGCGAGTCGTCGCCGCCCACCTGGTTCACGTAGGCGATGGGCACGCCGTGGTTGCGGGCGCTCTGTCCCAGCATGCGCTCGCGCAGGGCCGGCTTCCCCAGGGCGTAGGGCGAGGCGGAGATGTTCACCACCAGGCCGGCCCCGGCCCGGACCAGCTCGGCGATGGGGTCGCGGGCGTAGCGGGTCACGTCCCAGAAGCGCTTGTCGTTCCAGATGTCCTCGCAGATGGAGAGGCCGAGGGTGCCCAGGCTGAGCCCCACCCCGCCGGCCGGCGCGGCGGTGGCCGATGGGGCGGACAGGAAGTAGCGGGTCTCGTCGAAGACGTCGTAGGTCGGCAGGAGCGACTTGCGCCCCACCGCGGCCACCCGCCCGTCCGCGATGAGCGCGGCGGCGTTGTAGACCCCGGGGGGCGGCGCGCCCGGCACCGCCTCGGGGAAGCCCACCACCAGCGAGAGGCCCCGCGACCACTCGGCGGGCGCGGCCAGCTCCCGCAGCGCCTCCGCGGCCCGCTCCAGGAACTCGAGCATGTCGAGGAAGTCGCGGGGCGGATAGCCGCACACCGCCAGCTCGGGGTAGCAGACCAGGGCGGCGCCGGCGCCCCGGGCCCGGGCGGCCAGGTCGCGGATCTTGGCCGCGTTGCCGGCGAAGTCGCCGACCGTGGGATTCAGCTGCGCGAGCGCGATGCGCGGCGTCGGCACCGGCCGCATGGTAGCATCCCCGGTACATGGCGCAGCGGGTGCTCATCGTGGAGCCCTCCAAGGTGGTGGCCCAGGCGTTGCGCCGTCACCTGGAGCGCGGCGGGTTCAAGGTGGACCTGGCCCTGCCGGGCCAGGCGGTGTCGCAGCTGCAGCCCGGCCACCACGCGGTGGCCTTCCTGCGGCCGGAGGCGGCCGGCGGCACCGGGCTGGTGGAGTGGCTCAAGGCCGCCGACCCGCTGCTCCCGGTGGTGCTGGTCTACGAGGACGAGGAGGAGGCCGCCGGCGAGGCGCTGGTGGCCGACGCGGTGCTGGTGGGCCCGCTGGCCGGGCCGGTGGTGGTGAGCTGCGCCCGCGCCATGGCGCGGCTCCGGGCCCAGGCTCGCCGCCTGGCCGACCTGGAGCGGGGCGGCGCCCGCTGGCGGGGGGCCGCCGACCACGATTTCTTGAAGAAGCTCCTGCTCATGGAGGTGCGGCGCTCGCGGCGCTACCGCTACCCCATCGCGCTGGCCCTGGTGGAGGTGGACCGATGGAAGGAGGTCTCGGCCGGGTTCGACCAGGGCGCGCGGGCGGGGCTCCTGGCGGACCTGCTCGGGGTCATCACCCGGGCGGTACGCGACGTCGACCTGGCGCTGCTCTACTCCGAGGACCGCTTCCTGGTGTTCATGCCCCACACCGACGCCGAGAGCGGACTGCACGTCGCGACGCGCCTGGCCTCGCGGGTCAGGAAACACCAGGGGCCGGCGCCGGTCACGGTGAGCGTGGGGGTGGCCGCCTACGAAGGCGAGGGGACGGTCTCCTTCTCCACCTTGACCCGCGCCGCCTCCGACGCCATGGGCAGAGCCAAGGCCGCCGGCGGCGACCGGGCCGAGCGCGCCGGGCCGCGGCGCCGGCGCGAGCGGGTCGTGCTCGCGTGATCTGATCGTGGCGGACCTCGGCCATGCGCCGATCGCCCCTCCTCGCCGCCGCGTTGCTCGCGGGCGCCTGCTCGCCGTCGCGGCCGCCGCTCCCGGAGGTGCGGGTTCACGCCACCGTCTCGGAGGCGGGCCTTCGCGCCCTGGCCTCCGCCGCCCGGGCCCGGAACGTGGCGGCGCTGGTGCAGGTGGCCGGGGGACCGGCCGGGGCCGACCTGGCCTGGTTCGGCGAGCCCGGCGAGGCGGTACTGGCCCAGGTGAACCTGGTGGCCGGGGTGGCTCCGCCGCAGCCGGAGGTGGACCCGCGCTGGAAGGACCCGGCGGGCCGCTTCGTCCCCCTGGCGGCCCGGGCGCGGGTGCTGGTGAGGGATCCCCGGGCCGAGCTCCCGGTCGAGCCGGCCCGCCTCCGCGACCTCGCCGATCCCAGGCTGGCAGGGCGGCAGGCGCTGCCGTCCTTCGGCCAGGGGCTCGGGCCGACCACCGCCGCGGCCTTCTCGCTCGTCCACGGCGACCGGGCCGTCCTCGGCCTGCTGGAGGCGGTGGCGCGCAATCGCCCGCACCTCGCCGCGAGCGACGACGAGGTGAGGGTTCTGGTGGCGGGCGGCGCCGCCGGCTTTGGGCTCACCGGATCGGAGGAAGCCGCTGCTGGAGCCGCCAGCGCCGCGGCCTTGGAGGTGATCTACCCGGACCAGCAGGGGAGCGGCTGCGTGGTGTTGCCGACTGCGGCGGCGCTGACGCGCAACGGTGCGTCGTCGGCGCCGGCGCGGGCCCTCCTCGCCTGGATGGCCGGACCGGAGGCGGAGCGGATCCTCGTGGCGCGCGCGCCCGGCTACATGCCCCTCCGGGGCGACGTTCCGGTTCCGCCGGGCGTACGACCGGCCTCCAACGTGCGATCCCTCCGCCTCGACTGGGACGCTCTGGCGCAAGCCGCGCGGCGCCTCCAGCCTCTCCTCGATGGGTGGCCGAGGCCGTGATCCGATTGCGGCTCTCGACTCCAGGCCCGCCGCAGGGGTTCGCTCGCCAGGGGCACGGACGACGTGATCGGGTCGAGCGCGAGCAGCTTGCGCGGGGAAGCCTGCGTCCCCGCAGTGACTATGACCCTAAAGGGGGATAGTATCGCACATTGACACAGGTTCCCACGCTCTGTCCACAACAAAAACGATGTCCTATCCACAAGTTCTCAAAGTTCACCCAGGGATGCCCAGAGGGGTTGCAACCAGACGGGGCGTTGTTATCGTCCTGAACGCCGGGGACAGGCCTGACGGGCGGGGGAGGAAGTAGACGACCGACTGGCGGTCTGCCGACACCGGCGAACAGGCCCCCCACCCGGGGCGCCATCGAAAAGAGAATCGAGAGGAGAGAAGGGAACGACATCATGGCCCAGATCGATATCGAGATCCTCACCCCGTTCGCCACGAAGTTCCTCGAGGGGACGAGCCTCACCCCGGCCGAGCGCGCCGAGGTGCTGCGCATCGCCCAGGGGTTCGCATGCAAGGACTCGGCTGCGGCCGCCGGCGTCTCGCCGGAGACCATCCGCGCCCGCCGGAAGCGGATCTACCGCAAGCTCGACGTGCCGGGGTCGGGCGAGCTGCTCGCCAACCTCCTCGCCATGTCGCTGAAGATGCTCTCCCGCGGCGAGCGAATCGAGGCTCGGCCGATCACCACCCAGGCCTCCATGGGCGCCAGCGCGCCCGTGCTGCGCTAGCGACACCGAGCCTCGCCCGAAGCCTCTGGTCCCGTCCGACGGGGCCCGCGAAGGGTACGCCTACCCGGCCAGCCAACGCTCGATGCGCTCCGCCACCCGGGCCGGCGTGAAGCCGTAGCGCTCGGCGAGCGCCTTCTCGGGCGCGCTGGCGCCGAAGCGGTCGATCCCGATCACCAGCCCGTCCCGCCCCGCCAGCCGCCACCACTCCAGGCCGCGGGCGGCCTCCACGGCGCAGATCCGCTGGCCGGGGGGCAGCACCTGGCGCTGCCAGGCCTCCGGCTGGGCCTCGAAGCACGACAGGCAGGGCATGGACACCAGCCGCGCGGCGATCCCCTTCTGCGCCAGCAGGCGCAGCGCCGCCTGGGCGGTGGCGAGCTCGGAGCCGGTGGCCACCACGGTGAGCTTGGCCCCGGGCGCCTCCTCGACCAGGTAGCCCCCGCGGGCGGCCGCCTCCGGGTCGAAGCCCCGGCGCTCCACCTTGCCGGGCTTCTGCCGGGTGAGCGCCAGCGCCGTCGGCCCGCCGCGCCGGCGGAGGGCGTGGGCCCAGGCGACCGCCACCTCCAGCCCGTCGGCGGGGCGGACCACGTGCAGGTTGGGAATGGCCCTGAGCGCGGTGAGCTGCTCCACCGGCTGGTGGGTGGGGCCGTCCTCGCCGAGGAAGACGCTGTCGTGGGTCCAGACGTAGATGGCCTGGAGACCGGACAGCGCCGCCAGGCGCACCGGCGGACGCATGTAGTCGCTGAAGATGAGGAAGGTGCCGGCGAAGGGCAGGAACAGGCCGTCGTAGGCCAGCCCGTTGGAGATGGCGCCCATGGCGTGCTCGCGGATGCCGAAGCGGACGTTGCGGCCGGCCGGGTTCTCGGGCGAGAAGGAGCCCCCGCCCTTGATGTCGGTGAGGTTCGACTCGGCCAGGTCGGCCGAGCCGCCCACCAGCGCCGGCACCGCCGCGGCCACCTTCTGGATCACGGCCGAGGAGAGCTTGCGGGTGGAGTCGTGGACGTCGGCGCCGTCGAGGAGGCGCGCCCCGATGTCCTCCGGCACCTGGCGCGACAGGTGGGCGTCGAGGAGCCGCGCCCCGTCCGGATTCGTCTGGCGCCACGCCCGCTCGCGCCCGGCCCAGGCGTCGTGCTCGCCGATCTTGCCCGCCGCCACCTCCTGCCAGTGTGCCCGCACCTCGCTCGGGACCAGGAATCGCGGCTCCAGCGGCCAGCGCAGGATCTCCTTGGCCGCCCTGAGCTCCTCCTCGCCCAGGGGCGCGCCGTGGACGGCGGAGGTGCCCTGCTTTGTGGGGGCCCCGTAGCCGATGACGGTGCGCACCCGGATCAGGCTCGGGCGCCCCAGCTCCGCCTTGGCAGCCTCGATGGCGCGGGAGATGCCGGGGTGGTCCCGCCCGTCCACCGACTGGACGTGCCAGCCGTACCCCTCGAAGCGCCGGGTCACGTCCTCGCCGGTGAAGGCCAAGGAGGTGCTGCCGTCGATGGTGACCTCGTTGTCGTCGTAGAGGTAGACGACGCGCCCCAGCTTGTTGTGGCCGGCGAAGCTGGCGGCCTCGGCGGCCACGCCCTCCATGATGTCGCCGTCGGAGACGATGCCGTAGACCCGTACCTCCTCCAGCGGGTTCCCCGGGCCGAGCCGGGCCGAGAGCATGGCGTGCCCGAGGGCCATGCCCACGCCGTTGGCGAAGCCCTGGCCGAGCGGTCCGCTGGTGACCTCCACGCCGGGGGTGTGGCCGAACTCCGGGTGGCCCGGGGTCCGCGATCCCAGCTGGCGGAACTGCTTCAGGTCGTCGAGGGAGAGGTCGAAGCCGGCGAGGTGTAGGAGCGCGTAGAGCAGCATCGAGCCGTGGCCGGCCGACAGGACGAAGCGGTCCCGACCTGGCCAGCGCGGCTCTTGAGGATGGAAGCGCAGGTGGCGCGTCCACAGCACCCAGGCCATGTCGGCGGCGCCCATGGGCAGGCCGGGGTGGCCGCTGTTCGCCTGCTGGACCGCGTCGGCGGCGAGGAAGCGGAGGGTGTTGACGCATTTCTCGGTGAGCTCGGGACCCGGGATGGACGCCACGCCTGCCTCCGTTTAGGGGGCCGCACCATCTCGCACCGGTGCGGTGAGATCAAGGACCCGCGGCACCCGGACGGGGCCGGGTGGCCGGGGCGGGGCTCTGTCACTGGACTCCGGGCCGTTCTACCATTCCCCCGTGACGGCCTTGCGGGTTGCATCCTGGGTGAACGTGACCGAGGCGGAGGGGCCGGGACCCCGCTTCGCGCTGTGGGTCCAGGGCTGCACCGTGCGCTGCCCGGGCTGCTGCAACCCCGGGATGTTCGACCCGGGCGCCGGCTCGGGCGTGAGCCCCGCCGAGGTGGTGCGCCAGATGGCGTCGGTGTGCGACCGCATCGAGGGGGTGACGCTGCTCGGGGGCGAGCCCTTCGAGCAGGCTGTCCCGCTGGCCGAGGTGGCCCGCTCGTCCCACGCTTTCGGGCTCTCGGTGATGACCTTCTCCGGCTACACGCTCGAGGAGCTCCGGTCGGCGCGCGAGCCCGGCGTGGCCGAGCTCCTCGCCGAGACCGATCTCCTGGTGGACGGGCGCTACGACCGCGATCGGCCGGAGCTGGAGCGGCGCTGGGTGGGATCGGCCAACCAGCGCTTCCACTTCCTCACCGACCGCTACCGCCCGGGCATCGAGCGCATCCACCCCGGCGAGCCCGAGACCACCGTGGAGCTGCGCATCGGGACCGACGGGCGGGTGCGGATGAACGGTTGGCCGGAGCGGTGACCGGTGGCGAATCCCTGGCACGACATCGAGCTGCCGCGCTACGTCGAGGAGACCATCCCGGCAGTCATCGAGATCCCCACCGGGTCGAAGGTGAAGTACGAGCTGGACAAGTCCTCGGGCCTGCTGGTGGTCGACCGGGTCCTGTTCTCGGCGGTGCACTACCCGGCCAACTACGGCTTCGTCCCGCGGACCTACTGCGACGACGGCGACCCGCTGGACATCCTGGTGTTCTGCCAGGAGACGATCCAGCCGCTGGCCATCATGCGCGCCAAGGTCATCGGCGTGATGCGCATGCGGGACGACAAGGGGCAGGACGACAAGCTCATCTCCGTGCACGCCGACGACCCGAACTACACCGACTACGGCGACGTGTCGGAGATCCCGGCCCACCGGCTGCGCGAGCTCAAGCGGTTCTTCGAGGACTACAAGGCCCTGGAGCACAAGAAGGTCCTGGTCTCGGAACCGCAGGGGCGGTCTGCGGCCCTGGAAGTCCTCCGCGACGCCATCCGCCTCTACCAGCGGGAGCGCGATCGGCTCATGGGGCGCCCGGCGCCGGGCGCCCCGGGGTCCCGCTCGCGCGCTCGCGGCGGGAAGGCTCCCGGGCGCGCGCGGCGCGGGGGCGGCGCCTCGCGCACGTGAGCGCCCCTCTCCCTCAGGGAGAGGGCATAGGGACTCCTCGGAGGCCATGGAGGGTGAGGGCGCGCCGGGCGCACCCCGGCTATGTACCGGCTAGGAGGTCCTCCTCATGGCCCTCGACGTCTCCGGCCGGCGCGCCGCCTTCCGCCGGCTCCACCAGGCCGGCTGCTTCGTGATCCCGAACCCGTGGGACCCGGGCTCGGCGCGATGGCTGCAGCACCTGGGCTTCCAGGCGCTCGCCACCACCAGCGCCGGGTTCGCTTTCTCTCAGGGGCTTCCCGACGGCGCGGTCCCTCGCCGGGACGTCCTGGATCACCTGCGGGACATGGTGGAGGCGACGGAGCTACCGGTGAGCGCCGACTTCGAGTCGGGATTCGCCCCGGACGCGGCCGGCGTCGCCGAGAGCGTCCGCCTGTGCCTGGGCAGCGGCGTGGCCGGCCTCTCCATCGAGGACTCGACCGGCGATCCCGCCGCGCCGCTCCACCCCCTCGAGGTCGCGGTGGAGCGCCTCCGGGCGGCCCGGGCCGCCATCGACGCCTCCGGCGCCGGCGCCGTCCTCACCGCCCGCGCCGAGTGCCACCTGGTCGGCCACCCGGACCCGCTGCCAGAGTCCCTGCGCCGCCTCGAGGCCTACGCCGCCGCCGGGGCCGACTGCCTCTACGCCCCCGGCCTGCGGACTCGCGAGGCGGTCGCCGCGGTGGTGAAGGCGGTGGCGCCCCGGCCGGTCAACGTGCTCGCGTCGGGGCCGTTCTTCACGGTGCGGGAGCTGGAAGACCTGGGCGTGCGCCGTATCAGCGTCGGCGGGGCCCTGGCCCGCGCCGCCTGGTCGGGCTTCATGCGCGCCGCGGAGGAGATCGCCGGGCGCGGCACCTTCTCCGGCCTGGGCGAGGGGACCCCGCACGCCCGCCTGGACGCATTCTTCCGCGAGGCCGCGAGGGGACGCGGGGGAGGCGACGCCAGGCCGTGAGCGGCGAGGCGGCCGGAGCCGGCGGAAGGCGCGTCCACCTGGTGGACGGCACCTTCGAGCTCTTCCGGGCCCACCACTCGAAGCGCCCGGACCACCGCGCACCCTCCGGGCTTCCGGCCAAGGCCACGGTCGGCCTGGCCGGCTCCCTGCTCGGGCTCCTCCACGACGAGCGCGAGGCGGTGACCCACCTGGCGGTGGCCTTCGACAACCCCATCCGCTCCTTCCGGAACGACCTCTGGCCCGGCTACAAGACCGAGGAGGGCGTGCCGTCCGAGCTGCTCGCCCAGTTCGACGCCGCCGAGGAGGCGACCCGCGCCCTGGGGGCGACGGTGTGGTCCATGCGCGAGTTCGAGGCCGACGACGCGCTCGCCACCGGCGCCGCTCGCTTCCAGGGCCAGGTGGACCAGGTCCGCATCCTCTCGCCCGACAAGGACCTCGGGCAGTGCCTCGACGGGCGGAGGGTGGTGCAGGTGGACCGGATGCGCGGTCGCGAGATCGACGAGGAGGCGCTGCTCGTGCGCCGCGGCATCCGGCCCCAGAGCGTGCCCGACTGGCTGGCGCTGGTCGGCGACGAGGCCGACGGCATCCCGGGGCTGTCCGGGTTCGGAGAGAAGACCGCCTCGGCGCTGCTGGGACGGCACCTGCATCTGGAGAAAATCCCGGCCGATCCCGCCCGCTGGCCGGAAAGCATCCGGGGCGCCGCCCAGCTCGCCCGCTCGCTCCAGGACGCCCGGGAGGAGGCCCTCCTCTACCGGCGCCTCGCTACGCTGGTCCGGGACGTGCCCCTGCCGGAGTCGCTCGACGACCTTCGCTGGCGAGGCGTCCCTCGCCAGCGCTTCGAGAGGTGGTGCGAGAGCCTGGGCGTGCGGTGGCCGCTCGGGGCGCCCGGCGCGGAGCGCGTCCGCTGGGCGGAGGCATGAGCGCGCCATCAGGACAGCACGGCGCGCCCCGGGTCCTGAGCCCGATGGCCCAGAGCGCCCCGAGGTAGTCCTGGGCCTGGATGGCGCCGAGCGAGGCGACCGCGTCGCGCGGGTTCGCGAACGGCGCACCGGTCACGCGCTGCACCAGGAGCCGGCGCCGGGCGAGGTCGAGGGGGGCCACTCCGGCGATCCTAACCGGGGCCTGGGGAGCCTCCCGGCGCCCGTGGCCAGATGGCGAGCCCTCGGGGGTTGCCCATTTCCGGCGAATCCGGTCGGGGTCCTGGTCGCCGCGCGAACGATGAAGAACAATGCTTCGTCAATTTCACTCAGGGAGGCGACGATGCCCACCTACGTCACGCTCATCCACTATACGGAGCAAGGGATTCGCAACATCAAGGAAAGCCCCAACCGCCTCGACGCCGCCAAGAAGGCCTTCAAAGCCGCCGGCGGCGAGCTGAAGCAGTTCTACCTGGCCATGGGCCGGTACGACGCCCTCATCGTCGGCGAGCTTCCCGACGACGAGGCGGCGGCCCGGATGGCCCTGGGCTTCGGCGCGCTCGGGAACATCCGTACCGAGACCATGCGCGTGTTCACCGAGGCCGAGTACCGGAAGATCATCGGATCGCTGAAGTAGGGGATGGCGAGAGGCCGCGCCTCTTCGGGCTCGGCGCGACGGCTCTTCGATGGGTCCGGCCAGGCGGGGTCGCGGGATCGCGACCCCGGCGGGAGCCTCGTGCGCGCGCCCCGTCCGGCTCGTTAACGTCGCCGGCCGCGGCGGGTCCAGGAGCCGAGGTCCCCCATGTGCTCACGGCTGGTGGTGACCCTGGTCCTGCTCTCCCTGGCCGACCCGGCGGCAGCGCAGTCGGCAGGCGCGCGACCGGGTGACCCGCCCGGCCCGGCCATCGCCGAGCCGGCCGAGCCCCCGCCTCCTCCACCACCGCCCGGCCCGGGGCTCGTCGCCATCGACCTTCGACCCAGGATCTACGTGAAGGACCTCGACCACCTCGCCGAGCTGGTGAGGGAGGATCCCACCGTCGCGGCCAAGGCGAGCTCCATCGCCAGCCGCCGCACGAACGCCATGACGGTGGGCGGGGTCACCATCGCGGCCGGCATGGTCGTGTTCCTGACGGGGATGGGCAACGAGACCTGTCGCGACGAGCCGGTTCCCTTTCCGGGATCCGGTTCCATCCGGATGTGTCAGGCCGACTCGACCCAGAGCATGATCGGGCTCGGGATCACCGCCGCCGGAAGCCTGCTCGTCGCGCTGCTGTGGCCGGGCCCGAACGAGCTCCTGGACGTGATCAACGACTGGAACGTGGCCCACCCGGACCGGCCGTTCGAGCTCGGCGGCGGCCACCACCCGATCCTGGACCAGGTGGTCGCTCCCGGCCAGCGGTGAGGCGGCTCGACCCCCGCGGCGAGGGCCTACCGCTGCGTGGTCTTGCCCCTCGCCGCCGTCCCCTGCTGGTACCACTCGGCGGTGCGGGTGCGGCTCCGAACCGTGCCGAGCGCCTTCTCCACGGCCTCGGTCTCGGCGAGGCAGCTCTGCCCCTTGAGGCCGTGAGTCTCGAGCTTCACCGTCCCGTCGGGCGCGATGGTCACCACGATCTCGAGCTTCTCGGCCACCGGTCACCTCCAGCGCTGCAGGACCACCTTCACGGTGCCGTCGGGCTGCTTCTCCTCCTTGGAAATCTGGTAGCCCTTGGCCTTGAGCTCGCCCGTCACCTTGGAGTAGGCGTAGCGCTGCACCACCTTGCCGGCGAGCGCGCTCCCAGCGGCGCCGTGGGCCACCAGGGTCACCTTCTCACCCGCCCCGACCTTCACCCCCACCTCCGCGCCTGCCTGGTCCGTGACCACGTAGTCCACCTCGTGGACCGTGCCGTCGGCCCCCTGCAACTGCTTCCGCTGCCGGCGGTACTGGGCGCCGGCCTCGGCCACGGCCTCGAAGAGGGCCGCCAGCCCCTGCACCAGCACGACGATCTCCACTCCCTGCGACATTCACCACCCCCACCAGCGCCGGCGCCGGTAGCGCCACCCGGGCGGGGACACCAGGGCGAACAGCACCATCAGGATGATCATCCCGGCGAGCTGCTCTCCACCGTTGCGCCGCCCCAGGACGATGAGCAGGACCGGGAGGGCTACCGCGGCCACGATCACGGCGATGCGGAGCAGCGGGTTCTTGATGGCCCGCAGCCAGCGGAGGCCCATCGGGGCCCGAGGTGGCCCGCCCCAGGGCGCGTCGGGGTCGTAGGGAGCGTCCCGGCCCCACCCGCGCCAGCGCCCCCAGCGCTCGCCCCCCCAGGCGCGGTCCATCTCGCCCTCCACGCGGTCCCCCTCCATCCGCGCCATCTCGGTGGCGAGCTCCACCCGCGCCTTGCGCTCCTCGGCGGCCAGGCGCTCCCGCTCCGCCGCCCGCTCGGCGATCACGCGCGCCTCCTCGGCCGCCTCCTGGCGGCGAGCGGCCCACAGTCGCTGGTTGAAGGCGTCCTGCTCCGGGGTGCGGAGGTCCGCGCCGCAGTTCTGGCAGGTCTCGGCGAAGCGGGCGTTGTCCATCTCGCAGCCGGCGCAGCGCCGGAAGGGCTGCTCGCCCTCGGCCGGCTCGGCCACGTCCAGCGGCCGCTCCGGCGGCGGGCGGAAGCGGTCGGTGGCGCTCGGCGGGACCGGCGGCTCGGCCGGCGGCGCCGCAGGCCGCTCCAGCCGCCGGAACCGCTCCGGCGCCTCGGCGGCAGCGGGCTCCTCCCCCGGCCGGCGCGGCCGCTCGATGTTCAGGAAGCGGCGCAGGCGGTCGCGGGTCACGGCGAGCCGAAGCGGGCGGCGATGGGCCTGGGCACGTCCTCGGCGGGAACGGCCGAGGCCGGGCGGGTGCGGGTGCGGGCCCACTCGCGGACCCGCTCGATCTCCTCGCGCATGGTGGCGGCCAGGGGGAAGGTCTCCTTGACGGCGTGTTCCATGTGGCGCTGCTCCAGCTCGCCCCCCTCGGCGAAGGCGTCGTAGAGCGCGGAGATGACGGCCTGCTCGATCTCGGCGCCGGAGAAGCCGTGGGCCAGCCGGGCCACCGCGCCGAGGTCGAAGCGCGCCGCCTCCCGGCCGCGGCGGGCCACGTGGATGCGGAAGATCTCGTCGCGCTCGGCGGCGGTGGGGAGGTCGATGAAGAAGATCTCGTCGAAGCGCCCCTTGCGCAGGAGCTCCGGCGGCAGCGCCTCGATGCGGTTGGCGGTGGCCACCACGAAGACCGGCGCGGTCTTCTCCTGGAGCCAGGTGAGCATGGCCCCAAAGACCCGGGCGGTCACGCCGCCGTCGGTCATGCCGGAGGAGCCGCTCCCGGAGAGCCCCTTCTCGATCTCGTCGATCCACAGCACCGCCGGGGCCACACTTTCGGCCACGCGGATGGCCTTGCGCAGGTTCTCCTCCGAGGAGCCCACCAGCCCGGAGAAGATGCGCCCCATGTCCAGGCGCAAGAGCGGCAGCCGCCAGGTGGAGGCGATGGCCTTGGCGGTGAGGCTCTTGCCGCACCCCTGCACGCCGAGGAGCAGGAGCCCCTTGGGCTCCGGCAGGCCGAAGCGGCGCGCCGCCTCGCCGAAGGCTGCGGTGCGCCGGCCGAGCCAGGTCTTCACGTTCTCCAGGCCGCCCACGTTCTGCAGCGACTCGTCGGCCGGGTAGTACTCCAGGAGCCCGCTCTTGCGGATCACCTGGCGCTTCTCCTCCATCACCAGCTTGACGTCGTCCTCGCACAGGCGGCCGTCGGCGGCGATGGCCTTGGCGAAGGCGTTCTCGGCCTCGGAGAGCGTGAGCCCCTGGGCCGCCTTGATGATGGCCTCGGCGTCCCCCTTGTCGAGCTCCACCCTGGCGCTCCGGTTCTGGCGCACCACGGTGACGATCTCCTTGAGCAGGTTGAGGAGGTCGCGCGCCGAGGGGAGCGGCACGTCCAGGACGGTGATCTCCTTCTCCAGCTCGGCGGGGATGGTGAGCGTGGGCGAGAGCAGGATCACCGTGGTGAAGGTGGCCTTGAGGCCCCGCGCCAGCTCGCGCATGGCCCGGACCACCGTGGGGTCGGAGAGGAAGGGGTGGAAGTCCTTCAGCACCACCAGCGACGGGTCGGGCAGCCGCTCGATCTGGGAGAGCATCTCCACCGGATCCTTGCCGCCGTCGACCGGGGCGCCGCGGGCGCCGCCGGCCCGCTTGAGCCCCCGGGTCACCGACCAGGTGACCAGCGCCTTGCCGTGCTCGGTGGCCAGCTCCTCCAGGATGGCGTCCAGCCGCGCCTCCTCCCAGGTGACCAGGTAGACGAGCGGGTAGCGCGCCCGGATCAGCGTGTCGAGCTCGACGACGAAGCGCGGCCTCGCCGCCGCGGGGGCGGCGGGGGGTGGAGGCGGAGCGGCGGCCGCGGGCTTCGGGGCTTCGGCCATGACCCCGAGCATAGCAGGCCCGGCGCCGGGCCGATCGCGCCCCCCCGTCCCTCGTTCATGGCGCCATCAAGGGGCGCGCAGCCAGGAGAGTCGCCACGGCGGCCCGCCCTCCACCGCCGCCACCGCCCCCGGCGGTACCTTCCGCTCTCCGCCGGCGGCCAGCCGCACCGCCTCGGCCACCTCCGGGTTGTGCCCCACCAGTGCCACGCCGCCGCCGGCGGCCTGCCCGAGCGACAGCAGCTCCGAGCCGGTGCACTGGCCGGCGCCGAGCTTGGGCTCCACCGCCACCGGCGCACCGGTGGCGGCGGAGAGGATCTTCGCCGTCTCGCGCGCGCGGAGGAGCGTGCTGCAGAGGATGCCGGCGAGGCGCACGGAGGGCCCGAGACTCCGCGCCAGCGCCTCGAAGGCGGCCCGCCCGGCCGGGGTGAGCCGGCGCTCGGCGTCCGGGCCGCCGCTGCCCTTCTCCGCCTCGGCGTGGCGGACGAGGTAGAAGACTTGGCTCACCGGCCGGCTCCGGCGGCAGCTTCGCCGGCGGGATTCGCGGCGCGGTCGGTGCGGCCCGCCAGCCCGCGCAGCCGCGCCGAGGAGGCGAGGTCCATGGACAGCGCCGCCAGCTCCTGCGGCATGCGGTAGGACCAGTTGTCGCTGGAGACGGTGCCGGGGATGTTGACCCGCTCCCGGCTCCCCAGCGCGTCCTGGAAGGGCAAGAGCACCAGGTCCGAGCCGGAGGCGTAGACCAGCTCCAGCACCGCGTCCCGCACGCCTTCGTCGAACCGCTCCGGGGCGCGCGCCTGGAGGGCCGAAAGCCCCGGGATCTTCAGGAAGGCGGCGCGCTCCTCCGGCGGCATCCCCTCGAACCAATCGGCGAGCGATTCGGTGTCGTGGGTGCCGGTGGTGGCCACCGAGAGGGCCGGCCAGAGCGCCGGGTCGCGGAAGACCGGGGCGTCCTTCTCCCAGCGGAGGACGCGGTAGCCTGGGATGCCGAGCCGCGTCAGCGAGGCCCGCACGAAGTCCGGAATCACGCCCAGGTCCTCGGCGATCACCCGCCCTCCCTGCTGGAAGAGCGTCATCACCCGCTCGCCGTTCCGGATCTGGGCCGGCTTCTCCGCCGGCGTGAAGGCGGGCGGCCCGCCGTCGTTTGGGAAGTAGTACGACCTGTAGAAGCCGACCACGTGGTCCACCCGGTAGAGGTCGTAGAGCTCCCCGGCCCGCCGCCCGCGTGCGGCGATCCATGCGTGGCCGTTCCGGCCCATCTCGTCCCAGCGGTAGACCGGCAGCCCCCAGTCCTGGCCGGTGGCGCTGAAGGCGTCGGGCGGCGCTCCGGCATGGGCGTCGAGCCGGAAGTCGCCGGTGCGGGCCCAGACGTCGGCCGAGTCGCCGGCCACCATGAAGGGCAGGTCGCCCATCAGGGCCACGCCGGCGGCGGAGAGACCCCGGCGCGCCGCCCGCCACTGGAGGTCGGCCTGCCACTGCAGCCACTCGCGGTAGAGGATGCGCTCGCGCAGCTCCACACGGGCCGCGCCCAGGGCGGCCGGGTCGCGGCGGCGCAGCGGCTCGGGCCACTCCGGCCAGGGGTTGCCGCCGAAGCGGTCGTCGTGCAGGGTGGCGAAGAGCGCGTAGTCCTCGAGCCATTCATGGTCGCGGGCGAAGGCCTCCAGGGCCTCGGCGCGCCGGGAGCGGCGGGTCCACTCCCGATCGAGGAAGGCCCGGAAGGCGAGCTGGAAGGCCCGCTCCTTGAGCTGGCGCACGGGGTGCCAGTGCACGCGCGGCGCCGCCTGGAGGCGGGAGAGCAGCGCCTGGTCTTCGGGCGAGAGAACCTCGCGCCCGCCGGCGGCGGCGAAGTCCTCCATGGCGTCGAGCGCCAGGTAGACCGGGTCGAGCGCGAAGGCCGAGAGCGCGCCGTACGGGCTGTCCTGCCCGCGCGAGACCTCGTTCATCGGCAGCACCTGGAGCACCGAGAAGCCGGCGCCGGCGGCCCAGCGGCCGAATGGGACGAGGTCGGGGATCTCGCCCAGGCCCCAGGCGGTGGGGTTGCGGATGGAGAAGAGCGGGAGGAGGACGCCGGCCTGACGGGGCATGGGTGAGCGCTCGCGGGTGAGGGCCGCCTTGTAGCCGATCTGGCGCCGGGTTATCCAGGGGTCAGGAGCCGCCGAGCCCACCCGGCATCCCCCGATGGCCTACCGCGGCCGCTTCGCCCCCACGCCCACCGGTCCCCTGCACCTGGGCAACGCGCGCACCGCGCTGCTCTCCTGGCTCGACGCCCGGGCCCATGGCGGTGCTTACTCAATGAGGGTCGAGGATCTTGATCGGCCGCGGGTGCGCCCGGGCCTGGAGGAGCGCATCCTCGACGAGCTGCGCTGGCTCGGCCTCGACTGGGACGAGGGGCCGGACGTGGGCGGCCCTCGCGGGCCGTACCGGCAGTCGGAGCGGCTGGACCGTTACCGGGAGGCGCTGGAACGGCTCCAGGGAGCCGGCCTGGCGTATCCGTGCTTCTGCTCGCGGGCGGAGGTGGCGGCCGCCGCCCTGGCGCCCCACGGGCCGGGCGACGACGGCCCGCGCTACCCCAGCACGTGCCGCGACCTGTCCGAGCGCGAACGGGCCGAGCGGGGACGCCGCCGTCCGCCGGCCTGGCGCTTCCGGGTGCCACCGCCGGCGGTGACCTTCGACGACGGCGTCCACCGGGCGCAGTCGGTAGACGTGGCCGCCGCGGTGGGCGACTTCGTGGTGGCCCGCGCCGACGGCGTCCCCGCCTACCAGCTGGCGGTGGCGGTGGACGACGCGGCCATGGAGGTGACCGACGTGGTGCGCGGCGACGACCTGCTCCCCTCCACCGCCCGCCAGATCCTGCTCTACCGAGCCCTGGGGCTCGCCGTCCCTCGCTTCGCGCATGTGCCGCTGGTGGTCGGCCCCGACGGCGAGCGGCTCGCCAAGCGGCACGGCGCCCTCTCGCTGGGCGAGCTCCGGGAGCGGGGCGCCGACCCGCGGGCGGTGTGCGGGCTCCTGGCCACGCTCTCCGGGCTCGCCCCGGCGGGCGCGTCCTGCTCGCCCCGCGACCTGGTGGCCGGGTTCGACCTGGCGCAGGTCCCACTCGCTCCGGCGCGGCTCGACCCGGAGGCGGC
Organism: Anaeromyxobacteraceae bacterium; assembly: GCA_035762305.1. Taxonomy (GTDB): domain Bacteria; phylum Myxococcota; class Myxococcia; order Myxococcales; family Anaeromyxobacteraceae; genus DASTPH01. The sequence continues at coordinate 24,342 of DASTPH010000028.1, forward strand.
CGCCCGGCTCCTCGGCTGAGCTCCTGAGTCCGGCCACGGAGAGGCGGGGCGGGGCGTTGCGCGGAACGAACCGCCAGCGCCCCCAAACGCCTGCCGCCGGAGAAGGCCTGCGGACGACGCGGCGGCCCGGTCCTTCGGCAGCTGAAATCGCCACCAGCCGGATCACCGACCCGTAAGGGTGTGCCCTGATCGGACGGTTGAAGCACTCCCCGCAAGGTCTACCCTTTCGGACAGAGAACCGCGGGCTGCAATTCTCAGCCACGCCCGGATGCTGTCTCGAAGGGGGGAAACGACATGTGTGCCTCGGGAGGCGTTCTTCGCGGCCTGGCGCTCGCGAGCGTACTGGCCTGTGCCGCTGCGTGCGCAGGAAACCCGGATGCTCCACCCGGCCAGACGCTGTACCTGAGCCGCATCTCGATCTCGATGGTCCCGGGCGGCTCGGAGACGATCGCGGTGGTGCCACCCGGCGGCAACGACGCCGACGTCAACGCGCCGTACACGGTCTCGAGCAGCGACGAGCGGATCGCCACGGCCACCATCGATGGCGTGAGGATCACCGTCCACGGGGTCGCCATCGGCAAGTGCTCGGTCACCGTGACCGGCTCCGCCGGCGCGTACCGGGTACTTCCGGTGCAGGTCTACGATCACAAGTTCATGGACACCGGGGAGCTGATCGTCACCTACACGGACGCGTTCGAGAAGATCGTGGACGTGCCGGTGGTCGTCTACAACGACGCCGAGCTCCTGATCTTCGAGGAGGTCGTCGGCGCGAGCCTCTGGCGTCCCGTCCCGCCGGCCGGGTTCCAGGCCCTCGGCAACTTCATGGTCGCAGGGGCGAGCTCGGCGGAGCGGGACCCCAACGGCAAGAAGGCGGTCATGGTCGTGAAGGCGAAGGAGGGATCCGACGCCATCGTCCTCACCCAGTACTACGAGGTGGTCCACACGGTGCAGTGGTCCCGGTGCGCGAGGGGGGCCAGGGTGTGGCGCCCCGTCTGCCCGACCGGCTGGGAGCCCATGGGGATGGTCGCGACGGCCGGCGTCGCCGGCCGCCCCACGGCGCCACCGGAGTACCGGACCCCCTGCCTCCGGGCGGACCTCACCATCGGCGGCGCGGCCGACACGGCCATCCTGCAGACGTCGGGGCAGGAGGTGCTGGGCTTCTGGCGCGTCGACCTCGCCGACGTCACCTCGCACGCGGGGGCGTATCTCGCCCCCGGGACCTTCGCCCTCGCGCAGGGAACGACGGCGCCGGCATTCGACCCGGTGATCCGCGTGCTGAACGTCCGGCTCCCGATGCTGGGCGAGGCCCCGCCGCAGGACGTGGTGCCGAAGGTCACGAGTTTCGTGCAGCCGCAGGAGATCGAGACGCCGCCCCGCTTCGCGCGGGCGATGCTCGTTCCATGCGACCTCGTGAACGACCAGCTCCGCGACGTGCCATGGCGCGTCGCCAACTCGCCCTTCTACCGGCTCGAGCGGCACGTCTATTACAAGCTCCTCCGTTACGTCTACAACACGACCTCGGTGGTCCAGCCCTACGAGGTTCAGATCACGGCGGGGGTCACGACCGGGGCGACCGAGACCTTCCGCACGTCGACGAACGTGACCATCTCCGCCGAGGCGGGGATCGAGCTGAAGGGCATCTTCAGCGCCAAGGTGACGACCACCGTCAGCCGGGAGTTCGGCTACGAGACCCAGACCTCCGTGGAGCAGCTTCGGCAGACGACTGACGTCATCCCGTACTACGCCGCGCCGGGGAAGGCGACCGCGGTCTGGCAGGAGTGGAACCGGTACGTGCTGTACCGGCACGAGGGCACCGCGCTCGAAGCCGTGGCCGCCTGGGATTTCGGGATCAACGGCTACGTCACGGACGAATATCCAGACTGATGGCCATGCCCACACGCGTTGATCCGGCGGCTGCGCCGCCGGCGGGGGACGAGCCCCCGCCCTACGGATCGTGGCATCCGGGCACTGCCGTGATTGCCGCGGCCGGACGCGTGGAGCCGGCGGCTGTGCCACCGGCGGGGGACGAGCCGCCGCCCCACGGACCATGCCAACCGAGCACCGCGATGACGACGGTCCACATGGATGTCAGCCATCGGTGAGCGTTTCGATCAAGTGGCAGGTCGTCCTCGCCGCGCTGGCGGCCATCGTTCCGGGCGAGCCCGTGGCCGCGCTTCGGGCCAGCCCCGGTGATCCCGGCCAACCCGTCGCAGGGAAGGAGTCCGAGGAAAAGGAGGAGAAGGAGAAGCCCTCCTTCTTCACCAACCTCTGGCAGCTGGACGAAGAGATGCGCGCCGGCCGGCCTTCCGTCACCTTCCACAGGACCAACTACGCCTTGGTGTACTCCTACAACTTCTCGCCGAACCAGGACCCTTGGCAGGCGCTGGACCCGCCCCAGACGCTGGTCAAGCCCGAGGTCACGTTCCAGCTGAGTTTCAAGGCCAAGATCTGGCAGGACGTCCTTGGAGCGGCCATGGACTTGTGGGTCGCCTACACCCAGAGGTCCTTCTGGCAGCTCTACGATTTCGAGGACAGCTCTCCCTTCCGGGAGACCGATTACGAGCCGGAGGCCCTCCTCAATTTCAGGACCCGCTTCAGCCTCCTCGGGTTGAAGGTGCGCTTCATCCAGGTCGGCATCAACCATCAGTCGAATGGCCAGTCGGAACCCCTCTCCCGCAGCTGGAACCGGCTGGTGGCCAACTTCGGGCTCGAGCGGAGCGACTTCTCGCTCCTCGTGAAAGGATGGTACCGCCTGCCGGAAAGCCCCGAGGAGGACGACAATCCCGCGATGTACCACTACATGGGGTACGGGGAGATCTGGGGCTATTACTTCGTGAACAGGCACCGCTTCGCCGTCATGCTCCGCGACAACCTAGACTTCCACGAGAATCGGGGCGCCATCCAGATCGAGTGGAGCTTCCCACTGTTCGCGCAGGTCGGCGGCTACGTCCAGGGCTTCTCGGGCTATGGCGAGAGCCTTCTCGACTACGACCACTGCGTCAACCGGATCGGCGTCGGCTTCGTCCTAGCGGAGTGGTATTGAGAAGGATGGGACCGATCCTGTACGCGGAACGGCGGTGCCGCGCGCTGGCTCGACGTGTCTCGAGCACCACACCGGTTCCGTCAAGCCCGTCCGCGCCGGTGGACGCCTGCGAGGGGCGAGGCGCTCGCCCCCCGAGGGCCTTCCTCACGGAGTAGGTGGCGAGCTCGCCCGCATCCAAGCATATGGCGATGCCTGTGGAGCCCTTCCCGCGGACCGAGCGAGAGGGATCCCGAACTTGTTGACGTGGGCGGCGACGCAGGCCGAGATGGCCTGCTGCTCCGGCTTGGTGGCGGGGGAGCCGGCCGCCCAGCCCGGAGCGAGGCCCAGGGCGCCGGGCCAGGCGTAGGTGACGTCGCTGGCGGGATTCTTCCAGGTGCGAGACTGGCCGGCCGGGGCGGCGCAGCGGACGAGGAACCGCATCACCGCCTCGGACCTGGCCACGTCCTCGTTGAACCAGCGGGAGAAGTTGCTGGCGAGACCGTTCTGTTCGAGCCCGTCCGGCGCCAGACCATTGCTGGCAAGGAGCCCCAGCTCCACCGCCTGCTCCACTGGCGTCATGGGACGGCAGGCCGCCAGCGTGAGGCCCGCGAGTGCCGCGAGGCTGGTGGACATGAGCCATGAACGCATGACAACCCCCGGGATGATGGGTCGGCCTGCTTCCAGGCCGTGCCGTCTCGAAAAGCAGCCATCGTGCCAGCCGTCGACCCTCCCAACCTCTGGCAATGGCTGCGGCGGTTTCACCATCAGGCTGGCAGCGCGGCGACCCAGGGTTCGCGGAGAACGTCGGGAACGGCACGCCCGTGGTGTCACGAGGTGTCGGAAGACCTGCGCACGACATGTCCCTTCGTTCCCACAGCCGTTTCGCTGTCTTGCGCAATGCAATGCCGCGAACGATGCGCCGACGTGGAACTTCTTCTATGAAATCTATCGCCGGCCTCGCCGAGCGCCTTCACAACCCGGCGAAGGTCACCCCATCGGGAGCCATGGGACCGCACGAATACCTGGCCCCGACATGCCATCGTCGCCTCCTGGCCGCGCCAGCCTTCGCCGCGCCGCCCTGGCTGGCGTGCCCCTCTGTGGGGATGCGCCCTTCCGGGACTTCTGGTGCGAAATGAGTTGGCGGGTGTCCAATCGAGGATGCGCCGGCGTCATCCGATCAGACCTGCGATGGAGCAGGTCCTGCAGGAGGTCCGACGATGAAGTTCCTTTTTCTCTATCGAAAGTCGACAGATCCGCGCCATCAACCTTCTCCCGCCGACATGCAGGCTGGCTGACGAACCCCGAGAAGGCCTTGCTCGAGCGGCGCCTGAAGACGATCTCCGAGGACGCGCCCGAGAGAAGATGATCGGCCACCTGTCCATTCGGGCCTGCTCCAGCGTCGTCCCATCAGACCTGCCATTCGCGGGTCAGAGGTCAGAACGATGAGGAAGAACATGAAGCGGAAGAGCGGCGTGAAGGAAGCAAGTGGCCCGTCTCCCTCCAGGTCCATCGACGCCAAGATCGAGGGGCTCGGCGACTGGAGGGGCCATACGCTCTCGCGGCTACGGGCCCTGATCAGGGAAGCCGATCCCGAAGCGGTCGAGGAGTGGAAATGGGTGAAGCCCACCTCGCCAGGGGTCCCGGTGTGGTCTCACGACGGATTGATCTGCACCGGCGAGGTGTACAAGGACAAGGTGAAGATGACCTTCGCCAAGGGCGCCTCGCTCCCGGACCCTTCACGCCTCTTCAACTCGAGCCTCGAGGGCGGCACCAGGCGCGCCATCGATCTTCACGAGGGCGATGACGTTGACGAGCAGGCCCTGAAGGCGCTCGTTCGAGCCGCCGTGACCCTCAACACGTCCAAGCCGAGGAAGTGAAGTGGCGTGGTCGTGGAATGCATCCTTTCGAGCCGCCGTGCTGCAGGACATCGAGGAGATGCGGTACTGCGAGCCGACGAGCGTGCGGTTCTGCCCCGGGTGAGTCAGGCGCAGTAGACTGCCGCAGTGTCGATCCTCCGCTCCCCCACCGACCCCCGCTGGACCGGGGTGGCCCTCTCCGGGCTGGACCGCACCCTGGCCGACCACGCCCACTGCGAGAAGAAGGCGGCCGCCACCGCCATGAAGCTCGTGGCCGACTACCCGACCAGGCCGGACCTGGTGCGCAAGATGGCGAAGCTGGCGCAGGAGGAGACGCAGCACTTCCTGGCGGTCCTGAACGAGATGGCCCGACGCGGGACGGCGCTCCCGCCGGATCGCGGCGACCCATACGCCCAGGCGCTGCTCCGGGAGGTCCGCTCCGGCGCCGGGCGGCTGGTGGACCGGCTGCTGGTGGGGGCGCTCATCGAGGCGCGCAGCTGCGAGCGGCTGGCGCTCCTCGGCGAGGCGCTGCCGCCGGGGCGACTCCGGGACCTCTACCGCCGGCTGGCGGTGGCCGAGGGCGGGCACGAGCGGCTCTTCCTCGACCTGGCCAGGGCGCACGGCGCCGGGGAAGCGGAGCGGCGCCTGGACCGGCTCGCCGCCTTCGAGGCGGACCTCGTGGCCCGCCTCCCGGTCGAGCCTCGCATTCATTGATCGTAGCGAGGCGTGCGCCCCGCCCCGCCGGCAGAGCCCCAGCGGACGCGAAGGCGTCCGCTCGTATCGCGACGCCCCGCCCCCGCGCAGCCGGAGCCGGGCGCGCTTCGGCTTTGCCTCGCGCGCCTTCCGGCGAGGAGGGGCTCCGCCCCTCCTTACCCGAAGTGGGGCCCCTCCCCACCCGCCCGCCATGTCGGGCCCCGCTGCCCGTCCGTCGGGATCTCCAGACAGGCGGAACGGCCAACCCATTGCAATCACTTGGATCGCCATCTGGCAACCCCGATGCACTATGGGCTGTCGGGTGGCACGACCGGAGTCGCGGCACCCGAGAACCGAAAGGAGACCTGCCATGACCCGCAAGACCCCCACCCTCATCGGCGCCGCGGTCGGACTCGCCGTCTTCCTGGCCATCGGCCTGCTGCCCAGCCTGGTGTACGGCGGCTACGCGGGCGTCCTGCTCGCCGGCGGCATCTTCGGTACCCCGGTCACCCCCACCATCTGGGCCCGCGCCATCATCATCTTCGGGATGGTGCTCGGCGTGACCGGCGTGGGCGCGCTCTTCACGGTGGCCGGCGCCGTCCTCGGCGCGGCGGTGGGCGTCCTCTCCGGCGCCCCGGCGACCGCGCCCAAGGCGAAGGCGACCAAGGCCTAGCGGAATCGGAGGGGGGACCCCGAAGAGCCCCGGTCCGGCGAGCGCCGGGCCGGGGCCTCGTCTTGCCAGGGCGATCACACCGGCGCGCCCAGGATGGCCGCCAGGGTCTCCCGGAGGTAGCGCCCCGCCACCGCCAGGGTGCGCTCGCCGCCCCCGGGCGTGCGGGCGATGGGCGGAGCCACCTCGCAGAGGTCGCCGCCTGCGAGCCCGACCTCCCGGCCGAGACGGCGGACCAGCTCCACCACCAGGCCCGGCGAGAGGCCGTCCGGCTCGGGAGTACCGGTGGCGTCGGCGAAGGCCTCGTCGGTGCCGTCCACGTCGTTGGAGAAGTACACCGAGGAGGCCCCGCTCGCCTTCACGTGGGCCAGGATGGCGTCGAGCGCCCTCGCCGGATCGGCGCGCACTTCGGCCGCCCAGAACTGGCGCACTCCCAGCGTCCCCTCCCAGTGAGCCCGATCGTGCCGCGAGGCGCGGATACCCACCTGCACCAGGCGCCCGCCGCGCCCCAGGAGGTCGTTGGCGTGGTAGGCCCAGGTGCCGAAGCAGTAACGGACCCCGAGGCGCTCCTGGAGGAGATCGGTGTGGGCATCGACCTGGACGATCCCCAGGCCCGGCCGGGCCGCGGCCAGGGCGCGCACCGCCGGCCAGGCGCAGGAGTGGTCGCCTCCCAGCACCACCGGCGCGGCGCGCGGGTTCACCGAGAGCGCCAGGGAGAGGGCGCGCTCGGCGATCGACAGCGGCGAGGTCGGCAGGCGCGCCGCCTCGGCCGGAGCCAGGTCCGGGTAGAGGGCCCGGCGCGAGGCGTCGAGCTGGGCCGCGGAGAGCATCTCGTCGTGGAGGAGCTGGGGGACGCAGGGCACGTCGCCCAGGTCCACCACCCCGGCGCGGTCGGCGCGGGCCGGCCAGTCGGGGTCCTCGTCGAGGAGGCGGGTGCGGATGGCCTGCGGGCCGAGGTTCGCGCCGCGGAGATACCCGGCCCCGACGTCGGACGGGACGCCCAGGAGCACCGCCCGCGCCGAGGCCAGCCGGCCGAGCCGCTCCCGGAAGCGCCGCCGCGCCTCTTCGAGGGAAGAGGCGGCGTACAGGCGGCGGACGAGCTCCTCCTGCTCCGCGCGCCCTGAGGAGACGAGATACAGCCCGGCCCCGGCGGGCCGGAGCAGCAGCGCCAGCTCCTCGAGCGCGTTCATGGCGCGAGCCTAACCGGCCCCGTGCCGGCGGGCCACCTCCGGCTCCTCACCCTCCGGGACGCCGAAAGACACCGATCTCGGCGATGAGCGCGAGGGCGCCCGCGCCGCAGCCGAAGCGAGGCGCGGCGCCGGAGCCCCTCCGGACAGGTGCTCGCGGGGAGCGCCTGTCCGGTTTCGGAATCGCGCTCGGTCGATTGGCGGCGCCGGCGACGGAATGGGCTGGTGCGGCGGAGCCCGGGGCCGGTACTGTGCCCGCACCATGCGCCTCTCCCACGCCCTCCGCCTGCTGTGGTGCGCCCTGGGCGCTGCGATCGGCGTCGCCCTGGCCCTCTCCCTCGCTGGGCCCGCCCCAGCGCCGTTCCTCCTCGCCTCGCTCGGCGGCTCGGCCGTCTTCCTGTTCGGTCTCACGCGGGCCCCGGCGGCACAGCCGCGGGCCCTGGTCGGCGGCCATCTCGGCGGCGCCCTCATCGGCATCGCCTGCTACCAGCTCTTGGGCGACGCCCTGTGGGTCTACGCGCTGGCCGAGGCCTTGACCCTGAGCTTCATGCTCCTCACCAAGACCGTGCACCCGCCCGCAGGCGCAAATCCTCTCATCATGATCCACGGCCATGCCGGCTGGTCGGCGCTGTCGCAGCCGGTCCTCGTCGGGGTGGCGAGCCTGGCCGTGGTCGCGGCCCTGTGGAGCCGCCTCTTTCCCGGCCTCTCGCATTACCCGGTCGTCTGGCTCGATCGTTCACCGCCGTCCATCTCCTGGGGGGGCTGGGCCGACTAAAGCGCCGCGACCGGAGCATTCTGCTCCGGGCGGCACTCCGGCCCCGGCGGGCCGGAGCAGCAGCGCCAGCTCCTCGAGCGCGTTCATGGCGCGAGGCTAACCTTCCCCGCCCGACCGGCTACCTCCGCGTCACCGTTTCCATGGTGCGCCCGGGCCTCGCTCCGCCGGCACAATCGGCAGCGCCGCACCCCGTCCAATCCAGCGGAGGGGCCTCGCCTGCAGGCGCAATCCGCAGCGCCGCACCCGGACGTCGCGGGCGCCGTGACGCGCCACGTGCTCGGCGGTGCGCGACGGCGAGCACGCGCCTGAACCGTCGCCAGGAAGGCTCGGGACGATTCCCGCCTCTCGCCGTCGCGCCGTGAGCCTCGAGGTCGCGCGTTGCGGCCGAGGACCCCGTGCCCGGCGCGAGGACCGCGCCAGCAGGCGAGGCCCCGGAGCGGCGCGAGGACACGCGCCGGCGGAGCGAGGCCCGGCGCGTCTCTCAGCCGCGCCAGGCCCGCACCAGCTCGACCAGGGTCCGCAGGCCGGCGGCGGTGGCGCCCTTGGCCAGGTAGCCGCGCTCCTTGGAGGTGGAGGCCGGGCCGGCGATGTCGAGGTGCACCCAGGGCGTGTCGCCCACGAACTCCTTGAGGAACCAGGCGGCGCTGATGGCGCCGCCCCAGCGCTCGCCGGTGTTCCTCATGTCCGCCACCTCCGACTTGAGCTGGTCCCGGAGCGACTCGGTGAGCGGCATGCGCCACACGTCCTCGCCGGCGGCGCGCGCCGCGGCCAGCACCGCGTCCATGGCCTTGCCGTCCGGGCCGAAGGCGCCGGCGGTGGTGTGCCCGAGCGCCACCACGCAGGAGCCGGTCAAGGTGGCCAGGTCCACCGCCGCCGCCGGCTCGAGGGTGGAAACGCCCCAGGCCAGGACGTCGCCCAGCACCAGCCGCCCCTCGGCGTCGGTGTTGGTGACCTCGACGGTCTTGCCGTTGCAGGCGGTGAGCACGTCGGAGGGCTTGTAGGCTCGCCCCCCGGGCATGTTCTCGCAGGCGCCCACCAGCGCGTGGACCGGGAAGGGCGGCTTCAGCCGGGCCACCACCCGCATGGCCCCGAAGGCGGCGGCGCTGCCGGCCATGTCGGTCTTCATGTCCACCATCGACTCGGTGGGCTTGAGCGAGAGCCCGCCCGAGTCGAAGGTGATGGCCTTGCCGACCAGGAGGAGCGGCGCCTTCCTCGCCGCCGGCCCCCTGGGCACCCAGGAGAGCCGGATGAGGCGCGGCTCCTCGGCGGAGCCGCGGGTCACGCCCAGGAACATCCCCATGCGCAGCGCCGCGATCTCGCGGGGCCCCCGCACCTCGCAGGCCAGGCCGGTCTCCCTGGCGAGGTCCCGCGCCTCCTGGGCCAGGCGGGTGGGCGTGCAGGCCAGCGGCGGCTCGTTGACGAGGTCGCGCGCCCAGGCGCAGGCGGCCGACACCGCCCGGCCCAGCTCGGCGGCGTCGCGCACCTCGCGCGATCGCTCCTGCCCCGGCGGCAGCGACACCACCAGCGCCTGCGGCGCCGCCTTCCTCTTCTCGCTCTTGTAGCGGTCGAAGCGGTACGAGCCGAGCAGGGCGCCCTCCACCAGGGCGCGGGTGGCGGCGGCCCACATGCCGGAGAGCCGGGGCGAGCCCACCCCGAGCCGCTGCGCGCCCACCTTCTGCGCGGCGTGGGCGGCCTTGCCGGCGGCCACCCGCAGCGGCTCGAACCCGGCGCGGGGGAGCTCCGCCGCGGCCCGCTCCCGCGATCCGAGCCCGAGCAGCATCAGCCGGGCCGCCCCGAGCCGCCCCAGTCCGTGGAGCAGGAGCGACTGGTCGGCCTTGCCCCGGAACTCCTCGTCCCGCGCCGCGGCCGAGAGGTGGCCGCCCAGGCGGCGCTCGATCTCGCCCACCAGGCCCTTCCTGGGGTCGGCCATCTCCTCCTCGAAGACCGGCAGCGCCAGGAGCGAGCAGTCCAGCTCCAGCGGCGACACGGCGGTGAGCTCCACCTTCATGGGCTCCTCCTCTCGGGCGTCTCGCGGTGGGTCAGGGGGAGGGGCGTTTCGGGGCCGAGGCCTCGATACGGCGCGTGGCGGCCTTGGCCTCGGCGGCGCCGCAGGCCGGGCTCGACGACTTGATGCCCAGGAACCCCCTGGTCTCGACCTTGGCGCTGGCGAGCGCCCGCAGGCTGGGCAGGGCCTCCGCGGCGCCGATCTCGCCGAGGCGCTGCGAGGCGGCCTTGCGCACCTCGCAGTCCTGGTCGGCGAGGAGCGCGCCGTAGGCCGCGGCCCGGTCGATCCGGTCCTCGCCGCCGAGGTCCCGGGCCACCGAGAGCGCCCGGAGCCGCGCGAAGCCCGGGCCCTCGCGAGAGGCTTCCAGCACCGCGGGCAGGGCCCCGGGGCCGGCCTGGATCAGAAGGCGCGCCGCCCGGTCGGCCAGGCGCCGCTCCCGCGCCAGGTCGGCCACCAGGTCCGGCACCGCCGCCGGCACCAGCGCGGAGGAGTCGAGGGAGGCGGCCGCCTCGTAGGCGTCGAGCGCCGCCGGCGCCTGGTCCGGCAGCTGGTGCAATGCCCGCCCCAGCAAGGCCCGCAGCCGCGCGTCGCCGGGCCGTTGCGCCACCGCGTCCTCGAGGAGCGGGCGCGCCAGGGCCGCGTCGCCGGCGTCCAGGAGGGCCTGGGCGCGGATCAGGGGGCGCTGCCGGCTCCAGGCGAGCGCGCCGGCGAGCCCGCCTACGAGGAACAGCACCGCCGCGGCGGCGAACAGGATGCGCCGCTCGCGCGGGCGGTACCAGATGGCCTGGAGGCGCCCGGGCGCGCGGCGCAGGGCGCGCCGCGCGGTGGCGGGGGCCTCACGCAGGACCGATCGGGCCCGGGCCAGGATCAGGGACGCCGACTGCCGCGACGAGGGCGTCAGCGGGGGCGTCGGGCTCTCGACCGGGAGCGGGCTCGGAGAACCGGTGACCAGGCGCAGCGAGGGGAGTGGGCGCCCCTCGCCCCCCAGGCAGGCGGCCAGCTCCCGGCCCAGGTCGGCGGCGCTGGGGTGGCGCTCGCCGGCCGCCTTGGCGCACGCTCGGGTCACCGCGGAGACCAGCGCCGGCCAGGCGGCGAGGTCGGGGCGGGGCTCGGTGAGCGGCGGTACCGGCTGGGTGGCCTGCATCATGAGCAGCGCCCGCGGGTCGTCGGCGTGGAAGGGGTGGCGGCCGGCCAGTACCCGCCAGGCGATGAGCCCCACCGCATAGAGGTCGGCCCGGGCGTCGATGGCCGAGCCCATGGCCTGCTCCGGGGAGAGGTACTCGGGCGTGCCCACCACCATGCCGGGGTGAGTACTGCTGGCGCTGGTGGGGTCGGTGATCTTGGCGATGCCGAAGTCGAGGATCTTGACGATGGTGCCGCCCCCCGGCTGGCGGTGCAGGAAGACGTTCTCGGGCTTGAGGTCGCGGTGCACCACCCCGCGCCGGTGGGCGGCCTCCAGGCCGGCGCAGACCTGGACCAGGATGGGCACCACCTCGTCCGCCGGGAGGGCCCCCAGCCGGCGCGTCCGGTCGAAAAGGCTCTCCCCCTCGAGCATCTCCATGATCAAGAACAGGTAGCCGTCCTGGCTGCGGCCGAAGTCGGTGACGCGCACGATGTTGTCGTGCTCCAGCGAGGCGGCGATCTCGGCCTCGCGGCGGAAGCGCTCCACGATCTCCGAGGCGGCGGTGAGCTCGGGGCGGAGAACCTTCACCGCCACGTCCTTGCGCATGTAGACGTGCTCGGCGCGGAAGACCGCCCCCATGCCGCCCGAGGCGATGTGGGCGGTGAGCCGGTAGCGCCCGTCGATGGTCGTCCCGATCAGCAACTCCGGGGCGAAGGCGGGCTTCTGGACGATGGGCTCGGGCAACGGCCCGATTGTACCCCGAAGGGCCGAAAGGCCCGCCAACGGGGATCGTGGGACAGACCCGGTCCCGCGACCCAAGCGCCGCGTGCCATGCCTCTCGACCAGCTTTCGGGCCGCTAAGCGGCCCCGGCCGGGAGTCCGGCCGCAGCAGGGGGGAGGCTCCGGCGGCTCTGCCGACGGAAGGGGGGCGGCACGCCCCCTTACAGGCATGGCTAGTGCCGCCCGGAGCGAAAAGCTCCGGTCGCGGCACTAGCCTACGAGCCGGGCCTCGTCCCGTGGCGGGCGGTCACCACGGTGTGGATGCCGCCGCGCACGGCGAAGTCGCCCTGGACCTCGAGCCAGCGAGGGGCGAGGAGCCTGGCCAGGTCGTCGCAGATGCGGTTGGTGACCGCTTCGTGGAAGTGCCCCTCGTCGCGGAAGGACCAGAGGTAGAGCTTCAGGCTCTTCAGCTCCACGCACAGCTTGTCGGGCGCGTAGCGGATGCGGATGGTGGCGAAGTCCGGCTGGCCGGTGCGCGGGCAGAGGCAGGTGAACTCCGGGCAGTCGAAAGCGATCTCGTAGGGTCGCTCCGGCTGGGGGTTCGGGAACGCTTCCAGGTCGCGGGTCGGCTTCGTCGGCATGGGCCGGATCTAGCACGGCTGCCGGTTCCCCGCCGAGGGCGGCCAGAGCCCCGGGAGCGTCGCGGCGGCGTGAGGGGCGGCGCGATACAGTCGGAGCATGTCGCCAACCCCCGCCCTCCGCCGCTTCGCCTACGTCCACGTCGACGTCTTCACGTCCCGGCCTCTCGAGGGGAACCAGCTCGCCGTCTTCACCGACGCGCGGGGCCTGGGCGACGCCGAGATGCAGGCGGTGGCGCGGGAAATGAGCTTCTCGGAGACCGCCTTCGTCCTGCCGCGGGCCGCCCCGGCGCCGGGGGCGCCCACCCGCGTCCGCATCTTCACGGTGAGCGAGGAGCTCCCCTTTGCCGGGCACCCCACCCTGGGGACGGCCTGGGTGCTGCGCGGAGCGAGCGGCGCGGCGCAGGTGGTCCTCGAGCTCGGGGTCGGCCCGGTGCCGGTGAGCTTCGAGGAGCGGCCGGAGGGCGCCTTCGGGGAGATGCACCAGCGCCCCCCGGTCTTCGGCGCGGTCCACTCCCGCGACGAGGTCGCGGCAGCCATCGGGGTCGGCCCCGAGGCGCTCGACCCGGTCCTGCCCATCCAGACGGTCTCGACGGGCCTGCCCTTCGCCATGGTGCCCTTCCGATCGCTCGAGGTCCTGAGCGCGCTGCGCCTGGGCCCCAGCCGCCTGGCGGCGTGGACGGCGGAGTCGGACGCCCGGTTCCTCTACCTGGTATCCCGGGAGACGGTGGACCCGGAGGCGCGCCTCCACGCGCGGATGATGTTCCACGGCGGCGAGGACCCGGCCACCGGCTCGGCCGCCGGTTGCTGCGCGGCGTGGATGGTGGCCCACGGCCTGGCCCTCCCGGACGAACGGGTGGTGATCGAGCAGGGGCTGGAGGCGCACCGCCCCAGCCGCCTCTTCGTGCGCGCCGGCCGGAGCGGAGGCTCGGTCGGGGACGTGCGAGTGGGCGGGCACGTGGTCGAGGTGGCGCGGGGTGAGCTGGTGTTGCCCGGTTCCTGATTCGCCGAGGCGCGCAGGCTGACGTCGGCGTCACACCCGGCGCGAACGCCGCCGCCTCCGCGCCGCCCAATCCGGCGAATTCGCTGTGGCTCGGCCACGGGCACGCCCGTTGCTGACAGTGCGAGCGTGAGGTGCCCGGATGGCGCGATGGGTGATCGCCGTCATGGCCACCGCCATCGCTCTCGCGGCGGCGGGATGCGGCTCGAGGGCCTGCGAGAGGTGGCCCGGCGCCTACGACCAAGCCTACTGCGTCGAGTATCCGGTGCTGCTTCCCTGGGATCAGTGTGTGGAGGATTGCCAGTGCTGGGAGACGTGTGAGGGCCTGGGCTACACCCAGCGCTGTACGTTCAGCGACGGGAGCACCTACTGGAAGCTGCCGGGTCGCGCCTGCTTGGAGCCGCTGGGGTGGCCGCCCTAGTGCCGGTGTCACGAGCCTCGAGCCTCACTCATCAAACCTCTCGCCGCACCGCGGGCAGCGCCGCTCCCGTTCCACGCGGGTGGGGCGGGGCGCGCCGGCGGGGCCGGGGCGCTCGCCCCGGAGCCACAGGCTCCCGCCGCAGGCGGGGCAGCGCGGGATCGAGGTCAGGAAGAGGAAGGCGAAGAGCAGCGCTCCGGGCAGCAGCACCGCCAGGCCGGCCTCGAGGCTCCCGGTGACGAGCACGACCAGCGCGGCGGCGGCGGCGGCCGAGGCGAGCAGGTAGGGCCAGAGCCGCCGCGCCGACCGGGAGCGCTGCAGCTCGCGCTCGACGTGGCGCCACCGGGTCGCCGGCTCGGGAGCCCGGCCGCTCACGGTCCCGCCTGGCCCGGCGCCGCCCTCTCCTTCCGCACCGAGCCGAGCCACAGGTAGGCGCACAGGCCCACGAAGCCCAGGGCGCTCACGGTCTGCGAGACCGCGTCGTGGCCGTAGAAGGGGGTCCTCAAGAGGTCCTCCGAGAAGCCGGGGACGAGCCTGAGGCCGGCCCCGAGCACGCCTCCCAGGGCGCCACCGGCCATGAGGCCCGAGGCGATGATCACGCCCCGCTCGCGCACCGCCCTGCCGTCCGCGCCGCCGACCCGCTCCGAGCGGCGCGTCAGGAAGTGGTGGAAGAAGCCGCCCACCAGCGCCGGCGTGTTCAACTCCAGCGGCAGGTACATCCCCAGGGCGAAGGTGAGCGCCGGGACCTGCAGCATCTCCAGGACCACGGCGATGACGGCGCCGGTGCCGAAGAGGATCCAGGCCACCGGCTGCCGGCTCATGAACCCCTCCACCAGCGCCTTCATGATGGAGGCCTGGGGCGCAGCCAGCACCTGGCGCGCGTCGCCGGGCGCGGCCTCGCCGAACTGGAAGGCCGCCGCCAGCATCACGATGGTGAGGCCGGCGGCGACGGCGGCGGCCACCACGCCGTAGAACTTGACCTTCTCCTGGGCCGCCGGGGTCGAGCCGAGCCAGTAGCCGGTCTTGAGGTCGGTGACGGTCTGGCCCGACACCGAGAGCGCGGTGCAGACCGTTCCCGCCACGGCCATGACGAAGAACATGCCGGTGCGCCCCGACACGCCGAACTCCAGCAGCACCACCGAGGAGATGATGATGGTGAGCATGGTCATGCCGCTGATGGGGTTGCGTGCGGTGGTGGCGATGGCGTTGGCGGCCACCGAGGTGAAGAAGAACGAGAAGAGCAGCGTGAGCGCGAGGCCGATGCCGAGGGTCGTCCAGGAGCCGTCGAGGGTCCCGAGGAACGCCGCCACCGCCAGCGAGGACACCACCACCCCCACCAGGATCGACATCACCGAAACGTCGCGGTCGGTGCGCTCCAGCCCCTTCTCGCCGCCCGACCGGAACGCCCGGATCGCGATCCCGAACGAGCCGGCCACGATGCGCAGCGACTTGAGGATGCCGAAGATCCCGGCAGCAGCGATGGCGCCCACGCCGACGAAGCGGACGTAGCCACGGAAGATCTGCTCGGCCGACATCTGCGCGATGGGGACGGTGGCCGGGTAGACCGCCTCCGGGAGGCGGCTCCCGACGAACCAGATGAGCGGGACCAGCACCAGGTTGGAGAGCACGCCGCCGGCGCACAGGAGCAGCGAGGAGCGCAGCCCCATCACGTAGCCCAGCCCGAGGATGAAGCCCACCGCGTCGAACGAGAGCGCCATGCGCGCCTTCTGGGCGAGGGCGTTCACCGCCGGCACGAAACGGAAATCCACGGTCTCCCTCCAGACCTGGAAGGTGGTGACGAAGAAGTCGTAGACCCCCGCCACCGCCGTGGCCTGGAGGAGGAGCCTCGCCTGCGAGCCCCCCTTCTCGCCGGTGACCAGCACCTCGGTGATGGCGGTGGCCTCGGGGTAGGGGAACTGGCCGTGGGTCTCGCGCACGAAGTAGCGCCGGAGCGGGATGAGGAACAGCACCCCCAGCGCGCCGCCGGCGAGGCAGATGAAGATGGTCTGCCAGGGATGGGGGTCGAGCTTCAGGATGTAGAGCGCCGGCAGCGTGAAGATGGCGCCGGCCGCCACCGAGCCCGAGACCCCACCCACGCCGGTGATGATCACGTTCTCGAGAAGGCTGGAGCGCCGCGCGTAGACCCGCGCCAGGCCGATGGCCAGGATGGAGATGGGGATGGCCGCCTCCATCACCTGCCCCACCTTGAGGCCGGAGTACGCCGAGGCGACCGTGAAGACCACGCACAGCAGGAGGCCCCACCCGAGCGAGCGCCAGGTCACCTCCGGGAGGGCTGCCGCCGCCGGCACCACCGGCCGGTAGATCGCGCCGGGGGCGAGCTCCCGGTACGCGTTCTCCGGCAGTGAGCGGGTGTCGGGCGCGTCCATCGAGCCTCCCTAGTGGCGCGCGTCACGAGTCCCGAGCCCATCCCGGCGCGCGCCACGCGGGTGGGGGTCCGGGGGAGGCGGCGCCCCGCCTCCCCCGGCAGGGCCCCGCGAAGTGCTGCGGAGCAAGGTGAATCAAGGATGGGCTCATGACTTCTGCGGAGCAGCACTGCAGGTACCCCGGCGGGGCAGTCTAGCAGGCGGGCGGCGTTTTCCGCCGGGGGGAGGCGCGGTATGGTTCCGCCCCGGGTGGCCCTCCCCCCCCCCGGGAGAGGGCGCTTCCGTACCTCACCGACCGTGGAGGGTGAGGGGGCCCCGAGGAGACGCGCATGCCCGACGAGAGGAAGCTCGCCCGGACCACCGCCACCGCCATCCTGGGCATCGACACGCTCTGGGGCGGCGACGTCATGAACCCCTCCGGCACCGGGCGGTTCATCGCCGACTCCTGGTACTCCGACGAGAAGCTGCCGCCGGCCTACACCCACCCGGCCGCGGCCAGGCTTCGCCAGAGCGGCGGCGTCGCCGCCAAGGAGCCGGACCGCGCGGCAGTGGACGCCTACCTCGCCGCGGTGGACGTGCTCGGGGCCGTCCGCGAGATGGCGGAGGCGGGGCGCGAGATGGGCGGCCTGCGAGGCGCCTACCTCCAGGGCCAGGGCGAGTGCTGCGAGGTGATGTGGGACCTCTCCCAGGAGATGCTGGGCCGCGGCCCCAAGGTGCCCTACCAGCGCTGCGTGGTGGCCTCGACCGGTCAGGGGCCCGAGCCGTCCCGGCCCGAGGTGAAGCGGCGCCAGGTGGCCGAGCTGCTGGCGGCGGCGGGCTACCCCTCCGGCACCCCCGACGAGCTCCTGGCGGCGGTCGACGCCTGGCGGCGCGAGCGGCTGGTGCCGAGGAAGTCCATCCGCCAGCTGGCCGACGCCTTCATCGCCGAGTTCGAGGCCGGAACGGCGCGGCACGTGGTGCCGCACCTGCCGCGCTCGCTGCGCGACGTGCCGCGCGCCAACATCCGGTTCCTCCCCATCGAGAACGCCTGGTTCTCCGGCTCGATGAACTACATCGGCCGGGCCCGCAACCCCGACCGCTCGCCGCAGTACGAGGCCACCTACGAGATCAACGCCGCCCTGGAGATCTCGGTCCCCGAGTTCGCCCAGCTGGTGAGCCACGAGGTGGTCCCGGGCCACGTCACCAACTTCGCGCTGGCCCAGGCGCTGTACGCCCAGAAGAAGCTGGGCTTCGAGGCCACCGTCCTCACCATGAACACCCGCGGCGCCGCCCTCTCGGAGGGGCTCGCCAACAACGCCATCCTCATGGCGCACGGGGTGGAGGAGGTGGAGGAGATCCCCGATCCCGACCTCCGCCTCGGCCTGCTGCTGGCGCTGCTTCAGGACGACGCCAAGAACCAGTCCTCCTGGCTCACCTGGCACGAGGGGCGGCCCAGGGAGGAGGTGGCCGCCGTCCTCCGGCGCGACTTCCTGTTGTCCGAGGAGCGGGCCGACAAGCTCTCTGGCGCCTGGGGGCGCCACCCGCTCCTGGGCCGGATGTACCTTCCCGCCTACCGGGCAGGGACCGAGAAGGTCGCGGAGCTCCGGAGGCGCCATCCGCCCGAGGTGATCCTCCCCGCGCTCTACAACGTCTTCGGCCTGGTGGACCTCGTCACCATCGACCAGGCGCTGGAGCGGCCCGGGACCTCCTCGCGGCCCTCCGGTCGCCCGGCGAAGGCCCGGGCGCGGAAGGGTGCGCGCCCGGCGAGGCGCCGGGCCCGGCGCTAGAAACTCGACGCCGCGGACCCGCGGGGGCGGGATCGCGGCGGGAGGTGGCGATGACCGGTTGCATCGCGGACCGCGCTTGCGCGACACCATGGCGCCGAGCCCTCCGGCGCGCCCTGGCCCTGGTCCTCCTCGGCCTTCCGGCCGCGGCCTGGGGCCTGGACCGCTTCGAGATCCAGATCTACCAGACCGACGTGAACGAGCCGGGCCAGTTCGGCCTGGAGACGCACGTGAACTACACGGCGAAGGGCGAGACGGTCCCCGCCTATCCCGGCGAGGTCCCGCCCGACGGCGTCCTCCGGCTCACCTTCGAGCCGGCGCTGGGAATCACCCGCTGGCTGGAGCTGGGCGCCTACCTCCAGGCCTTCGCCTCGCCCGGCGGCGGGCTCGACTACGGCGGCTTCAAGCTGCGCGCCAAGCTGGTCCTGCCGCGCGAGGAGGAGCAGGGCTTCTTCTTTGGAGTGAACGTGGAGCTGGGGCGCGTCCCGGTCTCGGTGGAGGAGCACGGCTGGGCCAACGAGATCCGCCCCATCGTGGGCTGGAACGACGGGACCTGGCTCCTCGACCTGAACCCGATCTTCGGCTACGCCCTCACCGGCCCGGACGCCTTCCGGGTGGACCTGGAGCCGGCGGCCAAGGTCGCCTGGAACACGCAGGCCGGCTTCGCGCTCGGGGTGGAGTGGTACGCCGAGCTGGGGTACGTGGACGCGCTCTTGCCCGCCTCCGAGCAGTCCCACTACCTGTTCGCGGTCCTCGACCTGGCCCCGGCCCGCGGGCAGCCGGAGGGGCCCTGGGAGCTGAACCTCGGCGTGGGGGTCGGGCTCGGCGCCGCCGACCAGCAGCTCCTCCTGAAGGCCATCGCGGGGCGGGCGTTCTAGCGGCGTCCAGGCGCCCTGACGCCCAGCGCTGGCCGCCCGGGCCGGGCCGGTGCCGCCAGCGACCCGGTTCGCCACGTGGGTCGTTTGCGTGCAACCGGGCCCCGGCGTCGGGACGCCGGGGCCCGCGGTCCGATGCGAACGCGCGCTTCCCGCCGGGGAATGCCTGGCGGGGCGAGCTAACCCGGAGGGCACCTCGTCGGGGACAGCAGGTAGCCCTCGACCGGATCCCAGGTCACCGTGTTGACGCCATAGGCGGTGATCTGGCCGGCGGAGTTGACGCCGGAGGCCAAGAAGAGGTACGCGCCAGCCTCGGGCGGGATCCGCGTGTTGAGATCGACGAGACCATGCGGGGGATTCGTCCACACGACCGCACGGTCCCAGTAGTCGGCGTCGGCGGCCCACCCGACCGCCATTCCAGTTTCGCTGATGTCTTGGCAGCCGCTGACGCCGTACCCCGCGGCCGAGCTCCCCAGGTCCCCGAGCTCGATCGTCTCTCCGTCGCGATAGAGGAACCCGTGGTAGGCGTTGAGGGCGTTCGCCGAGCCGCACGCCGTGCCGCGATTGTTGATCTTCGCGACGTCAACCGAGCCCTCGGCGCCGCCGATGGTGCCGATCACCTCCATCTTGCCCTGTCGCCACAGGAACCCCCGCCAGCTGCCATCTTCCAGCTGCCCGCTCCCGACGACGTCGCCAGCGTCGTTGACCCCGTTGGCGAAGGTGTCGCCGCCGAGTGTCCCGAGGTCGATGACGTGCCCCATGAAGAAGGCGGCGGCGTGATACCTCCCCGAGACCATGGCGTCCCCAACCGCGACCCCGGAGTTGTTCACGTCCATGCTCCAGCTGTGCGTCCCGTCGAGCGTACCGAGATCGGTCACCTCCCCCTTGTAGAAGGACACGGCCCGGTAGTTGCCAGCGGCGTCGCGCGAGCCGCCAACGGCGTACCCCGAGGCGTTCACGGCGCGCGCGTCGCTCAGGCCCCCTCCCAGATCCCCCAGCCGGGTCAGGGTGCCGTTCCGGTAAATGAAGCCGGTGCGGTCGCCGGTCCACCGGAGCGTCGTACCGGCCACGGTACCGGGGGCGTTGATGCCCAGCGCCTGAAGCCCAAACCCCTCGAAGTAGACGGGGCCCAGGTTCTCGACCGAGTAGCAGAGATCATCCACGGCCAGCGCCGCCACCTGTGCGGTTGGCGCTGTCGCGTCAATTGCGTTCTGGAGCCCGCAGCCTCCCAGCGCGAGCACACCGACGGCCAAGCAAGCCCAGGTCTGCAGTGTTCCCGTCATGGTTCCCCCCTTTTGCATGTTTCGTACGGTGAGTGGTGGCCTTCCGGCCCGCCGAGTCAACTCACCATGCGGGTCTAGGACCCTCCCCGATTCGACGGCCACACTCCTACAGCGTCACGCCTCACAAGTGGCTCACAGGTACCGTGACAGGCCCCATCTTGGGACCTCAGTTCACCGTCAGTTACTGCATGATGCTGGGCCCAGGTACGCCTTGGCGGATCGCTTCAGGCGACCTGCAGAACGCGCCACGAGTCTTGCGCCAGATCAATTCCTCCGCGTCGGACCGTGGCTCGCTCCTGCACCTCCCGGACCGAAGGCCCCTCCGGGCTCGGGTTGGACGGGGCGGAGACGGCTGGAAAGGGGACGATCCCGTCAGGCCGGCTCGCGGGCGGCCCGCCGGCTCACCCGGTATACGAAGATCCCCAGCCCGAGGAACATGGCCAGGCCGAGCCAGTTCCCCCAGGCGCCGAGCCAGGCGCCCAGGGCGCCGGCCGAGGTGAGGTCGGGGACGAGGTGCGTCTTCCAGCGGTCCTCGAAGAAGCGCAGCAGCGCGATGAAGACGCCGACCAGCGCGCCGCCGGCGATGAACCCGGAGGCGATGAGCGTCCCCTTCTCGTGCCGCGCCGAGGCGACGGCCGCGTCCTTCGACGATCGCCTGAGCAGCCAGGCGACGCCGGCGCCGAAGACCAGCGGCGAGTTCAGGTCCATGGGGAGGTACATCCCCAGGGCGAAGGCGAGGCCCGAGACGCCGCACAGCTCGGCCGCCACCGCGAAGACGCCCCCCACCCCGTAGAGGAACCAGGGGGCCCCGCCAGTGCCCATGACGCCGCGGAGCACCGCCGCCATGGCGTTGGGCTGCGGCGCGGGGAGCGGCGTCGGGTGGGCTGCGTCCGGGGCGAAGCCGTAGACCCTGGCCATGAGGAAGATGACCGCCGTGGTCGCCGCCGAGGCCACCGCCGAGGCGAGCAGGTTCCAGACCTCGATGCGGCGCGGCGTGGCGCCGAGCCAGTAGCCGACCTTGTACTGGGTGACCAGCGAGCCGCTCATGGAGAGGGCGGTGCACACCACGCCGCCGATGAGCAGCGTCTGCAGCATGCCGCTCCGGCCGCCGAGCCCCATGGCCGAGAGCGCCACCGCGGTCACGATGAGCGTGGTGAGCGTCATCCCGGAGATGGGGGTGATGCTGATCATGGCGATGGCCCAGGCCGACACCGCCGCGAAGAGGAAGGCGATGACCAGGGTGAGGGCGGTGGAGAGGAAGGCGATTCGGGTGGCGCCGGGCTCGCCTGCCAGCACCGAGAAGCGGAAGTAGAGGAGGATGGCCAGGCCGGTGGCGGCCACGCCGAGGAGGTTCGCCGCCATGGGGAGCGCCCGCTCGGTTCGCTCCTCGCCGCGGGCGACCTCGCCGCGTGCCAGGCGGACGACCTCGCCGGCGGCCTGGCGCAACGCCCGGCCGATGACCGGCGACATCTTGAGGATGGAGATGAGGCCGGCAGCGAAGATGCCGCCGATGCCGATGGGGCGCACGTAGACGGCGAAGATCTGCTCCGCCTGCATCCCCGCCAGCGGCGACGTCCCCGGCGGGAGGATCTCGGACAGATGCGGCCCCACCCAGCCGACCAGGGGCACCAGGGCGAAGAAGGAGACCATCGACCCGGCCAGGATGATGGCCGCGTAGTCGAGCCCCATGATGTAGCCCAGGCCGAAGATGGCGGCCGAGGTGTTCATGGTGAAGACGGCCTTCACCCGCTCGGTGAGCGGCGCGAGCGCGCCGACGGCGGCGGTGGAGAAGGTGTCGGTCCACGCCTTCGCGGCGGGGAGGAAGTCGAAGGCCGCCGCCAGGCCGGCCGACCAGGAGAGGGTGAGGGCGCTCTCCCCGCCCTTCCTCCCGGCCACCAGGATCTCGGTGGTGGCCCGGCCCTCGGGGAAGGGGAGCTTGCCGTGCAGGTCGCGGGTGAAGTAGCGCCGGAAGGGGGCGAGGAAGAAGACGCCCAGGAGCGCCCCCAGCAGCGGGACCAGGAAGACCTGCCAGAAGCTGCCGCGCCCCTCCAGCCCCAGGATGAAGATGGCCGGCATGGTGAAGACCGAGCCGCCGGACACGATGCCGCTGGTGGCCCCCACCGCCAGCACGTTCACGTTCTCGACCAGGGTGGAGGCCCGGCGGCCGAGGGTCTTCACCAGCAGCGCCGAGACCCCCACCGCCAGGATGGCGATGGGGACGGCCGACTCGATTCCCTGGCCGAGCTTGAGCGCGATGTAGGTGCAAGCGGCCGAGAAGATCACCGACCAGAGGAGGCCCTGCCCCACCGACCGCAGGGTGACCTCCGGCGGCGACTCGCCGGGCGGCACCACCGGGCTGTACTCCTCCCCGGGAGCGAGCTCGCGGAAGGCGTTCTCGGGGAGGCCGGCGGGCTCGCCGGCGGCAACGCGTGAACGATCGTTCATCGGGCCTCCGCCCATGCTCCGGGCGGGGGCCATTCAAGCCCATCCGGGATGCGCCCGCCAGCGATCGAACGAGGGCTGCGCCCTCGCCCCGTCGAGCAAAGCTCGCCGGGGCCCCACTCCTGCTGCGCCGGGGCCTGGCCCGCTTCGCTGCCGCTCGCGGGCCGTCCGGCGTGGAGGGGCTCCGCCCCTCCCCAGCTTCGCTGGGTCCCCTCCCCGCACCAGGTTCGCTCGTTCAGGGCTGCAGCGCGGCCTTCACGGACATGGGGATCTTGAGCGCCGACGAGATGGGACAGCCGTTCTTCGCGTCCTCGGCTGCCTTGGCGAACGCCGCCTGATCGATCCCCGGGACCCAGCCCTTCACCTCGAGCGCGCTGGACTTCACCTCGAAGCCGCCGCCTTGCTTGGGGCCGAACTCGACCACGCAGGCGGTCTCGAGCCGCTTGGGCGCGTGCCCGCCCTTGGCCAGCCCGTGCGAGAGCGCCATGGAGAAGCAGCTGGCGTGCGATGCCGCCAGGAGCTCTTCCGGCGTGGTCATGGCGGCGGCGCCCTCGGTGCGCGCCTTCCAGGTCAGGGCCGCGTCGCGGAAGGTGCCGCTCGCGGCGCTGATCTTGCCCTTGCCCGCCATCAGATCGCCCTCCCACTGCGCGCTGGCCCGGCTCTGCATGTGCGTGACCTCCAGTTTGGTTGGACGCAGGATCTGCCAGCCGCGCCGGGCGATGGCAACCCAGAAACTCGCCGCCGCCCCATCGGTGAGCGACCTCAGGGAACCAGCACCAGCTTCCCGAAGGTCTCGTTCTTCTCCATGCGGGCGTGGGCCTCGCGCACCTTGGCCATGGGGAGCGCGGCGTCCACCACCGGCTTCACCTTCCCCGCCTCCACCAGGGGCAGCACGTCGCGGGAGAAGGCTTGCGTCGCGGCCACCTTCTCCTCCAGCAGGCGAGGGCGCAGCACCGTCCCCACCACCGAGGCCCGCAGCCGCATGAGGGTCCCCAGGTCCAGCTCGGCCTTGGGGCCGCCCATGACGCCGATGACCACCACCCGCCCGCCCGGCGCCAGCGAGGCCAGGTTCTCGGAGAGGTAGGGCCCGCCCACGAAGTCGAGCACCAGGAGCGCTCCCTTCCTGCCGGTGAGCCGCTTCACCTCCTCGGCGAAGCGCGGCTCGTCCTTGCCCACCAGGATGCCGTGGTCCACCCCCAGCTCCCTGGCCCGGTCGAGCTTGCCGGGCGTGCGGCTGGTCCCGAAGACGGTGGCCCCCGCGGCCCGGGCGATCTGGACCGCCGCGGTGGAGACGCCCGAGCCCACGGCGTGGACCAGCACCGGCCAGCCCGGGCGCAGCCCGCCGAGGGTGAACAGGGCGTCGTGGGAGGTGATGCCGGCCTCGGGGAGCGCTCCCGCCTCCTCGAAGGAGAGCCCCTCCGGCACCGGCATGAGCATGCGCTCCTGGACCAGGCACAGCTCGGCCTGGGCCTCGCCGGCGGTGATGGCCATGACCCGATCGCCCACCTTCCAGCGGGTGACGCCCTCGCCGCAGCTCACCACCTGACCGGCCAGCTCCAGCCCGGGGACGTCCTCGCGCACGCCATGCGGGGGCGGGTACAGGCCGCGCCGCTGGAGCAGGTCGGCGCGGTTGAGCGCCGCGGCGCGCACGCGCACCAGCACCTCGCCGCGATGCGGGACCGGATCGGGGACCTCGCGGACCTCCACCACCTCGGGCCCGCCCTTGCCGGCGAAGACCACGGCTCTCATGTGACCCTCCTCATCCCGGGCGCGCCGAAGTGGCCCGCCGCCGCGCCGAAGGGAGCTTCGTAGCTCGTCCCGTCCGGGTCTCGCGCCACCTCGGCGCGCCCCGGAGCGACCTCGCCCAGAGGATACCGTTCCCGCGCCGACCTGCCGACGGACGCATGGGGCGGGCCTCCCACGTCGTCTCGCTCCAGCCGCTCGTCCTCGGCGGCGCAGACCCGCTCCGGATCGAGGTCGCCCAGCGCCTCCGCCGGCTTGGCGGCCACCGCCAGGCAGTAGCCGTTGTAGCTCCCCTCCCACCACATGGAGAGCGAGGCCCGAGCGCGTGCAGCCTGGGCCGCCTCGGCGAGGAGCCGGTCCCGGAAGGCGCGGAAGGGGCTGGTGTCGGCTCGCGGGTCGGCCCCCGCCGGGAGCCGTGCGCCGAAGCGCCGGCGCAGCTCGTCGAGGTGGAAGAGGAGGACCCGGGCGGACACGGGCCGGTCAGGCCGGCTCGGAGGCTCGCGGCGTGGCCGGCGAGCCGGCGGCGGCGCGCCCCTTCCAGAACTGCGGCGGGGCGAGCGCCAGGCCCATGAGCAGGAGCTGGGAGGCGATGAAGCCCGAGAGCGCCCAGAAGGCCTTGTCCATGAAGCCGTAGGAGTGGAGCCCCACGCCCAGCATGTTCACGCCGAACCAGGAGAGGGAGGTGACCACGTTGCCGAAGATGGCCATGGTCATGATTCCGCGCTCCCGCGCGTAGCCGCCCCAGCGGGTGTGCAGGATGATGGCGTTCCAGAGCACGATGAGGAGCGCTCCGTTCTCCTTGGGGTCCCAGCCCCAGAAGCGTCCCCACGACTGGTCGGCCCAGATCCCGCCCAGCACCGTGCCCAGGAAGCTGAAGAAGAGGGCGAAGGCCAGCACCCCGTAGACCATGGAGCCCAGCGTCTTGCCGGTCGCCGGGTCGGGGGCCCGCGCCAGGTGGTGCCACAGGGTCCAGCCGATGGCGATGATCCCGGCCAGGAAGGTGCCGCTGTAGCCGATGGTGATGGTCACCACGTGGGTGGCCAGCCAGAAGTTGGAGTCCAGCACGGCGCGCATCATCTCCATGGTGTCGCCGTCGCCCATGAGGTGGTGGGCCACGATGAGCGAGGCGAAGCCGGACACGGCCGCCACCGCGGTGCCGAAGCCGCGGCGGTAGATGCGCTCCAGGATCACGCCCAGCACCACCGCCGCCCAGCCCACGAAGACCGCGGAGGAGTAGAGGTTGGTCACCGGCGGACGGCCCTGGAGCACGATTCGCGAGACGAGCCCCACCGTGTGAACCAGGGCCCCCGCCACCAGCAGGCCCCAGGCCGCCGGCTGGAGCAGCTCGCGCTTCCAGGCCCAGGAGGCGAAGAGCGTCAGGAGCGCCAAAACGTAGATCACCATGCCGGCGTAGAAGGGCTGGGCCCGGTTGAAGGTCCATTCCTGCCCGGCGTGCCGGGCGGTAGCCGGGCGGGTCGCCTGGGCGGAGGCGGTGAGCTGGCCGACCGCGGCGTTGAAGGGGGCGGGATCCTGGGCCGACCAGGCCAGGCCCAGCCGCGCCCATTGCTCCAGGGACGGATCGGGCGGCGCGGCCCGGGCGGCCCGGAGCGCCTCGCCGACGCTGCGGAAGGCGTCCTCGCGCGCGCCGGGCGCGGGGAGCATCGGGCGGAAGTAGGCCAGCTGGACCAAGACCGCCTGGCGCTCCGCGGAGCCAGGGCCGCTCCGCGCCGGGATCTCCGCGGCCAGCCCGGCCGAGCCGGCGAGCTGGAGGGTGTTGCGGAGGCGGTAGTAGAGGTAGATGCGGTCGAAGAGGTTCACCACCGCCGCCTGGAAGCGGTCGCGCTGCTTGGCGTCGATGGGGTGGGCCGCCGACGCCTGCCGCTGGATCTCGTCGAGGTGCGGCTTCAGGTGCTCGAAGGAGAAGTAGCGGGCCGAGGTCTGCTGCATCCCCATCATCCCGAGCACGTCCGGGTCGTCGATGCGGAAGGCGTTCTGCCGGTCGGCCACCGCGGGGCGGAACAGCACGTCGAGCAGCCACTCCGACGCGCCCACGCTGCGCCCCTGGGAGGGCAGGCTCTGGTGGCCGCGGATCATGAGCAGGGCGTTGCGGGCCACCGAGTCGATGGGCTTGACGCGCCCGCCCTCGAGCACCGGAAGGCGCCCGAAGGAGGCGAGGTCGAAGCCGCGCACGGACCCCTTGGGCAGGAGCGGCGCCACCGCGGCGACGAGGCCCAGGAGCCCGGCGATCCAGGCTGCGTACTTGGCGGTCTTCATGCGGCCTCCACCGCGGCGGCCGGGGACCCCGTCCGCCGCCTGAACGATCGCTGCAGGGTGATGCCGAAGTGCACCAGCAGCCCCAGGGTGACCAGTGCCGTCGAAACGTACGGCAGGAGCCAGCCCGGGTTCTCCACCACCTGCAGGACCGAGAGGGTGTCGTTCTTGCCGAAGCTGGCCTGGTAGAAGGCCTTCCCGGCGTAGCGCAGCGGCTGGTTCATGTAGATGAGGACGTCGCGCGACTCCCCGCTGCCCGGGTTGTCGAGCCGCACCAGGCTGGAGAAGTTCTTGGGGATGTCGGTGCCCGGGTACACGTCGTGGCGGAAGTCCTTCAAGGTGATGGAGTAGGGGAGGTACTGGCGCCAGTTGCGCATCACCAGGCGGTAGGCGTGCCCCTCGTGCACGAAGGACTGAGGGGCCCCGAGCCCGTTGGAGACCAGCCAGGTCCCGTAGCTCCGCCCGCCGGCGACTGGCTCCACGAAGGCCGCGCCGCGGTTCATCTCGTCGTCGCGCGAGACCGGCGGCGCCTCCTGGACCGAGACCGCGGTGCCGACCCCGGCGGTGGCCGGCGAGGGGGGATCGCCCGGGCTGCGGCTCGAGAGGAGCGAGTTGCGGTAGGCGCCGTGGATCTGGAGGGCCACTGGGGAGCCGGGCAGCTCGATCCGGCCGCCGCGCAGGAGGCGGCGCATGGGGATGGACCAGACGTCGTCCCGGGACGGGTCGGTGCCGTCGACGACCGCCAGCTCCAGCTCGCGCGGCGCATCGACGTAGTTGACGGTCTGGCCTTCCTCGATCGCCATCTGCGTCTCCACCTGGAACATCCCGGTCATGAACTCGCCGACGAAGAGCAGGATCAGGCCGGCGTGGGTGATCCAGATCCCGGCCTTGCGCCAGGAGAGCTCCAGCCGCTTGAGCTGCGCCGCGACCAGGTTCACCATGAGCACCAAGCCGACCAGCGCCCCGCCCGGGAAGACCGGCACGGAGTAGGAGGTCCCGGGGACGTGCCACCACACCAGCCACGTCCGCATGAACTCCTCCACCGCGCCGAAGGTGCCGAGCCGCACCTGGGCCAGCGTGCAGGCCACCACCAGCACCATCAGCAGGGCCAGGCAGACGATGGTGAGCTTGAGGGAGGTGAAGACGTCCCAGATCCACTGGCTAATTGGCTTGGGCAAGGCGCAGGCTCTCCACGAGGCGGAGGAAGTCGGCCCGGGCGGCGCCCACCGCGCGCTCGTCGCCCGTCATCTTGATGAACCAGGAGTTCCCGTCCACGACGGCCAGGCCGGCGATGACCCGGCTCTTCGCCTGCCCCTCGGAGGTGAAGTCGTAGAGCGACACCTCGGCGACCTTGGTGGGCACGGCGCGCCGCGCCTTGACCAGGGCGGCGTCGTCGAGCGGGGGCAAACCGATCTGGCCGCGCCAGCGGTTGACGTTGGCGAGCTCGCCGCCGGCCGGGCCCGGGAGCACCACCACCGAGGCGTCGATGCGCCCCTCGACCGGGGGCTTCAAGGTCGCGAACCGCATCGAGTCGCCGCGGGTCTGCTGCCAGCCCTTGGGCAGCGTCCAGGTGAGCGCGCCTCCGCCGGTGGGGCGCGGCGGGGGGGCGACGTCGCCTGCCATTCCGGGAGGTGCGCCCTCCGCCGGGGCCGGGGCGGGGGTCTCCTTGGCCACCCGGTAGTGCGCCACCTCGTCGCGCTGGCAGGCGGCGAGCGACAACGCCGCGACGGCGAGCGCCGACGCGCGGGCGGTGGTGATCGCCATGCGGAGGGACAACACCTCGGATCCTCTCGGCATTCGCGGCCGGAATGGGGCCAGCGCCGGGAGAAAGCCTAGTCCCGCCGGGAACCCGGTTCAACTCGATCGCCGCGCCGCGACCGCCGCCCTCCCATCGCGGGCGGCGGCGCGGGGCGAGGGGCGCTACTTGGTCGCCGGGACGATGGCCTTGTCGGCGCCCTTGACGGGGGGCTTCTTGGCCTTCTGCACCGAGACGGCCACCGACTCGACGTAGGTGGCGAGGAACTGATCGCCGACCTTGGCCCGGTCGAGCTGGACCTTGGGGCCGGCCTTCACCATGTAGAGGTCTCCGCCCGGGCCCTCGAGGGTCACCATGCGGCTCTTCGTGTCGATGGCCTTGATGGTGACCGTGCCCTGGACGGTGGCCACGGCAGCCGCGCCCGGTGGCCGGCTGGCGTCGGCGCGCTCCGCCACCGCCCCGCCCGTCACCGGGGCCGGCTCGGCACCCGGAGCCTGCATCTCCATCAGCAGCCCCTGGTTCACCTTGACGACCACCGTGTCGCCGGGCGCGATCTCGTTGAGGCGCTTCACCTGCTCGCCGACCTTGAAGCTCTGCGGCTCGCCCTTCTTCCCCTGCAGCGTGATGATGCGCTTGTCCTGGTCCACCGCCTTCACGGTGGCGGTGACGGTCTTGGAGCGCTCGCCGACGACCTTCCCCGGGGTGCCGGTGGGCTTCATCTCCATGGGCTTGCCCGCCTTCTCCTGGGCCAGGGCCGCGGTGGAGAGGGCCAACGAGGCGAGCGGGATCAAGGTGAGGTTCTTCAAGGTGAGCTTCTTCATATGTGGGATTTCCCCCGTGCTGGATCTTGAGTGAACGACGCCCCCTGCAGGAGCGGCGCATCCTACTCCACCTCGACGCGGGGAGGCACCTGAAAACTCGGGAGCGTCCCGACGAGGACCGTTTCGTTGGCGGCCAGCGGCAGCGCCGCACGCGCCCGCTGCGGCGCCACTCCTCGAGCGAGGGGCAGCCCGAGCAGGATCCGGTGAGCTCGCCTCCGGCCGCCTTGGTGCTACGCCGCCGGCGCCAGGAGGGCCCTGGCCACCTGGCTCTCGCGCATCTCGTGGTCGCCGAGGAGGTGGGCCAGGAGGGCTGCCTGCTCCGAGAGCGTGCGGTGGTCCCCCTCGGCCGCGCGGGCCCTCAGGACCAGCGACTGCACGTTCTCGAGGATGCGGGCGTGCTCGGCCAGGATGGCGGCGAACTTGCGGCGCACCTCGGGGGCCCGGCTGCCGAGGATCCCGTAGAGCCCCTGCGGGTGCTCCTCGTGGGCGAAGTGCTCCACCAGCGCCGCGTTGAGCTCGTCGAGGGCGTCGGCCAGCTGCCCGAGGTCGTGGGTCTGACGGATGCGCCGCGTGATCTGGTGCAGCCGATCGTGGTCCTCCTCGATGACTCGCTGGGCGCGCCCCACCGTGTCGGCGGCGGCGAACTGGGCCGCCTCGGTGGATCCCGAGAGGGCCAGGGTGGAGGCGCGGCCGGCGGAGAGGACCTCGTTCACCCGGTCGAAGTATCCGGTTCCCACCTCCGCCTGGTGGCGGGAGGCGGTGTAGCCACGAGCCTCGGCCGCGAACTCGGCCTGCTGGAGCTCGGTGTAGGCCTGCATGCCGCGCAGCCGGTACTCGCTGGCCAGCTGGAACATGGAGTAGTTGAGGGCGTGGAAGCCGGCCAGGGTCACGAACTGGAACTTGTAGCCCAGGTCCCCCAGGTCGCGCTGGAAGCGGGCGATCTGGTCGTCGGAAAGGTGCTTCTTCCAGTTGAAGCTGGGTGAGCAGTTGTAGGCCAGCATCTTGCCGGGGAAGCGGGCGTGGATCCCCCGCGCGAACTCGCGGGCCTCGTCGAGGTCGGGCGTGGAGGTCTCGCACCACAGGAGGTCGACGTAGGGGGCGTAGGCCAGCCCCCGGGCGATGGCGGCCTCCAGGCCGCTCCGGAGGTGGAAGAAGCCCTCGGGGGTGCGCCCCCGGGCGCGGTCGATGAAGGGCTCGTCGGCGGGATCGACGTCGGACATGATGAGGTTTGCCGAGTGGGCGTCGGTCCGGGCCACGAGCAGGGTGGGCACGCCCAGGACGTCGGCGGCGAGGCGCGCGGCGTTGAGGGTACGCACGAAGGCGCCGGTGGGGACCAGCACCTTGCCACCCAGGTGGCCGCACTTCTTCTCGGCCGCGACCTGGTCCTCGAAGTGCACCGCCGCGGCGCCGGCCTCGATCATCGCCTTCATGAGCTCGAAGGCGTTGAGCGGGCCGCCGAAGCCGGCCTCGGCGTCGGCCACGATGGGGGCGAACCAGTGCGTCCCGTCCTTCCCTTCCGCGTGCGCGATCTGGTCCGCCCGCTGCAGGGCCCGGTTGATGCGCTGCACCGCCGCGGGAACCGAGTCGGCCGGGTAGAGGCTCTGGTCCGGGTAGGTCTGGCCGGCGGTGTTGGCGTCGGCGGCGACCTGCCACCCCGAGAGGTAGATGGACTCCAGGCCGCCCTTCACCATCTGCACCGCCTGCTGGCCGGAGAGCGCGCCCAGCGCGGCGACGTAGGGACGGGCCTTGAGCAGTTCCCACAGCCGCTCGGCGCCGAGGCGCGCCAGGGTGTGCTCCACGGCCACCGTCCCGCGAAGCCGCTCCACCTCCTCGAAGCGATAGTCGCGCACGATGCCGAACCACCGGCTCGGATCGGAGTGAGCCGGCCAGGGGGACCTGGGCGGCGCGGCGCGCGCGATCGGGGCCTCGCGGGCGGCGGAGGTGGGCTCGGGGGCGACGGCGGTGGGCATGGGCTGCCTCCTTTCGGATCCGATCCTTGTCTTGATCCGCGTCAATTCACAATAACATTTGTCATTTCGACTAGTTAATCTGTAGTGGAGTGTCAAGCTCTTGTCGCAAACCTGTCAACATTGAAAATCCATAGTGAAGTGGCGTAGCCTCGGCTGGCTTGCGACTCGCCCCTCCCAAGGCGGTCTCCACCATGCGCGAAACCTCGCTCCTGGGCGCCAAGGTCAGGGCGCTGCGTCGGCAGAAGAACATGAGCCAGGTGCAGCTCGCCGAGCGGCTCGGCATCTCTCCCAGCTACCTGAACCTCATCGAGCACAACCGGCGCTCCCTGCCGGCGCCGCTGCTCATCAAGCTGGCGGCCATCTTCGACCTGGACCTGAAAGCCCTCTCGGCCGAGACCGACGCCCGCACGGTGGCCGACCTGATGGAGGTCTTCGGCGACCCCATCTTCGAGCACGAGGACGTCACCACCGCCGAGGTGCGCGACCTGGCCGCTCACGCCCCATCGGCGTCGCGCGCGGTGCTGAAGCTCTACCACGCCTTCCGCGAGTCGCGGGAGGCCGCCGAGAACCTGGCCCTGAAGATCTCCGGGCGGGGCGATCTCACCGGCGTGGACGCCTCGCGGCTGCCCACCGAGGAGGTCTCCGACCTCATCCAGCGGCACATGAACTACTTCCCGGAGATGGAGGCCGGGGCCGAGGCGCTGTGGCGCGACGGGCGGCTCGGGGGGGACGACCTCTACGCCGGCCTGGTGCAGCGGCTGGAGAAGACCCACGGCATCGCGGTGCGCATCGAGCGTGCCGCCACCATGGGCGAGGCCATCCGGCGCTACGCCGAGGGGGCACGGACCCTCTTCCTCTCCGAGGTGCTCCGGCGCGGCAGCCGAAACTTCCAGCTCGCCTACCAGGTCGGGCTGGAATCCCAGGCCGAGGTGCTGGACCGCTTCGCCGCCGACCCCATGCTGACGAGCGATTCCTCGCGGGCGCTCACCCGGGTGGTGCTGGCGAACTACTTCGCCTCGGCGGTGCTCATGCCGTACCAGCCGTTCCTGGAGGCGGCGCGCGGCGAGCGCTACGACATCGACCTCCTGGGCCATCGCTTCCGCACCAGCTTCGAGCAGACCTGCCACCGCCTCACCACCCTGCGCCGGCCCGGCGCCGAGGGGGTGCCCTTCCACTTCGTGCGGGTGGACGTGGCCGGGAACATCTCCAAGCGCTTCAGCGCCTCCGGCCTGCGCTTCGCCCGCTTCTCCGGCGCCTGCCCCCGCTGGAACGTGTTCCAGGCCTTCCTCACGCCGGGGATGATCCGCACCCAGCTCTCCCAGATGCCGGACGGCACTGGCTACTTCTGGATCGCCCGCACCGTGCAGAAGGAGGGCGGCGGCTACCACGCCCCGCGCACCCTGCTCGCCATCGCGATCGGCTGCGAGGTGGGTCACGCCCGCAAGCTGGTGTACGCCGACGGGGTGGACCTGGAATCGCGCGAGGCGGTGGTGCCGGTGGGGCTCACCTGCCGGCTCTGCGAGCGGACCGACTGCGAGCAGCGGGCCTTCCCGCCCATCGCCCACCCGCTCAAGGTCCACGAAAACGTACGGGGCGTCTCCTTCTTCGCCCCGGTTGCAGAGAAGTAGGGCGGGGGCTCGTCCCCCGCCGATGCCACGGAGGCACACGGTAGGGCGGGGGCTCGTCCCCCGCCGATCTCACGATGGAGGCAACGTAGGGCGGGGGCTTGTCCCCCGGCGATGCCACGGAGGCACACGGTAGGGCGGGGGCTCGTCCCCCGCCGACTCGAGCCGCCCGAACGGGCGGCGGTGTTTCGCGCGTTCACAGGCCAGGGGCTCTCGCAGTCCGAGGTGGACCCGGCGTGCACACCGAGTGCAGAAGCAGCCTCGCCACCCTTTGGGTGGCTCGGCAGTAGCGGCGGGAGACAAGCCCGCCCTACCGAATCGATCGAAACGCCAGGGGATTCGGAAGCCACCCTGAGACGTGTAGGATCCCCAGGGCTCGTACCCGTCGGGCCCGGGGAGGTGGTCACTGCCAATGAGCGCGAGCTACGACGTGGTGGTGGTGGGCGGCGGCCACAACGGCCTGGTGGCCGCGGCGCGGCTGGCGCGGGCCGGGCAGCGGGTGGCGGTGCTGGAGGCGCGAGAGCGGCTCGGGGGCGCCTGCGTCACCGAGGAGCCCTGGCCGGGCTACCGGGTCTCCACCTGTGCCTACGTGCAGAGCCTCCTGCGCCCGGCCATCGCCCGGGAGCTGGATCTGGAGCGGTTCGGCTACCAGCTGCTGCCGCGCGATCCGTCCTCGTTCACGCCGCTCCCGGACGGGCGCTCGCTGCTCATGGGGCCGGACGCGGAGGCCACCCGCCGGGAGGTGGCGCGGTTCTCCGTCCGCGACGCCGAGCGCCTCCCTGCCTACGAGGCCATGCTGCTCAGGGTGGCGACCTTCCTCGAGCCGCTCCTCGACCAGACGCCGCCCCATCCCTGGTCGAGGCGGCCGGGCGACCTGTGGCGCCTGCTGCGCCTGGGCTGGCGCTTCCTCGGGCTCGGACCCGACGGTCCGCGAGCGGTGGAGATCCTCTCCGGAGCCGCCCGCCCCATCCTCGACCGCTGGTTCGAGTCGGAGCTTCTTAAGATAACGCTGGCCACCGACGCCATCATCGGCGCCATGGCCTCGCCGTCCACGCCGGGCACGGCCTACGTTCTCTTCCACCACGTGATGGGGGAGTGTCTGGGGGCCCGCGGGGTGTGGGGCTACGTCCGGGGCGGCATGGGGTCGCTCCCCGAGGCCATCGCCGCCTCGGCCCGCATGTCCGGCGCGTCGATCCGCACCGGGGCCCCGGTGGAGCGCATCCTGGTCAGCGATGGGCGGGTGCAGGGCGTGGCCCTCCGGGGCGGGGAGGCAATCCGCGCCTCGCGGGTGGCGTCGAGCGCCGACGCCTCGGTCACCTTCCTGCGCCTGGTTGGCGAGCGCGAGCTGCCGCCGGAGTTCGCCGAGGCGGTGCGGGCCATCGACTACTCGAGCGCCTCCCTCAAGATCAACCTGGCCCTCTCCGAGCTGCCGGAGTTCAGCGCCCGGCCCGGCCGCCCGGGGCCGCAGCACCGGGGGACCATCCACCTCTGCCCGAGCTTCGAGTACCTGGAAGAGGCCTTCGACGACGCCAAGTACGGCCGCCCCTCGCGCCGACCGGTGGTGGAGATGACCCTGCCCTCGGCGGTGGACCCGAGCGTGGCCCCGCCGGGGCGGCACCTCGCCAACCTGTTCGTGCAGTACGCCCCCTACCGGCTGGCCCAGGGGACCTGGGACCAGGCCAAGGAGCCCTTCGCCGACCGGGTCCTGGACGTGGTGGAGGAGTACGCGCCGGGGTTCAAGCGATCGGTCGTGGCCCGCCAGGTGGTGTCGCCGCTCGACCTGGAGCGGGAGTTCGGCCTCACCGGCGGCAACATCTTCCAGGGCGCCATGACCCTGCCGCAGCTCTTCTCCATGCGGCCGCTGCCGGGCTTCGCCGACTACAGGACCCCGGTGCGCGGCCTCTACCTCTGTGGCGCCGCGGCCCACCCCGGCGGCGGGGTCATGGGGGCCTGCGGCTGGAACGCGGCCGGGGAGATCCTGCGGGACGCGCGACGGGGGCGGTGACGCTCGGCCGCGGACGCGCCGCGGTGCGACCGCGGTGTCGGGGCTGCCAAGGCGCTTCACCGCGTTGACCTCGACATAGCACTGCATTAACTTTGCACCATGCCAAGACCTCGCAAGGCCGACACCATCCCGCTGCGCATCTCCAAGGCGGAGCGGGCCGCCCTGGAGCGCGCCGCCGCCGCGGCCCACCTGCCCCTCAGCACCTGGGTCCGCCAGAAGGCCATGGAGGCGGCCGAGGCCGAGGAGGGCGCCGGGGAGCGCCGCGAGCGCGTGCGCCGCTTCCTGGCCCGCCTGCGCTCGGGCGAGGTGAAGGGCGTTCGCGAGCACGCCGCCGCCGTCGAGCGTGCCCGCGAGAGGGACTGGGATCGGTGAGCGCCGTCGTCGCCGACACGTCTCTCTTCATCCGGACCGAGCGCGGTGACGCGCAGGCGGTGGACCGGCTCGGGCGGCTCCTCACCGAGCGATGGGGCATCGCTTCCGTGACGCTCTATGAGCTGACCTGCAGGGCGGGCATGCCTCCCGAGCTGCGCGACTTCTACGACGACCTGTTCGCGCTGGGCGCGGTGCACCCGGTGACGCGGGAGGCGGCCGAGCTGGCCGCGGCGGCGAGCGCGGCCAGGTCCTCGCCGTGGAGGGCTCCCGACGCCCTGATCGCCGGCGTGGCCGCCGCTCGCGGCGCTCGCGTGGTCACCGCCGACTCCGGCTTCCCGCGCCTGCCGGGCCTGGAAGTCGAGCTGGTGTTCCCCTCCTGAGCGGGGCTCGCCGCGGCCTCGCCCATCGTCCATGAGCAAGATCCCCTCCACCGCCGCCACCCGCCTCCTCAGGGAGAAGGGCGTCGCCTACACCGAGCACCTCTACCGCTACGAGGAGCACGGCGGCACCCGCGTCTCCGCCCGCGAGTTGGGCGTGGACGAGCACGCGGTGGTGAAGACGCTGGTCATGGAGGACGACTCGAAACGGCCGGTCGTCGTTCTCATGCACGGCGACCGGGAGGTCTCGGCCAAGGCCCTGGCCCGTCACCTCGGCGTGAAGTCGGTCTCCATGTGCAGCCCGGAGGTGGCCCATCGCCACTCGGGCTACCTGGTCGGCGGCACGAGCCCCTTCGGCACTCGCAAGCCCATGCCGGTCTGCATGGAGCGGACCATCCTCGACCTGCCGCGGGTCTACGTGAATGGCGGCTCCCGCGGCTTCCTGGTGGGGCTGGCCCCGGCGGACCTCGCGCGCGTGCTCTCGCCGGCGCTGGTCGAGGTCGGCATCGCTCAGGAGTGAAATTGCTAACCGAACACCGCCCGCACCACGATCACCGAGGCCGTGAAGCCCAACAGGTCGGCGACCAGCCCCGCCGGCAGCGCCTGGCGGTAGCGGGTGATCCCCACCGAGCCCATGTAGACCGCCAGCACGTAGAAGGTGGTCTCCGTCGAGCCGGCCATCACCGACACCAGGCGGCCGGCGTAGGAGTCCGGGCCGTCGCTGCGAAGGACGTCGCCGACCACCCCCAGCGCGCCGCCGCCGGAGAGAGGCCGCACCAGCACCATGGGGAGGACGCTCGGCGGCAGGCCCAGCCGATCGGTCGCCGGCCCCACCAGCGCCGCGAAGGCCTCGAGCGCCCCCGAGGCGCGCAGCATCCCCAGGGCCACGATGATGGCCACCAGCGGCGGGATGATCCGCACGCCCACCTGGAAGCCCTCCCTGGCCCCCTCGACGAAGGCCGGGTAGACCTTCACCTTGCGGAAAAGCGCGTGGAGCAGGACGCCTGCCAGGAGGAGCGGCACCGCCCACTGCGAGACCGCGTCCAGTGCGGTCCTAAGCACGCGGGCCTCCGGCCGGCGGGGGACCCGGCGGCGCGGCAGGCGGCGACCCGGCGGGCGGCTTCGGCAGGACCAGCCCCAGCACCTTGGCCGTCGCCACCGCCGC
This sequence comes from Anaeromyxobacteraceae bacterium, assembly GCA_035762305.1. Taxonomy (GTDB): domain Bacteria; phylum Myxococcota; class Myxococcia; order Myxococcales; family Anaeromyxobacteraceae; genus DASTPH01. The sequence continues at coordinate 61,301 of DASTPH010000028.1, forward strand.
CACCAGGGCGCAGGAGGTGGCGAGCAGGGTCGGCCCGATGACGTCGCCCGGTTGGCTCGCCCCGGCGGCGGCGCGGAGGGCGATGACGCTCGCCGGGATCAGCTGCACCGAGGCGGTGTTGATGGCGCAGAAGAGGGCCTGCGCGTCGGTGGCCGTCCCACGGTGGGGATTCATCTCGTCGAGGGAGGCCATGGCCTTGAGCCCGAAAGGCGTGGCGGCGTTCCCGAGGCCGAGCATGTTGGCGGCGATGTTCATCACCATGGCGCCCATGGCCGGATGCTCCGGCGGCACCTCGGGGAAGAGGCGCCGCAGCACCGGCCGGGCAGCCCGCCCCAGGAGGCCCACCAGGCCCGCCTCCTCGGCTACCTTCATGAGGCCGAGCCAGAGGGTCATGACGCCCACCAGCCCCAGCGCCAGCGTCACCGCCCGCCCGGCAGACTCGGCCACCGCCGCGGTGAGGGCCGCCATCCGGCCGGTGGCGGCGGCCACCACCACCGAGACCGCGACCAGGAACACCCAGATGGCGCTCATCGCCGCGGATCAGAACCCCTCTCGGGCGCGAAGGCGAATTTTTGATAAGAAGCGGCCCATCGCATGAAGACCCGCTCCCCTCTCCCCCTTCTGGCCGCGCTGGTGGCCCTGCCGGTCCTGGCTGCCGCCGCCGGTCCCGCTCCCTCCAAGGCCACGCCGGCTCGCAAGCCGAAGGCGGTGGACGTCCTGACGGTTCCCCGCCCCCGCGGCCCGGAGTGGTTCGGCATCTACCTCCTCGGCAAGAAAACCGGCTGGGCCCGCATGGAGGTGGCCCGGGCGACGCGCGGGGGCACGCCGGTGCTCCTGGCCAGCCAGGAGACGGTGGTGCAGGTGACCATCGGCGAGCGGCTGGTCCGCCGCTCCCAGAGGGACGAGAAGGTCTACGAGGCCAGGGTCGGGGGGCGCCTCCTCGAGTACCGAAGCGAGCGGCGCGGCGACGGCGGCGACCGCACTCTGGAGATGACCTGCACCCCGGACGGTTGCCGGGCGGTGATCCGGGCCGAAGGAGGCGAGGAGGTGCGGAAGGTCGCGTCGCCGGGCGACACCGCCGAGCAGGCCGATCCCTTCCGCCTGGCCGCGGCCCGGCGCGGCGCCGTGGAGGGGAGGAGCATCGAGTCCGAGCACCTGCGGGTGAAGGTCATGAAGGACGCCTTCCTGCGGCGCGAGCGCATCGCCGGGGCCGGCGTGGAGATCCCGGTCTCGGTGGTGTCGGAGGCCGAGGAAGGGGACCGGGTGGTCTCCGAGGTGGCGGTGGCCGACGACGGCCGGGTGGTGCAGATCCGCTTCGGCAACTCACTCACGGCGCGGGCCGAGCCGGAGGAGATCGCCAAGCGCCTCGACCGGGTGGACCTCTTCAGCCTGTCGCGCGTGCCCCTGGACGGGCCGCTGCCGCGCTCGGTGCCGCAGCGCATCGTCTTCCGGCTGAAGGGCGTGCCCAGGGGCTTCTCGGAGCAGGACGGGCGGCAGTCCTTCGCTCCCGCCCCCTCCGCCGAGACGGTGGTGACGGTGGCGGCCCGCCTGCCGTCGGCGGCCGACCCGGCCCGCGATCCGCCGCGCGGGAAGGGCGGGGACCGGGAGCTGCTCGAGTCCACGCCGGAGATCGACTCCGACAACCCGGAGCTGCGGCGGCTGGCGGCCGAGGTGGTGGGCGCGGAGACGGGCGTCTACGCCTCGACCGCCCGCCTCACCGCCTGGGTAAACCACCGGCTGGCCAAGGTGTACGGGCAGAGCCGCGACAAGGCCAGCGAGGTGCTGGCCGCCGGGAAGGGCGACTGCACCGAGCACGCCCTGCTCCTGGTGGCCATGGCGCGCGCGGTGGGCATCCCGTCCCGCGGGGTGCACGGGCTGGTCTACGCCAGCTACGGCGACGGGGTCCACGCCCTCTACTGGCACGCCTGGGCCGAGGTCCTCGCCGGGGACGAGTGGATCGCCGTCGACCCCACCTTCGGGCAGCCGGTCGCCGACGCCACTCACATCGCGCTCGGGCGCGGCATGCGAGTGGACGCGGTGGGGCTCCTGGGCGGGCTCTCGGTGGCGAGCGCCGAGGCCATGGGGGCGCCGTGAGCCCTGGCCTCGGGCTTCGGCCCGAGGTCCGGGGCAACCCGGGCGCCCATCACTCCGGGTGCCCCGGGGTTGACTCGGCCGGTCCGGTGAGGTTTTGTCAGAGTGCATCCCGCAACCCCAGGCCGTAGCGAGGCGAAGCAGTCCGCCGCCCGCAGGCAGGAATGCTTCGCCGCAGTAGGCCGGGGGTTACGGGATGCGCTCTAACGCCCTTTCCGCCCGGAGGACCCGCATGACCGGCCTCGACCACGTCGCCATCCTGGTCGCCGACCTGGACGCCGCCGTGAAGCTCTTCCGCGACGTCTACGGGCTCGACCTCGCCGAGATCGAGGAGGTGCCGAGCGAGAAGGTGCGGGTGGCCATCTTCGGCCAGGGGGCCGGGCGCATCGAGCTGGTCTCGCCGAGCGGGCCGGACAGCCCCATGCACAAGGCGCTGGAGAAGCGCGGGGAGGGGCTGCACCACGTCTGCCTGGAGGTGCCGGACATCGAGAAGGCCATGGCGTCGCTCAGAGCCAGGGGGGCGCCGCTGCTCGACGAGACGCCGCGCCGCGGCGCCGGGGGGGCCCGGGTGGCCTTCGTCCACCCCAAGGGAAGCCGCGGAGTGCTGGTGGAGCTGCGGCAGGGGCCGAACAACCATTGACCGCCCGGCGGGCGCGTGTTTAGTGAGGGCGCCATGATCCGCCATCTCCTCGCCGCCGCGGCGGCGCTCTCGCTCTGCCCCGCCCCGGCGCTGGCCCAGACCAAGGCCGAGAAGGACCAGACCAAGGACCAGGCCGCGGAGGCCGACAAGAAGATCCAGGAGGCGGTCCAGCGCGAGGTCGCCAAGGTGAAGGAGCAGCTCCGCGACGAGGTGCGCGCCGAGATCCAGGGGGCGCAGGCCGCCGCCGAGTTCATGGGGAAGCCCGACCAGAAGAAGAAGCTGGAGCTGCTGGAGCTGAATGGCTACTTCCGGACCCGCTACGACCTGTTCGTGCGCATGAGCCTCAACCAGGGGCTCGACCCCATGGGCTACCCGCTCTTCCCCCGCTTCGTGACCGACCCGGACGCCTCCGGCACGCAGACCAGCGCCAACATGCGCTTCCGGCTCGACCCGACCTTCAACGTGTCGGAGGAGATCCGGATCCGCGCCACCCTGGACTTCCTCGACAACGTGATCCTCGGATCGACGCCGGCCGGGCCGCCCCGCAACGACCTCGACTCCACGAGCGGGAGCCAGCTCACGCCCATGCCCGGTATCAACACCTTCGCCAACGCGCTGGCGGTGAAGCGGGTATGGGCCGAGGTGCAGACGCCCATCGGCCTCATCTCCTTCGGCCGCATGCCCTCGCAGTGGGGCCTGGGCATCTACGCCAACGCCGGCAACGGGCTCGACGACGACCTGGGCGACAACGTGGACCGGCTCCAGATCGCCATCCCGCTGCCCTCGGTGCTGGGCGGGCTGACGCTCATCCCCATGTACGACTACGCCTCGGCGGGCCTCACCACCGACTCGGTGAACCCGTCCCAGGCCGCCCGCAATACCGGCCAGGGCGTGGACCTCGACCCGGCCGACGACGTGGGCGCCATCGGCATCAAGGTGCTCCGCTTCGACTCCCCCGACGAGGCGCGCCGCAAGCTGGAGAAGGGCTCCCTGGTGCTGAACTACGGGGCCTGGTACTCCTACCGCACCCAGCGGTACGCGTTCCCCTTCTACAAGTTGGGGGACAACCCGTACCAGACCAGCTACACGTACAGCTACGACTACACCAGCATCGGCGGGTCGGCGGGCACCAACACCATCACGCTGCCGCCGGTGAAGCGCGGGGCGACCTCGTCGACGCTCGACGTGTGGTTCAAGATGGAGTCCCGGCGGCTCAAGGTGGAGCTGGAGCTGGTGGGCATCGCCGGCTCCATCCAGGACGCCACCACCAACCCCGGCTTCCCGCTCGGGCCGGTGAACGTCCTGCAGGCGGGCGGGGCAGTGCGGGGCGACTACAAGTTCGGCGAGGGCCGCTTCACGCTGGGCCTCGAGGGCGGCATGGCCTCGGGCGACTCCTCTCCCGGCTTCGGCAACTACCCGGGGCGGACCGTCTGCGCCTACACCGCCGCCCCGCCCCCCGCCAACCCGGTCAACAACACCATCGTGGTGTGCTCGACGCAGGAGCCGGGAATCATCGATGGCCGGCAGTACAGCTACGCCGACGCCAAGAAGGCCTGGAACAACTACCGCTTCAATCCCGCCTACCGGGTGGACCTCATCCTGTGGCGCGAGCTCATCGGCGGCGTGACCGACGGCTGGTACGTGAAGCCCACCTTCCGCTGGGAGCTCCTGCCCGGCCTGGTCGGCACCGCCCAGATCGTCTACTCGCAGGCGCTCATGGCCTCGTCCACGCCCTCCACCCGACACCTGCCGCTGGGCGCGGAGCTGGACCTCGGCCTCTCCTACACCTCCGACGACGGCTTCGTGGCCTGGATCGACTACGGCTACCTGCAGCCGCTCGACGGTCTGCACTTCTTCCACTCCGACCCGGCCCTGAATCGCGATCTGGCCCGCGGCCAGGCGCTCCGCGGTGGACTGGCGGTGAAGTTCTAGGCCGCGGCCGGGGGTGGCCGTCAGCCGACGACGGTCCGGACCTGGAACCTGGGCTGGGCGGCGATGGCCTTCTTCACCGAGCACTGGTCGGCCACCCGCACCAGGGCCTCGCGGTACTTCTCCGGGAAGTCGGCCGGCACCTGGATGTCCAGGTCCACGCCGGTGAGGGTCCCGTCGGCGGCGTAGCTCGGCCGCTCCAGGATCCGGATCCGCTCGAAGGGGAGCCCGCGCTTCTGGCAGAAGCCCTGCACGAAGATCCCGGCACAGGTCCCGATGGAGGCCAGGAAGTACTCGAAGGGGGAGGCGGCCGTGTCCTCGCCGCCGCTCTCGCGGGGCTGGTCGGTGCGCACCACGTGGGCGCCGACCCGGGCGTCGACGCGCCGCCCTCCGGGCAGGGTCACCAGGATCTCGCTCGCGCCGGCCATGGTCCGTCCTTTGCTCGGGTCGGCGCCATTGTGACGCCTCGCCCACGTGGGAGCCAGCCGAGAGCGAGGCGGTTCCAGAAAGGGCGCGCCGCGCCGCCACCCTCGGCTCCCCCCCGCGCTTCAAGGCCGGTCGCGGGCGTGGTAGCGTCCGCGACTCCGCATGCCCCGGAAGGCCAGGCCCAAGCCCGTCTCCCGCGCCGCGCTGCGCGGCGAGGCCGACCCGCGCCTGGTGTCCCTCTCGGTCTCCATCCAGGACGACGCCGCCCTCTTCGAGGAGGACATCCGCGGCTCGAAGGCCCACGTGGCCATGCTGGCGGAGCAGGGGATCGTCCCCCGCGCCGCCGCCCGCCGCATCCGGGCCGGCCTGGAGCGGGTCCGCCAGGAGTTCGCGGCGGGGCGGATCCGCCAGGACCCCCGGCTCGAGGACGTCCACACCCATGTCGAGCGAAGGCTGGGCGAGCTCACGGGCAGGGACGCCGGCTACCTGCACGCCGGCCGCAGCCGCAACGACCAGGTGGCCCTCGACGAGCGGCTCTTCGTCGTCGCCGCCTGCGACCGCTGCGACGCGGCCGCGGCCGGCCTGCAGCGGGCGCTGCTCCGCCAGGCCGGGCGGCACCGGAGGACGCTCCTCCCCGGCTACACGCACCTCCAGCCGGCGCAGCCGGTGTCGCTGGCGCACCACCTCCTGGCCCACGTGGAGATGCTGTCCCGCGACCGCGAGCGCTTCGCCGAGGTGCGGCGCCGCGCCGCGGTCTCGCCCCTGGGGGCGGGCGCGCTGGCGGGCACCACCCTCCGCCTGGACCGGCGGCGCACCGCTCGCGAGCTGGGCCTCTCGGGGGTCACCCAGAACTCCCTGGACGCGGTCTCCGACCGCGACTCGGCCATCGAGCTCCTCTTCGCGGTGGCGCTGTGCGCGGTGCACGCCTCGCGCCTGGGCGAGGAGATCGTCCTCTGGACCAGCCGCGAGTTCGGGTTCATGGAGCTCAGCGACGCCTTCGCCACCGGCTCCTCGCTCATGCCCCAGAAGAAGAACTCGGACGTGGGGGAGCTGGCCCGCGGCCGCGCCGGGCGCGCCATCGGCGATCTGGTGACGCTCCTGGCGGTGATGAAGGGCCTGCCGCTCGCCTACAACCGCGACATGCAGGAGGACAAGCGCCCGCTGCTCTCCGGCCCGGAGGCGCTGCGCCTCACCCTGGAGGCGCTGGCCGGGGCGGTGGCCACCGCCGGCTTCGACTCCCGGCGCATGCGGCAGGCGCTGGGCTCGGGCGAGGCCCTGGCGACCGACGCCGCCGAGTACCTGGTGGAGCGGGGCGTCCCGTTCCGCGAGGCCCACGAGGCGGTGGGCGCCGCGGCGGCCTTCGCCGCGCGAGAGGGGCGGCCCCTCTCGGCGCTCGACCCGGCCGAGTGGCGCCGGTTCCACCCGCGCTTCGGCCGGGACGTGGCCCGGGTCTTCGACCCGGAGCGGAGCCTGGCGCGCCGGGAGATCCCGGGCGCCCCGGGCCCGCGGCAGGTGGACCGGCAGATCGCGCGCTGGGAGAAGCGGCTCGGGGGGAAGCGGTGATCGGGGGTTCCGTCTTCCAGTCCTCCCTCACCCTCCGAGGGACGAAGGGCTTCGATGTGCCCTCTCCCCTCCGGGGAGAGGGCCACGCGGAGGCCTTGCGAGCTACACGGGGTGAGGGGAGGCTGAGGGTGGTGCTCGTCGCCGTCGTCGCGGCGCTCCTCGCCTGCGGCGTCAAGGCGCCCCCCAGGCCGCCGGAGAAGGCCGGGGCCCAGGCGCCGGGCCACGAGCGCGCCCCGCCCGCGGCGGCGGACGGCGGCGCGGCCGTCGCCCCCGGCGGCGCGGACGGCGGGGCCGTCCGGCCATGAACCACTTCCAGCGGCGCCGCGGCGTCCTCCACGCCGAGAAGATCCCGGTCCAGGACCTGGCCCGGGCCTACGGCACGCCGCTCTACCTCTACTCGACGGCCACCCTGGCCCGGCACTGGCGGGTGCTGGACCGGTCGCTCTCCGGCCTGCGGCACCTGGTCTGCTACGCCGTCAAGGCCAACTCCAACCTGGCGGTGCTGAGCCTCTTCGCGCGGCTGGGGGCGGGGTTCGACATCGTTTCGGGCGGCGAGCTCTACCGCGTGCTCGAGGCGGGCGGCGATCCCGGGCGGGTGGTCTTCAGCGGGGTGGGCAAGCGCGACGACGAGATCGCCTTCGCCCTGGACCGGGGGGTCCGCTGCCTCAACGTGGAGAGCGGGCCGGAGCTGGGGCGGGTCTCGGCGCTGGCGCGGCGCCTGGGGGTGCGGGCCCCCGTGGCGCTACGGGTGAACCCGGACGTCGACCCGAGGACCCACCCCTACATCGCCACCGGGCTGCGCCGGTCCAAGTTCGGAGTCTCGGTGGAGGAGGCGCGGCGCCTCTACGCCCTGGCGGCCCGCGACCCTGCGCTCGACGTGCAGGGCCTGGCCATCCACATCGGGTCCCAGATCACCAGCGTCGCCCCCTTCCTCGACGCCATCGCCCGGGTGCTCCGGCTGGCGCGGGACCTCTCGCGCCAGGGGGTCCGGCTGCGCCACCTGGACATCGGCGGCGGGCTCGGCATCCAGTACCGCGACGAGGAGCCGCCCCATCCCGACGACTACGGGCGGGCGGTGAAGCGCGCGCTGCGCGGCTTCCAGGGCCAGGTGATCCTCGAGCCGGGGCGGGTGCTGGTGGGCAACGCCGGGGTGCTCGTCACCCGGGTCCTGTACCTCAAGCGAAGCGGCCGGCGCACCTTCGTGGTGGTCGACGCCGCCATGAACGACCTGGTGCGCCCCAGCCTCTACGGCGCCCACCACGACGTGGAGCCGGTGGGGCGGGTGGGGCGTGGCGCCCGGATGGTGACCTGCGACGTGGTGGGGCCGGTGTGCGAGTCCTCCGATTTCCTGGCCCGGGGGCGGCGCCTCCCCGAGCCGGCCGCCGGGGACCTCCTCTGCGTGCGCTCGGCCGGCGCCTACGGCTTCACCATGTCCTCCAACTACAACTCCCGCCCGCGCGCGGCCGAGGTGCTGGTGGACGGCTCGTCCGCCCTCCTGGCCCGGAGGCGGGAGACCGTTCGCGACCTGGTCCGGGGTGAATTTCCCCGCCCCGCGGCCCGTTCATTCCCGGGACGGCGGCGGATCGGGTAGAGTCGTTCCCCCCTGGAGGTCCCCATGAAGCTCCAAGGCTCGATGGTCGCCATCGTCACGCCGCTCGCCAGCGGCAAGCCCGACCTGCGCGCGCTCAAGGAACTGGTGGAATGGCAGATCGCCGAGGGGACGGACGGCATCATCCCCTGCGGCACCACCGGCGAGGGCGCCACCCTCACCGCCGCCGAGCGACACGACGTGGTGAAGGCGGTGGTGGAGGCGGCCCGGGGCCGGGTGGCGGTGATCGCCGGCGCCGGCTCCAACGCCACCCACGAGGCCATCGAGGGCGTGCGGGCCGCCAAGGAGCTCAAGGCCGACGCCGCCCTGGTGGTGACGCCCTACTACAACAAGCCCACCCCGGAGGGGCTCTACCGGCACTACCTGGCCATCTGGGAGGCCACCCGCTTTCCGGTGGTGGCCTACAACGTCCCCGGCCGGACCGCGGTGGACCTCATGCCCGAGACGGTGGCGCGCCTGGTGAAGGCCGGCGCCATCGTCGGCATCAAGGAGGCCACCGCCAACATGGACCGGCAGGTCCAGCTGGTGGAGAAGGTGGGGAAGGACGCCATCGCCTATCTCTCGGGCGACGACTTCACGGTGCTCCCCTACATCGCCTGCGGCGGCCACGGCGTCATCTCGGTGGTGGCCAACGTGGCGCCCCGGGCCATGAAGGACCTGGTGTCGGCGGCGCGCTCCGGCGATCACGGCAGGGCGCTCGAGCTCCAGGCCAGGATGGCGGAGCTCAACCGCATGATGTTCGTCGAGACCAACCCCGGCCCGGTCAAGGCCGCGGTGGCCCTGCTCGGCAAGGCCAGCGGCGAGATCCGGCTGCCGCTGGCGCCGGTCTCCGACCAGAACCTGGCCAAGATCCGGGAGGCCATGGTGCGCTTCGGACTTGGAGTTGCCTCGTCCTGACCGTCCCCCGCCGGGAGGCGCCGTGGTGAACGTGGTCGTGACCGGGGCCGCCGGGCGCATGGGCGGCCAGATCATCCGCCTCCTGCAGGCGACCGAGGGCTTTGCGCTGGTGGGCGCCGTCGAGCGCCCCGGGCCTGCGGTGGGCCAGGACGCCGGGGCGGTGGCGGGCGGCAAGCCGGCCGGGGTCCCGGTGGGCGACGACCTCTCCGGGGCCCTCGCCGGCTCGCGGGCCCAGGTGGTGGTGGACTTCACGGCCTTCGAGGCCTCGGCGGGCCACGCCGAGGTCTGCGCCGGCGTGGGCGTGCCCCTGGTCGTCGGCTCGACCGGCTTCACCCCCGAGGCCCGGGCCCGCGTCGAGGCCGCCGCCGCCCGGATCCCGGTGGTGCTCTCGCCCAACATGAGCGTGGGCGTGAACGTGCTCTTCTCCCTGGTGGAGCAGGCCGCCCGCGTCCTCGGCGACGCCTACGACGTCGAGATCGTGGAGCTGCACCACAAGATGAAGAAGGACGCGCCCAGTGGCACCGCCGTCAAGCTGGCCGAGGTGGCGGCCGCCGCGCTCGGCCGCGACCCGCGCCGGGACCTGGCCTTCGCGCGCCACGGCATGATCGGGGAGCGGCCGCCGCGCCAGATCGGCCTGCAGACGCTGCGGGGCGGCGACGTGGTGGGCGAGCACACCGTGTTCTTCGCCGGCCAGGGGGAGCGGCTGGAGCTCTGCCACCGCGCCACCTCGCGCGAGCAGTTCGCCCGCGGGGCGCTCCGGGCGGCGGCCTGGGTGGTGGGGCGCGCGCCCGGCCTCTACGACATGCACGACGTGCTCGGGCTCCGGGGCGCGCGGTGAGGACGCAGGGGGCGGCCCCAGCCGCCGCGGCGACCGGGTGGAGGTGGGCGGCGTGGGCGTGCTCGGGAACCCGGTGAGGTAGGAGGGCCGCGGGGTGGAGCTCCTGGTGGTGCGACACGCCGTCGCCGAGGACCGCGAGGCGTGGGCGGCGAGCGGAAAGGACGACGCGCTCCGCCCGCTCACCCTCGAGGGCGCGCGCCGGATGAAGCGCGCCGCCCGGGGCCTGGCCCGGGTGGCGCCCTCCATCGACCTCGTGGCCTCGAGCCCGCTCCTGCGCGCGGTGGAGACCGCGCGCATCCTGGCGCCGGCGCTGGGGCTCGAGCGCGTGCTGGAGATCCCGGAGCTCGAGCCCGGGGCCCGGCCCGGGGCGCTCTGGGCCTGGCTCGAGGCGCGCCGCGCCGGCGCGGTGGCGGTGGTGGGCCACGAGCCGCACCTCGGGCGCCTGGTGGCCTGGCTCGTCTGCGGCGCTCCGGCCCCGCCGCTACCGCTCAAGAAGGGCGGCGCCTGCCTGCTGCGGCTCGGGGAGCGCGGGCGCCGCGCCGCCGAGCTGCGATGGCTGGCCTCCCCTTCCATGCTGCGCCGGCTGGGTCGCTAAAGGCTGTAGACTGCCGGGGGGGCCGTGCGAGAGCGCGACGACAGGGTGGTGGCGGCCATCGACGTCGGGACCAACGCGGTCCGGATGGAGATCGCGCGCGTCCTGCCGGACGGAAGCCTGGAGACCCTGCACCAGGAGCGCGACCCCATCCGGCCCGGCGAGGGCGTCTACCTCAGCGGTGCCATCTCCCGCCAGGTGGCCGACCGGCTCCTGGCCACCCTGCGGCGCTATGCGGCGCTCGCCAAGCGCCACTCGGCGCGGGTGCGCGCGGTGGCGACCAGCGCCATCCGCGAGGCCAAGAACGGGCCGGAGGTGGTGGAACGGGTCCGGGCCGCCACCGGGCTCGACCTGGAGGTGGTGTCCGGGCGCGAGGAGGCCCGCCTCATCTGCCTGGGCGTCCTGCACGGCCGGCCGCGGGCGGCCCGCTCGATGGTGGTCGACATCGGCGGCGGGTCCACCGAGGTGGCCACCGCGCTGGGGGAGCGCCCCACCAGCCTGTGGAGCGTGCCGGTGGGGGCGGTGCGCCTGACGCAGATCTTCGACACCGGCGGGCGCGTCGGCCGCAGCCAGCTCAGGGTGCTCCGGGGCTTCGCCGAGGAGGCCTTCCGCGAGGCGGTGCCGCGCGGCCTCCGCCCGCCGCGGACGGCACTGGGCAGCTCCGGGACCATCCAGGCGGTGGTGGCCTTCGCCGCCGACGGGGCTCACCGCGCCAGCCGCAAGCAGGTCGCCAAGGCCCTGGACGACCTGGCCGAGATGAGCCCGGAGGAGCGTCGCAAGCGCTTCGACCCCGGGCGGGCCGAGATCGTGGTGGCGGGCGCCGCCATCCTCGACGCGGCGGTGCGCCACCTGGGCCTGGCCTCGGTGTCGGCAGTGGACACCGGCCTGCGCCACGGGGTCCTGGTGGAGCTGGCCCGCCGCAGCGGCCCGTCCTCGGACCGGTCGACCGGGGAGGCGCTGGTTGACTTCGGGCGCCGCTTCGCCTTCGACGAGCGCCACGCGCGGCATGTGGCCGGCATGGCGCTCAAGCTCTACGACGCCGCCGAGCGGCTCCACCGCCTCCCTCTCGGCGCGCGCCGGCTCCTGGAGGCGGCGGCGCTGCTCCACGACGTGGGGCACTCGGTCTCGCCCCATCGCCACCACCGCCACACCTACTACCTGGTGGCCAACGCCGACCTCCCCGGCTTCGCCGACCGCGAGCGGGAGCTGGTGGCGCTGGTGGCGCGCTACCACCGCCGCAGCGCCCCGTCGCGGGAGAAGACGGATCTGAAGGCGCTGAGCAACGCCGACCTGCGCGCCGTCCGCGCCCTGGCGACGCTGCTCCGGGTCGCCGACGCGCTCGACCGCAGCCACCAGCAGCTGGTGCGGTCGGCGGATCTCCGCCTGACGGGCCGGGTGGCTCGCCTCCGGCTCCGGGCCGCCGGGGCGGTGGACCTCGAGGCCTGGGACGTCCGGCGCGAGGCGGCGCTCTTCCGCCGCGTCTTCCGCCGGCGCCTGGACCTGGTCGCGCCCCGGTGATCTCGGTAACCGTTTCCCGCGAGCCTCGTCGACGTCCGCGGCGGCCCGGTCTCGCTGGAGGGCGCCTTCGCAGCGAGCCGCGGCCGACCAGATACGCGCGACCCGGGCCCGCGGCCGGCGGCGAGCAACCGTCGTGGAGCGCCAATGCGCCGAGGAGGTCCTTGGGCTGCGCGACCGACGTTTGCGAGCCGCCGCGCGTTCCTCGTTGCCGCGCGGCGGCCGCTCCGGGGTCGCGAGCGAGAACAGCGCCCCGAAGCGAGAACCGGGCCGCCGGGGATCCCGGAGACCGACGGGCGCTGTGACCCGAGTGCGCCCCTGGCGGCCCGCGCCGCGGCGGGCTACAAACCGCCGGCAGATGCGGGCCTTCGTGGGCGTGGGGTCGAACCTGGGCGACCGCTGGGCGCTCCTGGCCCTGGCGGCGCGGGCGCTCCGCGCCTCGCCGGGCGTGGCCCTGGTGCGCGCCTCGCGGGTGTGGGACTCGGCGCCGGTGGGGCCGCCGCAGCCGCGCTTCCTGAACGCGGTGCTGGAGCTCGAGACCTCGCTTCCCCCGCGCCGGCTGCTCCAGGCGCTCCTGGAGGTGGAGCGGGCCGCGGGGCGGGTGCGGCGCGTGCGCCTCGGGGCGCGGACGCTGGACCTCGACCTCCTCCTCTACGGCGACCGCGTGCTCTCGGAATCCGGCCTCACCGTGCCCCACCCGGCCATGGCGTCGCGCCGCTTCGTGCTCGCGCCGCTGGCCGAGCTGGGGCCCGGCCGCGCCGTGCCCGGGACCGGCGCCACCGTGGGCGAGCTCCTCGCCTCCGCCCCGGCCCTCGACCTGCGCCCGGTGGGCCGCTACCTGGTCTGGTAGGGCGGGGGCTCGTCCCCCGCCGATTCGAGCCGCCCGGAACGGGCGGCGAGGCTTTGGGAAACTCGGGCACGTCGGGTTCTCCAGCCGAGTTGCACACCGCCTGCAGAAGTAGCCTCGCCACCCTTCGGGTGGCTCGGCAGTAAGTCCCCCGCCGATCTCACCATTGGTTCCTAGCGCCGGCGCCTGGCGCGCCGCGCTCCGCCGGCGCGGGCGGATCGCCGAGGCCGGGCCCCGGCCTTGCGGGCCGCGCCGGCCTTCCGGGCGGACGTGCGGGCGGCGCCGGCCTTCCGGGCGGCCTTGCCGGCGGGGGCGGCCTTCCGGGCGGGGGCGGCCGTCCCGGCAGCCGGCTGGGCCGCCGCGCCTGGCTCGACCACGTAGATGGTCTTCATGTTCATGAACTCGCGGATGCCGGCCGCGGAGAGCTCCCGCCCGTAGCCGGAGCGCTTGGCGCCGCCGAAGGGGAGCCGTGGGTCGGAGGCCACCAGCGCGTTCACGAAGGTCTGGCCGGCCTGGATCTCGTCGTAGAAGCGGCGGCGCTCCGCCTCGTCGTTGGTCCACACCGACGAGCCGAGCCCGAAGGGGGTGTCGTTGGCGAGGGAGATGGCCTCGTCCACGTCCTTCACCTGGAACAGGCTGGCCACCGGGCCGAAGACCTCGTCGGCGTAGGCCGGGGAGGCCCGCGGGATGTCGACCAGGACGGTGGGTTGGTAGTACCAGCCGGCGCCTGGGAGTCGCTGGCCGCCGCACAGGACCCTGGCCCCCATGGCCACCGACCGGTTCACCTGCTGCTCCACGTCGCGCACCCCCTGCTCGGTGGCGAGCGGCCCCACGTCCACCTCCTCGCGCATGGGGTCGCCCACCCTGAGGGCCTTCATGGCCTCCACGAAGCGGCGCTCGAACTCGGGGTAGACGTCCCGGTGCACGATGAAGCGCTTGGCGGCGATGCAGGACTGGCCGTTGTTCTGCACCCGCGCCCGGACGGCGGTGCCGGCGGCGGCGGCCAGGTCGGCCGAGGGCATGACCACGAACGGGTCGGAGCCGCCCAGCTCCAGCACCGTCTTCTTGATGGCCCTGCCGGCGGCGGACGCCACCTGGGCCCCGGCCGGCTCGCTGCCGGTGAGGGTCACCGCCTGCACCCGGCGGTCGGCGACGATCGCCGCCACCTTGTCCGACCCGACGAGGAGGGTCTGGAAGGCGTCGCCGAAGCCGGCCTCGCGGAAGATGGCCTCGATGGCCAGCGCGCACTGGGGGACGTTGGAGGCGTGCTTCAAGAGGCTCACGTTCCCGGCCATGAGCGCCGGGGCGGCGAAGCGGAACACCTGCCAGAAGGGGAAGTTCCAGGGCATGACCGCCAGCACCGGCCCGATGGGCAGGTAGCGGACGAAGCTGCGGGTGGCGGCGGAGGGCATGGGCTCGTCGGCGAGCAGCCTCTCGGCCTCGTCGGCGTAGTAGCGGCACACCCAGGCGCACTTCTCGGCCTCGGCGATGGCGCTCCTCAGGGTCTTGCCCATCTCCTTGGTCATGGTGGTGCCGAAGCGGACCTTGTCCCGCTCCAGGACGTCGCCCGCCTTGCGCATGGCCCGGCCCCGCTCGGCGAAGCTCAGGCGGCGCTGCGCCGCGTAGGCCTTCTCGGCCCGGTCGAGCTTCTCCTCGACCTGGCGGGCGGTGAGCTCCTCGAAGGTGGCGAGGACCTCGCCGGTGGCGGGGTTGACGCTCTTCATGGACGCCTCCTGGAGCGCGTGTCGCTGCCCGGCGAGCGTAGGCCGCCCCGGGGCGGCGATCAATGGGATTGTGCGCGCCGGGGAGCCCGGCGGCGCTATCCTTGCCCGGGAACCCCATGGGCATTCCCTTCACGGTGGAGGCGTTCTTCCAGGTCTTCGAGCGCTACAACCTCGCCATCTGGCCGGCCCAGGTGGTGGCCTGGCTGCTCGGCGCGGCGGCGCTCCTCCTGGCGCTGCGCCGCACCGGGAGCGGGGCGGTGGCGGCCGTGCTGGCGTCCTTCTGGATCGTGAACGGCGCCGGCTACCACCTCCTCTTCTTCCGGACCGTGAACCCGGCCGCCGGGCCCGCCGGGGTGGTCTTCGTGCTCCAGGGCCTGCTGTTCCTCCTGGCCGCGGCTCGCCGCCGCCTCTCCTTCGGCGCCGGAGGCGACCGGTACGCCTGGCTCGGCCTCTCCTTCGCCGGCTACGCCATGGTCGCCTACCCGCTGCTGGGCGCCCTGGCCGGGCACCGCTTTCCCCGCTCACCGGCCTTCGGCGTGGCGCCGTGCCCGACCACCATCTTCACCTTCGGGATGCTGCTCCTCACCGACCGGCCGGTGCCGCGCTGGCTTCTCCCCATCCCCTTCCTTTGGTCGCTCGTCGGCCTCTCGGCGGCGGCGCAGCTCGGCGTGCTCGAGGATTACGGCCTCCCGGTGGCCGGGATCCTCGGGACCGGGGCGCTGCTCGTCCGGGACTGGGGGAAGGGCACTCGTGCGGGGGTCGAGGGCCAGGTCGACCCTGGGTGAAGAAGGCCCAGCGGAGCCCGCTTCCACGAACGCGGAAACGGGAGCCGGCTGCGCGGAAGCGTCCGCCAGTTGAAGATGTCTCGATGCGTCAGTGCCGGTGTGGCCTGTTCACGACGAGTTGACGGATCTGGATTGATCCCGGTCAATTCAACCCCGTCCGGGCTCTGGCGTCGTGTGATCGAAGAGCGCAGCATTTCGCCTTTCAGTGAGGACCGACGACGACTCAGGAGGGCTCCAGGGGACCACCTGCATCGCCGTCGCCCACTCGGCGAAAGGAGAGAGCCATGCGGCGAATCCTGTATGCGGCAGCAGTGTTGTCGTTCTGTTCCCTGGCGACCCCCTCGGCGCTTGCCAAGGGACACCTTCAAGACGATAGCGGTCCGGTCGCAACGACCAGCAAGAGGGAGGTGGCGCACACCGTCACCTGGTGGTGCGTCGACCTGAACCAGCTCTGGCACGTGAACGTCCCGGTGGTCATCGGATCGGGGGCCGCCATTCCACCCGATCCGTCCCCGATTCCGGAACCCTGTACCAGCCCCTTCCCGGTGGCGGTGCCGAACGGCTCGGGCTTCGTGCCGGCCGGCGGGCTCGTCTGGTACACGAACAAGACCTACCCGCCGGGGATCCGCGCGGCGCTGGAGGCGACCGGCTACGTCTTCCACTCGCAGAGCCCGGCGGAAGACTTCATGTCCAAGCTGATCGAGATCCGCGTCGAGATCCGGAACTTCGCCGACGAGGCTGTGGTCGCGGTCTTCAGCTTCGATCCCCGGCAGAACTTCCGGCTGGTCCAGTTCCAAGATTTCAACGGGCAGCTCCCCATCGACCCCATCGTCGATCCCGCGCTCGGCATCGACCTCTCACCCGCCGAGATTGGGCGGCTGCCCACCATCGGCTTCCCGGTGATAGCCGGGCCGGTTCAGCCGGGACAGTACCGAGCTTGGGTCTACTTGGTGCTGTCCGACCTGCACAACGACGGGCTCGGCCTCGATTGGAACGCCCCGAACTTCCTTCCGGCAGGTGAAACCCTCGTCGCGTTTCCCAGATTCATCGTGCTTCCCTGAAGCGAGCTAGGGAAACCGGGAGACCAACCGCGCCCGGATCGTTGGAGTTGGGCCTGCCGACCGACGACGATCTCGCTCCTCGTCCTTCCCCGATCGTGAGTCGATCGCGGCCGCGCCTCGTGGCTCGGGGGGCGGCCGCGAGATCCCAATGCCCTCGAGGGCTCCCCGACGCTGGACGGCCAGGTCGCTACAGGATCCTCGCCGCCAGCAGGTCCTGCACGTCGAGCAGCCCCACCGGCCGGCCGGCGGCGTCCACCACCGGCACCTGATCGATGCGGGCCTCGCGCAGCACCCGTGCGCCTTCCAGCACCCGCTCCTCGGGGCGAACGGTGCGCGGGTTCCGGGTCATGACCCTGGAGATGGGGGCGCGAAAGTCCACCCGGTGCTGCTCCACCAGGCGGCGCAGGTCGCCGTCGGTGAAGACCCCCACCAGCCGGCCGCGGCGATCCACCACCGTGGCGGCGCCGGGGCGCCCCGGGGTGCCGGTCATCACCGCCACCGCCTGGGCCAGGGTGGCGCTCTCCCGAACCAGCGGGTTCTGGTCCCCCTGGCGCATCAGGTCCCTGACCTTCATGAGGCCGCGGCCCAGCTTGCCCGCCGGGTGGTAGAGGGCGTAGGCCTCGCGGTCGAAGGGGCGGTCGTTGAGCACCGTCATGGCCAGGGCGTCGCCCATGGCCAGGAGCGCCGCGGTGGAGGTGGTGGGGGCGAGCCCCATGGGGCAGGCCTCGTCCACCGGGCCGATGGGGACCGCCAGGTCCGCGGCGCGGGCCAGCGGATTCACCCGGTCGCGGGTCAGGGCCACGATGCGGGCCCCGATACGCCTCACCGCCGGCAGGAGGCGCAGGATCTCCTCCGACTCCCCGCTGTTGGAGAGGGCCAGGAGGACGTCGGTCCTGGCGAGGCGCCCCAGGTCGCCGTGGGCCGCGTCCGCCGGGTGGAGGTAGATGGACGGGGTCCCGGTGGAGGCCAGGGTGGCTGAGATCTTCTGGGCCACGAAGCCGGACTTGCCGATGCCGGTCACCACCACCTGCCCCTTGCAGCCGCGGATCCACTCCACCGCGGTGGCGAAGCTCGAGTCGAGGCGCAGGCCCTGGAGCGCCCGGGCCTCGGTGGCGAGCACCATGCGTCCGTAGCCGAGGAGCTGGCGCTGGCGCCGGGTCTGGCGCGGGCCGGCGGAGCGGCGGGCCCGGCCCGGCCCTGGGCGGGCGCGGCGTCCCTGGGCGGTCTTCCCTTTCGGCATCTCCGCGACCGTCATAGCACTTCGCGGCGCCGGGCGGGGACCGCGCTGGCGTTGCCGCCGTCAGACCAGCCGGATATGGATCGCGTGCCGCGAGGGGATCGCCCGGAGGACGACATGCAGTTCTTCATCGACACCGCCGACGTCGGCGAGATCAAGAAGGCCCTGGAGATGGGGCTGTGCGACGGGGTGACCACCAACCCGTCCCTGGTGGCCAAGACTGGCCGCGCCTTCGACGACGTCCTCAAGGAGATCGTCTCCATCGTCCGCGGCCCGGTCTCGGCCGAGGTGACGGCGGTGGAGGCCGAGGGGATGCTCAAGGAAGCCCGCCACTACGCGAAGTTTGCGGACAACGTGGTGGTCAAGATCCCGCTCATCCTCCAGGGCCTCAAGGCGGTGAAGACGCTCACCGCCGAGGGCATCCGCACCAACGTCACCCTGTGCTTCTCGCCGACGCAGGCGCTGCTGGCCGCCAAGGCCGGCGCCACCTACGTCTCCCCCTTCGTGGGCCGGCTCGACGACATCTCCGAGGAAGGGATGGCCCTCATCGGCCAGATCCTGGAGATCTACCGGAACTACGAGTTCTCGACCCAGGTGCTGGTGGCTTCGGTCCGCAACCCCATGCACGTGGTGCAGGCGGCGCGAATGGGGGCCGACGTGGTCACCGTCCCCTTCGCGGTGCTGGAGCAGCTGGCCAAGCACCCGCTCACCGACATCGGCCTGAAGAAGTTCCTGGCGGACTGGGAGAAAGTGCCGAAGCCGAGGTAGGGCTGCTTCATTCCCCCGGTTCGACGCCGAATCTCCGCTCCACCTGCTCCACGGCGCGGGCCAGGTCCTCTCGCGAGAGCCTCGCCCCCTCGGCCCACTCCTTGAGGGAGAGGCACTTCTCCGAGACCAGGCGCGAGAGGAGGTGCGCCGCCGCCTCCTCGGCGGCGCCGCGCAGCCGCTGCGGCGCCTGATTGCGCATCATCTCGTCGAGCGCCTCCACCTGCCGCAGGAGATCGAGCCGCGCCATGGCGAGCGCGAACCGCACCACCTCCTGGCGGGGGCGCTCCGCCATCCCGGCCTGGTAGCGGCGCCGGTAGTCCTCGGTGAGCCACTCCACGAACGGCGGCGGCCAGGCGGCGATCTCCTCCGCCAGCGACTCGGCGAAACGCTCGAGGACGAACGCCTTCAGCGGCTGCCTCTGGCGGTCGTAGAGGAAGTCCCAGCGGCGGTCGCGCACGGACGGATTGTAGTATCCTCCGCCGACCCCCAGGGGGATCGGAGAAGCGAATGCTGGTCGTGATGACGCCGCACGCCACCCCCGCCCAGGTCGAGGCGGTGGTGGAGCGGATCCGCTCGCTGGGCCTCACGCCGCACCCCATCCCGGGGGCGCAGCGGGTCGCCATCGGCATCACCGGCAACAAGGGGGCCCTGGACCCGGCGCTCTTCGAGGGCATGCCGGGGGTGCGGGACGCCATCCGCGTCTCCCAGCCGTTCAAGCTGGTCTCGCGCGAGGTGAAGAAGGAGGACACGGTCCTCGACGTGGGGGGCGTCCCCATCGGGGGCAAGCGGCTGGCCATCATGGCCGGCCCGTGCTCGGTGGAGTCCAGGGACCAGATCCTGGAGGCGGCCCAGGCCGTGAAAGAGGCCGGGGCCACCTTCCTCCGCGGGGGGGCCTACAAGCCGCGCACCAGCCCCTACGACTTCCAGGGCCTGGCCGAGGAGGGGCTGCAGCTCCTCTCGCTGGCGCGCGAGCGGACCGGGCTCAAGGTGGTCACCGAGGCCATGGACTCCGAAACCCTCCCCATGGTGGCCGAGTACGCCGACCTGGTGCAGATCGGCGCGCGCAACATGCAGAACTTCTCGCTCCTGAAGCGCCTCGGCTCCATCGGCAAGCCGGTGCTTCTGAAGCGCGGCCCCTCGGCCACCCTTCGCGAGTGGCTCATGGCCGCCGAGTACGTGGTGTCGAACGGCAACCCCCGAGTGGCGCTGTGCGAGCGCGGCATCCGGACCTTCGAGACGCTGACCCGGAACACCCTGGACCTGAACGCGGTGCCGGTGCTGAAGGCCCTCACCCACCTGCCGGTGGTGGTGGACCCCTCGCACGGCATCGGGCTTCGGGCCCACGTGCCGGCCATGGCCCGGGCTGCGGTGGCGGCCGGCGCCGACGGCCTCATCGTCGAGGTGCATCCCTGTCCCGAGAAGGCGCTCTCCGACGGGCAGCAGTCGCTCACCCCGGCGGAGTTCGCGGGCCTGATGGAGCAGGTGCGGGTCATCGCCGGCGCGGTGGGCCGGCCGCTGTAGCGCCCGCGCTGCCTGGTTTCTTGCACTGAGCGCACGGGCCTCGCCCGCCGGCGCTTCCCCGCAGCCGCTCTCTGCCGAGCCGCCCGTTCCGGGCGGCGAGGCTGCTTCTGCTACCGACCGGGCCCCCGCGCGACCCGAAACAGCGGAGGCACCGGCTTCGCGAAGGCAAGGCCAGGCCTCGTCGCGAGGCGGGAACAGCGCCGCGATGCCGCCCCGGACACTGCGTGGCGGCGAGGACACGCGCCGGCGGGCGAGGCCCGGGCGCGTTCCAAGAGCCGCCGGTCCAGCGGCGCGCCTTTCCCCGGCCCCGGAGCGTGGGGTAAGGTACGCATTCTCCGCGATTCCCCGAGGCACGCCATGTTCGTCGCCATGAAACCCCACGCCACCCCGGCCGAGTTCGACGCCGTAGTGGAGAAGATCAAGGCGCTGGGGCTCACCCCTCATCCCATCACCGGCACCGAGCGCAAGGTGGTGGCGGTGATCGGCAACACCTCCTCGGTGGACCCGGAGGACTTCTCGACCATGGCCGGGGTGGCCGAGGCCCTGCGCGTCTCGCAGCCGTTCAAGCTGGTGTCGCGCGAGGTCCGGGAGGAGGACACGGTCGTCGACGTGGGCGGGGTGAAGGTCGGAGGCCGGGGGGTGGTGGTGATGGCCGGCCCGTGCTCGGTGGAGTCCAAGGACCAGATTTTGGAGACCGCCCAGGCCGTGAAGCGCGCCGGCGCCAAGTTCCTGCGCGGGGGGGCCTACAAGCCGCGCACCAGCCCCTACGAGTTCCAGGGGCTGCGCGAGGAGGGGCTGAAGCTCCTGGCCCTGGCGCGGGAGCAGACCGGCCTTCAGGTCATCACCGAGGTGATGAGCACCGAGACGGTGCCTCTGGTGGCCGAGTACGCCGACGTCCTTCAAGTCGGCGCCCGCAACATGCAGAACTACTCGCTCCTGGAGCGGCTGGGCACGGCGGGGAAGCCGGTGATGCTGAAGCGCGGCCTCTCCGCCACCATCCGCGAGTGGCTCATGGCCGCCGAGTACATCGTGGCCAAGGGGAACCCCCAGGTCATGCTCTGCGAGCGCGGCATCCGCACCTTCGAGACCATGACCCGCAACACCCTCGACATCAACGCCGTCCCGGTGGTGAAGGCCCTCTCCCACCTGCCGGTGATCGTGGACCCGTCCCACGGCATCGGCATCCGCAAGCACGTCCCGGCCATCGCCCGGGCCGGCGTCGCCGCCGGGGCCGACGGGCTCATGGTCGAGGTGCACCCCAGGCCGGAGAAGGCGCTCTCCGACGGCTACCAGTCGCTCACCATCGAGGAGTTCGAGGTGCTGATGCGCCAGGTGGCGGTCATCGCCGGCGCCAGCGGGCGGCCGCTCGCCTGAGGCGCCCGTGAGGGCGCACTGGCTGGACCGGGCCTTCTACCTCTTCCTCACCCGCCAGCCCTTCTTCGCCGAGGGGTGGGGCGACGAGGGGCTCCTGAGCGACGTGTCCCTGGAGGGCGCGCGGGAGCGGCCGGCGGCCCCCATCGAGATCGCCTGGGGTCCGGAGCGGCGCGGGTGGGGCGGGCTGGTCCGGGAGGGGACCTTCGAGAGCCCCGAGCCCCGCCTCCCCGCGGTGGCCCGCCGCGCCCGCGTGCGGATGCTGGGCCCCGCCGCCGGCGAGCCCGGGGCGGTCTGCCTGCACTTCGCCGCCTCCGGCGACGAGGGGCTCTCGCTGCGGCTGCGCTTCGCGGCGCCGCTCCTCGGGCAGGGCATCGCCGCGCTAGTGCTGGAGAACCCCTACTACGGGGAGCGGCGCCCCACCGGCCAACCCGGCGCCGCGCTGCGCACGGTCTCGGACCTGGTGCTCATGGCCGCCGCCACGGTGCGGGAGGGGCGCTCGCTCCTCGGCTGGCTGGAGCGGCAGGGGCAGGGCCGGCTGGGCGTGGCCGGCTACAGCATGGGCGGGCAGATGGCCGCCCTGGTGGCGGCCACCTGGCCGCGGCCGCTGGCGATGGCGGCGCTCGCCCCCTCGGACTCCCCGGCCTCGGTGTTCACCGAGGGGCTGCTGAGGAGCCACCCGCGCTGGGACGCGCTGCGCCGGCCGGACGGATCGGAGGACCGCGCCCGCGCCGAGCTGCGCCAGCTCTTCCTCCGCTACGCCGTCTCCTCCCTCGAGCCGCCGGTGGAGCCGCGAGCGGCGGTGGTGGTGGCGAACCGCCTCGACGGGGTGGTGCCGCCGGCCGAGGCCGAGCGCATCGCCCGGCGCTGGGGGTGCGAGCTGCGCTGGCTCGAGGGCGGCCACGTGAGCGGGGCGCTGGTGGAGCAGCCGGCCCTGCGCCGGGCGGTGGCCGACGCCTTCTCGCGCCTGCCCCGCTGATCACGCCACTCGGTTGCGTCGATCCCGCGAATGCGCCCAGCCCGTAGGGCGGGGGCTCGTCCCCCGCCGATCCCACTGCGGACGCATCGTGTCCGAGCCCGACATCTCCTCGGGCGCGGGCTCGGGCTCGTTCACGTTCAGGGCTCACACCACTGTTTGCAGCTGTGATGGCCCCGCCCCGAGTGGGTTCTCGCCCGCCGACCCAGAAGGGGGCCAAAGCCTCCTGGCACCCGGCGGGGCCTTTCGCCGCCGGGCGGCCGCGAATAAGTGGTTCGACCATTGGACCACTCGGGAGGCACCCGGTGCGGCGGCGGCGCGACATGAGCGCAGCGCCAAAGCTCGCCTTGAGGCCGGTCCGGAAGACCCGCGTCTTCGAGGACGTGGCGCGCCAGATCCAGCGGCTGGTCGCCGACGGCGCGCTCAAGCCCGGCGACCGGCTGCCGCCGGAGCGCGAGCTGGCGGAGCGCTTCGGGGTGAGCCGCGGGTCGGTGCGCGACGCCATCCGCACCCTGGAGATCGCGGGACTGGTGGCGGTGCGGCAGGGCGAGGGCAACGTGGTGGCCGACGTGTCGCCGGAGTCCCTGGCGTCGCCGCTCGC
This sequence comes from Anaeromyxobacteraceae bacterium, assembly GCA_035762305.1. Lineage (GTDB taxonomy): Bacteria > Myxococcota > Myxococcia > Myxococcales > Anaeromyxobacteraceae > DASTPH01. The sequence goes on from DASTPH010000028.1 coordinate 84,292, forward strand.
CAGCGTGCTGGTGCGAAAGCGCGAGGTCATCGCGGACCTCATCGACGTCCGGAAGATGCTCGAGCCGGCGCTGGCGGCGCGCGCGGCCCGGCGGGCCACCGCGGAGGAGATCGCCCGCCTGGAGGAGATCCTGCGCCGGCAGCGGGCCAGGGTGCTGCGGGGCGAGTCGACCATCGAGGAGGACTCGGAGTTCCACTCGGTGGTGGCGCACGCGGCCCGCAACGGCGTGATCCTGAAGGTCCTCGACGTGCTCATGGACCTCCTCAAGGAGACGCGCACCCGCAGTCTCCAAGTGCCGGGGCGGCTGCAGCGATCGCTGGCCGGCCACCGGCGCGTGCTCGAGGCCATCCGGCGCCGCGATCCCGACGCCGCCGAGCGCGCCGTGCGCCGGCACCTGGAGGAGATCGAGTCCATCGTCATGGAGAAGCTGTGAAGCGAGACGCTGTGAAGCCGTCCTGAGGCAACGCGGAGGTCCGGCATGGGTCGCCTGTTCGCTGTCGAGATCGTCTACCGGGGCATCTTCCAGAAGACGCTGGCCAAGAACCTGAGCCGGGCCATCGTGCTGGCCGCCCATCGCGAGGGGAAGCCCGGCATCTCCTTCGGGCGCTACGGCGACAGCCCCGAGCGCAACGGAATCCCCGCCAAGAGCTTCGCCATCGTCGGCACCGACGATCTGACGCTCGAGGAGGGCATGGCCAAGTACGAGCCCCAGGAGGTCGACGTCACCATCGCCGTCGACGACACCCTGTGCAAGGGCGTGGAGTCCTGGGCCTGGTACGGGCTGCAGCCCATCAACCGGCTCCTCAAGCCGGGCGGGACGCTGCTCATCACCTCCAAGGAGGAGCCGGACGCGCTCATCGAGATGGCGCACCGCAAGGAGCAGCCCTACCGGCTGGCGGTGGTGAAGGGCATCCCCAGCTTCTCCGGCCTGTGGGTCTACAAGGACGACCACACCGACGTCCGGATCCTGGGCGCGGTGGCCAAGGTGCTCCCCGAGCTCTACGGCCTCAAGTCGCTGGAGGCGGTGATCCTGGAGGAGTGGAAGGACCCGCTCAAGGTCACCTCCGCCCGGCGGTCCTTCGAGCGCACCAGCAGCATCCCGGTGACCCCTGCCCAGGGCAACCCCGAGAAGCCCTACCGCTTCGAGCTGCCCAAGTGGCACGAGATGCGCGACGGGGTCACCATCCCCGCCATCCCGCTGGGCCAGGCCATGCGGGACGCCGGCGGCGCCAGCGGCGGCTTCAAGCCCGAGCGCAACCCCACCTTCAAGAAGTTCAGCACCCGCAGCATGCGCCCGGTGGTGGACTTCGACCTGTGCATCAAGTGCACCCTGTGCTGGCTGCAGTGCCCGGACTCGTGCTTCGACGTCACCCCCGACGGGCTCTACGACGCCAACATGGAGGCCTGCTGTGGATGCGGGGTCTGCGAGGCGGTCTGCCCTGAGAAGGACTGCGTCACCATGGTGAACGAGACCCAGTTCCGCGACAACGCCAGCCAGTGGGAGGCGTGGCGCAAGGATCCGGCGGCGTACAAGCAGTGGGTGGCGGGGAAGATCGGGAGCCGGCCGGAGCGCTCCCACGGCTTCCGCTTCCGGGGGCAGTACGAGGAGCAGGCGCCGGATCTGGTGAAGATGGCCCAGCAGGACTGATCGCCGGAGCACGAGGAGGACCGCATGGCCCAAGCAGCGACGAGCGCGAAGCAAGAATCCGCCGGCGGCGAGAAGACCGCCCTCATCACCGGCAGCGAGGCGATCGCGGTGGCCTGCAAGCTGGCCGACGTGGACGTGATCACCGCCTACCCCATCCGCCCCTACGACACGGTGATGCAGTACGTGGCCAAGCTCATCGCCAACGGCGAGATGGACTGCGAGTACATCGTGGCCGAGGCCGAGCACTCGCAGTTCGAGATCGTGAAACACGCCTCGGCGGTGGGGGCCCGCGTCTTCAGCGGCTCCTCCGGCGTCGGCTGGATGCACGCCTTCGAGGCGCTGACGGTGACCCCCTCGCTGCGCATCCCCATGGTGGTCATGGTGGGCAACCGGGCCCTCGACGACCCGGGGGCCTTCGGCGTGGAGCACAACGACGCCCTGGCGGTGCGCGACCTGGGCTGGCAGCTGGTGTGGGTCGACAGCGCCCAGGAGGCCCTCGACACCGCCCTCATCGCCTACCGGGTGGCAGAGGACCGCCGCGTCTTCCTGCCCTGCGCCATCAGCTGCGACGGCGCCTTCCTCACCCACTCCCAGGCGCTGGTGCGAATCCCCTCCCAGGAGAAGGTGAAGCAGTTCCTGCCGCCCTACGACCGCAAGGACCTCCTGCTCCACCCCGACAACCCCATCACCGTGGCCCCCCAGGCCAACGAGGACTGGGTCATGGAGATCCGCCGCCAGAACGTGGAGGCCATGGAGCGGTCCGCCGAGGTCATCCGCGAGGCCTACCGCGACTTCGAGCGCATCTTCGGGCGCCGCTACGGGAACCCCTACTTCGAGGAATACGAGACCGACGACGCCGAGGTGGTGCTGGTCGGCATGGGGACGCAGTCGACGCCGGTGAAGGTCGCCATCCGCGAGATGCGCAAGGAGGGGAAGAAGGTGGGCTTCGTTCGCCTCCGCTGGTTCCGCCCCTTCGCGGCGGAGGAGCTGGCGGCTTCCCTCTCGCGCTTCCGGGCGGTGGGCGTGGTGGACCGGGACTTCTCCTTCGGGTCGCCCTACCGGAGCGGGGTGGTGGCCACCGAGGTCCGCACCGCCATGTACCCGTCCCCGAAGCGCCCGCCCGTGCTGGGGTTCATCGGCGGCCTGGGCGGCCGCGAGATCACCGTTCCCGACGTGAGGACCATGGCCGAGAGCCTGTTCCGGGCGGCGGAGGGGAAGGCGGAGCCCCCCACCCGGTGGATCGGGCTTCGCGAGTGACCTCGAGGAGGATCACATGTCGAACCACGTGAATGCCGAGAACCAGGGCCTGGTGAACATCCAGCCCCCGCAGCACCTGGACCCCTTCAAGGGCGTGAAGAAGCTCCCGCTGGAGGAGTACTTCACCTCGGGCCACCGGACCTGCCAGGGGTGCGAGTCGGCCCTGGTGATGAAGATGATGGTCAAGGCCGCCGGCCCGCGGACGGTGGTCCTGGGCAGCACCGGTTGCATGTACGTGGCCAATACCACCTACTACAGCACCTCCTGGGTGGTGCCCTGGATGCACACCCAGCTCGGCTCCAGCGGCTCGGCCGCGCTGGGGGCCGCCGCCGGCCTGAAGGCGCTCATGCGCAAGGGCAAGGCTAAGCAGGAGCCCATCAACGTCATCGCCTTCTGCGGCGACGGCGGCGGCGCCGACATGGGCCTGTCGGCCATCTCCGCCACCCTGACCCACCCGGACTACAACCTCCTCATCCTCATGTACGACAACGAGTCGTACGCCAACACCGACATCCAGCTCTCCGGCTCGACGCCCTACGGCGCCCACACCACCTTCAGCCCGCCCGGCACGGTCCGGCGCATCATGCACCACCGGTGGAAGAAGAACATGGCCGGGATGCTGGCGGCGGGCCACCCCACCTGCAAGTACATCGCCACCGTGGACATGTCCTACGGGGTGCTGGGGATGAACTGCATCCGCAAGGCGCTGTCCATCGGCGGCCCCACCTTCATCCACTCGCTGGATCCCTGCCCCAAGGGCTGGGACTACGACCCCATCCAGTCCCACGAGCTGGGCGAGCTGGCGGTCAAGACCGGGGTCTGGCCGCTCTACGAGATCGTGGAGGGCCAGCTCAGGCTCCTCGGCAAGACCAAGGACCTGGCCCAGGGGCGCGCCAAGCGGCTCCCGGTGAAGGACTACCTGCTCAGGCAGGGGCGCTTCGCGCACTTCACCGACGAGGACATCGCCTACTTCCAGTCCAAGGTCGACGAGATGTGGGAGCGGTGGCTGGTTCCGGGCGTCATCCCGTTCAGGAAGGAGATCGAGGAGAGCCCTCCCGCGCCGTGAGCGCGGGATCGATCATGCACCCACGGCGCGCGCACGCCGGCGCGCCATCGCTGGCCGAGGGCCGAGAAGGGCTACACAAGGATCTGATGGCCAAAGGTGGCCTGCCCCCAGGGTAGGGCGGGGCGTCGTCCCCCCTCCGGACCCTCGGGGCGAGCGAACCGCACGGACCGAGGAGGATTCTCCCCATGGAACCGAAGGTCGGCGTGCAGCCGCTCTCCGCCGCGCCGCCGACTGCCGGCGCCAGGGAGCGCGCCCCGGTCCGATCCCTGCGGGCCGTCGACGTCGCCATGGGGTCCCTGCTGCTGGCGGTGGGAGGCCTGTTCCTCGTCTCCTCCATCCGCATGGGGATCGGGTGGGGTCCGGAGGGTCCTCAGGCCGGCTTCGTCCCCTTCTGGCTCTCCACGGCCATGATCGTCTGCTGCGCCGGGATCGTGGTGCAGGCGGCACGCCGGGCCTCGGAGAAGACCTTCGTCACCCGCGAGCAGGTCGGGCGCGTCCTCCAGGTCCTGCTCCCGGCGGTGGCCATGGTGGCCGTCACCCAGTTCCTCGGGCTCTACGTGGCCGCGGCGCTCTACATGGCCTACTCGATGCGATGGGGTGGGCGGCACTCCTGGGCCTTCTCCACCCTCCTGCCCGTGGCCATCTGCGTCGCCATCTTCGTCGTCTTCGAGCTCTGGTTCATGGTTCCCCTGCCCAAGGGCCCGCTCGAGGCCTGGCTCGGCTACTGAGATGGGCATCGAGAACCTCATCGTCGGCTTCGGCGTCGCGGCCACGCCCTACAACCTCGCCGTGGCCGTGCTCGGGGTCCTGCTCGGGACCATCGTCGGGGTGCTGCCCGGGCTGGGCGGGGCCAACGGGGTGGCCATCCTCCTTCCCCTCACGTTCCGGATGCCGCCCACCTCGGCCATCATCCTGCTCACCTCGCTCTACTGGGGGGCGCTGTTCGGGGGCGCCATCACCTCGGTGCTGTTCAACATCCCCGGCGAGCCCTGGTCGGTGGCCACCACCTTCGACGGGTATCCGCTGGCCCGGCGCGGCCAGAGCGGCCAGGCGCTCACCGCGGCCTTCTCCTCGTCGTTCGTGGGCGCGCTCTTCTCCACGCTCCTCATCACCTTCTTCGCGCCGGCCCTGGCGGAGATCGCCCTCAAGTTCGGCCCGCCGGAGTTCTTCGCCATCCAGCTGCTCACCTTCTCGAGCTTCGTCGGACTTGGCGGCGGGAATCCCCTGAAGTCGCTGGTCTCCATCACGCTGGGGCTGCTCCTGGCGGCGGTGGGGCTGGACACCATCACCGGACGGCTGCGCTTCACCTACGGACTCACGCCTCTCATGACCGGCTTCGACTTCATCGTCGTGGTCATCGGCCTCTTCGGGCTGGGCGAGATCTTCCTGAGGATGGAGGAGGGGCTCAAGTTCGAGGGAGCCAAGACCGGGCTCAACCTCCGCGTGGTCCTGGAGACCTGGAAGCTCCTGCCGCGCTACTGGCGGACCTTCGCGCGCGGATGCGTCATCGGCTTCTGGATGGGGTTCAAGCCAGGAGGGGCCACCCCCGCCTCCTTCATGAGCTACGCCTTCGCCAAGCGCTTCTCCAAGAACCCCGAGCGCTTCGGCCAGGGTGAGGTCGAGGGGGTGGTAGCGCCCGAGACCGCGGCCCATGCGGCCGGGGTGGCCGCCATGATGCCCATGATCACCCTGGGGATCCCGGGCTCGCCCACCGCGGCGGTGATGCTCGGAGGGCTGATCGTCTGGGGCCTTCAGCCGGGCCCCCTGCTCTTCAAGGAGCAGCCGCACTTCGTGTGGGGCCTCATCGCCAGCATGTACACGGGCAACCTCATCGGCGTGCTCATGGTGCTCCTGTTCGTGCCGGCCTTCGCCGCCATGCTGCGCATCCCCTTCGGGATCCTGACGCCGTTCATCGTCACCGCCTGCGCCATCGGCGCCTACGCGGTCCACGGGAGCATGGCCGACGTCCTCTACATCATTCCCTTCGGCGTCCTCGGGTACGTCTTCAAGAAGCTCGACTACCCTCTGGCGCCGCTGGTCCTGGCCCTGGTGCTCGGCGACATGGCCGAGAGCGCGTTCCGCCAGAGCCTGATCATGTCGCAGGGGACGCTGCTCATCTTCTTCCGGCGCCCCATCGCGGCGGTGATCACCGCGGTGGCCATCTTCCTCTTCGTCTATCCGTTCTTGGCCGGCTGGTGGCGCCGGGCGCGACGGGCGCCTCCACCGGCGGCGACCGTCTCCAGCGACTCCACCTCGTGAGGCCCGCGCCGCGAGGGCGAGCGGCCGGGAGGTCGACATGTCCGCGCAGGCGAGCCCCGCGCCGTCCCAGACCGAGCTCGAGCCCGGGCGCGGGCGCATGGGCCGCTGGGTGGAGCTGGTCCTCTCCGCCGCGGCCATGATGGTCATCGGCAGCGTCCTCTTCGCCTGGCCGCTGCTCAGGGCCGGGCCCGGTGCCGGGCTGGGCGCGTCGCTGGCCGCGGTGGAAAACGCCTTCGCCGCCTTCATCCTCGCCGAGACCCTGTTCGTCCCCTTCGAGGGGTGGCTGGGCGAGCGGCACGGGCGGTGGCTGCTGGTGGCCGCGGGGCTGGTGCTGGTGGCGGTGGGGGCCTGGGCCGGGGCCCGGGCGGTCGGCGTGGCAGCCCAGGTGGGGTGGTACGTGCTCGGAGGCATCGGCTCGGGGCTGGTCTACGGGGGGACGGTGGCCAAGGTGCTGAGGCGGTTCACCGACCGCAAGGCGCTCTGCATCGGGGTCACCGCCGGAGCGTGCCTGGCGGTGGCCGCCCTGGCGCTGGGGGCCCTGGCGGTGGCCCTGGAGATCCCGGCCGGCGGGGCGCTGGCGCTGGGCGTGCTGGGGGCGGGCCAGGCCGCGGTGGTGCTGGTGGCCGCGGTCTTCATCCTCGACCCGAGGGTGAGCCCGCCGCCCGAGGACGAAACGTCGGACTAGTTCCGGGGAGTCGGTGGGGGACGAGCCCCGAGGATCCTACTTCTCAGGGTGGCTTCCGAATCACGTGGCGCTTCGATCGATTCCGTAGGGCGGGGGCTTGTCCCCCGCCGGTGTATCGCGTGTTCGCAGGCCTGGGCCGAGGTAGACCCGGAGTGCACACCGGGTGCAGAAGCAGCCTCGCCACCCTTTGGGTGGCTCGGCAGTGAGCCTCGCCGCCCGTTCCGGGCGGCTCGAGTCGGCTACGGCGCGTAGCCGTAGCTGCCGGTCTCGATCCTCGCAAGCTTCCCGTCCACGAACTTGAGGAAGCGCACCAGGGCGTGCGGCCCGAAGTCGTAGGTCCAGACCTCGACCAGGACCTGGCCCAGGCCCCAGACCTCCAGCCGGAGGTCCTGGAAGGCGGGCTGGCCGCACCGGGCCAGGACGTCGAAGGTGGAGAGGCCGGTGCGCAGGACCGAGTGGTCGCAACTGGCCCGAGGGATGGGAGGCGCCGCCGGCGGCGGGTCCAGCGGGTAGCCGTAGCTGCCTCGCTTGATGGAGACGATCGTGCCGGCGTCCAGGGTGACGAACTGGAGGAAGCGGGTCGGGCCGAAGTTGTAGGTCCAGCGCTCCACCACCGCCGAGGCGCGGCGCCCCGGCCCGGACGGCCCGAAGCGGTGCAGGACGGCGACGTTGTAGTCCAGGGTTTCTTGAAGCGAGGGCGGGCCGCACTTCCCGAGGAGGTCGATCCTGGCGTCCCCGACCCGGACGATGCCGCCCGTGCAATCCAGCGAGTCGTCGGCAGCGGCGGGGGCGGCGAGCGCCACAGCGGTCGCGACCAGGAGAAGACCGGCCCTCGAGCCCATGGCCAGATGCTAGATCCCCCCGGCCTGCAAGGCGACGGCTCTCTCGGGTCGGGAGGCACCGGCCTCGAGGCGCGGCGGAGGACCCTCCCCGAGGCCCCGCGGCGCCCGAACGGTGCTACCGTGGGCCCGCGCCGCTGGAACGAGGGAGCGGCCGGCCCCGGAGGGCGGTCATGAAGGCAGGGCTCGTCGGCTACGCGCGGTCGGGCAAGACCGCGCTCTTCAACGCCCTCACCGGCCTGCACAAGGGCGCGGCGGGGAAGCCCCAGGTGAATCTGGGCGCCATCAAGGTTCCCGATCCGCGGGTCGACGCCCTCTCGGCCATCTTCAAGCCCAGGAAGACCACCTACGCCGAGGTGCGCTTCGTGGACGTGCCCGGCCCGGCCGGGAAGGGCTCGGGGCTCGACGCCGAGTCGCTGCGGGCGCTGGCCGAGGTGGAGGCCTTCTGCCTGGTGGTGCGGGCCTTCCCGGGGGCGGACGGCGCGCCGGCCGACCCGGAGCGCGAGCTGCGCGACTTCGACGCCGAGCTCACGCTGCACGACCTGGGGGTGGTGGAAAGGCGGCTGGAGCGGATCCGCCGGGAGCACGGGCACGGGAGCGCCGAGCACCACGAGCTGGAGCGGCTCCACCCGGAGCTGGAGCGGGGAAGGCCGCTGCGCATGATGCGCTGGAGCGAGGCCGAGGAGACGGAGCTGGGGCACTTCGACTTCCTCTCGCGCCGGCCGCTCCTGGTGGTGGTGAACGTCGCCGAGTCGGCCGCCGCCGAGCCGGCGCCGCCCGGGGTGGAGGCGGCGGCCCGGGAGCGGGGGGCCGAGGTGCTCCCCCTCTGCGCCGCGGTGGAGGCGGAGATCGCCGACCTCGACCCCAAGGACCAGCCCGAGTTCCTGGCCTCGCTGGGCCTCCGCGAGCCGGCCCGGGCCCGCTTCATCCGCGCCGCCTACCACCTGCTGGACCTGGTCTCCTATTTCACGGTGGGCGAGGACGAGGTGCGCGCCTGGACCATCCGGCGGGGCGATCGGGCTCCGCGCGCCGCCGGCCGCATCCACTCCGATCTGGAGAAGGGCTTCATCCGCGCCGAGGTGGTGCACTACGCCGACTTCGTGGCCCTGGGGAGCGAGTCCCGGGCCCGCCAGGAGGGGAAGCTGCGGCTGGAGGGCAAAGAGTACGTGGTGAAGGACGGCGACATCCTGACCATCCGCCATTCGGGGTGAGGGCGCGGTCGGCGCGCCCGCGCCTCGCCCGCCGGCGCGTCCCCGCAGCCGCCCGAGGGTACGTCGGACGCGGCGCCGCGCCGACGGGCCCCACGTCGCGACGGCGAACACGCGCCAGAGCCGTCGCCAGGAAGGCACGGGACGAGGCACGCCTTTCGCCGTCGCGCCGCGAGCGCCATGGGCGCGACGCCGCCGCGGGCGCTGCGTGGCGGCGAGGACACGCGCCGCCGGGCGAGGCCCGGGCGCGATGTCTGCGCTCAAGTGCGCCGCATGCCCCTGGCCAGCGAGGCGACGAAGCGGCGCACCCGCGCCGCCCGCTCGGCGCGGCTCCCGCCCCCGGCGCCGCGGGAGACGATGGCGCTCCCCACCACCACCCCGTCGGCGAGGCGCGAGAGCGCCCGCGCCTGATCCGGCGTGGAGACGCCGAACCCCACCACCACCGGCACCGGGCTCACCGCTCGGACCGCGCGGAGCTGCTCCGGGAGGTCCGCCGGCAGCTGGCTCCTGGCGCCGGTGACGCCGGTCACCGAGACGAAGTAGACGAAGGCGGTGGAGGCGGCGCAGGCGGCGGCGCGGCGGGCCTCGGTGGAGGTGGGGGCCAGCAGGAACACCATCCCCACCCCCTTCTCCCGAGCCAGCCGGCCCAGCCCCGCCGCCTCCTCGGGCGGCAGGTCGGGCAGGATGAGCGCGTCCACCCCGGCGCGGGCGCAGTCGTCGAGGAAGCGCTCCTCCCCGCGGGCCAGCACCGGGTTCAGGTAGCCCATGAGGGCGATGGGGACCTCGGTGCGGCGGCGCACCTCGGCGGCCAGCTCCAGCACTCCGCCCGGGGTGGTCCCGGCGCGGAGGGCCCGCTCGCCGGCGGCCTGGATGGTGGGGCCGTCGGCGATGGGATCGGAGAAGGGGATGCCGATCTCGAGGAGGTCGGCCCCGCCCTCGGCGCAGGCCAGCGCCAGGTCGCGGGAGGCGCGCAGGTCGGGATCGCCTCCCATGACGTAGGTGACCAGGGCCGCCTGGCCGCGGGCCCGCCGGCCGGCGAAGGCCGCCGCCACGCGCTCCGGGCCGGTCACCGCGAGCTCCGCCGGCGCGGGAGACGGCTCCTCCGGGCCGCCGCCGCGGGCCGTCGGACGCCGCCGGGCGAGGCCCGGGGTGCGGCCTCGAGCGCCCGGCGCACCTGCTCCACGTCCTTGTCGCCGCGGCCGGAGACGTTCACCAGCACCAGGCCGCCGCGGCCGAGCTGGCGGGCGATTGTGCGCGCCTCGGCCACCGCGTGGGCCGTCTCCAGGGCCGGGATGATCCCCTCCAGTCGCGCCAGGTACTGCAGCGCCTGGAGCGCCTCCTCGTCGGTGGCGCTGGCCAGGGTGAGCCGCCCCTGGTCCTTGAGCCAGCTGAGCTCCGGACCCACCCCCGGGTAGTCGAGGCCGGCGCTCACCGAGTGGGCCTCGGCGATCTGGCCCTGGGCGTCCTGGAGGACGTAGCTCCTCGAGCCGTGCAGCACCCCGGGGCGCCCCAGCGCCAGCGAGGCCCCGTGCCGGCCGGTGGCCAGCCCGTGCCCGGCGGCCTCCACCCCCACCAGCCGGACCGGGTCGTCGAGGAAGGCCGCGAAGAGCCCCATGGCGTTGGAGCCGCCGCCGACGCAGGCCACCGCGGCGTCGGGGAGGCGCCGGCACAGCTCCAGCACCTGGGCCCGCGCCTCGCGGCCGATGACCGACTGGAAGTCGCGCACCATGGCCGGGTAGGGGTGCGGGCCGGCCACCGAGCCGATGACGTAGTGGGTGTCGCGGACGTTGGTCACCCAGTCGCGGATGGCCTCGTTCATGGCGTCCTTCAAGGTGCGCGAGCCGGCCTGGACCGGCGCGACCCGCGCCCCGAGGAGCTGCATGCGGAAGACGTTGAGCGCCTGCCGCTCCACGTCCAGCGCCCCCATGTACACCTCGCAGGGCAGGCCGAAGAGGGCGGCGGCGGTGGCGGTGGCCACGCCGTGCTGGCCGGCGCCGGTCTCGGCGATGATTCGCCGCTTGCCCATGCGCCGCGCCAGGAGCACCTGCCCCAGGGTGTTGTTGATCTTGTGCGCCCCGGTGTGGCACAGGTCCTCGCGCTTCAGGAGCACGCGGCAGCCGCCCACCTCCTCGGCCATGCGGCGCGCCTCGCCGAGCGGGGTGGGGCGGCCGGCGAAGCGGCGGAGCAGCTCCTCGAGCTCGGCCTGGAAGGCCGGGTCGCCCCGGGCCGCGGTCCAGGCGGCGGTGAGCTCGTCCAGGGCCGGCACCAGCGTCTCGGGGACGAAGCGCCCGCCGTAGGGGCCGAAGTGGCCCCGCTCGTCGGGAAGGGTCACGCGACCTCCCTGGCCGCCGCGATGAAGCGGGCCATCCTCCGGGCGTCCTTCACCCCGGGCGCCGACTCCACGCCGCTGGCCACATCCACGGCGTAGGGGCGCACCCGCCGCACGGCGGCGGCCACGTTTTCCGGGGTGAGGCCCCCGGCCAGGATGAGGGGCCCGAGCCCGGCCACCCCCTCGGCCAGCGACCAGTCGAAGGCGGCGCCGCTACCGCCGTAGCCGGCCGAGGGCGAGTCGAGGAGGAAGGCCGCCACCGGGTAGGCCCGCAGTGCGTCGAGCGCCGGCGCCGCCGCCACCCGCACCGCCTTCACCACCGGGAGCGGCAGTCGGGCACACAGCTCGGGCGGCTCGTCGCCGTGGAGCTGCAGCACGCGGACCCCGCTCTCCCGGGCGGCCTCCCGGATGGCCTCCTCCGGCTGGTTCACGAACACGCCCACCGGGGTGACGAAGGGCGGGAGCCGCTCCACGATGGCCCGGGCCTGGCCCGGGGGGAGGAAGCGCTTCGAGGCCGGCCAGAAGTTGAAGCCCAGGGCGTCGGCCCCGAGCCGCGCCGCCTCCAGGGCGTCCTCGAGCCGGGTCACCCCGCAGATCTTGACGCGCGCCGGGCTCACCCGGCCTCCGAGAGCTGGCGCAGGAGCGCCGCCGGGTCGGCCGCCCGCACCAGCGCCTCCCCGACCAGGAAGTTGGCGGCTCCGGCGGCCCGGAGCCGCCGGACGTCCGCGGGTCCCCGAACCCCGCTCTCCGCCACGGCCTTCACCCCGGCGGGGAGGAGCGGCAGGACCCGCTCTCCGGCGGAGAGGTCCACCTGGAAGGTCCTGAGGTCCCGGTTGTTCACCCCCACCAGGACCGCCCCGGCGCCCAGGGCCGCCTCGGCCTCGGCCGGGTGGTGGACCTCCACCAGCGCCTCGAGCCCCGCCTGGCGGCAGTCGTCCAGCAGGCGGCGCAGCGCCTCGCCGGGCAGGGCGGCGGCGATGAGCAGGGCCGCGTCGGCGCCGGCGGCGCGCGCCTCCCAGAGCTGCCAGCGGTCGACCACGAAGTCCTTGCGCAACAGCGGCAGCGCCACCGCGGCCCGCGCCGCCTCGAGGTCGGCCAGGGACCCGCCGAAGCCCGGGCCGTCGGTGAGGATCGACACCGCGGCGGCGCCGGCGGCGGCGTAGCGCCGGGCCTGGCCCGGGGCGTCGAGCGAGGCGTCGATGGCGCCGGCCGAGGGGCTCCGGCGCTTCACCTCGGCCACCACCCGCACCGGCCCGCCGCGGGGGGAGAGGGCCGCGAAGAGGCTCCTCGGGGGCGGGGCCGAGGCGGCGGCGGCGCGCAGGGCGCGCTCGGGGCGGGCGGCCTTCCCGGCCTCCACCTCGGCGACCTTGCGGCGCAGGATCTCGTCGAGGAAGCTCATGCGCCCCGGGAGACGGCCACCAGCCGGGAGAGCTTCTCCGCGGCGGCGGCCCGATCGATGGACTCGGCGGCGAGGCGCACCCCGGCCCGGAGGTCGGGGGCGGCGCCTCCGGCCACAAGCGCCGCGGCGGCGTTGGCCAGCACCGCGTCGCGCGGCGCGCCCTTCTGGCCGGCCAGCACCTCCCGCAGGATGCGGGCGTTCTCGGGCGGATCGCCGCCGGCGATGGCGGCGCGCTCCCAGCGGCCGACCCCGATGTCCTCGGGCACCATGGAGTAGCGCTCCACCCGGCCCTCCTTCACCTCGCAGACATGGGTCATGCCAGTGACCGCGATCTCGTCGAGCCCCTCGCCGTGGACCACGAAGGCGTGCTCGGCGCCCAGGGCGGCCAGCACCCCGGCGATGACCGGGACCCAGCGCGGCTCGTAGACCCCCATCACCTGGCGCCGGGCCCCGGCCGGGTTGGCCAGCGGCCCGAGCAGGTTGAAGATCGTCCGCACCGCCAGCTCGCGGCGGATGCCGGCCACCGCCTTGAAGGCCGGGTGGAGCCTGGGCGCGAAGAGGAAGCCGATGCCCACCTCGCGGATGCAGCGCTCCACCACCTCCTTGGGCGCCTCCACGTCCACCCCCAGGGCGGCCAGCACGTCGGCCGAGCCGCAGCGGGAGGAGACCGAGCGGTTGCCGTGCTTGGCCACGGCCAGGCCGGCGCCGGCGGTCACCAGGGCGGCGGCGGTGGAGATGTTGAAGGTCTGCTGGCCGTCGCCGCCGGTGCCGCAGGTGTCCACGAACAGCGGTTGGTCCACCCGGACCCGGTCGGCGCGGGCCCGCATCACCTCGGCGGCGCCGGCGATCTCCTCCACCGACTCCCCCTTGAGGCGCAGCGCCGCCAGGAAGGCGCCCACCTGGGCCGGGGTGGCCCCGCCGTCGGCGATCTCGTTCATCGCCGCCGCCATGTCGGCGCGGGAGAGGTCCTGCCGCTCGACGAGCCGGGCGATGGCCTGCTGGATCACGGGTGCCTCCCTCCGGGGGTCGCTCCGCCGAGCCGCGACAGCCAGTTCTGGAGCAGCGCCATGCCGCACTCGGTCAGGATTGACTCAGGGTGGAACTGGACGCCATCCACAGGGAGCCGCCGGTGCCTGAGGCCCATGATCTCACCCTCCCGCGTCCAGGCGGTCACCTCCAGCGCGCGGGGCAGCGAGCGCCGCTCCACCACCAGCGAGTGGTAGCGACCGGCGGGGAAGGGGGAGGGCAGGCCCTGGTAGAGCCCGCGGCCCCGGTGGTGGATGGGGCTCGACTTGCCGTGGACGATGCGCCGGTTGCGCACCACCCGGCCGCCGAAGGCCTGGCCGATGGCCTGGTGCCCCAGGCACACTCCCAGGATGGGCACCTCGCCGGCCAGGGCGGCGATGGCCGCCAGGGTGACGCCGGCGTCGTCGGGGGTGCAGGGGCCGGGGGAGATGACCAGCGCGCGCGGCCGCCGGCGGCGGATGCCGGCCACGTCGATGCGGTCGTTGCGGAACACCTCCACCTCGGCCGAGAGCTCCCCCAGGTACTGCACCAGGTTGAAGGTGAAGGAGTCGTAGTTGTCGATGAGCAGCAGGCGGGGTCTCATGGCGGTGCTCGGTTCCCACGGCCCGTAGGGCGGGGGCTCGTCCCCCGCCGATTCGAGCCGCCCGGAACGGGCGGCGAGCCTTTGGGAACCCTCGGGCCCGTCGAGCTCTCCAGACGAGTTGGACGCGGAGTGAACACCGATTGCAGAAGCAGCCTCGCCACCCTTCGGGTGGCTCGGCAGCAAGTAGGGCGGGGGCTCGTCCCCCGCCGGCGTGGAGCCGCCGGATCCACGCGCGCGGCCGCCGCCGTCATCATGGTCGCCGCCCTCCCCGCCGGGGCGCCAGCCGCCCCCGGCGCGCCGCGGGCCGCTGCAAAGCCGGCGGCCGCGCCGCCACGTCCAGGCTGCGGGACTCGGCCTGGGCCACGGCCGTGAAGAGGGCCTTGGCCTTGGCGACGGTCTCCTGGTACTCGGCGGCGGGGCGGGAGTCGTAGACGAGGCCGGCCCCGGCCTGCACCGAGATGCGCCGGCCGGACTGGAGCAGGGTGCGGATGGCGATGCACATCTCCATGTCGCCGCCGCGGTCGAAGTAGCCCACCGCCCCGGCGTAGGGGCCTCGCCGGGCGGGCTCCAGCTCGTCGATGATCTCCATGGCCCGCACCTTGGGCGAGCCGGTGACGGTGCCGGCCGGGAAGGCGGCGCCGAGCACGTCCAGCGCCGAGAGCCCGGGGGCGAGGCGCCCCTTCACCTCCGACACGAGGTGCATCACGTGGGAGTAGCGCTCCACGGTGCGGAGCGCCGTGAGCCGGACCGTGCCCACCCGCGCCACCCGGCCCACGTCGTTGCGCCCCAGGTCCCCCAGCATCACGTGCTCGGCGTTCTCCTTGGGGTCCCCCCGGAGCTCGGCCTCGAGCCGCCCGTCCTCGGCCGGGTCGCGCCCGCGCCGGCGCGTGCCGGCGATGGGGCGCAGGGTCACCTCGCCGTCCTCCAGCTTCACCAGCGTCTCCGGCGAGCTGCCCACCAGCGCCTGCGCCCCCGCCTGGACGAAGAAGAGGTAGGGCGAGGGGTTCACCCGGCGCAACGCGCGGTAGACCTCGAAGGGGGGCACGCCCACCTCGGCGTCGAAGCGCTGCGAGAGGACGATCTGCTGGCAGTCCCCGGCCCGGATGTAGCCCTTGGCCCGGCGCACCGCCGCCTGGAACTGGCGCCGCTCCACCCGCGGCCGGAGCTCGGCCGGCCGGCCGGAGCGCTGGGCGCGCCGGTCGCGCAGCGGGCGGGAGAGGGCCCCCATGGTGCGGCCGATGCGGGCCAGCGCGCCGTGGTAGAGGGCGCGCGGGTCCTCGCCCTCGTCCATGCGCACCTCCACCATCACGTGGAGGGAGTGGCGGCGGTTGTCGAAGGCCACCACCTCGTCGAAGTCCATGAACAGGGCGTCGGGGAAGCCGAGCTCGTCGGGCCGGGCGATGGGGACCCGCGGCTCGAAGAGCCGAACCGCGTCGTAGGAGAGGAAGCCCACCAGGCCGCCGGCGAAGCGGGGCGTCCCGGGGACCCGCACCGCCTGATGGGTGGCCAGGAGGCGGCGGATCCGGTCCAGCGGGTCGCTCGGCTGGCCGTGCCGCCAGGTCATGACGCTCCGCGGGCCGGCGCCGAGGAAGGAGAAGCGGGCCGAGCGCTCTCCGCCCTCCACCGACTCGAGCAGGAAGGCGTGGCGCGAGCCGCGCGAGAGCTTCAAGAAAGCCGACACCGGGGTTTCGGTGTCGGCGTCGACCTCCACCCGCACCGGGACGGCGCGGCCGGGGCGGATCAGGTCGAGGAAGGCGTCCGGGTCGGGTTGGGGCCGCAGGTCAGCCGCGCCAAAGGAACACCGTCATGCCACCACCCGGCGGGCGGGTCCGGGGACCTCGGCCACGTCCTTGGCCACGATCTTGTTCCCGCGGTCCACCAGCACCACCGACGGCCGGTGGGCGCGGGCCTCGGACTCCTCCAGCTCCGCGAAGGTGGCCAGGATCACCAGGTCGCCCGGCTTGTTCAGGTGGGCGGCGGCGCCGTTCACCGAGATCACGCCACTCCCCCGCTCGCCCTGGATGGCGTAGGTGGCGAGGCGCGTCCCGCGGGTGATGTTCCAGATGTGGACCTGCTCGAACGGCCAGATGCCGGCGGCGTCCATGAGGTCCTGATCGATGCTCACCGAGCCCTCGTATTCCAGGTCGGCGTGGGTGACGGTGGCGCGGTGGATCTTCGACTTGAAGAAGGTTCGGCGCATGGCTGGAGGGTGCTTAAATACCCGCTTGCGCCCCGGTGCGCAAGGATCGCCGGGCTCCGGGCCCTCCGCCATGCGTCGCGCCGCCCTCCTCGCCCTCCCCGCCGCGCTCCTCCTCTCCTGCGCCGCCGCCCGCCCGGCGCCGCCCCCGTCCGCCGAGGCCTCCATCCGGCCGGCCGACCTCGTCGCCGACGTGGCCTGGCTGGCCGACGCGGAGCGGACCGGGCGCGGCGTGGGGACGCCCGGCAACGAGGCCGCCACGCGCTTCCTGGCGGCGCGGATGGAGGCCCTGGGCCTCCGCCCGGCGGGATCGGAGGGCTTCCTGCAGCCCTTCGAGGCCCCGGTGGAGGCGCTGCTCCGCGGAGAGAACGCGCTCTCCCTGGCGGGGGCGGCGCTGCAGTCGGGGAAGGACTGGCAGCCCTTCACCTTCTCCTCGAGCGGCACGGTCGAGGGGGAGCTGGTCTGGGCCGGGTACGGCATCACCGCGCCCGAGCTCCAGTGGGACGACTACGCCGGCCTGGAGGTGAAGGGGAAGGTGGTGCTGGTGGCGGCCCACTTCGCGCGCGAGGACGACCCGGCCTCTCCCTTCCGCGACCCGCGCGCCTACTCGCACGGCGAGTGGCGCGCCAAGGCCGTGAACGCCCGCGACCACGGGGCGGCGGCGCTCATCGGCGTTCGGGACGACTGGCACCACCGCGGGGCCGACGACCTCCCGCCCTGGAAGGGCGCGGTGGCCTCGCCGGTGGGCATCCCCATGGCGCTGGCGACGCTGGCGGCGCTGGCGCGAGCCGGGGTGGACGCCCCGGCCCTGGCCCGGGAGGTGGCGGCGGAGGGGAAGCCCCGCCCCAGGCCGCTCGGGACGGCGGTGCGGCTGGCCGTGGACATCGAGCAGCGCCGGGCCCTCACCGCCAACGTGGTGGGGCTCTTCCCCGGGAGCGACCCCGCCCTGGCCGGCGAGTGCGTGGTGGTGGGCGCGCACTACGACCACCTCGGCTACGGCGGCGAGAGCGCCATGAACCCGGAGGACACGGGCAGGGTCCACCCGGGCGCCGACGACAACGCCAGCGGCACGGCGGCGCTGCTGTCGATGGCGCGGGCTTTCGCCGCCGCCGGCCCGCCCCGGCGCACCGTCCTCTTCGCGGCCTTCAGCGGCGAGGAGCTGGGCGTGCTCGGATCCTCCCGGCTGGTCCAGGCGCCGCCCCCCGCCTGTCCCGCCGAGCGCATGCAGCTCATGGTGAACCTGGACATGGTGGGCCGCCCCAGGGACGGGCGGGTCTTCGTGGAGGGGGCCGGCTCGGCCCGGGACCTGCGCCAGGTGCTGGAGGCGCTGCCCGGCCGCGAGCCGGCCCTGCCGCTCCGCATCGCCTTCGGCGGCGACGGCTACGGGCCGTCGGACCAGACTCCCTTCCTGGCCAGGGGGGTGCCGGCGATCTACGTCCACACCGGGGCCCACGGCGACTACCACCGAATCACCGACACCGCCGACAAGATCGACCCGCAGGGGCTCGCCGCCGTGACCCGCCTCGCCTTCCGCGCCGCCTTCGACGCCTCGCAGCGGCCCGATCGTCTGGTGGCGGTGCGCGCCCCGGCCAAGGAGCCGCGGCCCGGCGGCGGCGAGCGCGGCTACGGGGCGTATCTCGGCACCATCCCGGACTTCGCGGAGCGGGCCGAGCCGGGCGTGCTGGTGTCGGCGGTCCGGCCCGGCAGCCCCGCCGAGAAGGCCGGCCTTCTGGCCGGCGACGTGGTCACCGGTGTGGGGCGCGTCGAGGTGAAGACCCTGGCCGACCTGGGGGTGGCGCTCCGGTCTCACCGCCCGGGCGACGTGGTGGAGGTCCGCTTCCAGCGAGGTGGCGAGGCGCGCCGGGTCCAGGCCACACTGGGGGAGCGCCGCTAGTGCCGCGACCCATGCGTATCGATCCGCTTTCGAGCCGCGAAGCGGCCCTCGGCCGGGAGTCCGCCGCAGCAGGGGGGAGGCTCCGGCGGCTTCGCCGACGGAGGGGGCGGCACGCCCCCTTACAAATGAGGCGAGTGCCGCCCCGGAGCAGAATGCTCCGGTCGCGGCACGAGTCTGTCTAGGCGAGCGAGGTGCTTCATGACTCCTGCGGAGCAGCGCTGAGTGCCATCACCCGCGGCCAGGCGTCGCGTCGAGATCCACGCGTCGGCCCGCGCCCGGCCGGCGGAGTTCCTGCGGCTCGACCCCGAGTCGTTCCGCTTCCGCCTGGGGACGTCCCTGGCGGACTTCGCCCTCCCGGTCCAGGTGGCGCCCGACGCCGCCGCCATCGTCCGCGGCGCGGCCGCCGAGGTGGCGCTGCTCTTGGCCACCGTCCACGCGCGGCTGGCGCCGGAAGGGGAGCTGGACGCCCTCTACCTGCGCGAGGACTACGCCACCCTGCCCCGCGCCGAGGACCTCCTCGGGCCGGCCGGCGGCGGGCCCGACCTGCGCGCCGCGGCTCAGCTCGGCGCCGCGGCCCACCCGGCCCTCGGCGGCGGGATCACCTGCGCCTGGATGGGCCCGGGAGGCAAGGGGCGCTCGCTCACGGCGCTGTGGATCGAGGTGGTGCGGCGGGCGGTGGGCGAGATGACGGCCGGGCGGGACCGCGAGCCGACGCCGCTCCTGGCGGTGGCGGCGCTCCACGGCGCGCTCCTCGCCGCCGGCGAGGCGGTGCGGGAGGCGCTCCCCGGCCCGCCATTGGGACAGTACCTGCGCTCGGCGGCCATGGCCGCGCTGTGGGTGGCGGCCCGCACCGGCCTCACGCGAGCCTGGCGCGACGCCGGCCGCCGGGTCGAGGATCCCCTGCTGGTTCGGCTCGAGGCGGCGCTCTCGCCGCTGGCGCTCCTGGGCGGGCGGGGCCAGGTGGCGGCGGGCGGCTCCACGCTCTACGGCCTGGAGCTCTCCGCCGCCATCCCGCGGGCCGACGACCTGTCGGCGAGGCTGGCGCAGGGGATGGACGCCGAGGCGGCCGCGGCCGAGCTGGAGCACGGCCTGGGGGCGGACGACGAGGCGGCCCGGCGGGCCGAGCTCCTCGCGGCGCAGGCGCGGCTGCGCGAGGCGCTCTCGGCGGCGGTGGCGGCGGCCGAGGCCGCCGGTCAGGGCGGCGCCGGGGCCGACCTGCGGGCGCTCCTCGCGAGCCCGGGGGGCCTTTCGGCGCTCGCCGACGAGGCCGCGCGCAAGGCGCTCCAGCGCCGCCTCGCCGACGCCGAGCCGGCCTTCCCGGCCGGCGAGGGCCGCAGCCAGCTGGAGGCGGCCGCTCGCGCCCTCAAGGCCTTCAAGGGGAAGGAGCCGGCGGCGGCCTTCGGCCTCAAGCGGGCCGAAGCGCGCCGCGAGTACGCCGCCTGCGCCGCGGCGCTCCTGTGCGACGCCGCCCTGGAGCGGATGGCGCAACCGCTGCGGCGGGTGCTCCTGCCGCGCACCGGGGCCGAGGCCGAGGGCGGGGCCGAGGCCGAATGGGAGGCCGGTCGCCTCTACCGCCTCTCGGCCCGCCCGGCGCCCATCCTCCAGGCGTCCCGCGATCGGCCGCTGGGCCACCTCTTCGCCGACGTGAAGGACTTCACCCGGCGCACCGCGCTCCTGGGGCAGGCGGCCATGGCCGAGTTCCTGCGGCGCGAGTTCTACCTGCCCATCCTCGGCGCCGCCAAGGAGCACTTCGGCGGGATGCAGCACCTCTCCGACCGCGGCGGGGTCTCGGTGAACAACCTCCTCGGCGACGCCATCTCCCTCTCCGGCGACGTCGAGGCGCTGGTGGCGGTGGCGGGCGAGGTGCGGCGGCTCATGGGCGCCTACGGCCGGCGCCTGGAGCGCGAGATCTCCGCGGAGGCCACGGCGCGGCAGGTGGCCGCCATCGAGGAAGCCTTCCGCGCCGGCCTGGCCGGGGCCGCCCGCGATGCGGCCGAGGCGGGGGCGGCGCTGGAGCGCGCCGCCCCGGGGACGCCGGCCCAGGCCGAGGCGGCGGCGCGCGCGGTCCGGGCCGGGGCGGCGCGGGCGCGCCTAGAGGCAGAGCGCGAGCGGGCGGTGGCGCGGGCCCGCGGCGAGGGGCTGGAGGCCGGGCTCTTCATCAGCTACGGCCCGGCCCCGCTGATGGTGACCATCGACGACGAGGTGTTCGGGAAGAGCCGCGTCGCCATCGCCGACAAGATCAACGAGTCGGCGCGCGGCACCGCCCGGGCGGCGGCGGCGCGGGCCCGGGCCGACGCCGGGCTGGCCGCCGAGCGAGCCCAGCGGCAGGACCCGCGCCTCTCGCACGCCTGGAGCGTCTTCGTGGGCCAGCCCCTGTTGTTGGCGATCCCGCCCGAGGCCGAGGCGGCCGCGCTGGCGGCGGCGCGGGGGGGCGACCTGGCCGCCGCCATGCGGGCGGTGGCGGCGCCGGTGCGGGAGGCGGTGGCGCAGGCGGCGCGCGACGCGGCCGACGAGCGCGGCGACATCTACAACGGAGGGGTGGCGCTGTCGGAGGGGGCGCTGGAGGCCTTCCTCGGGGCGGTGGCGCGCGCGCGCACCGTCCGGCGGGCCGAGGTGCCGCCCCAGCGCATCCCGGAGGAGCTCAAGCGGCGCTGGTACTTCGGGAGCAGCCCGGAGACGCTGCTGGCCTGCTTCCACCTCGACGGCCGACTGGCCGAGGTGTTCCGCTACGTGGGCAAGGCCGCCTTCAAGGGGATCGGCGACGTGCCGGTGTGGGAGCTGTGCGCCGAGACCGGCGCCGGCGTGGCCCTGGCCGGCGCGGTGTTCCGGGGTTGACCCGGTGGCGACCCTCTCCCTCCGGGAGGGGCACGCGCGCTCCGGGGGAGGCCGTGGAGGGTGAGGGCGCCCGGCGGCCCGGTCCCGCCCTCGGCTGCCCGCACTCGCGCCTGTCGGTGGCGATGTTCGGCGGCCCAGTCTCGCCCTCGGCCGCTGTCCTCGCGCCGAGCACGGAATCCACGGCTGCGCGGCGCGACCAGGGAGAGTACGGCGCGGCTGCAGAACTCGCCTCCGCGCTTCGCTTCGCGGCGCGGAGGCTCAGACAGGCTTCGCCGCGCGACCCTGGCGCTCGCGGCGCCGCGCGGCCACCGCCGGACTCGAGTGCG
>DASTPH010000029.1:0-16266 GCA_035762305.1 Anaeromyxobacteraceae bacterium
ACGGCGGCTACCAGCCCAACGAGCCCTCCACGGTCATCGACCTCACCGGCGAGGCGCCGCGGGTGGTGCGCCAGGGCAAGGGCGACGCCTCGGACCTGTAACTCGAACCGCCCGGAACGGGCGGCGAGGCTTTTCGGAAGCCTCGCGCTCGTCGGGTTCTGCAGCTGAGTTGGACGCCGAGTGCACACCGGCTGCAGAAGCAGCCTCGCCACCCTTCGGGTGGCTCGGCAGTAAGACTCGAGCCGCCCGGAACGGGCGGCGAGGCTATAGGGAAGCCCGGGGCTCGTCGGGTTCTCCCGTCGTGCGGTGCCGCCACCTGCCGGGCAGCGGCGGAGAGTAGGCGGGGCTCGCGCACCCATCCCGTCCGCGAGTCGCGCGGAGGGTGGTGCCTCGAACCGCGGGCCCCCGGAGTCATGCGGGCCTCGATCGGGGCGGGACGCGGGTCCTGGGCGGGCAGTGCTCGAGTCCAGATGGGGCAGGACGAAGGTGGGGGGCACTATGGACCCCATAGGGTTGTGTCAAAGTCAGTTACACCCGAATTGTAATAGGTAACACACTGTATGCATTGAGGGTACATGAGACACCTAGTTGGGTGACAAGTGATCATTTGACATCCCTATGGGTCACTTGTTCATCGATATCGGATGGATTGAAAAGGGGCGCTCGGGAGGGAGGGCATTCGACTGGAGCAAGGAGCGCCACAATGAGAACTCCGTCCCAACCGAGAACGCCACACCAATGGAGAGCGCTGTTCCGCCTTGCCCTCGCTGCGATGCTAGCCGCGGTCTGGGCACCCCGGGCCTACGCTATATCCTCGTACTACACGAACAACTGCGCGGGCTGTCACGGCAGCAGCGTCAACACCTGCAACGGCTGTCACGCGCACGGAACCCATGGGGACAGCAGCAAGAGCAGCATCAACCTCAGCGCGGTCACCGACAAGACCTCGTACTCGCCGGGCGAGGCCATGACCGTCACCGTGACCGGCGGCTACCGCAACGGCTGGGTGCGCGTCATCCTCCTCGACCAGAACATGGCCCAGATCGGGATCGCCAGCTGTCCAGGCGGTGAGGGCGGCTGCACCACCAGCGTCTTCCCGATCACGTTCCCGCGGCCAGGTGCGACACTGACGGCGCCGACGACGCCCGGGACGTACACCTTCGCCGCGGCCTGGTACGGGAACGGCTTTGACGCCGGCGGGGCATCGTTTGGCTCGGGAACCTCGGCCACGTTGCGACCGGGCTTCTTCACGCCGGACAGCGGAAACAGCGTTCCCGTGGAGGGCGTCGACACCCCCCATGGCTGGCAGACCGTCGCCACCAACTCCTTCACGGTGACCGCGCCGGCGGTGGCAACCATCGCGCTCAACCCCGGCAGCCTGAACTTCGGCAATGTGAACGTCGGCACCACCAGCTCGCTCTCGACGCAGGTCCAGAACACCGGAACGGCGGTCCTGAACGTGAGCGCGATCAACCGGTGCACCAGCCCGGCCACCAGCACCGAGTTCACCTGGTCGCCGGCGGCTCCGTTCTCGGTAAACCCGGGCGCCTCGGCGACCCTGACCGTGAGCTACGCGCCCGGCGCCGCCGGCATGGACACCGGCTGCCTGGCCCTGACCAGCAACGCCTCCAACGGCCCGACCACCAACCTGGCCGTGTCCGGCACCGGCGTGGTGCCGCCAGCCCCGAGGATCGCCGTGAGCCCCCCCTCGCTCTCCTTCGGGAACGTGACGGTGGGCACCGCGAGCCCCATGACCCTCACCGTCTCCAACACCGGCAACGCGCCTCTCACCGGTAGCATCACCCGCGCCGCCAGTACCAGCATCGAGTTCACCTTCTCGCCCGCGTCCTTCAACGTGGCGGCGGGCGGTAGCCAGCCCGTGACCGTCACTTACACGCCCAGCGCGGTCGGGTCGGACACCGGGTCGCTGGTCGTCTCCAGCAACGACACCACCAATCCGAGCGTCAGCGTGGCGCTCTCGGGGGCCGGAGTCCCAGCGCCCGCGCCGCACATCGCCTTGAATCCGACCTCGCTGTCGTTCGGCACGGTCACGGTCGGCGGCTCGAACTCGCTCACCACCCAGGTCCAGAACACCGGGACCGCCCCCCTGAACGTCACCGCCATCGCCCTCTGCACCAGCCCGGCGACGAGCCCCGAGTTCGGATGGTCGCCGGTCGCCCCGTTCACGGTGCCGGCCGGCGGCTCCAACACCGTCACCGTGACCTACACGCCCACGGCGGCCGGCGCTGATAGCGGCTGCCTGGCCTTCTCCAGCAACGACGCGGCGAATCCCACCGTCACGCTGGCGGTCTCCGGGACCGGTCAGCTCCTCGCCGCGCCGCATATCGCGGTGTCGCCGACGTCGCTCGGCTTCGGGAACGTCACCGTCGGCACGCCGAGCTCGCAGACCTTCACCATCTCCAACACCGGCAACGCGACCCTCACCGGAACCATCGCCCGCGCCTCCGGCAGTACCGAGTTCACCTTCACGCCCTCGTCCTTCAACGTGGCCGCCGGCGGGAGCCAGGGCGTGAGCGTCACCTACGCGCCGAGCGCCGCCGGGGCCGACACCGGATCGCTGACCGTGTCGAGCAACGACGCCGCCAACCCGAACGTCTCGGTCGCCCTCTCCGGGACCGGTGTCAGCGCGCCGACCCCGTCCATCGCCCTCTCGCCGCCCTCGCTCTCCTTCGGGACGGTGGTGCTGGGCTCCTCGGCCTCGCTCTCGACCCAGATCCAGAACACCGGGACCGCCGTCCTGAACGTCACCGGCATCGCCCTGTGCGCCGGGACGAGCGGCGAGTTCGCCTGGACGCCCTCGGCGCCGCTGTCGGTGCCGCCGGGCCAGAGCGCGACGCTCACGGTGACCTACACGCCGACCGCCGCCGCGGCCGACTCCGGCTGCCTCGCCATCGCGAGCAACGACCCGGCGAGCCCCACCGTCAACCTCGGCGTCAGCGGCACGGGTGCGGGGCAGCCGTTCCCCGCCATCGCGCTGGTTCCGTCCTCGCTCAGCTTCGGCACGGTGACCATCGGGAGCTCCGCCTCCCGGACCACCCAGGTGCAGAACACCGGCAACGCCACCCTGAACGTGCTCGGCATCTCGCTCTGCAGCGGGACGCCGGCGAAGTTCACCTGGTCGCCGGCGGCTCCCCTCGCGGTGGCCCCCGGTCAGGCAGCGACGCTCACCGTGACCTACACCCCGACCGACGCCGTCGTCGACTCGGGCTGCCTTGCCATCGCCAGCGACGACCCGCAGAACGCCACCGTGAACCTCCAGCTCACCGGGACCGGAAGCCAGGTGCAGGTGGCCGGGCTCGACATCGACATCGGCGAATTCGAGGTCCCCCGCTACGTGAACGTGAGGCGCACGAGCTCCATCGGGTTCGAGGTCGAGGTCCGAAACCGCAGCCTGGTCGACGGGACGGCCCCCGCGACGCTGGTGGGAGTGCTCGGCGGGGTCGAGGTCTACCGGCAGACCATCGACATCACCCTCCAGGCCGGGCGCGAGGGCGAGTACCACTTCCCGCGCTACGCGATCAGCCCCGGTGCCCGTGGCACCATCTCGTGGACGCTCACCGTGGATGACCAGGATCCCGACATCGACCGGGCGACGGCCCGCACCTCGCTCTTCACGGGGACGATCGGGGGCGGCGAGGACGACCTCGTCGCCAGCGTGACGGGCAGCAGCACCGGCGGCGGAACCGTCACCGCCGGCTGCGGCAGCGCCGGTGGAGAGGTCGGCTCGCTGGCCCCGTGGGCGCTGGTCCTCCTCGCCGCGGCTCGGAGGCGGCGCGGGCGCGGGGCCTGAATCGCGGTCGAACGGGCGGGGAGAGGCCTTCTCCCCGCCCGTCGCCGAATGCCGTCCGCTCGCCCGGTTAGCTCCCGGGCGAGCGGCGGGTCCGCGCCGCGGACACCCGGGCCCCCGTCACCCGCCGGCGCAGGCCAGGGCCCCGGCCAGGCTCCGGCGGCACTCCGGCGTTCCGGGCGCCACCTCCAGGCAGCGCCGGCACGCGGCCGCGCCGTCGGCGCATCGCCCCTGCCGGCAGAGCGCGATGCAGAGCCCGTGGAGGGCCTCCACCGACCGCGGGTCGAGCTCGGCGGCCCGCCGGTAGCCAGCCTCGGCGCGGGCGAACTCCCCGGCCTGGTAGTCCATGAAGGCCAGGTCGTGCCAGGCCTCGGCCAGGTTCGGACGCGACTCGAGCAGGTGCAGGTACTCCCGCCGCGCGCGCCGCCACAGGGCGCTGCGCTCGCCGGCGCCCGCGGCGCGGCCGCGGTGGAGCAGGGAACGCGCCAGGTCGAGCCGGGCGGGCAGTAGGTCCGGGTCGATGTCCAGGGCCTGACGGAAGCTGGCCTCGCCCAGGTCGTCATGGCCCGCCGCCAGGAGCGCCTCGCCGAGGTTCACCCGCGCCTCGGCGAGATCCGGGGCCACCTCGAGCGCTTGCTCGAACCAGCGACGCGCGGCGTCGAGCCGCCCGCGCCGCCGCTCCACGATCCCCCGTCCGTTCAGGGCTTCCGGGAAGTCGGGGCGGAACTCCAGCGCGTGGTCGAAGGCCACCTCGGCCTTCTCCAGATCACCCTGGCCCAGGTACCGGTAGCCTCGAGCCACCTCCTCGGCCGCGCGGGGGTGGAGGCGGGGCGGGGCGGCGCATCCACACGGGAGGGCGGCCGCCAGGAGTGCCAGCGGAAATGCGACCGGGCGCATGCTGGCCGGCCGATGCCAGCGGCGTGCCCGGCGCATGCGCCCGGAAAGCCGCGGGAATGGGCCGAGGAGGGGGAGGGAGGACGGCCCGAAGGCCGCGGTGCGGTCCGGACCGTCCCGCCGGAAGCCCCTACGGCTTCTTGCCACCCCCGGCGGTCTGCGGTTTGCGCTGCTCCCAGCGGTCGACACGGCCGTCGCCGTCGAGGTCGATGCCGACGCGGTCCAGCTCGCCGTCCTCCCAGTACTCCCAGGTGTCCACGCGGCCGTCGCCGTCGTCGTCGCGCTCTTTGCGGACCAGCTTTCCCTTCTCGTAGTAGAGCCAGGCCCGCGGCTTGCCGTCGAAGCCGAAGCTCATCTCCTTGCGCACCAGCTGTCCCTTCTCGAAGTGGAGCACCAGATCGGGCTTGCCGTCGAAGTCGGTGTCGAAGGTCTGGGTCACCGGGTTGCCGGCCTCGTCGAAGGTTTCCCAGACGTCGACCTTGCCGTCGCCGTTGAGGTCGCGCTGGGAGCGCACCGTCACCTCCTTGCCCTCGGCGGTGCGCCGGATGACCTTCCAGACGTCGGGCTTCCCGTCGCGGTTCAGGTCGTACTCGGCGACCGACTCCCCCGGGCCGGCGGCGGGGAGGCCCGGCCGCGCCGGGGTGGGGGCACCATCGAGCGGGGGGCTCCCGGCCGGGGTCCGGCCGGCGCAGGCGGCGAGCGCGAGTGGCAGGGCGAGCAAGAGCGGTCGGCGCATGCGACTCCCTGGTCGGGCGGCGCGAGCCTACCCCGCCGGGGTTCGCCCGGCCAGCGAAAGGCGCCATTTGACACCCGATGCATGGTCACATAGCTTCACTGGCGCGCATGGGGCGCAAGAAGATCTCCACCACGGTGTACATCACGCCGGAGCAGAACGAGCGCCTGAAGCTGCTCCACGAGCGCACCCGGGTACCGGTGGCGGAGTACGTCCGCCAGGGGATCGACCTGGTGCTGGAGAAGTACCGGCCGGCGATGCCGGGGCAGCTCTCGCTCGACGACCTCTCGGGGAAGAAGTAGCGCGCCATGGCCGAGCCGCGAGCCGCCATCCTCGGCGCCGCCGGGTTCGTGGGGAGCCACCTCTGCGAGCGGCTGGTGGCCGAGGGGTTACGGGTGGTGGGGGTGGACAACCTCATCACCGGCTCGCGCAACAACCTGGACGGCCTGGCCCGCGAGCCTCGCTTCGAGCTCCTGGAGGCCGACATCTGCGACGGCCTGGCACAGGTGGGCGGGTCCCTGGCCATGGTGCTGGACCTCGCCTCCCCGGCCTCGCCCATCGACTACCTGCGCCACCCATTCGAGACTTTGCGGGTCGGTTCCCGCGGGGTGGAAAACGCGCTCGAGCTGACGCGCCGGACCGGGGCGGTGTTCCTGCTGGCCTCCACCTCGGAGGTGTACGGCGACCCCCTCGAGCACCCGCAGAGGGAGAGCTACTTCGGGAACGTCAACCCGGTCGGCCCGCGCGCCGTGTACGACGAGTCGAAGCGCTTCGCCGAGGCCATCACCGCCGCCTACCGCCGCCACCGCGCGGTGCCGGTGCGCATCGCCCGCATCTTCAACACCTACGGCCCCCGCATGCGCCTCGACGACGGCCGGGTGGTGCCCACCTTCGTGGCCCAGGCCCTCAGGGGAGAGCCGCTCACCGTCTTCGGGGACGGGCGCCAGACCCGCAGCTTCTGCTATGTGGACGACCTGGTCGAGGGCCTGTGGCGGCTGGCCCGGTCCGATTTCCAGGACCCGGTCAACCTGGGGAACCCCGCCGAGATGACGATCCTGGAGTTCGCCCAGGCGGTGCAGCGCCAGATCGGCTCGAGCTGTCCCATCGAGCACCGGCCGCTCCCGCAAGACGACCCGCGGGTGCGCCGCCCCGACATCGCGCGAGCCCGGGAGGTGCTCGGCTGGGAGCCGGCGGTGGCCTTCGAGGACGGGCTGGCCCGCACCGTCCGCTGGTTCCGGTCGCGGGTGTGATCGTGGCCCGCCGCATCCTCGTGACCGGCGGAGCCGGCTTCATCGGGTCGACGGTGGCCGACCTGTTCCTCGGAGCTGGCTGGGAGGTGGCGGTCCTCGACGACCTCTCCACCGGGAAGCGCGAGAACGTCCCGGCGGCGGCCCGCTTCTATCCCTGCGACGTGCGGAGCGCCGCCGCCGCCGAGGCCATCCTGCGGGAGCGCCCGGACGTCCTCTGCCACCACGCGGCCCAGATCGACGTGCGGCGCTCCATGGCCGACCCGCGCTTCGACTGCGACGTGAACCTGGGTGGCCTCCTCAACGTGGCCGCCGCGGCGGTGCGGGCCGGCGTTTCGCAGGTGATCTTCGCCTCCAGCGGCGGCGCGATGTACGGCGACACCGACCGGATCCCGACCGCCGAGGACCATCCGGCCCGCCCGGCCTCGCACTACGGGGTGGCCAAGGCCGCCGGGGAGCTCTACCTCGGCGTGTTCCGCCTGGCCCACGGCCTCAAGGTGGCGTCGCTGCGCTACGGCAACGTCTATGGGCCGCGCCAGGACCCGCACGGCGAGGCCGGGGTGGTGGCCATCTTCTGCGGGCGCCTGCTGTCGGGGCGGCCTTGCACCGTCAACGGCGACGGCGGCCAGACCCGCGACTACGTCTACGTGGGCGACGTGGCACGGTCCAACCTGTACGCCGCCGAGCGGGGCTTCGACGGAGCCCTGAACGTCGGCACCGGCGTCGAGACGGACGTGAACCGGCTCCACGCGCTCCTCTCCCGGGCCGCCGGCGTGGTCGGCCCGCCCGAGCACGGACCGGCCAAGCCGGGCGAGCAGCGCCGCTCCTGCCTCGAGGTCTCCGCCGCGCAGCGGGCTCTGGGGTGGCGGCCGGAGGTGACCATCGAGGATGGACTGGCCCGGACGCTCGAGTGGTTCCGGGGGCGGGGCGTCTAGGCAGCGGGGGGGGCCCGGCGCGGTCCGTCAGCCGCCGTCCGGCCAGCCGCCTTCCGGCGCCGGGGCGGGCTCCTCCGGCGCCGGGACGGGCTCCGGCAGCGCCGGGGTGGGCAACTCCAGCGCTGGCCCGACCTCGCCGTTCTCCTCGGGTGGCTCCTCGATGGGCGCCCCCGCGGGCGGCAGCGGGCCGGCCAGGATGCGCTCGAGCTCCGCCGAGGCGTGGCGGTGCTCAGCGGCGTCGATCTTCTGGTACTGGAGGAGCAGGTCGACGACCCGGCGTGCGCGCTGCGTCAGCCAGGGGGCCGGGTGGGAGAGGTCGGCCCGGCGGGGGGCCGGCAGCATGGCGGCGAGCACGGCCGCCTGGGCCGTCGAGAGGTCGGCCGCCGCCACGCCGAAGCGCGACCGCGAGGCCGCCTCGGCGCCGAAGACGCCCTCGCCCCATTCCGCCACGTTGAGGTAGAGCCCCAGGATGCGCCGCTTGGGGAGGGCCCGCTCCAGCTTCACCGCCAGCACCGCCTCCTTGACCTTGCGCGACAGGGATCGCTCGCTCCCCAGGAACAGGTTCTTGGCGAGCTGCTGGGTGATGGTGGAGGCGCCGCGCCCCAGGCGCTTGCGCTCCACGCTCTCCGCCACCGCGTTGCGGATCTCGCGGAAGTCGAACCCGGCGTGTCCGAAGAAGGCCGCGTCCTCGGAGAGCACCACCGCCTCGGCGAGCCGGGGCGCGATGCGCGAGAGCGGCACCATGCGCGGCGGAGAGGGCTCGTGGCGCCGGGCGCGTCGGGCCTCGGCGCGGCGCTGCTCGACGAGGGCGGTGGTGCGCGGGTCCCGCGAGGCGAGCCAGCCCACCTCGGGGAGCGAGACCCAAAGGAATGCGAGGATCGCGGCGGCGAGGGCCAGGGCCGCGCCCGCGGCGCCGAGAGCCATGGCGAGCGGCGAGCGGAGCCGCAGGCGGCGGGCTGGCATGCGGCGCACCTTAGCACTACGCTCGGCGGCGGCCATGGGCGTCCTGCGCGCCAGGGGGCTCCGGGGGCTGCCGCGGGTGGCGTGGCTCCTCGGCTTCGCCAGCCTGTTCAACGACGTCTCCAGCGAGGCCATCTTCCCGCTGCTGCCCGTCTACCTGGCCGGGCTCGGCGGCGGCATGCGTTACCTGGGCCTGGTCGAGGGGAGCGCCGACGCCCTGGCCAGCGCCGTCAAGGTGCTGGCGGGGCGCTTCTCCGACCGGGGTCCGCGCCGGCTGCTGGTGGTGGGAGGGTACGCGCTGCCGGCGGCGGCACGGGCCGCCATCGCCGCGGCGCTGCGCCCCTGGCACGTCCTGGCTGCGCGGCTGGTCGACCGGGTGGGAAAGGGGATCCGCTCCGGGCCGCGCGACGCGCTCCTGGCCGACGCCGCCGGCGAGGGAGACCGGGGCCGGGCCTTCGGGCTGCAGCGGTCCATGGACCACCTGGGGGCGGCCCTGGGGCCGCTCCTCGCCTCGGCCCTGCTCGCCGCCGGCGCGTCGCTGGGGACGACCTTCGCGGTGGCGGCCGGGCTGGGGCTGGCGGCGCCGCTGGTGCTCCTCTGGCGCCTCAAGGATCCCTCCGGGAGAGGGCACTCGGATTCCATGGAAACCACGGGGGGTGAGGGCGTTCGCCGATCGGCAACGTTCGAGGACGGCGCGCGCCCCCGAGCGTCACAGACGCTCGGCCCGCAGTTCCGCCGCTACCTGGCCCTCACCGTGCTCTTCGCCCTGGGGAACTCCAGCGACGCCTTCCTCCTCGCACGCGCCGCCGAGGTCGGGTTCTCGCCGGCGGCGCTGCCGCTGCTCTGGTGCGGCCACCACCTCGTGAAGACCTTCACCGGCGCCCCGGGCGGCGCGCTTTCGGACCGGCTGCCCCGGGGATGGGTGGTGGCGGCGGGGTGGGGCGCCTACGCGCTCGCCTACCTGGGGTTCGCCTACGCAGCCACGCCCCTCCAGATCGCGCTGCTCTTCGGCTTCTACGCGCTCTACCACGGCCTGTGCGAGGCGGCGGAGCGCGCCCTGGTCTCCGACCTGGTCGGTCCGGGACTGCGCGGCCGCGCCTACGGGTGGTACCACGGAGCCGTGGGCCTGGGCGCCCTCCCGGCCGGGCTCCTCACCGGCTGGCTGTGGGAGCGGTTCGGCTCCCGGGCGGCGCTCCTCGCCTGCGCCGGCTTCGCGACGGCGGCGGCCATGGGGCTCCTCCTGAGCTCCTCGCTGGCGCGCCGGCGGCCTTAGTAGACCGGGGCCGGCGCCCGGGGACACACCCCGGCCCCGCAGCGGGACGGGCGGGCGGCGGCCCGGGCGACTAGGAGGGCGTCAGGGGGCGGCCACCCACCTGGGGCATTCCGCACCGGCCCGGGTTGCCAGACAGTGCATGAACACAAGCCGCGGGCGAAAGCCGCGGGGAGGATCGACATGGCGGACGTGAAGCGCTACGCACTCAGGGACTTCTCCAAGGTCCGGGGCCTCACCGGCATCTCCAACGATCAGATCGAGGAGCACCTCAAGCTCTACGAGGGCTACGTGAAGCGGACCAACGCCCTCACCGAGAAGCTCGAGGCCATGTGCAAGGAAGGCAAGGCCTCCGGCGCCGACCCCGTCTTCGCCGAGCTCACCCGGCGCCTGGGCTTCGAATACGGCGGCATGGTGAACCACGAGTACTACTTCGCCAACATGAAGGGCGGCGCCCAGGCCGAGCCGCCCACCGGCGGCAAGCTCAAGAAGGCCATCGAGGCCTCCTTCGGAAGCTTCGCCACCTGGCTCTCGGACTTCCGCGCCATCGCCGGCATGCCGGGGGTCGGCTGGGTCATGCTCTTCCAGGACCCCGCGACCGGGTGGCTTTCCAACCACTGGATCACCCTCCACGAGAACGGCGTTCCCACCGGCTTTGCACCCATCCTGGCGCTCGACGGCTGGGAGCACGCCTTCATGCGCGACTACAAGGCCTTCGAGCGCGCCAAGTACGTGGACGCCTTCTTCAGGAACGTGGATTGGGAGGCCTGCGAGAAGCGGCTGAAATAGCTCGTTCCGGTCCCCCGTGCGCCGCCAGGTCGGAGAGGCCCGGGGCAGACGCGGGGTGGCGCGTCCCGTCCCGCCGGGGCGCGCCATCGCGCGCCGCCTGCTCAGCTGGTACGACGCGGGCCACCGCCGGCTCCCCTGGCGCTTCCCGCAGCACGCCGCCGATCCGTACCAGGTGTGGCTGGCCGAGGTCATGCTGCAGCAGACCCAGGTGGAGCGGGTGGAGCCCTACTACCGGCGCTTCCTCCTCCGCTGGCCGACGCTCGAGGCCCTCGCGTCGGCCCCCGAGGCGGAGGTGCTCGCCGCCTGGAGCGGCCTCGGCTACTACGCGCGGGCGCGGAACCTCCTCGCGGCCGCCCGGGAGGCGCTCCGGCGCCACGGCGGGCTGCCGCGCTCGCCGGAGGCGCTCTCGGCGCTGCCGGGGTTCGGACGCTACACGGCCGGGGCCGTGGCCAGCATCGCCTTCGCGGTACCGGCGCCGGCGGTGGACGGCAACGCGGCGCGCGTGCTGTCGCGCCTCTTCCTGGTGACGGCGGACCCGGCGGCGCGCCGGACCGGCGAGCGGCTGTGGGCGCTCGCGGGTGCGCTCCTTCGAGGCGGCGGCAGGGGCCACTCTCGGCCCGGCGACCTGAACCAGGCCCTCATGGAGCTCGGGGCCACCGTGTGCCGCCCGGGGACCCCCGCCTGCGGGCGCTGTCCGCTGGCCGCGCTCTGCGGGGCCCGCCGGGCGGGGAGGGAGCAGGAGGTGCCGCGGCCGCGTCGTCGCCCGGCCCGCCGCCGGCTGGAGGTGGCCTGCGCCCTGGTGGAGAGGGGGGGCCGCCTGCTCCTCGTGCGGCGGCCGGCGCCGGGCCTCTTCGGCGGCCTGTGGGCTCCGCCCTGCGCCGAGGTGCCGGCCGGAGGGAGCCCGCGGGCGGCGCTCGCGAAGGAGGCGCACCGGGCCGGGCTGCGCCTGCGAGTGGGCCGGCGGGCAGCGGCGGTGGAACGGACCCTCACCCACCGCGATCTGGTGCTGGTCGCCTATCGCTGCGCCGCTCCGGGCGCACCGGTGGCCGGGCCGTGGCGATGGGCTGCCCGGTCCTGGATTCCCCGGCTGGCGCTCCCCAGCGCCATGCGGGCGCTCCTGCGCGAGGTCGCGCCGGCGCGGCGCGAAGAAAAGCCGAGCTCCGCGCCCGCAGGCCCTTGACTTCGCTCCTTCCCACCGTATAATTCGCGACCTTTCGACGGAGTGGAGTATCCACCGCCCCCGGATGCGACAGGGGCGTTTTTGTTGAGCAAACGAGCACGCCCGAATGCCGACCATCAGCCAGCTGGTGCGCAGGGGTCGCGAGAAGCTGCGGCACAAGAACAAGGCGCCGGCCCTGGTACGCTCGCCGCAGAAGCGCGGCGTGTGCACCCGCGTGTACACCACCACGCCCAAGAAGCCGAACTCGGCGCTGCGCAAGGTGGCGAGGGTCCGGCTCTCCAACGGCTTCGAGGTGACGAGCTACATCCCCGGCGTCGGCCACAACCTGCAGGAGCACTCGGTGGTGCTCATCCGCGGCGGCCGCGTCAAGGACCTCCCCGGCGTGCGCTACCACATCATCCGCGGCACCCTGGACACCGTCGGCGTCCAGGGCCGCAAGCAGGGGCGCTCCAAGTACGGCGCCAAGCGCCCGAGCTAGCCACGAGGACCCGGTTCGATGCCCCGCCGCCGCGTCGTCATCAAGCGCAAGATCCTGCCCGACCCGAAGTTCCAGGACCGGGTGGTGGCGAAGTTCATCAACAGCCTGATGCGCAAGGGCAAGAAGTCGACCGGCGAGCAGATCTGCTACGGCGCCTTCGCCCAGGTGGAGAACAAGCTCAAGGACGATCCGCTCAAGGTCTTCAAGAAGGCCCTCGACAACGTGAAGCCGGTGGTGGAGGTGAAGAGCCGCCGCGTCGGCGGGGCCACCTACCAGGTCCCGGTGGAGGTGCGGCAGGACCGGCGCACCGCCCTGGCCATGCGCTGGATCATCGATTACTCGCGCGGCCGCGGCGAGAAGACCATGACCGATAAGCTGGCCGGCGAAATCATCGACGCCGCCAACAACCGCGGCAACGCCGTGAAGAAGAAAGAAGACACCCACAAGATGGCCGAGGCCAACAAGGCCTTCGCCCACTACCGCTGGTAGCCGGAGGAATCGAGGAACGTCGAGGTGGAGCGCGCCGGCCGATCGCCGGCAGGGGCCGCAGGAGCCCTGGCTCTTTGACAGCCCGGTCGGGAATCGTGGCGCCGCGAGGGAGCGGCGGTTCGTTCGCGTTCGCACTCGGAAGGAAGCCGACAGCACATGCCCCGCAGCCATCCACTCGAGCGCTACCGCAACATCGGCATCATGGCCCACATCGATGCCGGCAAGACCACCACGACCGAGCGCATCCTCTTCTACACCGGCGTCACCCACAAGCTGGGCGAGGTCCATGAGGGCACCACCGTCATGGACTGGATGGAGCAGGAGCGCGAGCGCGGCATCACCATCACCAGCGCCGCCACCACCTGCTTCTGGCGCGACCACCGCATCAACATCATCGACACCCCCGGCCACGTCGACTTCACCATCGAGGTGGAGCGCTCGCTGCGGGTCCTCGACGGAGCGGTGGCGGTCTTCGACGCCGTGAACGGCGTCGAGCCGCAGTCGGAGACCGTGTGGCGGCAGGCCGACCGCTACCAGGTCCCCCGGGTCTGCTTCATCAACAAGATGGACCGGGTGGGCGCCGACTTCTCCATGTCGGCGGACTCCATACGGGAGAAGCTCGGCGCCAAGCCGGTGGTGCTGCAGCTCCCCATCGGCCGCGAGGACAAGTTCCGAGGCATGGTGGACCTCGTCAAGATGAGGGGGATCACCTTCGACGACGAGACCATGGGGGCGGCCTACCACGAGGGGGAGATCCCGGCCGAGCTCCGCGAGGCGGCTCGCGAGGGCCGGGCCGCGCTGGAGGAGGCGGTGGCGGAGATCGACGACGGGCTGATGGCCAAGTACCTGGACGGCCGCCCCCTCAGCGACGACGAGCTGCGCCGCGGCCTGCGCCGGGGCACCATCGAGATGAAGTTCTTCCCGGTCCTGTGCGGCACCGCCTTCAAGAACAAGGGCGTGCAGCAGATCCTGGACTCGGTGGTGGACTACCTGCCCGGGCCGCTCGACAAGCCTCCGGTCATGGGGACCACCCCCAAGGGCGCGCTGGCGGAGCGGAAGACCGCCGATGCCGAGCCCTTCGCGGCGCTGGCCTTCAA
Source organism: Anaeromyxobacteraceae bacterium (assembly GCA_035762305.1). Classification (GTDB taxonomy): domain Bacteria; phylum Myxococcota; class Myxococcia; order Myxococcales; family Anaeromyxobacteraceae; genus DASTPH01. Next base: position 13,881 of record DASTPH010000029.1, read on the forward strand.
GCTGATGAACGACCCGTTCGTCGGCAATCTCACCTACTTCCGGGTCTACTCCGGCAAGCTCCAGGCCGGCTCCTACGTCTACAACGCCAGCAAGGCCAAGAAGGAGCGCATCGGTCGATTGCTCCAGATGCACGCCAACAAGCGAGAGGAGATCAAGGAGGTGTGCGCCGGCGACATCGCGGCCGCGGTGGGCCTGCGCCAGACCACCACCGGCGACACCCTCTGCGACGAGGACAAGCCCATCATCCTCGAGAAGATGGAGTTCCCGCAGCCGGTGATCCACGTGGCGGTCGAGCCCAAGACCAAGGCGGACCAGGACAAGATGGGCCTGGCCCTGAACCGGCTGCAGATGGAGGACCCCTCCTTCCGGGTCCACACCGACGAGGAGACCGGCCAGACCATCATCGCCGGGATGGGGGAGCTGCACCTCGAGATCATCGTCGACCGCATGTTCCGCGAGTTCAAGGTGGAGGCCAACGTCGGCAAGCCGCAGGTGGCCTACCGCGAGACCATCACCCGGAGGGTGGAGGCCGAGGGGCGCTACATCCGCCAGACCGGCGGCCGCGGCCAGTACGGCCACTGCTGGCTGCGACTGTACCCGCAGGAGCCGGGCAAGGGCTTCGAGTTCGAGAACGCGGTGGTGGGCGGGGTCATCCCCAAGGAGTTCATCAATCCCATTCAGAAGGGGATCGAGGAGGCCATGCAGGGCGGCGTGCTGGCCGGCTTCCCCATGGTGGACATCAAGGTGGAGGTCTTCGACGGCAGCTACCACGACGTCGACTCCTCGGAGATGGCCTTCAAGATCGCCGCCTCGCTGGGCTTCAAGGAGGGGTGCGCCCGGGCCCACCCGGTCCTCCTCGAGCCCGTCATGAACGTCGAGGTGGTGACCCCCGAGCCGTTCATGGGCGACGTCATCGGGGACCTGAACGCGCGGCGCGGCAAGATCCAGGGCATGAGCCCGCGCGCCGGGGTCCAGGTCATCGCCGCCCAGGTCCCGCTGGCCGAGATGTTCGGCTATGCCACCGACCTGCGATCGAAGACCCAGGGGCGCGCCACCTACACCATGCAGTTCGGGCACTACGCGCAGGTGCCGAGCAGCATCGCCGAGACCATCGTCACCAGGAGTAAGGGAGTCGCCGTCGCAAACAGGTAGCCCGGCCCATCGCCGAACGGGAGAGAGACCATGGCCAAGGAGAGATTCCAGCGGACCAAGCCGCACGTGAACGTGGGGACGATTGGGCACGTGGATCACGGGAAGACGACGTTGACGGCGGCCATCACCAAGGTGATGGCGCAGAAGGGGCTGGCCACGTTCGTGCCGTTCGACCAGATCGACAAGGCGCCGGAGGAGCGAGAGCGGGGGATCACCATCGCCACCGCGCACGTGGAGTACCAGACGGAGAAGCGGCACTACGCGCACGTGGACTGCCCTGGGCACGCCGACTACGTGAAGAACATGATCACCGGGGCGGCGCAGATGGACGGGGCGATTCTGGTGGTGTCGGCGGCGGACGGGCCGATGCCGCAGACGCGGGAGCACATCCTGTTGGCGAGGCAGGTGGGGGTGCCGTACATCGTGGTCTACCTGAACAAGGTGGACATGGTGGACGACAAGGAGCTCTTGGACCTGGTGGAGCTGGAGGTGCGGGAGCTGTTGTCGAAGTACGAGTTTCCGGGGAACGAGATTCCCATCGTGCGGGGGTCGGCGCTGAAGGCGCTGGAGGGGGACAAGGGGGAGCTCGGGGAGCCGTCGATCTTCCGGCTCATGGAGGCGGTGGACGCGTACATTCCGACGCCGCAGCGGGCCAAGGACAAGCCGTTTTTGATGCCGGTGGAGGACGTGTTCTCGATCTCGGGGCGAGGGACGGTGGCGACGGGGCGCATCGAGCGCGGGGTGGTGAAGGTGGGGGAGGAGGTGGAGATCGTCGGGCTGAAGGAGACGCAGAAGACGGTGGTGACCGGGGTGGAGATGTTCCGCAAGCTCCTGGACGAGGGGATCGCCGGGGACAACGTGGGGTGCCTGTTGCGCGGGCTGAAGCGGGAGGAGGTGGAGCGGGGGCAGGTGTTGGCCAGGCCGGGGTCGATCACGCCGCACACCAAGTTCAAGGCGGAGGTGTACGTGCTGACCAAGGAGGAGGGCGGGCGGCACACGCCGTTCTTCAACGGGTACCGGCCGCAGTTCTACTTCCGGACCACGGACGTGACCGGGTCGATCAAGCTGCCGGCGGGGGTGGAGATGGTGATGCCCGGGGACAACATCACCATGGAGGTGGAGCTGATCACGCCCATCGCCATGGAGAAGCAGCTTCGCTTCGCCATCCGCGAGGGCGGCCGCACCGTGGGCGCCGGAGCGGTGGCCGAGGTGGTGGAGTAGGGCGGGGGCTCG
>DASTPH010000030.1:0-27167 GCA_035762305.1 Anaeromyxobacteraceae bacterium
CCACTCCTTGAGCCTCGGAAATACGGGCGCCACGAGCACCAGCGAGCCGAGCACCTTCCAGAAGCCAATGATCATCACGAAGTACACGGGGTAACCGAGCTCCTTCATTCCGTTGATCGTCTCCGGCCGATGCGCGAACTCAGCGACGCCTCCGCTGAACATCGCAAAGACGATGACTCCCGTCGTCAACCAATACGCAATTGCCTTCGTTCGTTTCGCAGGGTTCTGCAAGGTCGATTGCATGATGTCCTTCCTCTCTCGTTCAAGGTCAGGTCCGCGGGCGAGACGCGATGATGTGTTGTGGACCCTTCGAATGGCCCTGCTCCATCGCAGGTCTGATCGGATGACGCTGGAGCAGGCTCGAATGGACACCGCCCAGTCATCTCCTCCAGCGTCCCAAGCGTCGTCGGGCCGCCCACGCATCCCCCGATTGGGTCCTCGATCGCCTTCGTCACGGCGGGAGACGTGCTCAAGACGGGAGATGTGCGCGCCCGAGATGGGCGGCGCCTTGACTTGGCCGTATGTTCAGATTATTCTGAACATACGATGAGCCCGATGCGAACGGACACCGCGCAGCGCTTCGTCGAGGCCTGGGGCGCCATGGGCTCCCTCTGGGGAATCAACCGGTCCGTGGCCCGCGTCCACGCCCTCCTCATGGCGAGCGAGGAGCCGATCTCCCTGGAGGAGATCGCGGAACGGCTCCAGATCTCGAAGGGCAACGCGTCGATGTCACTCCGGGAGCTCCGGAACTTCGGGGTGGTCCGCCAGGTCGAGGTCCCGGCCGATCGGCGGGACTTCTACGTCACCGAGCCGGATGTCTGGACCATGTTCTTCCGCATCCTGGGGGAGCGGAAGCGGCGCGAGTTCGACCCAGCTCTCCAGGCGATCCACGGCCTCGCGAGCGAGGCCGGAGCGACAGGAGCCGTGCGGGGGCGGCTCGAGCAGATGGCCGACCTCCTCGCGACCGTCGAGGGCGTCGTGAACCGGTTCCTGCAGGACCCACAGTCCTCTCGCGCGGCCCTCGCCTTCGTCGCCGGGATGCCGTTCGGGGACAAGGCGCGACGCAAGCGCGGTTGAGCAGCATCCGCATCCGGCCGGGAAGGACACTGCACATCGAAATTGTTCACAAGATTCTGAAATATCAAAGTGGCAGGTTCCTGTGAGCCGCCGGGTCCACGCCGTGACGGGAGCGTTTGGCTACAGCGGATCGCACATCGCGCGACTCCTCCTCGACCGCGGCGAGCGGGTCAGAACCCTCACCGGCCATCCGGACCGGCCCGATCCCTTCGGCGGCCGCGTCGAGGTGGCGCGCTTTCGCTTCGACGACCCCTCCGCGATGCGCGAAGCACTGGCAAACGTGCGCGTCCTCTACAACACCTACTGGGTCCGCTTCGACCGCGGCATGGCGACGTTCGCGGGAGCGGTCGACCACAGCAGGGCGCTGTTCAGCGCTGCGGCCGAGGCCGGCGTCGAGCGAATCGTTCACGCCTCCATCACGAACCCATCACCCCACTCCCCCCTGCCCTACTTCCGCGGAAAGGCCGCCGTCGAGGAAGCGCTGCGCGAGACCGGGATCGCCCACGCCATCCTCCGCCCCGCGGTCTTCTTCGGCGGCCGGGACGTCCTGGTGAACAACATCGCCTGGCTGCTGCGGCGCCTGCCCGTGTTCGGGATCGCCTCCGGCGCCTACGGCATCCAGCCCGTCCATGTGGAGGACTTCGCCCGGTTGGCGGTGGAGCACGGAGAGGGGCGCGCCGGCGTCGTCCTCGACGCCGTCGGGCCCGAGACGTTCGCGTTCGACGAGTTCGTTCGGGTCATTCGCCGCGGCGTCGGGTCCCGGGCCATCGTCGCCCGCGTTCCGAGGTGGGTGCTTCGTGCGACCGCTCGCCTGGTGGGCTCCATCGTCGGCGACGTCGTCGTGACGCACGACGAGGTCGACGGCTTGACGTCGAACCTCCTGGTGTCGAAGGGCCCGCCGACGGCCAGCACCCGCTTCTCGGACTGGCTCGCGGCGCACGCAGCTGGCCTCGGTGTCGAGTGGGGGTCGGAGCTGGAGCGCCACTACCGCTGACCAACCGGACCATCGGAGGTCGAGATGAGTCAGCTCTCGCTGTTCGTCATCGAGCTCGGCATCTGCCTGCTTGCGAGCGGTTTCCTGCTCGCCGCCCTCACCCGGCCTTTGCGACGGCTGCTCCTCGACGCGTGCGGCACGGTCGAACGGGCGAACTTCTGAGTGGTGTACAGCGCCGCCATCATGGTCGTCGTTCCCCTCCTGGCGGTGGTCGTGCTCGGCAAGTCGACCGAATCCGCTGGGCCGACGCTGGCGTTCTACAAGGCAGCCGTGGGCTCGGCGCTGCTCGGCCTCTTCACGGCGCTTGCCGTCCTGGGGATCCAGATCGCCAGCCTCCTGCCCCGGCGCGCGCTGGGCGGGAAGGAGCACGGCGCGCCCTGAAGCGCGGGCGGGTGTGTCCCTTCGCCAGGATGTCTCTAGTGATCGGCTCGACGGCGAAGTGAACGACTTCGACCGCAAGTGACACTCGGCTCACGTACCGGCTTTCCATCGGCAAACGGAGACAGCGACGCTCGTCATCGAGGGGCTGCGCCGGTGACATCCTGAGCCGCGGGGGGGCGGTCCGGCCCGGCACAGCGGAGCCGGGCGCAGAGGGCGCGGGCCTCCCGCACGATCGGGTGGTCCGCGTCCGCGGCCCACCAGCGGTGGAGGAGCGTCTCGAGGGCCCTCCGGGCCTCCGCCGCACGCCCGGCCTGCTCCAGGCAGCGCGCAGCCACGAGCACGGCCCGGTTGGTCTCGGCGAGCCAGAGCACCTCGTACTTTCCGTACATGACCACGCCCTCGACGGCCGCGTAGGCTCGGAGTGCCTCGTCCGCGTAACCCAGCTGTCCCGCAAGCTGGGCCCGCATCAAGTCGGGCCAGCCCCGGGCCCTGGCCTCCAGCGCGCGCAGCCGCCTGAGGGCGATCTCGCCCTTGCCTTCGCGCCAGGTGAGGAGCGCCTCTGCGAGCTGCGCCCCGAGGCTGCCGGGCACCATTCGGCCCGCGAGCTCGCGGAGCGCGTCGTCGGCCCCGATGCGGTAGAGCAACACAGCCTCCTTGGGGTTCCAGAGGCGCACCCGCCGCGCCTCCTCGCGCGCAAGAGCGTCCTCGCCGGCGGCGGCGAGCACCGCCGCGCGGTACGCCGCCCGGCGCTCAGGGTGGATCCAGGGGGCGCGCCAGCCCTCGTCGAAGGCTCGCAGGCTCTCCCGGAACCGGCCCTCCGCCTGGAGGCCGATCGACGCCATCGTGGGGGCGAGCGCTTGCACCCCGAGGAACGTCGAGGCCTGCGCCGACTCGACCTCGCGGCGGTGCTGCGCCGCGTCGCCGCGGACGGCGAGCGCCGTGGCGAGAAGAAGACGCGTCTGCATGTCACCCGGCTCCGCGGCGAGCGCCCGACGGGCGGCCTCCGTCGCCGCCTCCCAGCGTCCGAGCTGGTAGAGCGCGGCGGCCGCGAGTGCGTCGCGCTCCGCGCCCAGCGGCGCCGCGGCCTCGAGGGACGCCAGTGCGGCCGCCTCGCGCCCCCGTGCGAGCAGGCTCTCGTTCAGCATGCCCCGCGCCCAGGCCAGTCCAGGGTCGAGCTCCACCGCCCGGCCGAATCGCTCCCCGGCCGCGTCCTCGTCGCCGGCGTGCAACGCCATGATCCCGCCGAAGAAGGCTACCTCGGCATCTTCGGGGAAGCGGCCGCCAATGGGGCGGGCGAGCTCCCAGGCGCGATCTACGCGACCGTCGTGGAAGGCGGCGAACGCCTCGATGAGCGCCCGGTCGCGCGGCCCGGCCCGATCGAGGTGGCGCACGGCGAGGTCGATCCGGTCGAACTCGACGAGCGCCCACTCGTAGCCCTGGTACGCGAGCTGGAACTGCGCCGGGGCGAGGCCCGGATCGAGCTCGACCGCGCGACGGTAAAGGAGGAGCGCCTCGGCCTGGCGCAGTCCGCCCGCCAGCCGCCGGCCGCGGTCGTACAGCGCCCAGGCCTCCAGCCGCGGGGCGAGCGCCGTCGCGACATGCGCCTCGCGCTCGAGTGCCCCGGGGTCCTCTCCCAGCCTAGCGCGGGCCCGCCGCGCGAGGGCATCAGCTGCGGCGGGGATCGCCGCGCGGTCCTCGGCGCGCTCGGAGGCGGCGAACCGCACCGCACCGCGCGCCAGGTCGAGCTCTCGGAGCTCCACCTCGTACCCACCACCTGCGCGCCGCAACGCGGCCACGTAGAGGCTGCGCACCCCCGCCCCGGCGAGCGCCGACCGGCCTCGCGGGTCCGCCGCCTCCGCCTCCGGCCCGAGGCCCGCCACCCGGAGGATCGCCCCCATGCGCGCCCGTGGCAGGAGCCGGAGCCGCGGCGACGGCTCGAGGGCGGCCGAGACAAGCGCGGCAAGCCCTACCTGCTCGGCGCCTTCACCCTCCGCGCTCTCGGCGACAGCGGTGAGCAACGCCTCCGGTCCGGTCGACGGCGGCGCGGCGAGCCGCCCAGCCACCACGGCCCCGACCAGCGCAGCCGCGACGGCGAGCACCCCGGCGCGGCGGAGCAGCCGCCCTCGCGCACGGGCGCGCTCGACCCGCTGCAGGCTCGCGAGCAGCGCCGCTCCGTCCGCCGGGCGGGCGGCCGGATCGCGCTCCAGGCACCGCGCCACGAGCGCGCCGAGGCCGTCGCGGCGTACTGGGCCGCGCCGCTTCCAGTCTGGGAGCGCGCTCGCCCGCCTCCGGCTCTCCAGCTCGAAGAGGATTGCACCCGTGGCGTACACATCAACGGCGGGCCCGGCCGCGTCGCTCGACCATTGCTCCGGGGCGCTGTAGGCCGGTGTCCCGCCCCGCGGTACCTGCGGCCCCCCCACGAGGTGGGCGAGCCCGAGGTCGAGCACCTTCACGCGCCCGTCGTCGGTGAGGAATACGTTGCCGGGCTTCAAGTCGCGGTGCAGGACGCCCCTGTCGTGTGCGTGCGCAAGGGCCCCGGCGATGGCGAGCCCAATGCGCAGGACCTCGCCCCTCCCGACTGGTCCGCGCTCGAGCCGCGCCGCGAGCGTCTCGCCACGAAGGAGCTCCATCACGAGGTAAGGGCCGTGCTCGCTGTCGCCCGACTCGAAGAGCGTCACGATCCCTGGGTGGGCGAGGCGCGCCGTCGCCTCGGCCTCGGCGCGCGCGCTCTCGTCCAGATCGGTCCGATGCCCCACGCGCGGCAGCACCTTCAGCGCGACCGGCCTCCCCAGCGTCCCGTCGAACGCCTCGTAGACCACGCCGAACCCGCCCCGCTCGATGACGCGGGTGATCCGGAAGCGTCCAACCTCGTCGCCTTGGCCGAGCGTCGGAAGCCGCGGCGGGGCAGTCGGAGGTGTGCGCGCGAGCGAGCGCAGGAGCCCGGTGAGCGGGCCCTCGGCCTCGGAGTTCGCCGGCCCCGCGAGCGGCCGGAGGTGATCTGGCCGGTTCTCGGACGTGCTCCGCTCAGTAGAGCCCACCCGCGGTCACGGTGTCCAGCGGGGCCAAAGGCAACTCGCCTCTCAATTTCATGACCAACCGGCAAGTGGATGGCCGCCAGCAATGCAGTGGTTGGACTTTAGCGATCGAAGCCCAGTGGTCTGTCGGCTTGTGGGTGTAACTACCCGTGCGGCTGGCCGCTCCCGTCGCCCGCTCCTTCTCTCCGCCAATCCCACGCATTACCGCTTCGGGGGCACGACCCCGCTCGACTGCCTCGGGTCCTGGCTCTCGGTCGCGCACCTCGAGATCGGCACCGTGATCCTCGCCAGGATGTCTCCAGGACGGGCGGGCACGAGCCCGAAGGGCCCCCCTCCCCGCGCGGTGGCGGAGTGGAGGGCCCCGGGTCCGGGCCCAGCCCGTGGGTCGGGACCCACGGGCAGGGCTCATCGCGCTGCAGTCTGGCGAGTCTAGTCGTCTTCTTCGCCCCCGCCGCCGCCACCACCACCGCCGAGCGCCCCGGCGATGGCCTGGATCTCCGTGTCGGTGAGGCCACGGAGCGACCCCATCCCGCCTTCGTTCTCGTCGATGGCTTCGCGGATGTCGTTGGCGCTGGCTCCGCGGACGCTGCTGCTGTTCAGGGGGCCGTGGCAGCTCGCGCAGTTGGCGGTATAGAGGGCGGCACCGCCACCGCCGCCACCGCCGCCACCGCCGCCGAGCGCACCGGCGATGGCGCTGATCTGGTCGGCCGTGAGGTTGCTGAGGGAGCCCATACCGCCCACGTTCGCGTTGATGGCGGCCTGGATCTGGCTGGCGCTGGCCCCGCTGACGTTGCTGTTGCTCAGGCTGCCGTGGCAGCTCGCGCAGTTGGCGGTATAGAGGGCGGCACCGTCACCGCCGCCGCCACCGCCGCCGAGCGCACTGGCGATGGCGCTGATCTGGTCGGCCGTCAGGTTGCTGAGCGAACCCATCCCGCCCACATTCGCGTTGATGGCGGCCTGGATCTGGCTGGCGCTGGCCCCGCTGACGTTGCTGTTGCTCAGGCTGCCGTGGCAGCCCGCGCAGTTCTCGGCGTAGAGCGCTGCCCCGTCGGTGCCGCCGCCGCCGCCACCTCCGCCGCCCCCACCGGAGAGAGCCCGGGCGATGGCCCTGATCTCCGCACCGCTGAGGGTCAGCGCCCCCATCCCGCCCTCGTTTTCGGCGATGGCCGCGCGGATCTCCCTGGCCCTGGCTCCGCTGACCTCGCTGCTCGCCAGAGGGCCGTGGCAGCCCGCGCAGTTCTCGGCGTAGAGCGCGGCGCCGTCGAGGGCCGCCGCCGGACCGAGGGGCGTGGCGTCCTCGTCGAAGCTGCCGGCGGCGAGGTTGTCCAGGGGTCCGGTGAAGATGACGGCGCCGGTCGCGCGATTCGTGACCACGAGCACGCCGTCCCTGGCGGTGAAGCGCACGTCGCGCAGAAGGGCGCGTACCGCGCGCACGTCGGCCGCCGGGTTGGAGATGCCGTAGAGGTCGAAGAGCGGCGCCATCACCGCCTGCATCTGCTGCAGGAGCGAGGTGACGTCGCGCAGGGTCCGGGCGGCGTCGCCGGAGCGGTCGAACTCCGCCGCCGCGGTGCCGCGGCTGGCGGCCGCCCCGGCGAAGGCGGCGTCGGTGAGCTGGTTCAAGTCGGCGGCGCCCGCGCCGGACGCGGTGCCGAAGAGCTGGCGCGAGCCGACGAGCCCGGTCCACTGGGCGCGCATCTTGAAAGGCGTCTTCAGCCCGGAGACGTCGATGGCAAAGCTCCCGTCCTTGGCGCTGTTGACGGTCCTGGCCTGGGGAGGCGACGACGAGTCCCGGAGTGTCACCGAGGAGGCCACCAGGGCATCGGCTTGGACGAGGCCGGAGACGACCGCCCTTCCGTCTCCCTGGGTGGCCTTGCTGCTGCATGCGGCGAGGACCGAGGCGGCGAGCGCCGCGGTCCACTGCCTGTGAATGGTCATGGGTTGCATCACGTACTCCTCACATCGATGGGTTGGCGCACCGGAAGAAGTGCCGTCGTCACGTTCCTGGCTTCCAGTCACTCCTGACGGACCGCGTTCACCCGCCGCGCCGGTTGAGTCCCTTGAACGCAGGACTCGACTTGGGTGGCTCTAATCCGATGACGCGACCTGGCAATCCCACAGGTACGCAGGTTTCGGCAGGTTTTCTCTGTCCGACAGTGAACGTAATCGCCAGATGCGGGCGTGGTTGCTGCCTCATGCGAATTCTTACGAACGCGGCGCTTACCGGATGGCCGCCCCAACTGGAGCGGCGCCGAGGGTCGGATGGCGATCAGCCACATACGGTCGCTGGCGACCACCGATCGGGTGCCTGGCGACCACCGATCGGGTACCGGTGGCGCGCGCTCGCCCCCAGACGGGTCCGGATTGCCCACCTCGTCCCCCCGCCTTGCCTGGGCGCGGCGCCCCGTCGCGTTCCATGGCCGGACCAAGGATGCGAAATGGCTCGAGCGAGCGCGCGCCTTCGCCCATGCACGCCATCGCACAGTGGGAGCGCATGCGGGCGCGCTACGGCCGCGGGCGGTACACGCTGTGGACGGGCGACCCGGGTCTCGCGGTCTACCTCTGGGACTGCATCCGCCCCGAGGGAGCGCTCCCCGTCCTGGACGCGCTCTGACGGATCAGGGTCCTCCGGCCTCGGCGGGGCTCAGGGGGGCGTGTGCGTCCGGGTAGGGGCGGGTGCCGGGCCGCGTCGAGCTACACTGGTGGCGAGACTGAATACGAACCGACGGTCCGGCCGTCGGGATCCAGGGCAACCCAAGGAGGGATCATGAGGTGGTTCACGCTGGCGTCGACGCTTCTCGCGGTGCCGCTGCAGGCAATGGCCTCCCAGCACGACGACCAGGGCCGGGCGGAGGCGCCGGCGGTGGTCGATCGCGCAGACGTCGCCGAGCAGCTGGCGAAGGTCGACGCGCTGGTCTCCGACGCCCTCCGGGCGCAGAGCAAGAAGGCCGCGGCCTCGGCGCTCAAGCGTGCCCGCCAGCAGCTCGATGCCGTCCGCGAGCAGGTGGACGTCGCCCCGAGCCCGAGGGAGTGGCTGCGCGCCCAGCGCGAGGCGAACCGCTGGTCCGACGCGCCGGAGGCCGAGGCGCGGCGCCCCGTCCCCGTCGGCGCCCTCGGGGTCCCGGTCGCCGGCGCCATCCCGGCTCCGCGACCGCCCCCGCCAGCGCCGGAGCCCATGTCGGACGCCTCGCTGGCGCAGCTGCTCGCGACCGTCGACCAGCAGCCGTCCTCGGTGGGCCGGCTCGGCGTCATCCAGCAGGCGGCGCCGGGGAGCTACTTCCTGGTGAGGCAGGTGCAGATCCTGGTGGGCCGGCTCGCCTACGCGCCGGACCAGGTCCAGGCCGCGCGCCTGCTCCAGCCGCGCGTGCTCGACCGCGAGAACGAGCATCACCTGAACGCGTGGCTGCGCGCGCCCCACGCCGCCCTGGTGGAGCGCCAGAGCTTCGAGGCCAGATCCAGCGTCACGCTGCAGCCCGGCGTCTACCGCGGCTCGTTCCGCGTGGCCGGGTCGAACCTCAAGGTCGTGGGGGCGGGCCGCGACCAGACCGTGATCGACGGCAACCTCGTCGTCTCCCACGCCTTCAACACCGTCAGCGGCCTCACGGTCCTCGGCCGGGTCGTCATCGAGGGGAGCCAGAACCACTTGCGGGACGTCGACTACCGCGGCGGGATCGACGACCGGGGGCTCCTGAACAAGTACTGATTGGCCGCGGCCGCATGCGTGGACCCGGCGGCTGCGCCGCCGGCGGGGGACGAGCCCCCGCCCTACCGACCATGGCAACCGCGCACCGCGCTGGGTTCCGCTCGGCGGCACAATCGCCAATCCTCGGGGACGAGCCCCGCCCCTACCGCGGGCGAGCCCACGCCGGCGCGGCGACCACGACGTGGCGCGCCCCCGAGAGCTGGCGGAGGGAGGCGGCGCCGAGGAGCGAGGCGGCGCCGGGGGGCAGCTCGGCTTCGGGGCGGAGCTGGACCACGGCGTCGGGCGGGGTGCTCTCGAGGAGCTGTGTCAGATGGGAGCGGAAACGCTCGGGGGCGACGCCGCGAAACGACAGCCGGAGGACCACCATGGGCCGCGCCGGGAGCGGGCGGAACTCGAGGGCAGCAACGCCGTCGGGCGACAGATCGAGGGCTACCACCCCCTTGGTCTCGCCGGCCTCCGCGAAGGAGGTCCGCTCCACCGAGCCGGCGTACACCACCTCCGGCCCTCCCGCGGGCCGCAGCACCTGGTAGCGGTGGATGTGGCCACAGAGCACGACCGCCACGTCGCGTGGCAGCTCGGCGGCGCGGATGACCTCGCTCCCGGCGCGGAAGGTGAAGTCGCCGGGGCCGCAGGTGGCCCCTTCGATGCAGTGGTGCAGGCACAGGACGCGTACGTCGGCGTCGACCTCCCCCTGGCGGGCGGCTGCCAGCAGCCCAGCGAAGTGCGTCCGGACCTGCGTGGCGTAGGGGAAGCCGACGAAGGCCACCCGCAGGCCGCGGGCCGCGAGCGTGAAGGTGCGGGGCCGGTCGAAGACGTGGAGGTTCGGGTGGAGCGCCAGGAGCGGGTGGGAGATCCGCCCGCGCTCGTGGTTCCCCGGGACGAGGAGCACCGGGACTCCGGTCGAGGCCAGCCGGCGCAGCGGGGCCAGCGCGGCCTCGGCGAGGCGAGCCGGGACCCGGCTCCGGTAGAGGAGGTCGCCGCCGTGGAGGACCACGTCCACCTCGCCGGCCAGGGCCGGCGCCAACGCGCGCTCGAAGCTCGCGAGGAAGTCCTCTCCGCGCCGGCGCCGCGCCACGCGCGGCCTGGCCGGGAGGTCGATGCCGAGGTGGGTGTCGGAGAGGAAGAGGATCCGCACGGGGCCTCGGGGATCGAGGGGCGGGCGCGCCGGCGAGCGGCGCGTCCGGAGGCGAGCAGGGAACATGTACAGCGGGGGGCCGACGTTCCCGGTGGCCTCCCGGTGGCCCTGCGGCCTCACGGGAGCCCGTCGCCCGGGCCAGCCAGGTCGCCGCCGCCGAGGGCTGCCAGGGCCTCCCGGCTCGGCTCGCGCAGGGGCACCGCCAGCGGATCCACCCGCCCCGGCGCTGGCCCGCACACCGAGCAGCCCTCGGCCCGGACCGGCGAGAGCCAGACCGCCTGGAAGGCTCCCTGGCCGGGGACGTTTCGGAAGATCTCGGGGTAGAACCAGTAGCGCGGGACCGTGGAGAGGGTGAGGTAGGGCGTGCCCTCGGCCACCGCCTCCTCTGCAAGTGCGCCGAGCGGCCCCCCGGGGAGGAGCAGGGACAAGGTCAGCTTCACCGCCGCGCTGGCCACGTGCTGGATGTCGGCGCCGAGGGCGCTCTCGCCGGCGAGCCGGCCGGTCCCGTAGTCGGTCTCCCGCTGAACCCGCCCCGCATTCCGCTCGGCGGCGTGTCGCGCCCTGGTGGCGCAGAGGTAGCAGGGGGTGCGCTCCGGGACGGACAGGATCACCTCCCCGCCCCGGGCCCCGGCGTAGAGGCCCACGAAGACGGCGGGCCGCCCGCGAGCGTAGGCGAAGCGGTCGAGCGCGCGCTGCGCCGCCGGGTCGTCGGTGGCCGCTACCACTAGGTCGGCGGCGCGCACCAGGGAGTCGAGGTCAGCGGGATGGAGGTCCTCCACCCGCGCCGGACGGAGGTCGAGGCGCAGCGACGGAGCCACCGCCAGGAGCCGCCGGCCCAGCGCCTCGGCCTTGGGGCGCCCGACGTCCTCGGCGGCATAGGCGGTCCGGGACAGGTTGGCGGCCTCGACCGGCTCCGGGTCCACGAGCGCGAGGCCCCCCACTCCGCTGCGCGCCAGCTGCTCGGCCATGTACGATCCCACCGAGCCCAGGCCGGCCAGGAGCACGTTCCGATCCCGCAACGACGGGGAGAGGATACCCGTCCCCCGCGCCAGCAGCGCGTCGCGGAGCCCTCCGGCCGCGGCCTCGGGGTCCTCGCCGGCCAGGCGCGCCTCCCATCCGGCCAACCGGGCCCGCGCCGGATCGGCGGTGAGCGCGGGGCCGCCCCGCGGGCCGAAGACCCGGCGGTAGGGGCCGGGCGGGACGAGCGCCGCCCGGGTGGCCTCGAGCAGCCGCTCCGCCTCGGGCGTCGTGAGGCGCCACGAGATCTGGAGCTGCTCGATCGCGCCCCCGGCCATGGCCAGGACCAGCGGCGGGAGGGCCGGGTACTGCTCGCCGGCGACGACCGTCAGCTCCACCCCGCCCGGGAGCCGGAGCTGGGCGGAGGGGGCGAGCCCGGCGCCGGGGTCGACCTCCAGGAAGACCGGCTCGCCGGCCCCGAGCTCGCGCGCGAGCCGGGAGCAGTCGCGCCGGAGCGGCAGCAGGCGGGGGCGGAGCGGCAGGACGCTCGCCCCCCCCTCGCCGGCGCGCCAAGCGGCGAAGCACGAGATCTTCCCCGAGGGGAGCGCCAGCTCGTGCGGGCCGAGCTCCCCCGGCGGTCCGCGGGTGATCACCGGCGCCAGGTAGCAGGGCATGTGGCCGTTTCGCCTGAGCCCCTCGGCGAGCTCGCGGGCGTCCTGCTCCGAGGGCCGGTCGAGCCCCGGAGGGTGCGAGTGAGCCAAGCCCTTGAGCTCGAGCCCCTGCTCGCGCTCCAGAGCCTTCACCGCGGCGTCGAGGTCCCGCGACGGGGCCCAGCTCCCTCCGCCTCCGGCGCCGGCCGGGTCGGGAAGGAAGCGCGTCACCACCGGCCGCAGGCGCGGCCCGAGCAGCGCGCCACCTCGCTCGGGCGGGTGGGCGGCGATCTCGCGCTCCAGATCGCCGAGCACCCAGTCGCCGACGGCGAACAACTAGTGCTGCTCCGCAGAAGTCATGACGCACCTTGCGCCCCTGCTCCGCAGCACTTCGCGGGGAAGGCCCCGTGCCTTGCATGAGAAACCGCAAAGCACGGGCCCTCCCCGCGGGCCCTACCGGGGGAGGCGGGGCGCCGCCTCCCCCGGACCCCCACCCGCGTGGCGCGCCGACCGGGTGGCCGGGGATTTCTGATGCGCGCCACTACCGGCCCCGGGCGGCGAAGACGGCCTGGTGGACCTCGGAGAGGCCGGGGCCCTCGCCCTCCGGGACCGCGTCGCCCAGGCGGATCCTCCCGCCGGGATCGACGAAGACCTTTCGCGCCCGCTGGCGCGGCTGCTCCTCGCCCCGCTCGCGGCTCTCGCGGAGCAGGATCTCGAGTGGTTCCAGGACGGTGTCGCTCATGGTGCCTCCTCGCTCAGAAGGGAAAGCGTCCGGTGCGAAGCCAGGCCGCGTACCCGTTGGCCCACAGGGCGCTGCGGGCGAAGGCGCCCTCCAGGGTGGGCATGCCGCCGCCCGGGTCGCCTCCCAGGCACAGCCGCGCGTCGGGGAAGAGATGGCAGGCGTGCGGGTCGGACACCCGGTCCACCGCGGGCTCCACCACCTTCACCTGGTAGGCGGCGCCGTCGAACCAGAGGAACATCCGGAAGAGGTCTCCCTGCTCGGTGACCAGCGGATACAGCCAGCCGCTCGTCCCCTCCACGGCGACGCGGCGGGCCGAGGCGGGGAGGCAGACCTGTGCCGCCAGGCGGTCCTGGCTGTCGCGGACCACGCCGCCGCCGAGCCGAAGGAGCGCGTCGATCACGGGGCCTCCGTTCCCGCCCGGAATCCGGACATCCTAGCCTTCTACCGGGCCGGGGGCTCCCGCGCACGGAGGGGCGGCCGGCCGAACCGCGACCGCCGAGCGAGCCCGTCAGGCCGCGCCGCCAGAAGGGCAGAGGCGCCCGCGGGGACGCCGCGCCTTCGTCACCGCCCGCGGCGACGCGCGCGGATGTCGGCCAGGGTCACGAGCTCGCCCCGGCCCACGCCCGGGCAGCGGTCCCCGACGGCGCGCCAGGCCTCCGGGCTCCGCAGCGCCTCGGGCCAGAACGGGTAGCTCCGGCACTGCGCCGGCCTCGCCTGGTAGACCCGGCAGCGCCAGCCGTCCAGGAAGGGGCAGGCGCGGGCGGTCATGCGCAGCGCGGTCCAGCCGCGGTCGCGGACCGTGTGGCGCCGCCGGAACTCCGAGGTTTGGAGGCCGAGGGCCAGCGACAGCCGCCACACGTCCTCCGGCTCGAGGTAGACGAAGTCGCACCCCTCGCGCCGGGTGCAGCAGGCCCCGCAGCCCGCCTGGCACTCGAAGCGCAGCCCGTCCGCGTACCAGGGGCGGCGGGCGGGCGCGCCGTCCCGTCGCGCCCTCCTCCCCGCTCGCCTTTCCCGCATCGCCGCCGGGGGACGATCCCCGCGCCTTACAGCAGGCCGGGCTTCCCCTGCGTCCAGCGCTCGTACTCGGTGGTGAGCAGGGCCACGTGCTCGCGCTCCTCGGCCGCCAGCTCCCTGTAGAGCTCGCGCTCCGCGGAGCCCGCCGCCGCCTTCTCACCGCGCTCGGTGAAGAACTGCACGGCGCGTTGCTCGAAGGCGATGGCGATGCGGAAGAGGTTGGCCGGGTCCTCGGGCCGGTGGGGGATGCCGGCGTAGATGGCGGCGCGCTCGATGTGGAAGTCCTTGGAGGGCTTGGGGACCTCGGCGTGGTAGCGCCGCGACAGGGTCGCCATGTGCTCCTCCTCCATCGTGGCGAACTTGCCGAAGAGCTCCTTCAGCGTCGGGTCGCCGCTCTCGGCGGCGGCGCGGTTGTAGAAGGCCTGGCCGCCGAGCTCGATCTCGAAGGCGATGCGGATGGCCTCCAGCGCCTGAGCCTCCTCGAACTTTCGGGGATCGAGAACCGAGAGCTTGCCGCCGCAGGCCGGGCACATGCCGTAGGGGAAGGCGAAGCCCTCGCTCACCTTGCCGCAGGCGCCGCAGCGCCACGACAGCTCGGCGCTGGCGCAGCAGACGTACTCCTCGTCGCCCTCCAGGGGGCGGTGGCACTTGGGGCAGACCATGCGCTCGCGCTTCTCCTCGCCCCGGGCCAGCGCCGCCGCGACCGCGCTGGTGCTCCCGGTGCTGGTCATGGGCGTGGGAGGGGTGAAGGCGTCCACGTCCTCCTTGGTGATGGGCCACTTCTGCTTGTCCCGTTGCAAGTACGTGGCGATGCCCTTGGCGGCGCGGCGCCCGGCGCCCATGGCCAGGATCACCGTGGCCCCGCCGGTGACGATGTCGCCGCCGGCGAAGACGCCCTTGAGGGTCGTGGCCTGGGTGGCGTCGTCGGCCACGATGTTGCCCCACTTGTTGAGCCCCAGGCCGGGGGTGGACTGGGTGATGATGGGGTTGGCCTTGGTGCCGAGCGCGTAGATGACCGTGTCGCACTCCAGCTCCTTGTAGCGGCCGGTGGGCACCGGCTTGCGGCGCCCCTTCTCGTCCGGGTCGCCGAGGGTCATCTCCTCCACCTTCATGCCGCGGACGTTCCCGTCCTTGTCGGTGTGGATGGTCACCGGGGTGTGCAGGAAGAAGAACTCGATCCCCTCCTCCTTGGCGTGCCGGACCTCCTCCACCCGGGCAGGCGCCTCGGCCTCGCTGCGGCGGTAGACGCAGCGCACCGTGGGGGCGCCAAGCCGCTTGGAGACGCGCAGGCAGTCCATGGCGGTGTTGCCGGCCCCGATGACCACCACGCTTTTGCCGATGGAGACGGGCGTGTCCTGGAAGGGGAACTTGTCCCCGCCCATGAGGTTCACCCGGGTGAGGAACTCGTTGGCCGAGTAGACCTGGCCCGCGAACTCCCCGGGGATCCCCAGGAAGGTGGGCGCGCCGGCGCCGACGCCGAGGAAGATGGCGTCGAAGCCCTTCTCCTCGAAGAGCTGGGGCACGGTGAAGGTCTTGCCGATGACCTTGTTGGTCTCGAAGGAGACGCCCATGTCCTTCAGCCGCTGCACCTCGCGGTCGATGATGTCGCGCGGGAGGCGGAAGGAGGGAATGCCGTAGCGGAGCACCCCGCCCACTACGTGGAGCGCCTCGTAGATGGTGACCTCGGCCCCGTATCGGACCAGGTCGGCGGCGCAGGAGAGCCCGGCCGGTCCGGATCCCACCACCGCCACCTTGCCGAGCTTGAACTCGTCGGCGAACAGGGGCGGCGCGGCCTTGGGGGCGCGGGCGTTGTCGCCCACATAGCGCTCCAGGCGCCCGATGGCCACCGACTCCACCTTCTTGGCGATGACGCACTGGGCCTCGCACTGCGACTCCTGGGGGCAGACCCGGCCGCAGATGGAGGGGAAGATGTTGGACTCGTAGATGACCTCCAGCGCCCCGTCCATGTCGCGCACGATCATGTGCCGGAGGAAGCGCGGGATGTCGATCGACACCGGGCAGCCGGAGATGCAGGTGGGCTTGGCGCACTGGATGCACCGCGCGGCCTCGCCGAGGGCGTCCTCGAGCGAGTAGCCGAGGTTCACCTCCTTGAAGTTCCGCGATCGCTCCAGGGCGTCGCGCTCCGGCATGTGGGTGGCCTTGGGCGCGAGCTCCTTGATCTTCTTGTAGTTGCGCTTCTCCTCCTCGAAGAGCTGCTTCTCGAGGTTGCAGATGTGGGCATAGTCCTCGGCGGCGGTGGACTCCTGGGTCTTGAAGCGCTTCTGGCGGGTGAGGAGCTCGTTGAAGTCCACCTGGTGGCCGTCGAAGTCCGGCCCCTCCACGCAGGCGAACTTCACCTTGCCGTCCACGGTGACCCGGCAGCTGCCGCACATGCCGGTGCCGTCCACCATGATGGCGTTCAGCGACACCATGGTCTTCACGCCGAAGGGCCGGGTGGTCTCCACGCAGGCGTGCATCATGGGGAGCGGGCCGATGGCCACCACCAGGTCGGGCTTCTGCGCCTCCAGCAATTCCTTCAGGGCCACGGTCACGAACCCGGGCTTGCCGTAGCTGCCGTCGTCGGTGCAGACCACCAGGTCGTCGGAGTACTTCTTGAACCGGTCCTCCCAGAAGATGAGCCCCTTGTTCCGGAAGCCGACGATGGAGGTGGTGCGGTTGCCCGCCTCCTTGAAGGCCCTGAGCTGCGGGTAGACCGGCGCCACGCCCAGGCCGCCGCCCACCAGCACCACGTGCCCGACCTTGGACACGTGCTGCGGCAGCCCGAGGGGGCCGACGAAGTCCTGGAAGACGTCGCCCTGCTTGTAGTGTTGCGCCATCTCCCGGGTGGTCTTGCCGAGCGCCTGGATCACCATGGTGATGGTGCCCTTCTCGCGGTCGTAGTCGGCGACCGTGAGCGGGATGCGCTCCGAGCCTTCGTGGAGCCGGAGCATCACGAAGTGTCCTGCCTGGGCGGCGTGGGCGACGTCGGGGGCCAGCACCTCCCAGAGGAAAGTGGTGTCGGAAAAAGCCTGGTGGCGAACGATCGTGTACATGAGCGGGGGGGGTCCTCTTCTGCGTGCAAGAGCCGTGCGCTCTCGGGGGATTGGGGGTGGTACCAGCGCCGTGCGGCGCCGTCAAGCGGCGCGATCAAGTGGCGGATGGGCGCTTCGGGACGGGGGAAAAGGGCGCGCCGCCCCCCCCCCGGCGGCCCTCCCCCGCCGGCCCGGCGGCGTCCCCGCTGGCCCGCGGCCCGCCTAACCCGCACCGGTAGATACTGGCTCAAAGCCAGGGGAATGGTTATGCTGGCCCCGGGAGAGGGGAACATGATCGCCTGGGGTCCCGAGCTCCACGTGGGCTGGGACGAGATCGACTCACAGCACAAGGAGATCATGGTGCGGGTCGCCGATCTCCACGACCGGGTGGAGCAAGGCGACGAGTTCGGGGCGCAGGTGGCCCTGGGCGCGCTCTCGGACATCGTTGTCCTGCACTTCGCCACCGAGCAGGACCTGATGGAGCGGTCCGGCTACCCGGAGCGGTCGGCCCACAGGGGCGCGCACGAGCTCTTCTTGCAGGACCTGCAGGCCCTCGCGGCGGAGCTCGACGAGGAGGGCATCACCGACGACGTGAACGACTGGGTCCGCGTCCGCATGACCGAGTGGATCAGCTTCCACATCCGGACCAACGACCTTCCTCTCGGCCGGCACCTGGCTCGCCTGCGCCATCGCTCGGGAACCGTCCCGGCGGCCCAGAAGTCGCAGCATTCCTGATGCGCGAGGCCGGGGCGGGCGGAAGCGCGGCCCGCTAGATCCCTCCGGCTCGAGGAGGGAACCATGCGCATCGCCGCCGCCGTCGCCGTCCTGCTCGCCGCCGCCGCGGCCCGGGCCGGGAACCCCGAGGCCAAGCCCGAGCCGCCGAAGCCTCCGTTCGAGATGGAATCCTTCCAGCTGGTGCTGCTGCGCCGCGGCCCGCACTGGACCCCGGAGGTGACGCCGGCGGTGGAGGCGCTGCAGAAACGGCACATTGGCCACCTCGAGGCCATGCACCAAGCCGGCAAGATGGTCATCGCCGGCCCGCTCGGCGATCAGCCCGACCCGACGCTCCGCGGGGTGTGCCTCTACCGGGTGGGCTCGGTGGACGAGGCGCGGGCTCTCGCCGAGCAGGACCCGGCCGTCCAGGCCGGGCGGCTCAAGGTGGAGGCCATGACCTGGTGGGTGGGGAAGGGCCACCTCGCCTTCCCCAAGGCGCCGGCGCCTCGCTGAGGCTTCGGGCCTGGAGCGTCACAGCGCCCGCCGGTCTCTGGGATCCCCGGCGGCCCGGTCTCGCCTCCGGGCGCTGGTCTCGCTCGCGACCCCGGAGCGGCGGCCGCGCGGCGACGAGGAACGCGCGACGGCTCGCAAACGTCGGTCGCGCAGTCTGAGGACCTCCTCGGCGCATTGGCGCTCCACGACGGTTGCTCGCCGCGACCACGGGCCCAGTTTCGCGCGTATCGGGGCGGCCGCGGCTCGCTACGAAGGCGCCCTCCAGCGAGACCGGGCCGCCGTGGACGGCGAAGAGGCTCGCGGGAATCGGTTACCGAGATCAGGCCTCGACCGCCGCCGAACCCGGGTCCAGGCGCTGGATGCCGGCCCGGCGCGCCGCCAGGAGCGCCTGGCGCAGCTCGGCGCGGGTGGGGCGCCGCGCCACCTCCGGAACCTCGTCGGCCCGGTAGCAGGCGCGGTACTGATCCATGAGGTTCACCCAGGTCCGCGGCGAGACCTCCTCGACCAGGAAGCGCATCGCCGCCTCGGTGCCCGCCAGCCCCCCCGGCAGCACCAGGTGTCTCACCAGGAGGCCCCGCCTCGCCAGGCCGTCCTCGTCGACGCGAAGGTCGCCCACCTGGCGGTGCATGGCCTTTACCGCCGCGCGGTTCACCTCGACGTAGTCCGGCACCTTGGAGAGCCTGCGGCCCACCGCCGAGTCGCCGTACTTCACGTCCGGCATGTAGAGGTCCACCACCCCGTCGAGGAGTTGGAGCGCCTCCGGGCTGTCGTAGCCGCCGGTGTTCCAGACGAGCGGCAGGGTCAGCCCCTGCCGGGCCGCCATCTCCACCGCCGCCAGCACCTGGGCCACCACGTGGCTCGGGGACACCAGGTTCACGTTGTGGCAACCGGCCCGCTGCAGCCCCAGCATCAGTTCGGCCAGCTCCTCGGCCTCCACCTCGCGCCCCTCCCCTTCCCAGGAGATCTCCCAGTTCTGGCAGAAGAGGCAGCGCAGGTTGCACCAGGAGAAGAAGATGGTCCCCGAGCCATTCCAACCGGAGAGGCAGCGCTCCTCGCCATGGTGCGGGAAGGCGGCGTGGACCACCGCGCGCGCCCCGGTGCGGCACACCGCGCCCCCGATGCCCTCGAACCGGTTCACCCGGCAGTACCGGGCGCACAGGTCGCATGCTTCGAGCCGCCGCCAGGCCTGTCGCGCCCGCTGGCCGAGCTCGCCCGACCGCAGCAGCCGGAGGTAGCCGGGCTCGAAGGCCAAAGGGGTCGGGCCGACCCTCACGCCGACTCCGCGCCCGCCCGCGGCGGCGCCGCAGCCCGGGCCCGTCCGGCCCGCAGCGCCAGCGCCCCAAGGCCGAGCGACACCGCCGCGAAGCCGACCAGGCCGCCGAGGGCCGGCACCAGGCGCACCAGGCGCAGCGCCACCAGCGCCGCCAGGAGGGCGAGAACGCGTAGGCGGGCGGGCGGATCGGGCCGTGGCCACAGGCGACGCAGGGCCAGGTCCGCCAGCGCGCCGGCGGCGATCACGTACCCTAGGAGCAGCGAGGCCAGGTAGGCGGAGCCGGTGACGAGCCCGAGCGGGGCGCCGACCACGCTCAGCAGAAGGAGGGCCGTTGCGATGGGGACGCCCACCAGGATCGCCACCCCGATGAGCAGGCACCGCACCGGCTCCGCGGCCGCGTCGCGAGCCGCCCGGACCGCGAAGGCCGGGAAGACCGCTTGCAGCAGCCACCCGACCAGAAACGTCCCGGCGAGGAGCAGCGCGCCCAGCGCTACCCGTCCGGTGCCGCTGGACGGCTCGGGCCTCCGGTGGGTGACCGGCCCGACGATGCGTGCTCCCGGGGCGATGCGGGCTGGCTCCGGGCCCACGTAGGTGAGCTTCCCGTCGATGCGGGCGGTCTCCAGTACGTCGAGCCGCTCGGCCGCCACCTCCACGTCGCCGCCCACCTCGCCGGAGAGGATCACCTCGCGGCCGGCTGCCCGCAGGGCCTTGCCCACCCGGCCGGCCACCTGCAGGCGTGAGCCGGCGAGCAGCGCCCGCCCGCCGATGGAGGCGTCGGCGTCGATGCCGACCGTGCCTGCCGCGACGACCGCCTCTCCCCCCACGTCGCCGGCGAAGCGAACCTGGCCCCCCACCGCACGCACGTCGCCGCCGACCGAGCCCACCAGGTCCACCTGGCCTCCCCCGGCCATCACGTCGCCGGAGACGTCCCCGGCCACCGACACCTGGCCGCCGGCGGCGCACACGTCGCCGCGGACCTTGGCCCGCGAATCCACGGTCCCGCCGGCGAGGTAGACGTTCTCGTCGTAGGTCCCGCGCAGCACCACCATGCCGCGCGCCTCCTGGGCGGCGGCGGCCGGGACCGCCAGGGCGAGGAGGACGAGCGCGGCGCTGGTCTTCATGGGCACCCTCCACGGCGAGGATACTCCCGGCCGCGCCCCGGCGAGGCGAGAAGCGGCTGGGCGACTGGGCGGCTCACTCGCCGATGACCTTCATGAGCAATCGCTTGGGGCGCCGCCCGTCGAACTCGTAGTAGAAGATCTGCTGCCAGGGGCCGAGGTCGAGCCGCCCGCCCGTGACCGGCACCACCACCTGGTGGCCGATGAGCAGGTTCTTGAGATGGGCGTCGCCGTTGTCCTCGCCTCCGCGGTGGTGCCGGTAGTCCGGGCCGGGCCGGGAGTCGTCGGCGGCCGGCCCGGGGGCCAGCCGCTGCAGCCACTCCTCGATGTCCTGGTGCAGCCCGGGCTCGTCGTCGTTGACGAAGACGCCGGCGGTGATGTGCATGGCCGAGACTAGGAGCAGGCCCTCGCGCACGCCGCTCTCGCGGCAGAAGTCGTGGACCTGATCGGTGATGCGGAGGATCTCCCGGCGCCGGCGGGTCTCGAAGGTCAGGGTGCGGGTGTGGCTCTTCATGGCGACCTCTTATAGTCTCTCCCGCGTCTCGCGGGGCCGCTCCCGCCCGGGGCCCTTTGGAGGTTCCCGCCATGACCCGGACCGCCGCGGCCCTGGCCGCCCTCCTCGCCTGCTCGCCCGCCTCCGCCCGCGAGGTCGAGGGGGTGAAGGTCCCCGACGCCGTCGAGTCCGGGGGCGCCACGCTCAGGCTCAACGGCGCCGGCGTCCGGACCAGGACCTTCCTCAAGGTGAAGGTGTACGTGGGCGCGCTCTACCTCCCGGCGCCGGCCTCCGACCCAGCGGCCATCCTCGCCGCCGACGCCCCCTGGACGGTGCGCATGGTCTTCCTCCGGGAGGTGGACAAGAAGAGCATCCTGGGGGCTTACCGCGAGGGCTTCGAGAAGAACTCCAGGGAAAAGCTCCCCGAGCTGTTGCCCCTCCTCGACCGCATCGCCCCGGCCATCCGGGACGTGAAGGAGGGCCAGATGATGGTCGTCTCCTACCGGCCCGGCACCGGCGCCACCGTCGGCGTCGAGGGAGGCGCCCAGGCCACGGTGGAGGGCAAGGTGCTCGCCGACGCGCTCCTAAGGAACTGGCTCGGCCAGGAGCCCGCCGACGCCGACCTCAAGGAGGCCATGCTAGGCCGGACGCGGTAGGTCGCCGTCATCTCGGTAACCGATTCCCTCGAGCCTCGTCGACGTCCGCGGCGGCCCGGTCTCGCTGGAGGGCGCCTCGCAGCAAGCCGCGGCCGCCCCCGATACGCGCGACCCCTCGCCCGTGGCCGCGGCGAGCAACCGTCGTGGAGCGCCAATGCGCCGAGGAGGTCCTCAGGCTGCGCGACCGACGTTTGCGAGCCGCCGCGCGCTCCTCGTCGCCGCGCGGCCGCCGCTCCGGGGTCGCGAGGGAGAAGCGCCCGAAGGGCGAGACCGGGCCGCCGGGGGTCCCGGAGACCGGCGGGCGCGGTCAGTCGGCGCGGGTTGCGCTCAGCGCCAGCAAGGCCGCGGCGCGCTCAACCGCCACGCCGAAGGGCTCGCCCCGCTCCAGCATCCGCTGCTCCGCCACCCGAGCCAGGAGCGATCGCACGTCCTGGCTGGGTACGAGGCCGTGTCGCCGGATGAGCGCGTCCACCTCCAGGAGCCCCGGGCCCCCTTCCGTCGCCGCCGCCATGCCGTACCCCCAATCCCCGCGCCAGAAGACGCGACGTAGACTAGCAGCCGGGTACCGCGGCGCAAATAACCCGTTTTCGGGGGCCCGCCCCTCCTGGGTGCCGCGACGCCCGTCACTCCTCCTCCGCCGGCGGAGGCTGGCCGCGCGCCGCGACGACCACCTCGGCGAGCTTGGCGAAGAGGTGGCGGTTGCCGTCCTGGCGGTAGCCGGAGAGGGCCCGGCCCAGGTCGGGCAGGCGCTCCATGAACCGCGCCAGCGCCGCGGGCGTCACCTCGTCGGCGGCCAGGCCGTACCCCAGCCAGTCGAGGTAGCGGGCGTTCAGGACCTGCTCGAACTGCTTCCTCACCGGGACCGAGAGCATGGGCTTGTGGAGGTACACGGCCTCGCCCATGAGCGTGAAGCCGCCGTTGGAGAGCACGCCGCTGGCGGTGCGCAGGTCGTCCACGAACCCCTTCTCCGCGAAGGGGCGGAAGCGCAGGTTCCCCTCCACCTGCTCCTGCTGGATGCCGCGCCGCACGCCGTAGACGCGGCACTCCACCCCCGACCGGCGCAAGACCTCGAGCAGGTCGGCGTCGGAGGTGGAGGTCTGGTACACGAGCAGGTGCTCCCCGGGCTCGGGGCGGGCCGAGAGGATCTCCGAGCGCAACACCGGCGGGTGGAGGCTGGTGCGCGGCTTGCGGAGCGGCGGGGAGAAGAAGGTCGTCACCAGGTAGTGGAAGCAGCCCGGGAGCTTGGTCTTCACCACCGCCTTGGCGAGAAGGAAGTCGCTCTCGTGGCCGGAGAGGATCTCCGGCGCGTGGGTGCAGCGGGCGATGACCTGCTGGTTGTCGAGGGAGATGACCGGGAGCCCGCGCGACTTGGCGAAGAGGTAGCTCCAGCTCTCGAAGTCGGAGACCACCACCTCGGGGTCGAAGCGGCCGGCGAGGTCGAAGTAGGCCTTCACGTTCTTGGGGAGGCCGCCCGCGAACGCCCCCTTCACGTTCTCGAGGACGGTGCGGAAGTTCTGGAGCTCGTTGTCCTCGTACACCATGGTGAGGCCCCAGATGCGCGTCACCCCGAGCCGGTCGCTCTCGCGCGCCTTCAGGTAATCGTGGGCCCGCCCGGAGACCACCACCTGGACCTGGTGCTCGCGTGTCAGCTCGTCGAGCACCACGCGCGACCGCATGGCGTGTCCCATCCCCTCCCCCACCACGCCGTAGAGGATGCGCATACCCGGAGTCTACCGCCGGCGCCGGCCCCGCCCATGGCCTCCATCCCCCGAATGGGTTGGGGGAGCCGGGCGGGCGCGCTCTGTGGCGCGCCCGCCAGGGAACGGGGTTATGGGAGCCAGCCAAACCGGGGGGTGCCAGCGTGACCGAGAAGGCCTTAGGAGAGGGGCTCGAGACCGGCATCGCCGAGATCGACGACGAGCACCGGCTCCAGATCGAGCTCGTGCAGCTGCTCCAGGAGGCGCTCGGGACGAGCGACGCGGCGGGGCGCGCCGTCGAGGTCCTGAGCCGCCTCCTCGACTACACCCACGTGCACTTCGAGGCCGAGGGCCTGATGATGCGGCTCCACGCCTACCCGGGGTACCAGGCCCACCTCCAGGAGCACGAGAAACTGCTGGGCCAGCTCGAGGAGCTGCAGCGCTACTTCGCCGCCGGCGAGTTCGCGCCCTCCCGCGAGCTGGTGGATGCCGTGAGGCACTGGCTGGTGGACCACATACGGACCGTGGACCGCGCCTTCGCGACGTTCCTGGAGACGAGCCGCAAGACCGCCACACCCTGATCCGGCGTCTCAGCCGATGCCCCGCGACAGCGGCAGCGCTGCGCCCGGCCCGGCCAGGGAGAGCTCGCGGAGCTCCTCCTGGAGCAGCCACTCGCCGGGGAAGGCCTCCGACTCCCGCACGAGCGCCTCGAGGTCGCGCCCGCCGCCGCCGCCCTCGCGAAGCGCCCTCGCCCGCCGGTAAAGGCCCGCCAGCGCCGGCGCCAGCGCCGCCGCCTTGCGGGCGCGGGCCCGGGCCTCGCCCTCCCCCTCGGCGAAGGCGTTCAGGATCCCGAACCACCGATCCCACGCCGAGGCGTCGGCCGGGCCTCCCGACACCGAGGGCATCGAGCCCGAGAGCAAGAGCAGGCCGGCGCCCGGCAGCTCGAGGGACCGCCCGCCGAGCGCGCCCCGCAGGCCCACCACCTCGCCCCCGCCGGTGGCGAACCCGGACAGCTCGAGGCCGGTGCCGAGCGCCAGGCGGAAGGCGCCCTGCGGCGGCAGTTCGCCGCGCCCGAAGGCCACCAGCGCCGGCCCCGGCAGCGGGCGGCCCTCGGCGCGGCCCCTGCTCGAGCGCAGCACCGGCCCCTCGAGCCGCGCCAGCGCCGCCGTGAGGCCGGGCCCGGCCGGGGAAAGGCCCTCGATCACCTCGACCACGCGCCCGGTGATCTCCCGCCCGCCCTCCAGGCCCAGGTGGACCACGGTGGCGCCCGCCGCGGCCTCCGAAAGGCCGTGGTCGCCGCCGCGCTTCCACGAGAGCGTGGCCTCGAAGGCCTCGACGACCCCGAAGAGGTGCTCGAAGTCGCGGGCCACGAACAACTGCGGCTGCATCCGGGTGATGTCGAAGTCCACCTCGGCGCAGGCGGGGGAGAGCTCGACCTTTCGCACCTCATCGCCCAGGCAGCGGGACGACTCGCCGATGGAGGAGAGCAGGCCGGCGCCGTAGAGGCGGGGCCGCGCCAACTCCCCCATGAGGCCGTACTCGGCGGTCCACCAGTAGAGCCGGCTGGCTCGCGCGTTTTCCGAGGCGAAGCGCCGACTGGCCGTCGCCGCCGCCAGCCGCTCCTCCGCCAGCCGGACCTCGGCCGGGGTGGCCGCCGGATCCTCCTTCACCACCGAGAGGTTGCGCACCGCCTCGAAGGCCGCCTGGTCCGCCGCCGAGGCGATGGCCCGGAAGCCGACCTCCCCGGCCCGCTTCAGGTATTCGGCGTAGCGGCGGTTGGAGATGATGGGGGCGTGCCCGGCGCTCTCGTGCACGATGTCTGGCGCCGGCGTGTACTCGACGTGCTCTACCGAGCGGATGTCGGCGGCGATGGCCAGCACCCCCAGGCTCTGCAGCTCGGTGAACACCGCCGGCGGCACGAAGCCCCGGACCGGCACCGCGCCCCATCCCACCTCGGCCAGCTTCTGGTTCATCTCGTCGAGCCGCGGAATGCGCTCCACCGAGATGCCGGTGGCGGCCAGGCCGGCCAGGTAGCTGGGATGGGCCTTGTCGGCCAGGTGGCGCGTGAGCCGGCGCATCACGTGGCGCCACACCGCGTGGTCGCGCGGGGTGTAGGCCTCCCAGTCCTGCGGCACTGCGTAGCGCCGCAGGTGCGGCGGGAGCCCTTCGATGACCCGCTCGGTGGCAGTCATGCCTTCCCCGGCGCGGCGCGGATGGCGGACGAAAGCCCGCCCCGCTCGTCCTGCTTACTTAGGCGCCGGAGGGCGGCGGCACAAGGCCACGGTGCCCGCCCCCCGGGCGTGGGCGGCCCGGACGCGCTATGTGAATTCTGAGGGGCTTGCCGCGCCACCGCAGGAAGAGTCCCCGGCGTCCGGGGAGCGCGGTACACTCGGGGGCGGGGGATGCCCGATCGAGTCACCCAGCCCCTGGGCCGATTCGGCCCAGGCCTCAGCGGCCGCGCGGCGATGCGTCGCAGCGTGACCGGGGCGTTCGCGGCGGTGCTGGCCGGCCTGCTCGGGCTGGGGGTGGTGGTGGCGCTCGGGCTCCGGCCCAGCGCCCGCGAGGCGGGGCGCATCGCCCGCGACTACGCGACGAGCGTGGAGGCCCTGGCCTCCCTCCGGGGCGCGGTGGCGGCCATGCGCGCCGCCGCCCCGGCGGTCGGCGCCGGCGACGAGGCGGCCCGCCAGGTCGTGGCCTCGGCCCGCAAGACGGCCCGGGCCAGCTTCGGGCGCTACGCGGGGACCCCGGCCCGCGACGAGGACGATGCCATCCGCGCCGAGCTCCGCCGGGAGCTGGAGCGCCTGGACGCGCTCTCGATGGCGGGGATCGGCTCCGGCGCCGGATCGACGCCGGCCTGGCAGGAAGCGCTGCGGCAGTCGGCCCTGAAGGTCGACGGGCTCGCCGAGCAACTGATTCGCCAGAACGGCGAGGCCGCGCGCCACGCCTCGGTCCGCATCGACGGCTCGCTGCGGCGCATCGCCTGGATGGCGGTCGGGCTCGCCGGGCTGGGGGCCCTGGCGGCAGTGATCATGCTCTGGGCGGCCCTGAGCGCCGTGGAGCGGTACACGGCCGAGGCCGACCTGCGAGCCCAGGAGATGGAGGCCTTCGCCTCGCGGGTGGCGCACGACATCCGCACGCCGCTCCAGACCATCCGCCTCGCGGTGGAGATCATCGGCCGGGGCGCGGCCGACCGGCAGGTCGCGGAGACCTGTCAGCGCGCCGAGCGCAACGTGGTGCGGCTGGGCCGCTTCATCGACGACCTGCTGGAGTTCTCCCGCGCCGGCGCCCGCCCCCAGCCGGGAGCCGCCGACGTGTCCGAGGTGCTGGAGGGGCTGCGCGACGAGCTGGCCGCCCGGGCCGCCGAGCGCGGGGTGGCCCTGCAGATCCGCGCCGAACCCGGGCTCTGCGCGGCCATGGCCCAGGGAGCGCTCCGGGCCGTGGCCGCCAACCTGGCGGAGAACGCGCTCAAGTTCCTGGGAGAGGCGCCCGAGAAGCGAGTCGAGGTCGACGCCAGCGGCCGGGACGGCGAGGTGGTGCTCTCGGTCCGCGACACCGGCACCGGCATCGCCCCCGAGGCCCTGCCGCACGTCTTCGACCTGTACTTCCGGGGCGGGCGGCAGTCGACCGGCTACGGCATCGGCCTGGCCACCGTGAAGCGCCTGGCCGAGGCCCACGGCGGACGGGTGGCGGTCGAGAGCGCCCCCGGCCATGGCACCACCTTCACGGTGACCCTGCCGCGATCGCGGGCTCCGGCCGGCGCGGCCAGCTCCTGACCCCAGGCTGCCACCGCAGGCAGGCGTTCGCCCACCTCCTGCTCGAGCACCCCTGGTAGCGCCGGGCTCGCGCTCAATCCGCCAGCTGGTACAGGTAGTCCACGAAGGACTTCACGGCGTCGTCGTACCCGCGCAGCTTCGGATTCGCGCTCTCGATGAGGTAGTACTCGTCCGGCGCGTGGGCGCCGTCGCCGTGGCCGAGCCCGAAGTGTC
>DASTPH010000031.1:0-8043 GCA_035762305.1 Anaeromyxobacteraceae bacterium
TGTTCGTCGGCATCCTCCGCCTGACCCTCTACCTGCCCGATCCGGGCTCGCTCAAGTCGAAGCGCCACCTCCTGCGCTCGGCCATCGACCGGGTCAAGGCCCGCTTCAACGTCTCGGTGGCCGAGGTGGCCGAGAACGACCGGTGGCAGAAGAGCGTGGTGGGGGTGGCGGCGGTGGGCAACGACCGCGCCTTCGTCAACGAGACCCTGGACAAGGTGGCCGAGTTCGTGGGCGGGATGCACGGGGGGCAGCTCCAAATCGTGGACCGGGCGCTCGAGATCCAGTGTTACGCCGACCACCTGGGCGCCTCGGAGGAGCGGACGCTGGCCGAGGCCGAGGACGACTGGCGAGCGGAGGGCGGGCCGAAGGAGGACGCCGATGGCGATTCCTGACCGTCCGGCCCGGGTGGCCGAGGAGTTCCGCCACGAGCTGTCGGCGATGCTGGCGCGCGGCCTCAAGGACCCGCGCATCACCGGATTCGTCACCGTCACCGGGGCCAAGATGTCGCCCGATCTCCGGGAGATCGCGGTGTGGGTCTCCATCCACGGCGAGGAGGCGGTGCGGAAGGAGACCCTGGCCGGGCTCGAGTCGGCGGCGCCGTATCTCCAGCGCGAGGTGGCCCGCCGCCTGAAGCTCCGCCTCACCCCCCACCTGCGCTTCCGCTACGACGAGAGCGTGGCCGAGGGGGACCGGATCGACCGGCTGCTGCGGGAGGTCCGCGACAAGGAGGGGTGGTAGGCGGCCCCGCCCGCCCCCGGTCCATGGCCGACGGCGTCCTGGTCATCGACAAGCCGGCCGGCCCCACCAGCTTCGAGGTGGTCCAGCGGGTGCGGCGCCTCCTGGGCGAGCCCTCGGCCGGCCACACCGGGACGCTCGACCCCGCCGCCACCGGCCTGCTGGCGGTGTGCGTGGGCGAGGCCTTGAAGCTCCAGCGCTGGCTCGCCGAGGGCGACAAGGCCTACCAGGCGGTGGTGGCCTTCGGCGCCGCCACCGAGACCGAAGACGCCGAGGGGCCGGTCGCCGAGCGGGGCGATCCCTCCGGCCTCGACGCCGCCCGGGTGGCGGCGGCGCTCGGCGGTTTCGTCGGCGAGATCGAGCAGACCCCGCCCATGTACTCGGCGGTGCGGGTCAAGGGACGGCGGCTCCACGAGGCCGCCCGGCGAGGCGAGGAGGTGGCCCGCGCCCCGCGGCGGGTGCGGATCCACGCCCTGGAGCTCCTGGAGCTCGAGCCGACCCGCGACGGCCTCAGGCGGGCCCGGCTCCTCGTCCGCTGCGGCAAGGGCACCTACGTCCGCA
Organism: Anaeromyxobacteraceae bacterium; assembly: GCA_035762305.1. Classification (GTDB taxonomy): domain Bacteria; phylum Myxococcota; class Myxococcia; order Myxococcales; family Anaeromyxobacteraceae; genus DASTPH01. The sequence goes on from DASTPH010000031.1 coordinate 1,297, forward strand.
CGCTCGCCGCCGACCTGGGGCGGGCCCTGGGCGTGCCGGCGCACCTCTCGGCGCTCCGGCGCACCGAGTCCGGTCCGTTCGGGATCGCCGCCGCCCTGGCGCTGGCCGAGGCCGAGGCCCTGGCGGCGGGCGGCGGCCCCGAGGCGCTGCGGGCGCGGCTCGTCCCTCCGGCCGAGGCGCTGCCCTTCATGCCGGCGGCGCGGCTCGACGCCGCCCAGGTCGCGGACCTCGGCCACGGCAAGGCCGTGGCCCTGGCCGCGCCGGAGGGCATGGTCCGGGCGCTGGACGCCGAGGGGCGACTGGTGGCGGTGTGCCGGTCGGACGGCGGGCTCCTGAAGCCGGTTCGCGTGCTCCGGCCCGCGGGTCGGGAGAAGGCGGGAGACCCGGCAGAGAAGCGGCGACCTCGGGAACGCTGACCGGCGGCGCCATCGCTCCCGCCCGCGAGGACTCCCCGACCCATCCGGGCCGGTCCGCCACGACACTGGTTGTGGAATCCTCCCCCCTTCATCCGAGGAGGTCCCTCCGTGATCCCGTCCCAACCCGTGCCGGTGGGTCGTCGCCGCAAGCCGGCTCCGGCGCGCCTGGCCTCCATTCCGGGGACGCTCATCGTCCGCTTCGCCCCGAGGCCGGTGCGCGCAGCGGCGCCCGAGCCGGTTCGGCTGGCGGCGGCGGCCATGGCGCTGCCGCCGGCGGTGGCCGACCCGCTCGACTGGCTCCGCCGCAACGCGGGCCTCAGGGAGGTGGTCCCGCTCTTCGCCGGCAAGCCGCCGCGGGCGGCCGCCGCGCCGGCCCACCGCGTTGCGGCGGCGGCCAGCGTCCTCAAGGCCGAGGAGGAGTCGCTGGCGGGCTTCGCGGTGGTGCGCCTCGACCCGAAGAAGTCCCTGGCGGCCGTGCTCCGCAAGCTCGAGGGGGCGAAGGGCATCGCGCTCGCCGAGGCCATGCCCGCTCGCTGGGCCCAGGCCGAGCCCGACCCCTTCCTGAACCGCCAGTGGGGGCTGCGCGCCATCCGCTGGTTCCAGGCGCGCCGGCCCGACGCCGGGGCGCTGGCGGTGGCGGTCGTCGACACCGGCGTGGACCAGGACCACCCCGACCTCCTGGGGGTGGTGCGCGCCTATCACCACCGCGGCCTCAAGGCGACGGACGTGATCGGTCACGGCACCCACGTCTCCGGCGTCATCGCCGCCCTGGTGGACAACGATCAGGGCATCGCCGGCGTGGCGCGGACGCGCCTCGAGGTGTGGAAGGTGTTCCCCGACGAGCCGGAGCAGGGGGACTTCTACGTGGACGGCGAGCGCTACCTCCAGGCGCTGAACGCGGTGCGGCGTTCCGGGGCGCGGGTGCTGAACCTGAGCCTGGGCGGGCCCCAGCGCTCCGAGACCGAGGCCATCCTCTTCCGGCAGCTCGACGCCGCCGGGGTGGTGGTGGCCGCCGCCATGGGCAACGCCGGCGACCAGGGCAACCCCACCATGTACCCGGCCGCCTACCCGGGGGTGCTGGCGGTGGGGGCGGTGGGCGAGTCGCTGCGCCGGGCCTCGTTCTCCAACACCGGCCGTCACATCGGCCTCTCGGCGCCGGGCGTGAACGTGCTCTCCACGCTGCCGACCGCCCCGGCGCCACCCTACCGGAGCGAGAGCGAGTACGCCTCCTGGAGCGGCACCTCCATGGCGACGCCCCACGTGGCCGGGGCGGCCGCCCTGGTGCTGGCCAGGAACCCGGGCTGGACCGGCCAGCAGGTGAAGGATCGCCTGCGCCAGACCGCCGCCAAGGTGGCCGGCATGCGGGGCCGCCCCTGGACGCCGAGCTACGGCGACGGCCTGCTCAATCTGGAAACGGCGCTGTAGGATCTCTCGGTGGCCGGGAAGCTCCAGTTCAAGGTGCGCCCGGGCGTGGACCCCCCCGCCCGCGACCGGTTGGTGCGGGCGCTGCGGGCGGCCGGCGCCAGGGACGTGCGCCGGCTCCTCCCCGACGAGACCGACCCCGAGCTGGCGTCGCTCTACACGGTGGAGTGCGGCGAGGCCGAGCCCGAGGACCTGCTCCAGAGGCTGCGCTCGTCGCCGGAGGTGGAGTTCGTGGAGCACTCCCCCAAGCGAGGACCGGTCGGGAGGGCGTGAGCGGCCAGAGGGCAACCCTTCGATTCCATTGACTCTCCGGCCCGAATCGCTTATTGAATCGCCTCGAACCCTCCGGCCACTGTCCTCGCGGCGCGCGCCTTCGCCCCCGTGACGGCGCCGGACGAACATTCGAAGGGAGCCGTCGCTATGGCGCTGGCAGTCACCAGGAAGACCGAAGTCGTCACCAAGTACCGCCGTCACGACAACGACACCGGGTCCCCCGAGGTCCAGGTGGCGCTCCTCACCGAGCGCATCGCCTACCTGACGGAGCACTTCAAGACCCACAAGAAGGACCACCACAGCCGCCGCGGGCTGTTGAAGCTCGTCGGCCAGCGGCGGCGGCTGCTCGACTACCTGCGGACGGTGGATGCGGCTCGCTACAAGGCCCTCATCGACCAGCTCGGCATCCGCAAGTAGGGGGCGGGACGGCGCCGGGCCAGGGGGCCGCGGCGCCGGCGCACCGGGGATGGGCCCCGGGCGCCATGAAGTAAGGAAGACAGCAGCGACCGCCCGCGAGCGGGCGACGCCGGCAGGAGATCCCTCGAAGCGCCTCCGTTTCCGACTCGAACGCCCCTCCCCTGGGATGGGCGCTCGCGCGAGGAACTGAGGCACCAGCGGGACCTCCGGCGGCGCCGACCGGCGCGGCGGACAACCCAGCGGGCCGGAGCGCGCCCAAGCGGCGCCCGGCCGGAACAAGGTGCATCGGATGAATCCAGTTCAGCAGCGCGCGAAGTGCGGCGAGAGGGAGATCCTCCTCGAGACCGGCAAGGTGGCCAAGCAGGCGGACGGGGCGGTCTGGGTCCGCATGGGCGACAGCATCGTCCTGGTGACGGTGGTGTCGGCGCAGGAGAAGCGAGAGGGGATCGACTTCTTCCCCCTCACCGTCGACTACCAGGAGAAGCTCTTCGCCGCCGGGCGCGTCCCCGGCAGCTACTTCCGCCGCGAGGGGCGCCCCACCGAGAAGGAGACCCTCACCAGCCGAATCGTCGACCGCTCCTGCCGGCCGCTCTTCCCCGAGGGCTACGCCAACGAGACCCAGATCATCGCCACGGTGATCTCCTTCGACCAGGAGAACGACCCCGACGCCCTGGCCCTCACCGGGGCCTCGGCGGCGCTGCAGGTCTCCAACGTCCCCTTCAACGGCCCCATCGCCGGCGTGCGCGTGGGCCGGGTGAACGGCCAGTTCGTGGCCAACCCCACCCTGGCCCAGCGCGCCGAGGCGGATCTGGACATCGTCATGGCCGCCTCCGCCGACGCCATCGTCATGGTGGAGGGCGGCGCCCGGGAGGTCCCGGAGAGCGTCATGGTGGACGCGCTGCTCTTCGGGCAGGCGGCGGTGAAGGACCTGCTCCAGGCCCAGCACCGGCTGGCCGAGGCCGCCGGCTTCAAGGGCAAGCGCGCCTTCGACCCGCCCAAGAACGACCCGGCCCTGCGCGAGAGGGTGAAGGCCCTCGCCTGGGAGAAGGTGAAGGAGGCCTACTCCCGCCACGAGAAGCACGACCGCTACGGACGGCTCTCCGAGATCAAGAAGGAGCTCCTGGAGACGCTCAGGGCCGAGGCCGGCGCCGACGCGGCCAGGGCCGCCGAGCTCCTGCAGCGCGAGAAGGAGATCAAGGGGTACTACGAGGACGTCAAGTACGAGTCCATGCGGAAGATGATCACCGACGAGGGCAAGCGCATCGGCGCCCGAGGCATGGCCGACGTCCGGACCATCACCTGCGAGGTGGGGCTGCTCCCGCGCGTGCACGGCTCGGCCCTCTTCACCCGCGGCGAGACCCAGGCCCTGGTGGCCACCACCCTCGGCACCGCCGAGGACGAGCAGCGGGTGGAGATGCTCACCGGCATGTCCTTCAAGAAGTTCATGCTTCACTACAACTTCCCGCCCTTCAGCGTGGGCGAGGTGAAGTTCCTGCGGGGCCCGGGGCGGCGCGAGATCGGCCACGGTGCCCTGGCCGAGCGGGCGCTGCGCCAGGTGCTGCCCGCCGAGGACAAGTTCCCCTACACGGTCCGCATCGTCTCCGACATCATGGAGTCGAACGGCTCCTCCTCCATGGCCTCGGTGTGCGGCGGCTGCCTCTCGCTCATGGACGCCGGCGTGCCCATCAAGGCCCCGGTGGCCGGCATCGCCATGGGGCTCATCAAGGAGGGGGAGAAGATCGCCATCCTCTCCGACATCCTCGGCGACGAGGACCACCTGGGCGACATGGACTTCAAGGTGTGCGGCACCGACGCCGGCATCACCTCCATCCAGATGGACATCAAGATCGGCGGCGTGGACCGGGCGATTCTGGAGCGGGCGCTGGCCCAGGCCCGCGACGGCCGGCGCCACATCCTGGCGGAGATGGGCAAGGCCATCGAGAAGCCGCGCGCCGAGATCTCGGCCTACGCGCCGCGCATCACCACCATCAGGATCCGCCCCGAGCGCATCAAGGACGTCATCGGGCCCGGCGGCAAGGTCATCAAGGACATCACCGCCCGCACCGGCTGCTCCATCAACATCGAGGACGACGGCTCCATCTCCATCGCCAGCCCCAACCAGACCCAGGTCGAGGCGGCCATCAAGATGATCCGCAACCTCACCCAGGAGGCCGAGGTGGGCAAGACCTACCTGGGCACGGTGCGCAAGATCGCCGAGTTCGGGGCCTTCGTGGAGATCTTCCCCGGGACCGACGGGCTCATCCACATCTCGGAGCTGTCCGACAAGCGCGTCAAGAGCGTCTCCGACGTGCTCCAGGAGGGCGAGGAGGTGCTGGTGAAGGTGATCTCGGTGGACCGCCAGGGCAAGATCCGCCTCTCCCGCAAGGAGGCGCTGGCGGAGGCCGCCGGCAGGAAGGCGGAGCCCGCCGAGGCCGGCAAGGCCTGACCTCAGCGGCCGTCGGGCCAAAGGGCCCGGGCGATGGCGCTTGCATCCGTGCGGCGTTTCCTGAAGCCTGTGTCCCGAGCGAGGTAGGGCGGGGGGTCGTCCCCGCCTGGCGAGGAGCGAATGGCCGTCACCGTGAGGATCCGGCGAGTCGGAGAGCGCGGTCCATCCCTCGACCTCCCGCGCTATCACAGCCCCGGCGCCGCCGGCCTCGACCTCTGCGCCGACGAGGCGGTGTCGCTGGCCCCGGGCGAGCGGCGGCTGGTGCCCACCGGCATCGCCGTGGAGATTCCGCCCGGCTACGAGGGGCAGGTGCGCCCCCGCTCCGGCCTGGCGCTGCGGCACGGGGTGGGCATGGTGAACGCGCCCGGGACGGTCGACTCGGACTACCGCGGCGAGGTGGGGGTCCTGCTCGTCAACTGGGGCCGGGAGGCGGTGCAGATCGCCCGCGGCGACCGCATCGCCCAGCTGGTGGTGGCCCCGGTGGAGCGCGCCGAGCTCGAGCTGGTGGACAAGCTCGGGCGGAGCGACCGCGGCGGCGGCGGCTTCGGCTCGACGGGAAAGTGAGGACCCCATGATCCCGCGCTACACCCGCCCCGAGATGGCCCGCGTCTGGTCGGCCGAGCGCCGCTTCCGCATCTGGCTCGACGTGGAGCTCCTCGCCGCCGAGGCCATGGCCCGGCTGGGCGAGGTCCCGGAGCGGGACCTCGAGGCGCTGACGCAGGCCTTCGCCGGCTACGAGTTCAGCGCCGTGGACGTGGCCCGCATCGAGGAGATCGAGAAGACCGTCAAGCACGACGTCATCGCCTTCCTCACCTTGGTGGAGGAGAAGGGCGGCCCGCCGGCGCGCCACCTGCACAAGGGGATGACCTCCTCGGACGTTCTCGACACCACCCTGGCGGTGCAGGTGAAGGAATCCACCGCGCTCCTGCTCGGCGGCATCGACCGGGTGCAGGCGGCCGTGAAGCGCCGGGCCCTGGAGCACCGCCGCACCCCCATGATGGGGCGAAGCCACGGCGTCCACGCCGAGCCCATCACTTTTGGGCTGAAGCTGGCCGGCTGGTACGACGCCTGGTCGCGTCGCCGCGCCGCCCTGGCCCAGGCAGCCCGGACCGCCTCGGTGGGCAAGATCTCCGGGGCGGTGGGGACCTTCGCCAACGTGGACCCGCGGGTGGAGGCCCACGTCATGGAGAAGCTGGGCCTCCCCGGCGCCGAGCCGGCCTCCACCCAGGTGGTGTGCCGCGACCGGCACGCCGAGTGGTTCTGCGCCCTGGCCCTGTGCGGAGCCACCCTGGAGCAGCAGGCCACCGAAGTGCGCCACCTGCAGCGCACCGAGGTTCGGGAGGCCGAGGAGCCCTTCACCGCCGGCCAGAAGGGCAGCTCGGCCATGCCCCACAAGCGCAACCCCATCCTCTCCGAGAACCTGACCGGCCTGGCGCGCCTCCTGCGCGGCTGGGCGGTGCCGGCGCTGGAGGACGTGGCGCTGTGGCACGAGCGGGACATCAGCCACTCCTCGGTGGAGCGGGTCATCGCGCCCGACGCCACCGCGGCCCTGGACTTCGCGCTGCACCGCTTCGCCGGGATGATCGAGAACCTGCGCGTCTACCCGGAGCGCATGAAGGAGAACCTGGACGCCACCGGCGGCCTCTACGAGGCGCAGCGGGTGCTCCTGGCCCTGGTGGAGAAGGGGGTGGCCCGCCAGGAGGCCTACGTCTACGTCCAGCGCAACGCCATGAAGGTGTGGGAGGAGAAGGTGGACTTCCGGACCGCGCTCGG
>DASTPH010000032.1:0-57297 GCA_035762305.1 Anaeromyxobacteraceae bacterium
GGGGCGGCTCGGTCGCGGCCAGGGGGCGAGGGCGGGAGTCGTCCTTGCCGTGGCCGCGGACTTTTTCCCGCCCGGGTACGGCCTCGTCCCAATATCGAAGGCCGCGCCGATGCGGCACATTGGCATCGAGAGAGAGCGACACACCCCAGCGCGGAGGAAAACGACATGACGACCAGCATCGGCGGCACGGCGGTTCGCAGCGGCTACTACTGGAACCTGGGCAAGTGGGAGATCACCCCGGTGGAGCGGGACGGCGGACAGCTACCGGGCGGGCGCGGCGACAAGTTCCTGCGCATCCCGGTTCTCTTGGTGCTGGCGCTCCTCCCCATGCTGGGCGGCCTGTTCGTGGTCTTCCTCCCGGTCATCGGCTTCGTGCTCGTCTTCGAGGCCGCGGTCCGCCCCATCGTCGGCCTCTTCAAGAAGTCGGCGACCGAGCTGGCCTCCACCGTCACTCCGGGCTGGGCCCCCGGCGAGGCCCACCTCACCGGCAAGCGCGCCGAGAAGGGCGAGGAGGCGGGGGCGCCGCGAGCGGACGAGCGCCTGGAGACGCTCTCGAAGGAGATCGAGGAGAAGCGCAACCCGAAGCCCTGATGGGCTCGAGGCGAGGAGAGGAGGACGGCCATGGCACGGCACATCGGCGGATCCCCGGCGGAGAGCGGCTACTACTGGAACCCCAGGCGCTGGTCCATCACCCCCGTCGAGCGGCCGGGCGGCTTCTTGCCGGGCGGCCCCGAGGACCGCTACCTCCAGATCCCGACGCTGGCGGTGCTCATGCTCCTGCCCATCCTGGGCGGCCTGTTCGTGGTCTTCCTCCCGGTCATCGGCTTCGTCCTGGTGGCCTACGCCCTGGCGAGGAAGGTGGCGGCCCTGGCCAGGGGCGGCGCGGCCGACCTCGCCTCCACCATGACCCCCGGCTGGCGCCCCGGCGAGGCCCACCTCACCGGAACGGGCCGGGAGGCCGACAAGGACCTGCCCCACGAGCACGGCGCCGGCGACCAGGCGCTCGAGGCCCTGCGCAAGGAGATCGCCGACAAGCGCGGCGGCGACGAGGAGACCTAGTTACTGCCGAGCCACCCGAAGGGGGGCGAGGCTGCTTCTTCAACCGGTGTGCACGCCGCGTCCAACTCGGTTGGAGAACCCGACGAGCCCGAGGTTTCCCAAAGGCCTCGCCGCCCGTTCCGGGCGGCTCGAGTCGGCGGAGGGGGGGCCCGCCGGTTCTTCCTTCACGATCCTCGCCTTCCGTGCAGCATCCGTGCAGCCGTGGGCCGCCCCCCGAACGTGGCAACACACGAGCGGCATCCCGCTGGCGCATGCCGCCGGGCCATTATTGGGTCAGCGGTTCCGTGAAAGGGGTGTCCCGTGGCGAGCTTCACGGCGGGCACCGCGGCGCAGGACGCTCTGGAGGAGCAGCTGCCCCGGCGGCTGCGCCCGCTGGCGCGCCTGGCCTTCAACTACTGGTGGTCGTGGCAGCCGGAGGGCGAGGCCCTGTGGCGGTCCGTCGACCCGGCCGCCTGGGAGGCGTGCGGGCACAACCCGGTCCGCCTTCTCCGCGAGGCGCCGCGCCGCGTCCTCCAGAACGCCTCCGCCGATCGCGCCCTGCTGGACCTGGCGGACAGGCTGGCGCGAGGGCTCGGCGCCGCCATGGCCCGAGCGCCGGCCAGGGCGCCCGCCGGTCCCGGCCCGATCGCCTTCCTCTGCTCCGAGTACGCCGTCCACGAGTCGCTCCCCATCTACTCCGGCGGACTCGGGGTCCTCGCCGGCGACCTACTCAAGGAGGCGTCGGACCGCGGCGTCGAGCTGGTCGCGGCGGGGCTGCTCTACCGCCGCGGCTACTTCCACCAGCGGCTCGACCCTTCCGGCTGGCAGCACGAGTACTGGACCGTCTCCACGCCCGAGCAGCTCCCCCTCGAGCGCGCCGTGGGGCCCACCGGCGAGCCGGTCGCGGTCGAGGTCCCGATGCGATCTGGACCGGTGCGGGCCGCCGTCTGGCGCGCCGCCGTCGGGCGCGTGCCGCTCTTCCTGCTCGACGCTGACCAGCCCGAGAACGATCCCATCGAGCGCTTCATCACCGCCCAGCTCTACGTGGGCGACCGCCAGTACCGCCTCATGCAGTACGCGCTCCTCGGCGTCGGCGCCGTCCGCGCCCTCGACGCCCTGGGGATCCGGCCGGCGACCTTCCACCTCAACGAGGGGCATCCGGCCCTGGCCGCGCTCGAGCTGGCGCGGGAGGGCGTGGCCCGCGGCGAGCCGCCCGAGCGCTCCCTGCAGGCCACGCGCGACCGCATCGTCTTCACCACGCACACGCCGGTCATCGCCGGAAACGAGGGGTACCGGCCGGACGAGGTCGAGAGCGCCTTGGGCGCCTGGGCGCGAGAGCCCGGAGCCGCCGCCCTGGACCTCCTGGCGCTGGGCCGGCCGCCGGGCGCCCCGGCCGATGCGCCCTTCGGCATGACCGACCTGGCCCTGCGGGCCAGCCGCTCGGCCAACGCCGTGAGCCTCCGCCACGGCCAGGTGGCGCGCGCGATGTGGGCGCACCTCTGGCCGGGCCGGGCGGAAGCGGACGTCCCCATCGTCCACGTCACCAACGGCGTGCACCTGCCGACCTGGATGGCCGCTCCCATGCGGGAGCTCCTGGACCGGCACCTGGGGCCGGGGTGGATGGAGCAGGCGGCCGACCCCGCGCGCTGGGCCCGGGTCGACGCCATCCCCGACGCCGAGCTGTGGGCGGTGCGGTGCCGGCTCCGCGCCGACCTGGTCGAGTTCGCCCGGGCGCGGTCGGTGGCCGACCGGCTGGCGCGCGGCGAGCCCATCCCGTACGTCGAGAGCGCAGCCCGGACCTTCGACCCCGCCGTCCTCACCGTCGGCTTCGCGCGCCGCGTCGCCGGCTACAAGCGCCTCCACCTCCTGGTGGCCGACGCCGGGCGCGCCCTGGCCCTGCTCAACGGGCCGAAGCCCATCCAGGTGGTCATCGCCGGCAAGGCCCACCCGCAGGACGACGGGGCCAAGCGCATGGTGCAGGCCATCTTCGGCCTGAAGCTGCAGCAGTCCGCTGCCGCCCGGGTGGTCTTCCTGGAGGACTACGACCTCCCGGCGGCGCGCCGGCTGGTGGCGGGCTGCGACGTCTGGCTGAACCTCCCCCGCCCGCCGCTGGAGGCCAGCGGGACCAGCGGCATGAAGGCCGCCCTGAACGGCGGGCTCAACCTCTCCGTCCGCGACGGCTGGTGGGCCGAGGCGTACGACGGCGCGAACGGATGGTGCATCCCGAGCCAGCCGGGCCCGGACGAGGCCAGCCAGGACGCGCGCGACGCCGACGCGCTCTACGGGCTCCTGGAGCGCGAGGTGGTGCCCCTGTACTACGACCGCGACCAGGGCGGGCTGCCGCGCCGGTGGCTCGAGCGCGTCCGCGCCTCCCTGCGCAGCCTGGGGCCGGCCTTCAACACCGCGCGCGCGCTCGGCGACTACCAGGGCCGGATCTACCGGCCGCTGGGGTGAGATCGGGGCCCGTCGGGGTCCGACCCACGCCGCATCTGGCCCGAGCGCCGGAAGGCGTGACCTCCAACCGGCTGTGCGCTCGATTCCTCCCCCGATAGGGGGGGCCCGAAGGGTGCAGGGCGGCGCCGGGAGAACACTCCACGAGAACGCTACATAGGAGCACATCGGAGCACATCGGGAGGAGGCATTGCGTCTGCTCGCGAAGTTCAGCCTGATCTTCGCCGTCGTCTTCGGGCTCGGCCTCGCCGCCGCGGCCATGCTCTTCCGCCGCTCGCTCGAGCGCAGCGCGCGCGAGCAGGTCCTCTATCACGCGCAGATCATGATGGAGACCGCGCTGGCGATGCGGCACTACACGACCGAGCAGGTGGCGCCTGTGATCAAGGAGCTGAGCGCCGGCCAGGTCGTGGCCACCGCGGACGACGTCTTCGCCGAGCTCTGCGCGCGGCGCTTTCCCTCGAGCCGCGTGTTCCGCCCCCAGTCCGTCCCCGCCTTCGCGGCCACCGAGGTCTTCAACTACCTGCGCAAGAACTACCCGGAGTACTCGTACAAGGAGGCCTCGCTCAACCCGACCAACCCGCGCAACCGGGTGCTGGACTGGGAGGAGGACCTCATCACCGTCTTCCGCAACCGGCCGGAGGTGGAACGGCTGGACGGCGAGCGCAGCACGCCGCTCGGGACGTCCCTCTACCTGGCGCGGCCGATGCGCGCCAAGAAGTCCTGCCTGGAATGCCACGCCACGCCGGCGCAGGCGCCGCGCGACATGGTCGACCTGTACGGGCCGGCGAACGGCTTCGGCTGGAAGGAGGGCGAGGTCATCGCCGCGCAGATCGTCTCGGTACCGGTGGCGCTGCCGCTCCGCATCGCCGAGCGCTCGTTCCGCCAGATCCTGGTGTCGCTGGTGGTAGTGGGGCTCGTCACCCTGGCGGTGCTGGACCTCCTCCTCTACGCCACGGTGGTGCGGCCGGTGAGCCGCTTCGCCCGGCGCGCCGACGAGATCAGCATGGGCCAGATGGACGTGCCCGAGCTGCCGGTGCGGGGACGGAACGAGATCTCGGTGCTGGCGGCGGCGTTCAACCGCATGCACCGCAGCCTGGCCGCGGCCATGAAGATCCTGGAGCGCGAGCGGTGACGCGCCCGCTGGACGCCGGCGACGCGAGCGCCCGCGACGCCGAGAACGGCGACCCAACCGGCGCGGAGCCTCCGCCGCATCCACCCTCGGCCCAGAGCGCCACGCTCCGCCCGGGAGAGCTCTCCGCCCTCATCGAGCAGCTCGCGCGCGGACCGCCCGCCGAGCGCGGGGCGGCGTGGAAGGACGCCCTCCGCCCCGGGGCGGTCATCGGCCGCTTCGAGTTGGTGCGCGAGATCGGCCGCGGCGGCTTCGGCGTGGTGTACGAGGCGCGGGACCGCGAGCTGGGCCGGCTGGTGGCCTTCAAGGCGGTCCGGGCCGGCTTCCGCTCCGACGCACGTGCAGAGCGCCTCCTGCGCGAGGCCGAGGCGGCGGCGCTCCTCTCCCACCCCAACATCGTGACCCTCTTCGACGTGGGGCAGAGCCCGCAGGGCCCGTATCTGGTGATGGAGCTGCTCCGCGGGCTCACCCTCGCCGAGCGGATCGAGCGCGGACCGCTTCCGGTCCGCGACGCGCTCCGCATCTTCGTGGAGATGGCGAAGGGGCTCGCCCACGCTCACGCCCAGGGCGTGACCCACCGGGACCTGAAGCCCGGGAACGTCTTCCTCTGCGACGACGGCCAGGTGAAGGTGCTCGACCTGGGGATGGCCCACGCCTTCGGGCACCGGAAGGTGGACGGCGGCACCCCCGCCTACATGGCGCCCGAGCAGTGGCGGGGAGCGCCCGAGGACGAGCGAACCGACGTGTTCGCCATGGGGGTGGTCCTGTTCGAGATGATCGCGGGGGCGCCGCCGTTCGCGAGCGAGGCGGGGAGCTCGGTCCGCGGCGCCACCGCCGCCCCGGACCTGGCCATCCCGGAGGAGCCCGGGCTGCGCGACCTCATCCGGCGGATGCTGGCCCAGGACCCGGTGAAGCGCCCGCGCGACGCGGGCGAGGTCCTGGCCGCGCTCACCGCCCTGGCGGGCGAGCCGCCCCGGGACGGCGCCGCCGCCAGCACCCCCGCCCCGGCCCGGCGAGCCCCTCCGACCAGCGAGCGGACCGACCGCGCCTTCCTGGCGACGGTGGTGGCCGCCGAGATCGCCGGCTACGCCGCCCACTCGGTGGACACCTGCGCCGCCTGGAAGGCCCGCTTCAATCGCTCCCTGGCGGCGGCCATCCGCGGCGTGCCCGAGGAGGAGCGCGTGCTCCTCGACACCGGCGCCGGGGCGGCCATCTGCTTCCTCGGGGATCCCGAGGCGGCCATGGCCTGCGCCGTCGGCCTCCGCGAGGGGATGGGCCCGGCCGCCGCCGGCGGCCCACGCCTGCGCGTCGGGGTCCACCTCGGCGCGGTGCGGCTCGTGCCCGACGTGAACGGCAACCTCGAGGCGATCGGCGAGGGCCTCAACGAGGCGGACCGGGTGATGCGCCTCGCCGGCGAGGACCAGGCCCTGGTGTCGCGTTCGTTCTTCGAGGTGGCGGCCTGCCTGTCCGAGAGCCACCGGACGCTGTTCCGGGCCGGCGGGGTCCGCCAGGACGAGCAGGGGCGCAGCCACGAGGTCTACGAGCTTCGCCGGCCGGGCGCGCCGGAGGGAGCGGAAGCGCCCGCGACGGGCCCCGCCACGCCCGCGGCGCTGGACCCCGAGGCGGTCGACCGCCTCGAGCGTAGCGCCGCCGCGCTGCTCGGTCCCATCGCCCGCCACCTGGTGGCGACGGCGCGGGTCCGCGCCAGGAGCCTGCGCGACCTCGGCGAGGCGCTGGCCAGCCACCTGGCGCCGGGGCGCGATCGCGACGAGCTCCTGCGCTTGTGCGGGAGCCCGCCGCCGCGCGAGGCGGCCGCCTCCACCCTGGCGGCGGCCGGCTCGATCCCGCCCGCGGCGCTGGAGCGCGCCGGCCGCGACCTCGCCGTCCACCTCGGCCCGATGGCGCCCATCCTGGTGGCGCGCGCCGCGGCCCGGGCCCGCTCGGAGGAGGAGCTGTACGACCTGCTGGCCGCGGAGATCGCGTCCCCCTCCGAGCGCGAGGCGTTCAAGCGGAAGAGGCCCCGCTGAAGGGCCGAGGAGCCCGGTGCGCAGGGGGCTGCTGCCCGATCGCTCACGCCGCCGTGTTCCTGGCCTCGGACGAGTCACCTTCTTCGTCGGCGCCGAGCTGGTGGCGGACGGCGGGCTGAGCCAGCTCTAGCTGGATGGGCGCCGATGAGTCGTCACCGGACGGACCCGGTGTCGCCCTGCCCACCTCGACCCACCTGCGTCTCCGGCGGCCCCCGGGGCGAGGCTGGTACAGTCGCCTCACCACCCGCCGGAGGTCCCGCTGCGCTCCCGCCTCGCGCTCGCCGCCGCCCTGCTCGCCGCCTGCTCGAGCCTGGACGGGCGCTGGCCGGTGGACGCCCCGCCGCCCGGCTGCGGACCGCCGGTCCCGCTCCTGGACGCCTCGAGCCCCACCTCGACGGTGGGCGACGGCACGCCCGGGAGCTGCACCCCGGCCGCCCTCCAGGCGGCGGCCAGCGGGGGCGGCACCGTCCTCTTCGCCTGCGGGCCGGCGCCCGTCACCATCACCGTGACCTCGCCCATCGTCTTCACGAAGGAGACCGTGCTCGACGGGCGAAACCTCGTCACCCTGAGCGGCGGGGGCACCTCGCGGATCCTTCGCCTCGACTCGAGCTACGACCAGACGACTCCTCGCCTCACCGTGCAGCGTCTCGCCTTCCGCGAGGGCTCGAGCCCGCGCACCGGGGACGACACCGCCGACGGCGGCGGCGCCATCTACCGGGACGGGGGCAGCCTCACCGTCATCGAGTGCGCCTTCGAGGGCAACCGCGCTCCCGCGCCCGGCCAGGATATCGCCGGCGGGGCGATCTACGGCTTCGGAGGAGGGGAGACGGTGATCGTCCGCTCCACGTTCACCGGGAACTCGGCCAGCAACGGCGGCGCGGTCGGGAGCCTCCACGGCGATCTCACCGTGCTGGACAGCACCTTCGCCGCGAACTCCGCCGCCGGGACCGGAGGCAACCCCGGCCAGGGAGGCTGCGGGGGCGCCATCTACCAGGACGGGACCCGCGAGCGGACCCGGCTCTGCGGCGTCGCCATCTCCGGGAACGACGCGGGGGGCCTGGGCGGCGGGGTGTTCCGGGTGTCCAACGACGGCACGGGGGCGTTCGCCATGAACGCCACCACCGTAGATTCGAACCGGGTGACGCCCGCGGGCGCCGGCAATGCCGGCGGGCTCTATCTCCAGGGCCTGGCGCTGGAGATCGCCAACAGCACCATCTCCCGGAACCGCGCCTTCCACAACGGCGGGCTCTGGATCCACGGAGGCGCCGTCCGGATGATCAACTCGACCGTGGCGGAGAACGTCGCCTACGGGACGAACGGCGGCGGCCTGTGGCTCTCCGGCACCCCATCGGGCGGGCTCCTCAACTGCACCATCGCCAACAACCAGTCCACCGCGCCGGACACCATCTCCGGCGCCATCTTCGGCGGCGGCCCCCTCCTCCAGAACACCGTGATCGCGGGCAACGGCGCGATGTGGTGGCCGGGCTGCGAGCAGATCCACCCCGACGGCGGCGGGAACGTCGAGTGGCCGGCGGGGACGTTCTGCACCTCGGGCGCGCTGGTGGCCGATCCACTCCTCGGCGCGCTCGGCCCGAACGGCGGGCCGACCGAGACCATGGTCCCGGGGCCGGGCAGCCCGGCCCGGGGGCGGGGCCGGGCCTGTCCCCCCTTCGATCAGCGCGGACAGCCGCGCGGCGCGAGCTGCGCGGCGGGGGCGGTCGAGGCGCCCTGAGCGCCGCCGCGGTCCCCCGGCGGGGCGGTGGATGGCTCGGGTCGACCGCGGGGATGGGGGGCTCGGTCGGCCCGGGCGGCTCAGGCCGGCCGGTACACCCGGTAGTCGATCTCCGGGAAGATGTTGTCGCGCGACTCCACCCCGGAGAGCCAGCCTTCGTCGATCTGCCCGGAGCGGATCTGCCCGTGCAGGCGGTCGAAGCGCAGCACGTGGTCCTTGGTGCGCCGGATGGCGTAGTCCACCATGGTGCCGGTCTTCATGATGAAGGCCCAGTCCGACGACTGCGCCAGGAGCAGCTCCCGCGCCGCCTGGTTCAGGGCCCGCCAGCGCAGCCCCTCCGCCTCCGGGAAGTCCCGCGCCAGCGCGATCATGCGCTCGGCCGCCTTGTGCAGGTGGCGGTAGATCCAGTCGTTGGTGCCGTCGAGCCACACCGCGGCGTAGCCGCCCGCCCCCCAGGAGCACAGGGGCGGGGTGGAGAGCTGCTGCTCCGCGTTCTCGCGCAGGTAGTCGCCGGGGGTGGCCATCCGGAAGATGCGCTGGTCGTGGGCCACCTTGCGAACCAGGAAGTCGATGAAGGCCGGCCCCTCGTGCCACCAGTGTCCGTAGAGCTCGGCGTCGTAGGGGGAGACCACCATGGGCCGGGTTCCCGCCATGCGGCCGGCCAGGTGCTCGATCTGCCGCTGGCGGTTGAACATGAAGTTCCCGGCGTGCTGGGCGGCTCGCTCGCGCGCCCGCTGCGGGTCGTAGGGCTCCTTGTGCGCCGTCTTGCCGGTGATGCGGTAGTACTTGATGCCCACGTTCTTCCGCTGCCCGGTGGGCTGGATCCAGGGACGCACGTAGTCGTAGTCGAGGTCCCAGCCCACGTCCCGGTAGAACTCCCGGTACTCGGCGTCGCCGGGGTAGCCGCTCTCGGCGCTCCACACCTGCATCGAGGACTCCGGGTCGCGGCCGAAGGCGGCCGGGCCGGCCGGCGTGAAGACGGGCGCGTAGGCGCCGTAGCGCGGCCGCGGGGTGGCGTCGGTGATGCCGTGGGTGTCCAGGAAGAAGAAGCGGATGTCCTGCTCGGCCAGGAGCTCCTCCACGCCCGGGTAGTAGCCGCACTCGGGCAGCCAGATGCCCCTCGGCTCGCGCCCGAAGTGGCGGCGGTGGTGGGCCACCGCCACCGCCACCTGGGCCCGCACCGCCTCGGGGTACTTCTGCATGAGCGGCAGGAAGCCGTGGGTGGCGCCGCAGGTGACGAGCTCGAGCCGGCCCGCGGACTCGAGGCGCGCGAAGGCCGCCACCAGGTCGCGGCGGTAGCGGTCGTGGAACAGCGACCGCAGCTCCCCGAACTCGCGCTGGTAGTGGCGCGCCAGCGGCTGGAAGACCGGGTCCTGCCGAGTCCGGTGCACCTCCCGGTCGGCGAGCTCGCAGAGCCCGTCCAGCTTCCGGGCGTAGCGCTGCACCAGCAGCTCGTCCCGCAGCATGGCGGTGAGCGGCGGCGACATGGTCAGCGAGATGCGGAAGGGGACGTCCTCGTCCGTCAGCCGGTCGAAGACCCGGAGCAGCGGCAGGTAGGTCTCGGTGATGGCCTCGTAGAGCCAGTCCTCCTCCAGGAAGTCCTCGTGCTCGGGGTGGCGCACGAAGGGGAGGTGGGCGTGGAGGTGCAGGGAGAGGTAGCCCAGGGCGTCGGCGGCCATCTAGGCGCCCTCCCGGCCGAAGGGACCCCAGGGCGAGGACGGCCCGCCGCTGGGCGAGGAGGGGCGCCCGCCCATGCCCCCGGCGCTCCCGCCCGGGGTGCGCTCGGCGAAGCGCGACCAGTCGGAGAGGCGCGCCAGGAGCGCCCGCAGCTCCTCGGAGAAGGGCCCGCCGCGCCGGATCTCCTTGAGCCATCGCGACAGCGGCAGGTCCCAGGGAATACGGGCGAAGCGGTCGTCCACCAGCGCCGACGGGCCCACCGGGGGAAGGGTCACCTCGTTGGAGGGGCCGCCCAGTCGGCGCTCCCGGCCCGCGCCATCCACGACGTGGACCTCCGCCAGGTAGGCGCGCCCCGGTTCCAGGTCGTGGACGTAGAAGCTGCGCGCCTCGAGGGCGAAGTCGAGCGTCCGCACCCTCTCCAGCCGCTCGCCGGACCGGGCCAGGATCCACAGCTGGGTCCGCCCGCCGCCCATGCCCTCGAGGGCCGCGGCCACCGTGCCGGCGGCGAAGTCCCAGTAGAGGAAGAGCGTCCGCGGGTCGCGCGGCAGCGCCACCAAAGCGTCGTCGCCGTAGGACCAGGGCAGCTCGCCCAGGCCCTCCTCCGGGAGGGCCGGCTCGGGCTCGGCGACCTCGCGCGCCTTGCCAGGGCGCTGCGCCTCGACGGCGGCCTCGGTCATGGGGTGTGGGGCCGCGCGGGCCGCCTCCTCCCCGCGGACGCGGGCCACGAAATGGGCCTCCGGATCGACGCCCGACGCGGCCTCACCCGGCTTGGGCGCGGCCGCCGTGCCGCGTGGCTTCCCGCCGGCCGCCCTGCGGGCGGGCGCCTTCGCCTTCTTGCTCGCGGCGGCCTTGGCGGCGCCTTTCCTCGCTTTGCGAGCCGTCGCGGCCCGTGTCTTGCGACCGGAGGGAGTCACCCCGGCCTTCAGGAGCGCCGCCAGGAGCGCCTTCTTGCCTTCCAGGCTCGCGGCGGCCTTCCCGAGGGCCTTTCGCGCCAACCTCCGCAGCGCCTCCACCGTCATCGATTCGAGCTTGGCCATTTGGACCCTAGAAATCAGCCCCATCGCCACCAGGTCAAGGAGACAAGCGGGGCCGTCTGGGACGGCCAGTACACGGGGCGTGTCCCACCCCTAGGGGGTGCCGAGCGGCGCGCCCCCTCTGCTACGCTGGCGAAAGCCCACGGGATAGCTCCTTGTCGCCTCCCGCCGAACCACCCCCCATGTCCTGCCCGCTCTGCGCGGGCCCCCACGGCGTCGACACCTGCCCCCGCGCCGCGGCCGGGCAGCTCGCCGGGTCCACCCTGGCACTGGGAGCCCCGGCCATCACGCCGCTCCCGGAGTTGGCCCAGCCCCTCGACCCGCTGGTGGGTCAGACGGTGGGCAGCTTCCGGGTGATCCGTCCCCTTGGACGCGGCGGGATGGGCACCGTCTATCTCGCCGAGCACCCGGTCATCGGCAGCCGGGTGGCCATCAAGTTCCTGCACGAGGCCATGGCCTCCAGCGCCGAGCTGGTGGGCCGGTTCTACGACGAGGCCCGGGCCGTGAACCTCATCGGGCACGAGAACATCGTCGGCATCTTCGATCTCTCGGTGCTGCCGCCCGCCCGCTACTACATCGTCATGGAGTACCTGGACGGCGAGACCCTCACCGCCCGGGTGCGGCGCGGCGAGGTGCCGCTGGCGGTGGGGCTCGACATCCTGCTGCAGCTCTGCGACGCGCTCCACTGCGCCCACGAGCGGGGCGTCATCCACCGCGACCTCAAGCCCGACAACGTGTTCCTGGTGAAGCGCCGCGGCAAGGACCACTTCGTCAAGCTGGTGGACTTCGGCATCGCCAAGCTGCGCGACGCCCCGCCCGGCGCCAAGCACACCGCCGCCGGCATGATCGTGGGCACCCCCGAGTACATGGCGCCGGAGCAGTGCGACAACCGCGGCGTGGACGCCCGCACGGACCTGTACGCCCTGGGGGTCATGGCCTACGAGCTGGCGGTGGGGCGGCTCCCCTTCGCCGGCCGCAGCATCACCCAGCTCCTCCTGGCCCACCTGAAGGAGCCTCCCGAGCCGCCGCGAAAGCTGAACGCCTCCGTCCCGCCGGCCCTGGAGGCGGCGATCTTGAAGGCGCTGTCCAAGAAACCGGAGGACCGCTTCCCGGACATGGCCGCCTTCGGCGCCGCCCTGGCCGGCGTGCTCGACGAGCTGTCCGCGCCGGCCCGCCCCGAGCCGGCGCCAGCCGCCCCGGCGCCGGCCGCGCCCTCGCCCGCCGCCGCGCCACCCCCGCCCGTTCCGCTGTGGCAGGCCGAGGTCCGCGCCGCGGAGGGCGGCGCCCCGCGCCGGCTCACGGCCAGCGAGATCAGCCGCGGCGGATTGTACCTCCGGGCCGAGGGGTGGCTGCCTCCCATGTTCGCCCGGGTGCAGGTGGCGCTGGAGCGGCCGGCGGAGCCGCCCCTGGAGCTCCTGGCCGAGGTGGTCCGGCAGGTGTCGCCGCAGGACGCCGCCGCCTGGCGGATGTCCCCCGGCTTCGCGGTCCAGTTCGTGGACATCAGCGCCGACCAGCGAGCCGCCCTGTCCCGGCTGGTGGACGGAGCGCGCCAGGGGCAGGCGCCCCGGACCCCGGCTCCGGGCGAGGCCGCCGGCGACGCCGCGGCGGTGGCGCTGGTGCGCGACCTGCGCTCCCGCTCCTCCGGCAGCCACTACGACCTCCTGGGCGTCCAGCCGGACGTGGAGTTCACCGAGGTGCGGAGCCGGGCCAAGGCGCTCCGGGCGCAGCTCGAGGCCCTGCGGGGCCGGGCCCTGCCGGCGGAGGAGGCAAAGCAGGTGGGACCGCTGCTCGAGCGCGTCGAGGCGGCCGCCGCCGTCCTCGCCACGCCGGCGGAGCGGCTCGCCTACGACGCCCGCCGCGGGAACCACCTGGGGGTGGCCCGCTGCGTGGCCAGCGGGCTGGCCGTGCCGCTGGTGGAGACCCGCCGCCGCGAGTTCCTCGCCGAGCGCCCCGGCGCCGAGGAGGAGGCCCAGAAGCACTTCGTCCGGGCCAAGGTGGCGCGGGCCATGGGGAACGACCCGGCCGCGCGAGCCGAGTACGAGGCGGCCCTGACCTCGGATCCGCTCAACCTCGCCATTCAGCAGGCCTACTGGACGCTGAAGCGCGAGGGGGCGGGGGCGGAACAGTCGGGGTGACCGACCGCCGAGGCGCCCGACAGGGCGGCGAGGCCCCGATGTCCTCGCGTGGTCGCCGGGGGCCGGAAGCGCCGGCCGCAGCGGTGCCCGAGGGTGCCGCAGCCAAGACGCGTGTCGTGCCCAAGCAGCCTCGCCCGCCGTTCCGGCGGGCTCGGCGGCAGGCCGGCTCGGCAGTAGCTCGGCGGTAGCGCGGCGGTGAATAACGGGCCCGCGGAGCCGTCTCTCCCGCGTAGAATCGGGGAGATGCCCCTCGTGCGCCGCGCGGTCCTCGCCGCCACTGCCCTGCTCGTCGCCGGGGCCGCCCAGGCCCCGGAAAGGCCCTTCCCCGGCTCGGTGGCGGTGGCCCAGGGGCGCCTGCAGGCCAGCCTGGATCTCTCGGACGCCTTCCCGTCCGGGATGGAGCGGACCCTGCGCGACGGGCTCACCCACGTGGTGACGCTCCACGTCTCGCTGGTCCCGGACGCCGGTGGGTCGCCGCTCTCGGCCTGGGCCCGGGAGGTCGAGCTCCTGTGGGACGTCTGGGAGGAGCGCTTCGACGTCGGCGCCACCGACCCGGAGCACCCGCGGGGCCGGCGCCTTCGCTTCCGCGACTTCGCCTCGCTGCGCGCCTTCCTCGCCGACGCCCGCGGGCTGGACCTCGGCCCGTCGGCGCCGCTCACCGGGGAGCGCTGGGTAGTGGTGGCCCGGGTGGAGCTGGATCCGGTGAAGGAGCTGGTGGAGAGGACCCGCGAGCTGGTGCGCGGGCACGGCGCCGACGGCGGCGCCCCCAGCATGCTCGGCGCCATGGCCAGCTACCTGCTGGGCGGCGCCGGCGGCGAGGGTCAGGCCCGCTTCTTCCGCTCGCGCCCCTTCGTGGTGCGCGACGGGACCGTCAAGTGAAGGTTTCCTTCCGGGTCCAGATCGCGGCGGCGCTGGTGCTGGCCGCGGTGGTCCCGCTGGCGGCGGCGCTCTTCTTCGCCTCCCGGCTCGCCGAGGAGAACCTGGCCCTGGGCCTGAACCCGGCCCTCATCGAGACCCTGCAGGAGACGCCGGCGCTCTACGGCGACCTCTTCCGCGCCCGCAAGGAGCTGTACGCCGAGCAGGCGCGCGCCCTGGCCGCGGACATGCCCGCCGACCCGCAGCAGGCGGAGCGCGTCCTCCAGGCGGCGGTGCGCCGGGTGCCGCGGCTGCGGCGGGCCACCTGGCTCTCGCCCGACGGCCGGGTGGTGGCCGAGGCCGAGGCCGAGGGGCCCAATCCCGAGGGCGAGTGGCGGGCCGCTCAGGCCCGCGCCGTGTTGCCCTCCGGCGAGGTGCTGGAGTGCGTCTTCGCCATCGAGGCCCGCTTCTTCGCCGACCTGGCCGAGGTGCGGGAGCTGGCCCAGAGCTACCAGAGCGCCGGGCGCCTGCGCCGCGACCTCCAGAAGAGCTACGTGGCCGCCTTCGGGGCGGTGATGGTGGTCTTCGCAGCGGCGGCGGCCGCCGCGGGGCTGCTCCTGGCCCGCCGCACCACCCGTCGCATCGCCGACCTCATGGGGGCGGTGCGGGAGCTGGCGCGCGGCAACCTGGCGGTCCAGGTGGAGGAGGGCCCTGGGCGCGACGAGGTGGCCGGGCTGGCCCGGGCTTTCAACGCCATGGTGCGCGAGGTCCGCGAGGGACGCGACCGCATCGTGTATCTGGAGAAGATCTCCGGCTGGCAGGACGTGGCGCGGCGGCTGGCCCACGAGATCAAGAACCCGCTCACCCCCATCCAGCTGGCCTTCCAGCAGCTGGAGGCCAGCTTCCGGACCAGCGCCGCCGCGGGCGATCCGGATCTGTCGCGGCTGGTCTCCGAGGCCTCGCTGGTGGTGCGCGAGGAGATCGCCACCCTGGAGCGCCTGGTGGGCGAGTTCTCCGCCTTCGCGCGCCTCCCCGACGTCAAGCCGGAGCCGGCCGAGCTGGGCGCCTTCGTGGAAGAGTTCCTGCGCTCGAGCCCGCAGGTCGCCGAGGGGACCGAGGTGGACCTGGCGCGGCAGGCGGACTGCCCGGTCCGCCTCGACCGCACCCTGATGCGGCAGGTACTCGGGAACCTCCTTCGCAATGCCGAGCAGGCGGCCCGGCCGGCGCGGGCGCGGGTGCACCTCTCGGTTCGGCCGGAGGGGGAGCGGGCCCTCCTCGACGTGGCCGACGAGGGGCCCGGCATTCCCCCCGAGATCCGCCCGCGAGTCTTCGACCCCTACTTCACCACCCGGCGCGACGGCACCGGGCTCGGGCTGGCCATCGTGCGCAAGATCGTCCTCCAGCACGGCGGGGACGTGGCGGTCCGCGAGCGGCCCGGCGGTGGGGCGCTCTTCGCCGTGGCCCTGCCCCTGGTGGTGACCGCGCCGGCCCGGACCCCGCCTCGGCGCCGGGCGTGAGCGAAGGCTTCATTGGCTTTCATCCCGTGAACGAACCCGAGCCCGAGCCCGCGCCCGAGCCCGGCTTCCTTCGGGCTCGGACTCGGGCTCGTGCACGGGCTCGGGCTCAGCTCAACCGGGCACCGCACATTAGAATCCCGGGCATGGACCTCTCCGCCTCCACCGTCCTCGTCACCGGAGCCACCTCCGGCATCGGCCTGGCCTGCGCCGAGCGCTTCGCCCGCGAGGGCGCGCGCCTCGTCCTGTGCGGCCGCCGCCGCGACCGCCTCTCGTCCCTGGCCGGCCGCCTGGGCGTCCCGGCCCACCCGCTGCCCATCGACGTGCGCGACCGCTCGGCGGTGGAGGCGGCGGTGGCCGCCCTCCCCGATCCCTTCGCGCGGGTGGACGTGCTCGTGAACAACGCCGGCCTGGCCCTGGGGCTCGAGGCCGCTCCGCGCGCCTCGCTCGACGAGTGGGAGCAGATGATCGACACCAACTGCCGAGGGCTGGTGACGCTGACGCGGCTCCTCCTCCCCGGCATGGTGGAGCGCCGGCGTGGCCACGTCGTGAACATCGGCAGCGTGGCCGGCTCCCACCCCTACCCCGGCGGCAACGTCTACGGGGCCACCAAGGCCTTCGTCCACCAGTTCACGCTGAACCTCAAGGCCGACCTCCTCGGCACCGGCGTCCGCGTCACCAGCGTCGAGCCGGGGATGACCGCCGGGACCGAGTTCTCGCTGGTGCGCCTCAAGGACCCGGAGAAGGCGCGCCAGGTGTACCAGGGCATGCAGCCCCTGTCCGCCGCCGACGTGGCCGACGCGATCCACTGGGTGGTGACCCGCCCCGCGCACGTCAACGTGAGCGTGCTGGAGCTCATGCCGGAGGCCCAGGGCTTCTCCCCGTTCGCCGTGAAGCGGCAGTAGGCGGCCGAGCCGGCCGGCCCCGAAGGCGGCCGGGCGGGTGGTATCATCTCCCCGGCGTGGAGCCGGGCAAGCAGACCGTCCTCGTCGTCGACGACGAGAAGAACATCCGCCGGACGCTCCGCATGGTGCTGGAGTCGGAGGGGTACGCGGTGGTGGAGGCGGAGAGCGCCGAGCAGGCCCTGGAGACGCTGGGCTCCGAGCCGGTGGACCTGGGCCTCTTCGACATCCGCCTGCCGGGCATGGACGGGCTGGCGCTGCTGGCGCGGGCCCGCGAGCTGTGGCGCGACCTGCCGGTGATCGTGATCTCCGGCCACGCCGACACCCAGGACGTGGTGGAGGCCATGCGGCGCGGCGCCGCGGACTTCCTCGGGAAGCCCATCGGCCGCGAGCGGGTGGCGGTCTCGGTCAAGAACGCCCTCTCCCGCCGCAGCCTGGAGGAGCGGGTGGCGGCGCTTTCGGCCCGGGCTCACCGCTTCGACGACGAGATGCTGGGCGACTCCCCGGCCATGGCCCGGCTCCGCGCCGAGATCGCCAAGGTGGCCCCCACCAGCGGGCGGGTGCTGATCCTGGGAGAGTCCGGCACCGGCAAGGAGCTCATCGCCCAGGAGATCCACCGCCAGTCGAAGCGGGCCGCCGGCCCGTTCGTCAAGGTGAACTGCGCCGCCATCCCCGGCGAGCTCATCGAGAGCGAGCTCTTCGGGCACGAGAAGGGGAGCTTCTCCGGCGCCGCCGCCCGACGCCGCGGCCAGTTCGAGGTGGCCCACGGCGGGACCCTGTTCCTCGACGAGATCGGCGACATGAGCCTGGCGGCCCAGGCCAAGGTGCTGCGCGCCCTGGAGACCGGCGAGATCACCCGCGTGGGGGGGGAGCGGGCCCTGGAGGTGGATGTGCGGGTCATCGCCGCCACCAACAAGGACCTGCAGGCCGAGGCGCGGGAGGGGACCTTCCGGGAGGACCTGTTCTTCCGCCTCAACGTGGTGCCCATCACCGCCCCGGCCCTGCGCGACCGGCTGGAGGACGTGCCGCTGCTGGCCGAGCGCTTCCTCATGCTGGCGCTGCGCGACAACGGGCTACGCCCCAAGCCGGTGGACCCGGCGCTGCTGGAGCGGCTGCGCCAGTACCGCTGGCCCGGGAACGTGCGCGAGCTGCGCAACCTCTGCGAGCGCATGGCCATCATGAGCGGCGATCGCATCGGGCCGGGCGACGTCCCCGACTACGTCGGCCCCCGCGCCGCGGCGGCCCCTCCGGCGCCGGGCGGCGACCTCTCCCGCTACGGCGAGGTGCCGCTGCGGGAGCTGCGCGAGCTGGTGGAGCGCGACTACATCCTGGCCAAGCTCGAGGCCCACGACTGGAACGTCACCCAGGCCGCCCAGGCGCTGGGGATCGAGCGCACCAACCTCCACAAGAAGCTGAAGCAGCTCGGCCTGTCCCGCGGCGACCGCGGTGGCGAGGGCCAGGAGTAGCCGTGCCGGCGACGCACGCCATCCCCGGCCTCGAGCCGGCGGAGCCGCGTGCCCCCGAGTCGGCGGAGCGGGTGAGGCGGCTGCGGAGCCGCCACCCGGACCGCTGGGAGGCGGCCCTGGCCAAGGCCCGGCTCACCCCCAGCCCGGACCTGGCGCTGGCGGGGATGGAGCGCTACGCCGACGCGGCCGGCAGGCTGCCGGCCGAGGACGACCTGCTGGCGGCGCTGGCGCTCCTGTGCGGCGCCTCCCGCCTCGCCGCCGGCCTTCTGGCCCGCGAGCCGCGGCTCCTGCGCCGCGCCGCCCGCTCCCGCTTTCTCCTCCGCCCCCGCCCCGAGCTGCATTTCTTGAGGTTGCTGCACCGGGCGGCCCGCGGGCTCGATCCGGAGGACGCGGAGGGCTTGAACCGGCTCTTGCGGCGGGCGCGGGCCCGGGAGCTGGTCCGCATCTCGCTGCGGGACCTGCGCCGGGCCCGGGTGGGCGAGGTGACGGGCGAGCTCGCCTCGCTGGCCACCGCCGCCCTGGACGTGGCCATCCGCTTCCACGATCGGCGGCTGCGGGCCCGCCACGGCCCGCCGGCCGGCCTCGCGGCGCGCGAGCCCGGCGCCGGCTTCTGCGCCGTGGCCATGGGCAAGCTGGGGGCCCGCGAGCTCAACTTCTCCTCGGACATCGACCTCCTCTACGTCTACGGACAGGACGGCGAGACCGGCGGCCCGAAGCCGATCACCCACTTCGCCTACTACGCCCGGCTGGCCGAGCTGGTCACCGAGTCCATCGCCAAGGCCACCGAGGACGGCCTGGTCTTCCGGGTGGACCTCAATCTGAGACCCGACGGCCGCAGCGGCCCCATCGTCAACAGCGTGCGCGCCGCCGAGCTCTACTACCAGTCCTTCGGGCGGACCTGGGAGCGCAACGCCCTGGTGAAGGCCCGGCCCGCCGCCGGCGACCTGTCGGTGGGGGAGGAGCTGCTCAAGCTGCTCGAGCCCTTCGTGTGGCGGCGCTCGCTGGACCTCGACGTGGTGGCCGAGATCCAGGCCATGAAGTCGCGCATCGACGCCCGCGCCGGGGCCGAGGGCAAGGACGACCTCAAGCTGGGCCGGGGCGGGATCCGGGAGGCCGAGTTCTTCGTGTCGGCGCTGCAGCTCCTGCACGCCCCGCGGTCCAAGTCGGCCGAGCTGCGGGAGCGGGCGGTGCTCCCGGCGCTGGACCGGCTGCTCTACGCGGGGGCGGTGCCGGCCAACGACCGCGACGACCTGGCCGACGCCTACCTGTTCCTGCGCCGGGCCGAGCACCGGGTGCAGATGGTGGACGGCCGCCAGACCCACCGCCTGCCGTCGGGCGAGGAGCGGCTCTGGCTGGCCCGGGCCATGGGCTACGCCTCGCTCGAGCGCTTCGAGGCCCACCTCGTGGCCCACCGCGAGAAGGTGGCGGCGCTCTTCGCGGGCCTGCTCGGCACCGGGGGGCTCGAGGCCCCGCTCGATCCGGAGCTGGCGCTCCTGGCCGACCTGCAAGTCCAGCCGGCGCGGCGCGCCGAGATCGCGCTCAAGCGCGGCTTCGGCGACGCGGATCGGACCCTGGCCGCCCTGGAGGCGCTGGCGCGGCGGCGCACCCCCTTCTCCCGCAGCGGCGACCCGGCCGCGGCGGTGGCGCTGCTGGCGGACGTGCTCGCCACCCCCGACCCGGATCAGGCCCTCTCCCACCTGGCCGACTTCTCCGCCGCCCTGCGCACGCCCGAGCCCTACTTCCGCCTTCTGCGCGAGCAGCGCCGGGCGGCGCGGCTCCTACTCCTGCTCTTCGGGACCTCCGACTTCCTCTCCAAGCGCTTCCTGCGCCACCCTGAGCTCCTGGACGCGCTCCTACGCGAGGACACGGTGGCGCTGGTCAAGGGCAAGGACGCCTTCCGCCGCGAGATCGCCGAGCGGCTCCTGGAGGTGGACGGCTCGGGCGGCCTCGACGACCGGCTGGAGCGGCAGTTGGGCGAGCTGCGGCGCTACAAGGACGAGGAGGTGCTGCGGATCGCCGTCCACGACATCGCCGGCACCGTGGACCTGGCCGGCGTGGCGGCGCAGCTCACCGACCTGGCCGAGTGCTGCCTGGAGAGCTCGCTCTCCCTGGCCGAGGAGGAGGCGCGCGCCAAAGGGAAGGCGCCGCCGGGGGGCCTGTGCGTGGTGGGCATGGGCAAGCTCGGCGGGCGCGAGCTCGGCTACCACTCCGACCTGGACCTCATCTTCCTCTACCCGGGGGAGGAGGAGCCGGGCGGCCAGGGCGCCGGCCAGTCCGGCACCCACCAGCTCTACGCCCGGCTGGCCCAGCGCCTCATGGCCTTCCTCCAGATGCCGCTGCGCGAGGGATTCCTCTACAAGATCGACACCCGGCTGCGCCCCAGCGGCAACCAGGGCGCCCTGGTCACGAGCGTGCAGGGGTTCACCCGATACCACACCGCCACCGCCGGGCCGCAGGTCCGCAGCCAGCTGTGGGAGCGGCAGGCGCTGCTCAAGGCCCGGCACGTGGCCGGCGACGCCCGGATCTGGAAGGAGGTCCAGGAGCGGGTGGTCCTCCCGGCCGCCTACGGCCCGGTGGCCGACCGGGCCGCCATGGCGGCCGAGGTCCACCGCATGCGGGAGCGCATGGAGGCGGAGATCGGCAAGGAGGGCACCCGCGGCAAGAACCCGAAGACCGGGCGCGGGGGCCTGGTGGACGTAGAGTTCGCCGTCCAGTTCCTGCAGCTCGTCCACGGCCACCTGAACCCCTCGGTGCGGACCCCCGCCACCCTCCTGGCCCTGCAGCGGCTCCGCGAGGCCGGCCTGCTCCGGGAGGCCCACCACCAGGCCCTGCTCCGCGGCTACGAGTTCCTGCGCCGGCTCGAGCTCAGGCTGCGCATCGTCCACGACTACGCCATCGACCACCTGCCGGAGGAAGGGCGCCCGCTGGGGCAGCTGGCGCGGCGGCTCGGCTACTTCGGCGAGGACCCCGGCGCCCGCCTCCTGGCCGACTACGCCCGGGTGACCGGAGAGGTGCGGCGCGCCTTCGACCAGGTGGTGACCTAGCTTCTTTTGGGCTCGGCGTCTGGCGGTCTGGCCTCCCACTACACCATGAACCAACTGGAATCACTTATGGAATCCGGCGGGACGCCACCGGCCTTCTCCAGGCGTCGCGGCGGTGCTAGTGTCCGCCGCCCCATCCCGGGAATGACCCGACCGGGTGCTCGCCAGGTGAGCAGGGCCCGCCGGAGGATCGGGGAGCGCAGGACGGCCTACCAACTGGGATGCGGTCGGGCACGGCGGTTGCTCCGACGGGCCCGAATGCCTCAGGGTGCGAATCGCGTGAGCGCCAACGACCAAGGCGAGCCCGGAGAAAGGCCGAAGGAGAGCCCTACCTCGTCCTGGGGGGGAAGCACCACCACCCGCCTCAGGCGGGCCCTCATCGGCAAGCCGCGGGACTTCCTCGACCCGCGCACCTACCGGCATATCTCGCTGGTAGCCCTGCTCGCCTGGGTGGGCCTGGGCGCGGACGGCCTCTCCTCCTCCGCCTACGGTCCCGACGAGACCTTCCGGGCGCTGGGCGATCATCACTACCTCGCCGTGGCGATGGCGCTGGCGACCGCGGTCACCGTCAGCGTCATCGCACTCGCCTACGCGCAGATCATCAAGCGCTTTCCCTTCGGCGGGGGCGGCTACGTGGTGGCCACCAAGCTGCTCGGACCGCGCTTCGGCGTCGTCTCGGGCTCGGCCCTGCTCGTGGACTACGTGCTCACCATCTCGGTCTCCATCGCCGCCGGCGGCGACGCGGTCTTCAGCTTCCTTCCGCCGGCTCTCGCGCCCTTCAAGCTCGTGGTCGAGGCGGTCGTGATCGGGCTGCTGGTCATCCTCAACCTGCGAGGCGTCAAGGAGTCGGTGACGGTCCTCGCCCCCATCTTCGGCCTCTTCCTCCTGACGCATGCCGTGCTGATCTTCGGCGGCGCCGGCTCCCACCTGTTCGAGGTCCCGCGCGTCGTCTCCGAGGTTCGGAGCGGCTTCTCCGAGGGCCTGGCCTCGGTGGGTCTCGCCGGCATGTTCGGCATCTTCCTGCGCGCCTACTCCATGGGCGCGGGCACCTACACGGGCATCGAGGCCGTCTCCAACGGCCTCATGATCATGCGAGAGCCCAAGGTCGACACGGCCAGGCGCACCATGCTCTACATGGGCGTTTCGCTGGCTGTGACGGCCGGCGGCATCCTCGTCTGCTACCTCCTCTTCCACGTCGCGCCCGAGCCGGGCAAGACGCTGAACGCGGTGCTGGCGGAGCGCTTCGCCGGATCGTGGTCGCCGGCCGGGTGGCCGGCCGGCCACGTCTTCGTCGTGGTCACCCTGCTCGCCGAGGCGGCCCTCCTGTTCGTGGCCGCCCAGGCCGGCTTCATCGACGGCCCGCGCGTCATGTCGAACATGGCGACGGACTCGTGGCTGCCTCACCGCTTCGCCCAGCTCTCCGACCGGCTCACCATGCAGGACGGCGTGCTCCTCATGGGCGGCGCTTCGCTGGCGACCCTCTTCTACACTCGCGGAGACACCACCCACCTCGTCACGATGTACTCCATCAACGTCTTCGTGACGTTCTCGCTCTCGCAGGCCGCCATGCTGCGCTACTGGCTGGGGAGGCGAGGCGACCGAGGCTTCAAGGGCGGCATGACCATCCACGGCATCGCCTTCGTCCTCTGCTTCGCCATCCTGGTGGGAACGGTCTACGAGAAGGGCGACCAGGGCGGCTGGGTGACCTTGGTGGTGACGAGCCTGGTCATCGGGCTCTGTTTCCTCATACGCGGCCATTACCGCACCGTGCAGAAGAAGCTGCGACGCCTCAACGAGATCATGGGCGCGCTCCCCACCGCCGCCCACGGGCCGCCGCCGGCGCTTGACCGCAAGGCCCCCACCGCGGCGCTGCTGGTGGGCACCTATAGCGGCCTGGGCATCCACGCCCTGCTTTCGGTGCAGCAACTCTTCCCCGGCCAGTTCAAGAACTTCCTCTTCCTCTCGGTGGGGGTCATCGACTCGGCCACCATGAAGGGGGTGGAGGAGGTGGACCGCGTGCGCGAAGACACCGAGGAGGCGGTCACCCGCTACGTGGACCTGGCGCGCCGGCTCGGGCTCGCCGCCGACTCGCGCGTGGCCATGGGCACCGAGGCGGTGGCCGAGGCGGAGAAGCTCTGCCTGCAGGTGGCCGGAGAGTTTCCCCGCACCATCTTCTTCGCCGGCAAGCTGGTCTTCGAGCGCGAGCGCTGGTTCCAGCGGCTGCTCCACAACGAGACCGCCTACCAGCTCCAGCGTCGCCTCCAGTTCGCCGGCCTGAACGCCATGGTGCTCCCGGTCCGGGTCCTAGACGAGGAGGAGCGGACCGAGACGCGCCCGGCCGCTTGACGATTTTTCCCTTTCCCCCCCGGGCGAGTCCGGGCGAGGGCCCCGGGGCGCCTCCGGCCTCGTGAGGGGGCGCTCCCCGGTGAGAGGGCACGAGCGCCTCTCGCCATCCGCGAGGGGTGAGGGCCTCGACGCCTGCCGCCTTTGGTGCTTTGATCGACGCCCCGCCCGGAGGCCCCCTTCGTGAAGATCCGTCATCAGCTGAAGTCCCGCTCGCAGCGCCGCTCGACCCCGTTCCGACCCAGGGGCGTGCTCTCCTTCGGCCAGCTGCGCACCGACCACATGTTCCTCATGGACTACCAGGGCGGGAAGTGGGTGGACCCGCGCATCGTCCCCTACGGGCCGCTGCCCCTCGCCCCCGGCGCGGTGGCGCTGCACTACGCGCAGGAGATCTTCGAGGGCGCCAAGGCGTTTCTCCACCCCGACGGCGAGATCCACGCCTTCCGCATCGACAAGAACGCGGCCCGCATGAACCGCTCGGCGGCTGGAGTGTGCATGCCCTCGGTCCCCGAGGCCGACCAGGTGCAGGCCATCCTGTCGCTGCTCGACGTGGAGCGGCTGTGGTGCCCGGACCAGGCGGGGGCCTCGCTCTACATCCGGCCCTTCATGATCGCCACCCAGGACTCGCTGGGGGTGAAGCCCTCCGAGCGCTACCTCTACTGCGTCTTCCTCTCCCCCTCCGGCCCCTACTATCCGGCCGGCTTCACCGAGCCGGTGAAGCTGCTCGTCAGCCGCCGCTTCCACCGCGCCGCGCCCGGGGGGACCGGCGCCTTCAAGACCGGAGGCAACTACGCCGCCTCCCTCATGGCCGGCGAGGTGGCCCATCGCCACGGCGCCTCCCAGGTCCTGTACCTCGACGTGACCGACCGCTACGTCGAGGAGGCCGGCTCGATGAACCACTTCCACGTGACCCGCGACGGGAGGCTCCTCATCCCCTCCTTCACCGACACCATCCTGCGCTCCGTGACCTCCGAGTCGGTCATGGAGCTGGGAAAGAAGGAGCTGGGCGTGGAGGTCCGCCAGGAGCGCATCGAGATCGATCCCTTCCTGGCCGGCCTGCGCGACGGCTCCGTCACCGAGGCCGGCGGACTCGGCACCGCCGCGGTGGTCTCGGCGGTGGGCGCCTACGTCTTCGAGGACGGGACCGAGGTCAGGGTGGGCGACGGCCGCATCGGGCCGAACGCCCGCCGCATTTACGACTTCATCTCGGGGATGCAGCGCGGGCAGCGGACGGCTCCCGAGGGCTGGCTCTTCAAGGTGCCCCGGCTCGAGTCCCGGCCGGCTCGACGCGCTGCGGCGAGGTCGTCCACCCGATCGCGGCCTCGATACGGGGGACGCCGTATCCGCCAGGTCCGAAGCCGCCACCGGCGCTAAGCCAGCCTCAACCACCCTTCATCTCAGGTCTATTCTCGGTTACTGGGTCGGGAAGGAGCCGACCCTGGCGGGGGTTTACCTTGGTAGGCGATCGTCGGCAGGTTCCCGCCATCAAGGATTTTGTTGACGTTTCGCCCGCATCTGAGATAAATACCAAAATAGTTCAACCCTTTCTGAAAATCCTACCCAAAAACATGAAGTTGTTGGAGCACAGGCAGATGCGCAGCCGGTACATCGACCTCGACGACCGCACCCAGGACATCGCGGAGCGCATGCGGGACGACCCCGCCGCCGCCGACGACTTCCTGCGGAAGTACGAGTTGTCGTGGCTCTACCACGAGAACGCCCTGGAGGGCGTGATCTACGCGGTGCACGAGCTCGAGGCGGCCCTGGAGAACCAGCCGCTGGCCGAGGCCAGCCAGATCGGCCCGTTCCAGGAGGTCCGCAACCACAAGGCGGCCATCGAGCTCATCCGCGCCGAGGCCAAGGCCAAGCGCCCGCGCGTGAACCTCACGCTGGTGAAGCGGCTCTACGAGACCCTGCACGCGGGGCTGTCGGGCCGGAACCCGGCGCCCGAGTTCCGCAAGGACATGCCGCTGCACCGGGCCTACTTCCACGAGATCGCGCCGCCGGCCAAGATCCCGTTCCTCCTGGGGAAGCTCTTCGACCTTTACGGCACCGCCGACTTCAAGCAGAGCCACGTGGTGCAGCAGGCCTCGAGGCTCCAGCACGGGTTCATGCAGGTCTACCCCTTCACCGAGGGGTCGGGGAAGGTGGCGCGGCTGCTCGCGAACCTGCTGCTCATCCACCAGGGCTACCTGCCCTGCATCGTCCACTCCATCGACCGGCAGCGCTACTACGAGTCGCTGCGCCTGCCCGAGCCGCAGCTGCGCGACCTCATGCTGGAGGCGATGGAGAACACCCTGGAAAGCGCCGAGAAGTTCTTCGCCGCCGTTGCTCAGCCGCGGAGGAAGAAGGTCGCGCGCTAAGTGCCGCGACCGGAGCATTTTGCTCCGGGCGGCACCAGGACTCCGCGGTGGGATCGGCGGGGGCGAGCCCCCGCCCTACGAGCCTCGTTTGCAAGGGGGCGTGCCGCCCCTCATCGGCAAAGCCGCCGGAGCCTCCCCCCTGCTACGGCCGGACTCCCGGCCGGGCCGCTTCGCGGCCTGAAAGCGGATCGATACGCATGGGGCGCGCGCTGGGCCCTCCGGGGGGAGGCCGCCGCGGGGTGGGCCGGCCCGGTCGGGCTGGGTCGTGTCATCAAGTTGCTGGAATCAGGTAGGATTCTGGCCCGGGTCATACGGGACCGTAGCGGCGAGTAAGGCCTTGTTGTATTAGGCTACGCCCCGATGCTCCTGGGAGCCCACGAATCCATCGCCGGTGGCCCCGCCGAAGCCTTCGCGCGGGCGGAGGCCGACGGAGCGGACTGCGTCCAGATCTTCGTCCGCAACCCCCGGGGCTGGGCCTCGCCCGCCGTGGCGCTGGACGAGGTGACCCGCTTCCGAGCCGAGGCGCGCCGTACCGGCATGCCCACCGCGGCCCACTCCACCTACCTCGCGAACCTCGCCGCCGGCGACGCCGTGCTGCGCCGCCGCAGCCAGGCCGCGCTGACCGACGAGCTCAGGCGCTGCGAGCTGCTCGGCATCCCCTTCCTCATCTTCCACCCGGGCAGCCACCCGGAGGAGGCGACCGGCATCCGGCTGGTGGCGGCGGGGATGGCCCGCGCCCTGGGCAGCGTCCCGGGCCGGTCCATGCTGCTGGTGGAGATCACCGCCGGCCAGGGCGCCTCGCTCGGTTGGCGCTTCGAGCAGGTGGCGGCCATCCGCCAGGCCGTCCCGGGGCGGCTGCGCCGGCGGGTGGGGGTGTGCTTCGACACCTGCCACGCCTTCGCCGCCGGCTACGACCTCTCCTCCCCCGAGGGCTACGCCGCCACCTTCCGGGAGCTCGACCGGTCGGTGGGGCTGGAGCACGTGAGGGCCTTCCACCTGAACGACTGCCAGAAGCCGCTCGGCTGCCGCGTCGACCGCCACGAGCACATCGGCCGGGGCCGGATGGGGATCGGGGCCTTCCGGCTGCTCGTGAACGACCGGCGCTGGAAGGACGTCCCCGGCTTCCTCGAGACCGAGCAGCGCTTCGCGGAGAACCTGAAGGTCCTCCGCTCGCTGGTCCGCGCATGAGCAAGACCCTCCAGGCCCTCCCCCGCCCCGACGCCGGGCGCCCGCGCCCGCGGGCGTCGGCGCGAAACGGCGAGCCGCCCTGGCTGCGCGTCGCCCGCGGCAAGGTCGATCGCCTGGTGGAGTACGCCCGCTCCCATCGCCGCGCCCTGATCCTCACCCACGACAACCCCGACCCCGACTCCATCGCCGCCGGGGTGGGCCTGTCCTGGCTCCTGGAGAAGCTGGCCGGCGTGGAGGCCACCGTGGCCTACGGCGGCATCGTGGGGCGGGCCGAGAACCGGGCCCTGGTGCGCGTCCTCAAGCTCCCGGTGGTGCCCCTGGCGCGGGTGGTCTTCGACGACTTCGACCTCATCTGCATGGTCGACACCCAGCCCGAGCAGGGAAACCACTCGCTGCCGGCGCGCCACTTCCCGGACGTGGTCATCGACCACCACCCGGAGCGGCCGGAGTCGAAGCTGGCCCCGGTGGCCGACGTCGGCGGCGAGATGGGCACCACCTCCACGGTGGTGGCCGACTACTTCCGCGGGAGCGGCCTCACCCCGCCCCCGGAGATCGCCACCGCCCTCTTCTACGGCATCAAGGCCGACACCCGGGACCTGGGGAGGGAGACCACCGGTACCGACGTCGAGGCCTACCTCTGGCTCTTCCCCATGGTCGACAAGGAGGCGCTGGCGGAGATCGAGCACCCGCGCCTGCCGGCCGAGTACTTCCGCCTCTACCACGCCGCCATCGAGCGGGCCCAGGTCTTCGACGACGCGGTGGTGTGCGACCTGGGCGAGATCTACTCGCCCGACATGGTGGCGGAGGTGGCGGAGCGCTTCCTGTTCCTCTCCGACATGAAGTGGTCGCTGGCCTACGGCCAGTACGAGGGCGACCTCTACTTCTCGCTGCGCACCCGCGATCGGCGGATGAACGCCGGCAAGCTCATCCGCGAGGTGATCGAGGAGCGGGGCGGTACCGCCGGCGGGCACGGCACCATGGCCGGCGCCCGCCTGACCCTGCGGGGCCTCCCGCCCCAGGCGCAGCGTCGCGTGGAACAGGAACTGCTGCAGCGCTTCCTCTCCGAGTTCGGCGTGCGCGGGCGCAAGCCCCGCCATCTGGTGTGATCTACCTCGACCACAATGCCATCACCCCCATGCGCCCGGAGGCGCTCTCGGCGGCCGAGCGCGCCCTGCGGACCTTCGGCAACCCCTCCTCGGTCCACGCCGCCGGGCGGGCCGCCCGCGACGTCCTGGACGGGGCCCGGGCGGGGGTGGCCCGAGCCCTCTCCACCCGGCCCGCGGAGGTGGTCTTCACCTCCGGCGCCACCGAGTCGGCCGCCCTGGCCATCCGCGGCGCCCTGGCCGCGGCCCCGGCTGGGCGGCGGGGCCTGGCGGTCTCCGCCGTGGAGCACCCCTGCGTCCTCGACCTGGCCCGCGAGCTGGCCCGCGACGAGAGGGTGCCGGTCCAGGTGGTGTCGGTGGACCGGCGCGGCGTCCTGGACCTGGAGGCGCTCCAGCAGGCGGTCTCCGAGGAGACGGCGCTCGTCGCCTGCATGCTCGCCAACAACGAGACCGGCGTCCTGCAGCCGGTGGCGGAGGTGGCCGAAGTGGCGCGCCGCGCCGGGGCCCTCTTCCTCTGCGACGCGGTCCAGGCGGTGGGGAAGCTGGCGGTGGAGGTGGGCGCGCTCGGCGCCGACCTGGTCGCCATCACCGGCCAGAAGTTCGGCGGGCCGCGCGGCGCCGGCGCGCTGTGGATCCGTCCCGACCTCCGGTTGCGCCCCCTCTTCGGCGGGCACCAGGAGCGGGGGCGGCGAGCCGGAACCGAGAACCTCCCCGGCGTCGCCGGCCTGGGCGCCGCCATCGAGGCCGCCAGCGCCGCCCGCGAGGTCGAGGCCCCCCGCATGCGGGCGCTGCGCGACCGGCTCGAGTCGGGCCTGCTGGCGGCGATCCCCCGCTCGCGCGTGAACGGCGCCGGGGCCGAGCGCCTCCCTACCACCGCCTCGGTGACCATGGAGGGCTGCGACTCCGAGGCCCTGCTCATCGCCATGGACCTCGCGGGCCTGTGCGCCAGCGCCGGCGCCGCCTGCACCTCCGGCTCGACCAAGCCTTCCCACGTGCTCTCCGCCATGGGGCTCTCCGCCAGGGAGGCCCGGGCCACCATCCGCTTCTCGGTCGGCTGGCCCACCACCGGCAAGGAGGTCGACGAGGCGCTGCGCCTCCTGCCGCCGCTGGTGGAGCGGGTGCGGCGCGAGATCCCGATGTAGCGGCAGCCGCATTCCGCATCGCGGATGCCGGCCGCCGGGGGACGCCCGCCCGGCCTCGGGTGCTGCGCGGCGACGCGGGAGGCTCGGCCTCGCCGCGCGTCCTCGGCTCGCTCGGGCGCGTCCGGCCCAAAACTCGCCGCCGTCGCCGCCGCATTCCGCTTCGCGGATGCCGGCCGCCGGGGGGACGCCCGCAGGCCTCGGGTGCTACGCGGCGACCCTAGTAGGGGCCCCGTGGACCCGCCCCGCGGGCCGCCGGTGCTGCGCGGCGGCGCCGAACTCCACTTCGCGGATGACGGCCGCCGGGGGGACGCCCGCCGGCCTCGAGTGCTGCGCGGCGACGCAGGACGCTCGGCCTCGCCGCGCGTCTCGGTTCGCTCGGGCGCGTCCGGCCCAAAACTCGCCACCGCCCTCCGCTTCGCGGGGCGGCGGCTCAAACATGGGCCGGCGCGCCACAGGGGGCAGAGGGCGCGGCTCGGCTCCCGGGAAGCGCTTGGCGCCGCTCCGCAATTCGGCCGGCTGGCGTCCCCCCGGCGACCTCATGGGCCGGCGCGCAACGGAACGCGGGCACTGTATCAGTCCGCGGCCCCGAACAGCCCCCGCACCACCGCCGCGATGGCGAGCGGCGTGCCGACGGCGTGGTCGTAGAGCCCGTCGATCTCCTGGGCGAAGGCGGTGGCGGCCGGCACCCGCTCCGCCGGGAGCGCCGCCATGCAGCGCAGGCACAGCGCCACCAGCGGGTGGGGAATGCCGGGGCGCAGCTCGGCCGGCGACCGGAGCTCGCCGCGCAGGATGCGCTGTCCCACCGCGTCCGGGTCGCTCCCGGGGAAGGCCGGCTGGTTGGTGAGGAGCTCGAAGAACACCGCCCCCAGGGCGAAGAGATCGGTGCGCGGCGACACCGGCATGCCCCGGATCTGCTCCGGGGCCAGGTAGCGCACCTTGCCGTAGGCGGTCCGGCCCCGGCCGCCCTCGCCGGCCAGGAAGCGCGCCACCCCGAAGTCGCCGAGCTTCACCTCCCCGGTCCGGGAGACGAACAGGTTGGAGGGCGAGAGGTCGCAGTGCACCAGCGGAAGCAGGTTTCCGTCGAAGTCCTTGAAGGTGTGGGCCCGCTCCAGCGCCCCGGCCACGGCGTGGACCAGGTAGGCGGCGAAGTCCACCGGGAGGAGGATGCCTCGCCGGGCGCACTGCGCCAGCACCCGCCGCATGTCGCGGCCGTCCACGTACTCCATGACGATGTAGGGGAGCCCGTCCTGCACCCCGCTGTCGTAGACCGAGACGATGGCGGGGTGGCGCAGCTCGCGGGTGATGGCCGCCTCCCGCTCGAAGACCTGGACGGTGCGCGGGTCGCCGGCGAGGTGCGGCAAGAGCCGCTTCAGCGCCACCGCCTGCCCGGCGTGCGGTCCGGCCAGGGCCCGGGCCCGGTACACCTCGGCCATGCCGCCCCGGCCCACCAGCGCCTCGATGGCGCACCCGCCGATGACGGCCTGGTCCACGGGCTACGCCCTCGCCCGCGTTGCGAGCGACTCCCTAGTGGCGCGCGTCACGAATTCCCAGCCTGTCCCAGCGCGCGCCACGCGGGTGGGGGTCCGGGGGAGGCGGCGCCCCGCCTCTCGGTCGGGCCCGCGGGGAGGGCCCGTGCCTTGCTGCCTCTCCTTGCAAGGCACGGGGCCTTCCCCGCGAAGTGCTGCGGAGCAAGGTGAACACGGATGCGCGGATGGCTTCTGCAGAGCAGCACTCGGCGAGGAGAGGTGGCGGGTCATCGCCCGCCATCTTACCGCGCGCGAAAGCCCGCCCTGACGCCCCGACTGGCAGGCGTGACCGGCTTGACACCGGCGCTGGGGGCGCCTACGATCTGAAGCGGATAACCCGCGTCATTTCGCGGGCTTGTGCTCTTTTTCAGCTTTCATCTGCCCCCTGCCGGGTTCGCGATTGGCTTCGCGTCGTTTGGGCCGACTTTGAGCAAAGAGGAGCACCCGGCCAGCCCCATGAGCAAGCTCCCACGCTGCGAGGGAGAAGCCTACGGGCGCTGGCGACCAGGGCGCTCCACCTGTAGAAATACAGGTCCAAGCAACCGAGCCACACGGCCTACGCGGGGGGCTCTTTCTTTTCCCGTCGCCTCGTGACCGGCCCTTTTTCCGTCGCCTCGTGACCCACCCGCTCCCCGCCGAGAGGAAGCGCGCCCTGCGCGAGGAGATGCTGGCGCGCCGGAAGCGGCTCACGGCGTCGGAGCGCGAGGAGGCCTCGCTGGCGATCGCCGAGCGGGTGGCGTCGCTCCCCGCCTTCGCCGCCGCGCGCACGGTGGCGCTGTATGCGTCCATGGGGGCGGAGGTGAGCACCGCCGAGATCGCCCGCCGGGCGCACGCCGCGGGCAAGCGCCTGGCGTGGCCGCGCCTCGCGCCGGGGGCGCTCCGGCTGACCTTCGCCGCCTGCCCGCCCGGCGAGCTCGTCTCCGGCCGGGCCGGCACCCGCGAGCCTCCGCCGGACGCTCCGGCGGTGCCCATCTCCGAGATCGACTGCGCGCTCGTGCCCGGGGTGGCCTTCGACGAGCGCGGCGGCCGGCTCGGTCGCGGCCGCGGCCACTACGACGCCACCCTGGGGGCCTTGCCCCGACGCGCCGTCCGCGTCGGCCTGGCCTTCGAGGTGCAGCTCCGGGCCGAGGTCCCGCGCGAGGCGCACGACGCCTCGCTCGACGTGGTGGTCACCGAGCGGCGCGTGGTCCTGGCTCGGCCCGGCGCAGGAGGCGCCCCCTCGGGCGGTTGACACCCGGCTCTCGCCGGGGTCCCATGCGCGGGCCTTGAAGCTGCTCTTCCTCGGCGACGTGTTCGGTAAGCCCGGCCGCCAGGCCGTGAAGGCCCTGGTGCCGAAGCTCATCGTCCGCCATGGCGTGGACCTGGTGGTGGCCAACGCCGAGAACGTCGCCAACGGCATGGGGGTGACGCCGGAGGGGGCCGACGAGCTCCTGGCCGCCGAGGTGGACCTCCTCACCAGCGGCAACCACATCTGGGCCAAGCGGGAGATCGTCCCGTACCTCGAGAGGCCCGGCAGCCGGCTGCTCCGTCCCGCCAACTATCCGGCGGGCGCCCCCGGCCGCGGCCACGCCGTGGTGGAGACCCCGGACGGCCGCAAGCTGGGCGTCGTCAACCTGGAAGGGCGGGTCTTCATGAAGAGCCTGGACGACCCCTTCCCCCTGGCGCTCAAGCTCGTCGAGGAATTGAAGGGGCAGGGCTGCGCCGCAATCCTGGTGGACATGCATTGCGAGGCCACGAGCGAGAAGAACGCCATGGGCTGGTTCCTGGACGGCCGGGTGTCGGCGGTGCTCGGGAGCCACACCCACGTCCAGACCGCCGACCAGCGCATCCTCCCCGGCGGGACCGCCTACATCACCGACGTCGGCATGTGCGGGCCGTGGGACTCGATCATCGGGGTGCGCAAGGAGCTGGTGCTGGAGCGCTTCCTCACCCAGCGCCCCATGAGCTTCGAGCCCGCCAAGCGCGAGGTCCACCTGCAGGGGGCGCTCGTCGAGATCGACGACCAGAGCGGCAAGGCGCTGTCCATCGAGCGGGTGCAGGAGCGGATGGCGGATTGACGGTCGCGGATCCGATTGCACCGTAGGGCGGGGGCTCGTCCCCCGCCTGGAGCGCATGGCGTCGGGGGACGAGCCCCGCCCGACCATCCGCTGCTGGCTGGTGGATGACGGCACCGCAGCGGTGCAGGACCCGACGGAGCGCGCGGCTTCCTAGAAGCCTCGCCGCCCGTCCCGGGCGGCTCGAATCAGCCCTCGGCCACCAGGAGCGCGTAGCTCCTGCGCCCCTTCTGCAGCATGAGGTAGCGGCCGGCCAGGAGGTCGCCGGCCCCGAGGAGGCGATCCGGCGTCGCCACCGGCTCGCCGTTCACCGAGAAGCCGCCGCCCTGGATGCCGCGACGGGCGTCGCCCTTGGAGGAGGCCAGCCCGGCCTTGACCAGCGCCTCCAGCACGCCGAGCCCGTCGAGCTCGCTCCGCGGCAGGCGCGCCACCGGGATCTCGCTCGCCAGCACCTCGAAGACCTCCGGGCCGGCGGCGCGAAGATCCGCCCCGCCGAAGAGGAGGCGGCTCGCCGCCACCACCCCCCGGGCCGCCTCGGCGCCGTGGATGCGGGCGGCCATCTCCTCGGCCAGCCGCCGCTGGGCGGCGCGCTTGCCGGGGTCCGACCGGTGAGCGGCCATGAGGGCCTCCACCTCCGGCACCGGGAAGAAGGTGAAGAACTTGAGGACCCGCTCCACGTCGCGGTCGTCGGTGTTGAGCCAGAACTGGTAGAACTTGTAGGGCGAGGTCCGGGCCGGGTCGAGCCAGACGTTGCCCTCCTCGCTCTTGCCGAACTTGGCGCCGCTGGCGGTGGCGAGGAGCGGGAACACCAGCGCGTGGGCGGCGCCGCCCTCCTTGCGGCCGATGAGCTCCACCCCGGCAGTGATGTTGCCCCACTGGTCGCTGCCGCCCATCTGCAGCTCGCAGCGGTCGGTGCGCCACAGGTGCCAGAAGTCGTAGGCCTGCACCAGCATGTAGCTGAACTCGGTGAAGGAGATGCCGCTCTCCATGCGGGCCTTCACCGACTCCTTCTGCAGCATGTAGTTCACGGTGAAGTGCTTGCCGGCGTCGCGCAGGAACTCCATGAGGCCCAGCGGGCGCAGCCAGTCGGCGTTGTTCACCACCCGGGCGGCGTTCGGGCCGTCGAAGCGCAGGAAGCGCTGGAGCTGGGCGCGGATGCCGGCGGCGTTGCGGTCGATTGCCTCCACCGACAGCATGGGCCGCTCCCCGCGCTTGCCGGAGGGATCGCCCACCATGCCGGTGCCGCCGCCCACCAGGATGATGGGCGTGCCGCCGCAGCGCTGCAGCCAGGCGAGCCCCATCACCGGGACCAGGTTGCCGACGTGCAGCGACGAGGCGGTGGGGTCGAACCCGACGTAGCCGGTGACCGGGCCCTGGCGGAGCCGCTCCGCCAGGCCGGGGGTGGCCTCGTGGACCAGGCCGCGCGGCTCGAGCTCCTCGAGAAGGGTGGCCATGGGGCGCAAATCCTAGAGCCCGCCCGGGAAAGCCGCAACCGCCGGGCCGTTCAGGGGGTGGTCACGTACCAGCTTCAGCCGTGGAATCCCCTTCCCACCAGGTAGACCTCGTAGCTGTGCTCGCGGGTGGCCCTGGGGCGGACCACCTCCACCCGGTCGAAGCCGGCCTGCACCTCGCGGCGGAAGGCGGGGAAGTCGCCGCCCATGAACACCTTCACCACCAGCGATCCGCCGAGCTTGAGCGTCCCCTCGGCCACCCGGAGCGCCATGCGCGCCAGCTCCAGCGAGCGCGCCTCGTCGGTGATCTTCACGCCGATGGTCTTGGGCGCCATGTCGCTCACCACGAGGTCGAATCGGCCCGGGTGGAGGGCCCGGATGCGCTCCAGGGCGTCCGCCGAGAGGAGGTCCACCACCGCCGTCGCGACCCAGGGCTTCCCCAGCGGCCGGATGGGCTCCTTGTCCACCCCCACCGCGGCGCCGCGCTCGCCCACGGCCTCGGCCAGGATCTGGAGGAAGCCGCCGGGCGCCGCCCCCAGGTCGAGCACGGCTTGGCCGGTCCCGAGGAGCCTGCGGCTCCGGAGGATCTCCTCGATCTTGAAGGCCGAGCGCGCCCGCAGGCCCTGTTGCCTGGCGCGCCGGTAGTAGACGTCCTTCGGGTGGTAGCGCTTGGCCATGTGGGGAAAGGCGCGCGTTTCCGCCGCGCCCCGCCGCGGGGTATCCTCGACGAACGCCGCCGACAGTCAAGCGCCCATGGTCCCGCTCAAGGCACTCATCGTCTGCGTCCCCATCGCCGGCGCCGGCGCCTTGGTGGTGGTGGACCAGACGCGCCAGATCGGGCGGCTCCAGGAGGAGCTGGCCCAGATCGACGAGGCGCGCAAGACCGCCGGCGAGTCGTTCCTGCGGACCTTCCAGGGCGAGCACGTGCACCGGGAGTTCGCGGCCTTCGACCGGCTGCGCGAGCTGGCGGCGGCGCTGGCCGAGGCCCGGCGCAACCGGCTGCTCGGGGCGCTGGCCATCGCCCTGGCCGGGCTCGGGCTCGCCGGAGCGTGGATCTTCCGCCGCATCGCCCGCGAGCTGGAGGAGGACCGGCGCTACCTGCAGGGGCCCGGCTCCTAGGCCTCGCCGAGCGGCGCGAGGTTCGCAACCGGACCGAAAAGGTCGAGTTTTTCGGCGCTTGACTCCCGGCGCCCGGCGTTGGATAACCCGCTTGTATCGCGGTTCAAGCCCCGCGGGGCCTCTGAGGAGCGTGGAGACCGATGGCGACCTTCATTACCGAGGAATGCATCAACTGCGGCGCCTGCGAGCCGGAGTGCCCGAACGGCGCCATCACCCAGGGAGAGGACATCTACGTCATCGACCCGGACAAGTGCACCGAGTGCGTGGGCTTCCACGACGAGGAAGCCTGCAACGCCGTGTGCCCGGTGGACTGCTGCGTCCCCGACCCCAAGCGCCCCGAGACCGAGGAGCAGAACTACGCCAAGCTGGTGACGCTGCACCCCGACAAGACCTTCCCCGCGCTGGCGGAGCTGCCCGCGGAGCTGTCGCGCTTCCGCAAGTCGGCCTGACCACGAGTCCGGAGGGTGGACCCCAAGCCCCGCGCGCCCTCTGCGGCGAGCGGGGCTTCTCGTTAGAAGGCGGCGCGGAGGTTCTCCATGGCCACCCTCACCGGCGGACAGCTGGTCGCCCGCATGCTCCGCCGCGAGGGCGTCTCGACGGTCTTCACGCTCTCCGGCCTGCACGTCGCCCCCATCTACGCCGGCTGCGTCGAGGAGGGAATCCGGCTGGTGGACACGCGCCACGAGCAGGCCGCCGCCCACGCCGCCGACGCCTGGGCGCGCCTCACCCGCGGCGTGGGGGTGGCGGTGGTCACCGCCGGGCCGGGGGTCACCGACGCGGTCACCGGGGTCGCCAATGCCTGGGCGGCGGCGAGCCCGCTGCTCCTGCTCGGGGGCGCCGCCCCCACCTTCAACCAGGGGCGCGGCTCGCTGCAGGAGATGCCGCAGACCCAGCTCTTCCACGGGATCTCCAAGTGGTCCGACCGCATCCCCTCCCCCGAGCTGGTCCCGAGCTTCCTCGCCAGGGCGTTCCGGGTCTCGCGCGCTGGCAGGCCCGGGCCGGTGTTCCTGGAAATCCCCTGGGACGTGCTCTCGAACGGCGCCGACGAAGCCGCGGCCGAGCAGGTCTCGCGCTATCGCACCGAGGCCCGCTCCCCGGGCGACCCGCGCCTGGTGGAGGCGGCGCTGCAGCTCCTCACCGTGGCCGAGCGGCCGGTGATGCTGGCCGGCTCCTCGGTGTGGTGGGACGACGCCGCCCTGCCGCTGGAGCGCCTCGCCACCCGCACCGGCATCCCGGTGTTCCTGAACGGCATGGGGCGCGGCTGCCTCCCGCCCGAGCATCCCTGCTTCTTCCAGCACTCGCGCAAGGAGGCGCTCTCCCAGGCCGACGTGGCGCTGGTGGTGGGGACCCCGCTCGACTTCCGCCTGGGATACGGCACCGAGCCCACCTTCGCCGCCGGGTCCAAGGTGATCCAGGTGGACGTGGACTCGGGCGAGATCGGCCGCAACCGGCCCATCGAGGTGGGGATCGCCGGCGACGCGCGCAGCGTGCTCTCGCAGCTCGAGGCCGGGGCGCGGCCGGCCCAGGGGGCCGCCGCCTGGCGCGAGCGGCTGCGCGCCGCCGAGGCCTCCCGGCTGGAGAAGCAGCGGGCCTTCGAGCAGAGCGAGCAGCGCCCCATCCACCACTTCCGCCTGGCCCGGGCGGTGGAGGAGGTGGCCTCCCGGGCCGGCGACGTCACCTACGTCGGCGACGGCGGCAACGTGGTGGCGGTGGCGGCCAAGGTCCTGCGCGTCCCGAAGCCCGGGCGCTGGCTCGACCCCGGGCCGCTCGGCTGTCTGGGCGTGGGCGCCCCCTTCGCCATCGCCGCCAAGCTGCTCAACCCGGAACGGCGGGTGTGCGTCATCCAGGGCGACGGCGCGTTCGGCCTGAACGGCTTCGACTACGAGACCGCGATCCGCTTCAAGCTGCCCATGGTGGTGGTGGTCGGCAACGACGCCGCCTGGGGGCAGATCCTCATCCCGCAGCGCAGCCTCTACGGGGACGAGAAGAGCCCGGCCACCCGCCTCGCCCCCACCCGCTACGACCGGGTGGTGGAGGCCTTCGGCGGCAAGGGGGAGCACGTCGAGCACGCTCGCGACCTCGTCCCGGCGCTGGAGCGGGCCTTCGCCTCGGACGCGGTCTACTGCGTCGACGTGGCCATCGACCCCGAGGCCGCGGCGGCCGCCGGCGCGGCGGGCTATGCTGTCTGACATGCCCGCCCCCCATCCGAAGCTCGACCGCAGGAACGCCCTGGTGCTCATCGTGGACGTGCAGGACCGGCTCACCCCGGCCATGCCGCCCGAGTCCCTTGCGCGGCTGGTGAAGTACGGCCGGGCCCTGCTCCACGCCGCCCGCACCCTCGACATGCCCATCCTCTGCACCGAGCAGTACCCCAAGGGCCTCGGGCGCACCCTCCCCGAGCTGCGGGAGCTCCTGCCCGAGCCGCCGCTCGAGAAGACCTACTTCTCCTGCGGCGCCGATCCGGCCTTCGCGAAGAAGGTCGCCG
This sequence comes from Anaeromyxobacteraceae bacterium, assembly GCA_035762305.1. Classification (GTDB taxonomy): domain Bacteria; phylum Myxococcota; class Myxococcia; order Myxococcales; family Anaeromyxobacteraceae; genus DASTPH01. Next base: position 37,776 of record DASTPH010000032.1, read on the forward strand.
CCACCGGCCGCAAGCAGGTGATCGTGGCCGGCATGGAGACTCATGTCTGCGTCTTCCAGACCACCCGGGACCTCACGGCCATGGGCTATGAGGTCCACGTCTGCGCCGAGGCGGTGTCGAGCCGCTTCGAGGAGCACCGCCTGCGCGGCCTCGACCTGTGCCGGGAGGCCGGGGCGGTCATCACCACCGCCGAGACCGCCATCTTCGACCTGCTCCACCAGGCCGCCACGCCCGAGTTCAAGGCGGTGGCCCCGTGGGTGAAGTAGGGCGGGGGCTTGTCCCCCGCCGATCCCACCGCTGATGCAGTCGTAGGGCGGAGGCTCGTCCCCCGCCGGGCCTCGGCCGGGAGCGGGCCCGCCCTCCTCCTCGCCCTCCTCGCGGCCTGCGCATCGACGGCAGGCGGCCCGCCGGCCGCGGCGCCCGCCATCCAGGTCATCGCGGACCGGGCCTGGGAGCTCGTGCGGATCCAGATGATGGACGGCGCGGTCCTCGTCCCGGACGACCCCGCTCGCTACACGCTGCGCCTCGGCGCCGACCGCCGGGCCGAGATCCGCGCCGACTGCAACCGCGCCACCGCCAGCTACGCCCTCGCGGGCAGCGCCCTTTCCTTGGGTCCCATCGCCAGCACCCGCGCTCACTGCCCGCCGCCGTCGATCTCGGATCGCTACCTGCAGCAGCTCGGCTTCGCGGCGTCGTTCGTGGTCAAGGACGGCCGGCTCCACCTGGCGACCCGCGCCGACGGAGCCATCCTGGAATTCCGGTGAGCCCTCCCGAGAGTCGCTGGCCTCGGCGCCATGAAGCGCCGGTCCCTCCCTGTTGACCCTCTCCGGCCGCGGTGTTACCTAATCGCCTCCCGCAGTCTCCGGGGCGTAGCGCAGCCTGGTAGCGCACTTGCTTGGGGTGCAAGTGGTCGCTGGTTCAAATCCAGTCGCCCCGACCATCTGAAGGCCGCGACTTCCATCGGGTTTCCGATCGGTTCGCGGCCTTCTCCTTTTGGGTTTTTCGGCGCTTGCATTACCGGTGCATTAACCCCCGGTATCGTCAGCTCAGGGGCGAACAAGGGTCTGAGAGCCACGCGGTGGCATCCCGTCGGCCTCGACGAGTGGCTCGTCCCCGTCGGCCTCCACGAACGAGAGCTTCAGCTGCTTCCCGAGCGCGAGCCCGACCTTGCGGAGCGTTTCCCACCGCGGCGTCCGCTGGTCGAGGCCGCGCTCCATCCGCGCGATCATGGGCTGGCTCACGCCCACCATCTTGGCGAGCTGGGCCTGCGCCGCCGGCGCGGGGGCGGCGGCAACGGGCGCCGGCGGCGGCACGGGGAGCGGCTCCTAGGCCGGCCTGGCCACGGGTGACCGGCCCATCCAACGGAGGAACCGGGCGTGCTCGGCGATGGCGTCCCAGTAGGTGTCGACGTAGTGGTACGGCAGGCCGAACTCGGCGCAGGTCTCCCGCACGATGGGAGCGACCTGGGGGAGCTTCGAGTAGCTCAGCAGCGGGAAGAGGTGATGCTCGACCTGGTAGTTCAGGCCGGAGAACAGCATGTCCGCCCACCACCGCCCGTGGTGGTAATCGCAGGTGGTCCTCACCTGGAGCTCGCCCCAGTCCTTGAAGCTCCCGAGAGCCAGCCGAGGCGGGGCCGCCTCCTCGAAGAGCATGGGCTTCCGGGCCTGGTGGTTGAGCGCGAAGTTGAGGTTGGTGAGCAGGCTCGCCGGCGCGATGGTGAGGAGGTTGACCAGGAGGGCGGTCGCGGTGTCGTGCAGCAGGTGCGGCAGCGCGTAGAGCCAGGCGAGGGAGAGGACCCGGAAGAGGACGAACAGGGCCATCTCGGCGCGGTAGGGGAGCAGGATGGGGAGCTTGCCCCACTTGCGCGTCAGCATCGCCTGGACGTCCATGACGCCGGCGATCGGCAGGGCCACGGCGTAGATCGGCCAGCAGTACAGGTGCTGGAAGCGGTGGAACCAGCGCCGCCCCTGGTAGGAGAACTCCCGGATGAGCGGATAGTGGATCTCGATGTCCGGGTCGACCTTCTCGATGTTGGTGTAGACGTGGTGCGCCGTGACATGGACGTGGGAGTAGACGAAGGAGGACAGGCCGCTCAGGTCCATGCCCAGCAGCGCCACCAGCCGGTTCAGACCGGGGGACCGGAAGATGCCGCCGTGGAGCCCCTCGTGCGCGTACCCGCCGAGCACGAAGGCGAGTGGCCCCCAGGCCAACGCGCACCAGAGGTTGGCGCCGACGATTGCCACCCAGGAAACGAGCGCAAAGATCGCCAGCAGCGCCCAGAGGCGGAAGTGGAACCAGCGGGTACCGTGCCCGATCCGGGTCTGGTAGCCGCGCGTGAGGCCGAGGTCGACCGCCTGGCCCTGGAAGTGCTTCTGGACGCGGGCACGCAGCGTCTCGTAGAAGCCCCCCTGAGCCCAGGAGAAGGTCTCGGCGTGCCCCGCCTTGTCGGCGACGAAGTACCGCGCCAGCATGGCCTGGGGATTCTTCCCGAAGAGGTGGACGCTCTCGAAGACCTCGGTGCAGTCCTTCCCCCTGGCGAGCATCAGCATCCGCTTGCCGCCCGGGTGCTTCTCCAGGAACGGCGTGAGGTCGTAGTACTTGCCGTGGATCTCCCACACCTGGGACGCGTCGAGGCGTGGCATGGCGACTCCCGGGCCGAGGGCTGCAAACGACTCATACTATCCCGCTTCCGTGGCTTCTCGTGAATCGGACCGGCCCGGCCCAGACGCTCCTCGAGCGCCAGCTGGTGTGACGAGCTCAACTTGCTGCAGTGTCGAGTGGGCCTCGCGCCCGGCAAGCGGCGCTTCGGCTCCGGCGCCATGTGGCGCACCGGTTCTCTCCGCTCCGGCCTGGTGCTATTCAGGAACCCCATGATGCGGGCTCGCGAGGAATGGCTCTCGGGCTGGGCAGGCCGACCGGTCGCTCGAACATCGGTTCTCCGACCGGAACACCGGGTGGAAGTCCGGGGCGCTCTTCAGGAGGCGAGGCGACTCGGGGACGTGGTGGCCCGGGGCCGCGGCACCGCCTATGGCGATGCGGCCATCAACGACGGAGGCGCCGTCCTGGCCACGGAGCGCCTCGGGCGGTTCCTGGCCTTCGACCAGGCCGGCGGCCTCCTGACCTGCGAGGCAGGGGTCACGATACGCGACGTCGTGGAGTTCGGGCTGCCGCGCGGGTTTTTCCCGGCCGTCACGCCGGGCACCTGGAAGTCCACCGTCGGCGGGTGCTTCGCCTGCGACGTGCACGGCAAGAACCACCATCGCGTGGGAAGCTTCGCGCAACATGTGGTCGCCTTCACCCTGCTGCGCGCCGACGGATCGGTCGTCACCTGCTCTCCGGAGCGCGACCCATCGCTCTTCTGGGCCACCGCGGGCGGCCTGGGGCTGACCGGCGTCATCCTCGACCTGACGATCCGGCTGCGAAGAGTCGAGACGTCCGCCGTATGGGTCCGCTACCGCAAGCTCCCCGATCTCGACGGGACGTTCGCGGCCCTCGAAGACGATGCCGACGAGCCGTATTCCGTGGCCTGGGTCGACGTCCTGACGCGGGGACGGGGGCTCGGTCGGTCAGTGCTCATGCTCGGCGAGCACGCCCGGGCCGCCGATCTCCCGCGGGCGTGGCGCGAGCGGCCGCTGTCGCTTCCGCCGAGGCGGGCGCTTCGCCTCCCCTTCGCGCCGCCGTCGGGCCTCCTCTCCGCCAGGACCTTGCGGTGGTTCAACGCCATCTACTTCCGGCGCTTCCCAGACCACCTCCAGCCGGCGCTGCAGGGGTTGCGGCCCTACTTCTATCCCTTGGAGGCGATCGACAACTTCAACCGGCTCTACGGCCGGCGAGGGTTCATCCAGTATCAGATCGTCCTGCCCGGCCGAACCGCGCCCAGCACGACTCGCGAGCTCCTCGAGCTGCTCTCGGCGAACGGCTACGGCTCCTTCCTCGCGGTGATCAAGCGGCTGGGACCCGGCAACCCCGCGCCCATGTCGTTTCCGCTCGCCGGCTACACCGTCGCCGTGGACATCCCCGTCCGAGACGAGCGGCTGTTCGAGGTGCTCCGGTCCCTGGACGAGCGGGTGACGGAGAACGGCGGACGGGTGTACCTGGTCAAGGATTCGCGCCTCGACCCCCGCTTCGTGGACAGCATGTACCCTCGGCGCCGGGAATGGGCCGCGCTCCTCGATGCGCTCGATCCAGCGCGGGCCTTCTCGTCCGGGTTGGCGAGACGCCTTCACCTGAGAGCCAGGTAGCGTGGCCCCGCGGGCGGTCATCGTCGGCGCCACGTCCGCCGTGGGAGAAGCGCTCGCGTCGAGCTATGCGGCGAGCGGCTGGCGTCTCACCCTGGTGGCGCGCGACGCGGGCGCGCTCGGGTCCGTGGCAAGCGACACCCGCCTGCGGCACGGCGTGCCGGTGGAGGAGCTGCTCTTCGATGCCGCCGTGCCGACGACAGCCGAGGCCGCAGGGCGCCGCTGTCTCGAGGGCGGAGTACCCGATGTGATCGTCTACGTCGCGGGCGCGAATGCCGACGGCGATGCTGCGTGCCACCCGTCCGAGATCGAGCGCCTCGCCGCAGTGAACTTCCTGTCGGCGGCGACCTTCCTGGCGCCGCTCCTCCCGGCGCTCGAGTCTTCCCGTTCCGCGGCTCTGGCGCTGATCGGCTCGGTCGCCGGCGATCGCGGTCGCAAACGGAACTTCGTGTATGGCAGCGTCAAGGCGGCCCTGGCCACGTACGCGCAAGGGCTTCGCGCTCGACTGCACCCCGGCGTGACGGTGATCACCGTGAAGCTCGGCTACGTCGACTCCCGGATGAGCTGGGGCCTCGCACCGCCGGCGCTCACCGTGCGGCCGGCGTGGGCCGCGCATCGCATTCGACGTGCCATCGAGCGACGAAGGAATGTCGTGTACATACCCGGCTTCTGGCGCCTGGTGATGACGGTGGTGCGCGCCATCCCCGAGGGGATCTTCAAGCGCCTTCCGATACCGTGACGGCGACTCCGGCGAGCCACCGCCTTCGCTAGCTCCTCCGGCAGTACCGGTAGGCCAGGCTGACGAGCTCGCCGAGGTCGACGGGCTTGTGGAGCAGGCCGTCGCAGTGCATGTCCGCGGGGACCTCTCGCGGGTCGGCAGCCGTCACGATGACCACCGGCGTGTGCGCCCAGGCGATCTCGCTGCGCACCATCGCCAGGAAGTCGCGGGAGCTGATGCCGGGAAGGAGCAGGTCGAGCAGGATGAGCTTCGGAGCCCGGCCGCCCGCCAGGGCTTCCAGACCCTCGTCGGCGGTCGAGGCGCCGCGCGCCACCAGCCCCCGCTTCTGGAAGGCCTCGCAGGCCATGGCGACGAAGAGTCGATCGTCGTCGATGACGAGGACGTCGGTCGAGCGCTTGCTGGGCCGGGTGGCCATCTCCAGCACAGTCGCCATAGGCGCCCCTCGAGCCAAGCGCCATGTTCGTGGGTCACACGACTCGGGGGCCGGTTTACACTGTCCGTGAGCGGAAGCCGGTCCACGCCCCAAACGTGGCACGGCCAGCCGACCCCGCGGTACTCCCTGGACATCTCGGCCCCCTCGTCACCGGTGGTGCGGGAGGGGGTCTCGCCATCCCGCCCAAGGCGCCCGCGACGGCGCTCGGCTCACCGGCTGGCGGGCTCCTTGCGCCGCACGTGGAGCGTCTTCTCCACCTCGGCCACCACCTCGCCGGCCTCGTCCCGCACCTGGCAGACGAAGACCGGCTCCACCTTGCCGCCCGCGTCGGCGGAGCGCCGGATCTCCTCCTCTCGCTCCTCGGGTATCTCGAGGCGGGCCCGCACCGGCCCCCGGCCGGGCCGGCGGAAGCGCACCGAGGCGGCCTTGTCCCAGACCACGTAGCCCGGGCCGAGCCGGTACATGAGCATGAGCATGTAGAAGGGGTCCACCATCGAGTACAGCGACCCGCCGAACTGGGTCCCCACGTAGTTCCGGTTCCAGAAGTGGAGGCCCATCCGCACCTCGATGGCGCGCAGATCCGGCGCGACCTCCACCACCCGGATTCCCGCCCCCAGGTAGGGGGGATAGAGGGACAAGCGCCAGCGGAGGAAGAGCCGGCGCAAGAGCGGTGCGGGCCTGGAGGACACTCGCCACCATGATAATCCGGCGAGCGGCCGCCGCCTCGTCGGGAACGGCGCCCGGCTGAAACCAACCGTGAATGGGTGGCTCAGGCGGGCGTCCGCCGAGGCCTCACTTCACCGGCGGCGCGTCTGCGGGCTTGGCGGCGGCCGGCTTCGCCTCGGCGGAGCCCTCGAGGGTCGGCCCGCGATGTGGGGAGGCGGCGAGGGCCGAGCCGCCCGCCGCCTCGGCCTCCCGCCGTTCCGGCGGGCTGGCCATCGCCTGGCGGCCGTCCGGCAGGCGATCAGCCGCGGAATCCGAGGCTGCGCGAGGCGCCTGGTCCGGAGCGGGCCCCGGCTTCCCGGCCTCGGTCGCGTCGACGCGCGGTTCCGCGGGGGCCGTGGCCTCCTCGGGGGAGGGCGCGCCCATCGACGCGGGCCCGCCGGCGGCCGCCGGCACCGGGGAGGCGATCGACTCGACCTTCGGCGCCGCCGCGGCCGTCGGCCCCGGCGCGGGTCGGACCGCGACCGGCGCGTGGGAGACCCTCTCTCGCAGGCCGGTCGCCTGGCGGACGTTTGCCGGCCCCGGCAGGGACCGCTGCCCGTTCCCCGCCACCACCGGAACGGGTGCGGCGCTCGATTCCGGCATCGCCGCCGGCACGAGGGCCGCCAGCGTCCCCGGCGACGGCTCGGCCGTTCCCGAGCGCGCCTCGGCCCCCGTCGCGGCCCTGACCTTCCCTCTCGCTGCCGTCGATTCCGCACCCACCCAGACACCGGCCGCGAAGGCCATCGACCCGAGGACGGCGCCGCCGGCGACGAGCCACCGGCTCCGCCAGAACCGGCGGACGCCTCCGCCCACGGCCTCGCGGAGGCTCACGCTCGCGTCCAGCACCCAGGCGTGCGTCCCGGCGAGTCGCCTCGGTCGCGTGATGTCGGGCAACGGGTCGTCGCCGTCGTAGCTGAAGAAAGCCTCGGGCGCCGCGTCCTGCTCGGCCTGGTCCGGGTCGCGCCGCGCCAGGGGGCCGCCGGGGGTGGTCGCCTCTTCGTCGGGGGGCGCCTGCCACGGGGAGTCCATGGCGGCGCGCACGAACGGGTCGTCGAGCTGCAGGCGGAGGGGCTCCGTCGGCGTGGAGCGCCTCGAGGCCGCGGGGAGCGGCGGCGGCACCGCCCCGCCGGGCTCGCCCTGCAGGACGATGGATTTTCCGCAGCGACACTGAATCCGATAGACCTGCCCAGGGGCCGGATCGTCGGTCGTGGAGAACCGCTTGCCGCAGTCACTACAAGTGAATCTCAGCATCGCCCTGCTCCGGCCCAGCCTCGAGAAGCTGGGCCTCGATTCAGTCCCGAACGCAGGTCCCGCTCCCTTGAGGTAGATCGAAGCACATCCACGGCATAATCCCAAGTGGGTAGAAGAATCCGGCTCACTCGGGGCTCGCGCCCCGGCCGCCGTGGGGAAAGGTGTGTCGTCGCGGCGCGGTGCCGCGCGCGAGCGGACGGCGCAGCCCGCCGCTGGACGCAGCGGCCGCACTGCGGGAAAATCCCGTCCCTTTCCCGGGAGGTGCGCATGTCCTTCGCAGCCCAGCTCTGGCTGCCCATGGTCCTCTCCGCCGTGATCGTCTTCGCCATGTCGGCAGCCAGCCACATGGTCCTACCTTGGCGCCGGAACGAATGGGGCCGGATCACCGACTTCGCCGCCATCCAGTCGGCGGTCCGCGGCCTCTCGCCCGGGCAGTACGGCTTCCCGGCCGCTCCGGATCGGAAGCAGCAGATGACGAAGGAGTGGATGGAGCGATGGGCCAAGGGACCCTCGGGCTGGCTCACGCTGGCGCCCCCTGGGCCCGTCAGCATGGGCCGGAACATGCTCCTCTCGTTCCTGGCCTTCCTGGGCGTCGCCCTGCTCGACGGCTACGTGGCCTGGCACGCCCTGGGCCCGGGTGCTTCCTACCGCGCCGTCTTCCGGATCGTGGGAACGGTCGGCTTCCTGAGCTTCGCCGCCGGCACCATCTTCGACTCCATCTGGTACAGCCGGCCCTGGCGCGCCTACGTCTCCGACGTCATCGACGCGCTGCTCTTCGCCCTCCTCATGGCCGGCGTCTTCGGATGGCTCTGGCCGCGATAGCCCGGCGAGGCCATGGCGGGCTGGCCGCCACCCCGCCTCTCGGCCTATAAGGTGGCCCCTCCGGACCGGGAGGCCCGATGGCCAAGGAACACACCCAGGATCTCCTGCTCGACTTCGGCCCCGACGGCCGGGCCCTCCTGCCGGTGGTGACCCAGGACTCCCGCACCCGGGAGGTGCTCATCCTGGCCTTCGCCAACCAGGAGGCCTTCGAGGAGACGCGGCGCAGCGGGTACGCCACCTACTGGAGCCGCAGCCGCGACGAGCTGTGGAAGAAGGGGCTCACCTCCGGCGACATGCTCCGGGTGGACGAGATCCGCGTCAACTGCGAGCAGAACTCGCTCCTGTACCTGGTCACCCCGCAGGGCCGGGGCGCCTGCCACGCCAGGCGGCCGGATGGCTCCCCCTACCCCTCCTGCTACTACCGCCGCATCGGGGCCGACGGGAGGCTGGCGCCGGTCGAGGCCGGCCCGCCGCCCTGACGGCGAGGACCCACCGTGAAGACCACCCAGCTCAAGATCGGCATGCCCGCCGGCTCGCTCGCCAGCGCCTCGCGCGGCGGCAACCTCGTCGACCTGCTCGCCGCCGCCGGCTTTCGCACCTCCGGGTACGACAAGGGAGGGCCGACCCGCTTCACCACCACCAACCTGCTCTTCGGCTGGGACGGCCGGCCCCAGGAGTTCGGCGCCCAGCTCGAGGTGGGCGAGCTCGACGTGGCCATCGCCGGCGACGACTGGATCCGGGAGCGGGTCCTGGAGATGAAGATCGAGCACGGGGTGGACATCACCCTGGATCGGGTGCTGACCCTGAACCGCGGGGAGGTCCAGATCGTCGGGATCGTGGCCGACGCCGCCCACGCCACCACCGAGGACTTCCTGCGCGCGGTGGCCCCGCGCCGGCCGCTCCTGTCGGTGGCCTCGGAGATGCCCTACCTGGCGCTCGACTGGATGCAGCGCAAGCTGGCGGCGGCGGGCCTGGCCGATCGGTACCGCGCCCACTCGGTCCAGAAGTACCGCACGCCCCCGCGCATCCAGGCCGGCATCCTGGTCTACGAGTCGTGGGGCAAAACCGAGTCCAAGGTGAAGAACGGCGCCGTGGACGTGGGCCTGGAGATCTCCCAGACCGGCGGCGCCATCAAGAGCTACGGCCTCACCATCGTCGAGACGGTGATGCGCTCGCAGACAAGCGTCTACGCCCGGCCGGTGGTGGTCCAGGACCCGGAGAAGCGGGAATTGCTAGAGATGTTCCTGCTCAACCTGCACGGGGCGGTCCACGCCGAGGGCAAGGTGATGCTCCTCTTCAACGTGCCCAACGAGTCCTCCGCCGAGGTGGACCGCTACCTGCGGGAGAACGAGCTCTTCGGCGACGAGCCCACCGTGAACCGCGGCCGGGAGTTCGCCGAGTACAACATCCAGGTTGACGCCGACGACCCGGAGAAGCCGGTGGCCATGGTGCGCTACACGCTGGCCAGGCTCGGGGCGCGCAGCATCAACACCCTCCCCCTCAGCTCGTCGATCCCCGGCATCAAGGCCATCCGCAAGGTCTGACCGCGCCGACCGGGGGGCTCGCGGCCGTACGCACCGGCGCCCTCGCGGCGGCGAATCCTCGGACGGTTGACCCGGCAGCGGGGCGGCCTCGAGGCGGAAGCACGGCCTTCGCCACCGTTGGCGGGCGGCTCCCGCTATCATGCCGGCGTGCTGGCGGCGGTCACCGGGGCCTCGGGCCACCTGGGCGCCAACCTGATCCGCGCCCTCCTCCAGGAGGGGCACGCGGTGCGGGCCCTGGTCCGCGAGGACGCCCGCGCCCTGGAGGGGCTCCCCCTGGAGCGGGTGCGGGGCGACGTGCTCGATCCGCCCTCGCTCCGTCCGCTGGTGGCCGGCGCCGACGCCGCGTTCCACCTGGCGGCGCGCATCTCCATCGCCGGCGACCCGGACGGATCGGTGCGGCGCACCAACGTGGAGGGGCCGCGCCACGTGGCGGAGGCCTGCCTCGCGGCGCGGGTCCGGAGGCTGGTGCACGTGAGCTCCATCCACGCCGTGGCGGTCCGACCCGGCGCGCCGCTCGACGGCTCGAGCCCGCCCGCCGACGAGGACCCGGACGCGCCGGCCTACGACCGCAGCAAGGCGCAGGGGGAGCGCCAGGTGCTCCTCACCGCCGCCCGGGGCCTGGAGGTGGTCGTCCTCCGCCCCACCGCGGTGCTCGGGCCGGAGGATCACAAGCCCTCGCGCATGGGCCGGGTCCTCCTGGCGCTGGCCCGGGGCCGGATGCCGGGCCTGGTCGCCGGCGGCTTCGACTGGGTGGACGCCCGCGACGTGTCGCGGGCGGCCCTGGCCGCCGCCCGGGCCGGCCGCGCCGGCGGGCGCTATTTCCTCCCCGGCCACTGGCGCTCCCTGTCCCAGGTGGCCGCGGCGGTGTCGGCCTGGAGCGGCCGTCCCCCGCCCCGCCTGGCGGTCCCCATGGGCCTGGCGCGGCTGGCAGCGCCGTTCGCCGAGGCCTGGGCGCGCCTCGCCGGCGCCGATCCGCTGTTCACCCGCGAGTCGCTCCACGCCCTCCGCCACGGCCGCGGCGTGCGCGGGGACGAGGCCGCCCGCGACCTCCACTTCGCCCCGCGCCCGTTCGAGGAGACGGTCCGGGACGCGCTCGACTGGTTCCGCCGCAGGGGGTGGGTCGACCGCGGGTGAGCGGCGCCCTACCCCGGCGCCGTCGACAGCTCCGCCTCGACCATCTGGGCCAGCCTCGCTCCCTGGGCGCTGCGGCGCCCGGCGTCGCCCTCGAGAGCCGGCAGCCAGACGCGAAAGGTGGACCCCGCCCCGGGCCGGCTCTCCACGGCGATCTCGCCGCCCAGCGCGGTCACGATCCCCTGGCACACGAATAGGCCCAGCCCCGATCCCACCCCGGCCGGCTTGGTGGTGTAGAAGGGGTCGAAGATGCGGCTCAGGTCCTCGGCGCGGATGCCCGCGCCGGTGTCGGCGACCTCGACCAGCACCCGGCCCGAGGCCTGGTCGTACCGGGTGGCGAGGCGGATCTGGTTCTCGGCGGCGCGCCCCGGCGGGATGGCCTGGGCCGCGTTCAGAAGGAGGTTCAGGAACACCTGCCCCAGGAGCGAGGCCCCGGCGGCGACCCGGGGGACCGGCTCCAGGTCCTTCACCAGCCTGGCCCGGTGGCGTATGGCCCCGTCGGCGACGCGCAGCGGGAACTCCAGCGCCAGGTTCACGTCGCTGGGCTGCGCCTCGTCCCGGTCGGAGCCGTTCGAGAACGCCTGCAGGTCCCGTACGATGCAACGGATGCGCTCGGCGCCCTGCAGCACGTCGGCGAAGGCGGCCTCCACCTCGGCACGGGCCGTCCCCAGCGCCGGCCCGGCCTTGGCCACCTGCGCCTGCAGCCAGGAGAGGTTGGCGGAGACGAAGGAGAGGGGGTTGTTGATCTCGTGGGCCACCCCGGCGGACAGCATGCCCAGGGCCGCCAGCCGCTCGGCCACCTGCAGGCGCGCCTGGAGCCGCTTGCGCTCGTCCACGTCGCGGAAGATGGCCACGCAGGCGACGTTCCGTCCTTCGGCGTCGCGCAGCGGCACGGCGGCGATCTCCACCGCCACCTCGAGCGCGTCCTTGCGGCGCAGGGTGCGCTCCTCGGCGGCTCGATGGTCGCCCGTTGCGCAGCCCAGGACCCGCGCCGTGAGGCCGTCGCTGCCGTCCGGCTCCAGGAGGGCCCCGGGCCGCCGCCCCAGGGCCTCGGCCTTGCTCCAGCCGAGGAGGCGCTCGGCGCTGGAGTTCCAGTCGAGGATCGAGCCGTCCAGGCCAACCACCGCCACGCCCTCCGCCAGGCTCTCGAAGAGCAGCGACTGGCGGCGCAGCTCGAGCTCGGCGCGCTTGCGCTCGGTGACGTCCATGGCCATGCCGGCCACGCGCACCGGCGAGCCGCACTCGTCGCGGAAGACCTCGCCGCGCATGGCCACCCAGCCGGTCGTGCCGCCGGGCCGGGCCATCCGGCACTCGACGTCGCAGGGGCCGCCGTGGGCCAGCGTTTCGGAGAGGCGCTCCCGCACCGAGGCCTGGTCCTCCACCGGGATGGCCGCCCAGGCGTCCACCGGCTGCGGGTCGGTGGAGTCCCGGTCCCGCCCGGCGCCGCGGGCGATGCCGCCGGAGAAGACCAGCCGGCCGGTGTGGGCGTCCCACTCCCACGGGCCGGCCCCGGCGGCCGCCAGCGCCTGTCGCAGCCGCACCTCGCCGTCCTCGGGGTTCTGGCGAGCGGTGTAGCGGAAGGTGGTGCCGGTCCCGATCTGGATGCGGTCGCCCTCGGCGAGCGCCGCAGTGCGCACCCGGACCCCGTTCACGTAGGTGCCGTTGGTCGAGCCCAGGTCCACCACCGCCGTCCCGCCGTCGGCCCGGCGCACCAGCTTCACGTGGGCGCGGGAGATGCCCGGGTCCTCCATCCGCACCGCCGCCTCGCCGCCGCGCCCCACCACCGTCTCCGCGAGGGGGAGCGCGTGGAACGATCCGATGAGCGATCCGACGGGAGAGGCCACCACCAGGAGCCCGGGCCGCGAGGTCTCGACCTGGGTGGGTTCGGCGAGCGACATCGACGCCTCTCGAGGATACGGGAGGGCGCCATGGCCGCGCTTCCCAGGGACGTGGGAGGGCGGCGCTGACGGATCCCGTCTTCACCATTAGTCCTTGTCTGGCCGCCCGCCGCCAGGACCATGATCGAGGGACACGGCCCCGGGGTGGAGCCGACCCCATCGGCTTTCCGGATTCGCCTCGCGGGGAACCTCGCCCGCCACCGTTCCTGCCCGGCTGCGTGACCTCCCGAATAGCCTACCCTTTTCGAGTCACGCTGACCTGGGTTTCGCCTGCCGCTGGCCCGAGGCTCCCGGGACAGGCTGTCACGTCGAACCCAGTGGGAGAGTGTGGCATAAACTTTAGCAATTTCAGCACTTTACGTTGTGGACAGAGATAGATACCCTTGGGCTGGATGGAGAGCCAGTGAAGCCCGGTAACGGGCCTCGGCTACCCATCGAGGCGAGAGCGCGATGAGAGCCTGCGATCGATCTCGTTCGACGAGGGCGGTGGTCCTCGTGCTGGCGCTGGCGGCCTGCGGACCGCTGACGCCGGGTGAACGAGCCGCCGAGCAGGGGCTCAGCGCCCAGAACGGCCTCTCGCCCAACGGGCTCAGCCAGAACGGGCTCTCCCAGAACGGTTTGTCGCAGAACGGGCTCTCCCAGAACGGGCTCAGCCAGAACGGCCTGTCGCAAAACGGCCTCGGCACCGACTTCACCACCTGGTTCAACCATGACGCGGCGACATCTGACGTCGTCATGCGGTACCTCGTCCGCTGCGCCGTCCCCGCCGGCGAGTCCCGCACCTGGAAGGACCCCGTCACCAACGTCACCTACACCTGGCCCGGCGCCCTGGGCCTCGCCCCCGGCTGGGCGAGCGGCTCGGCCGCCACCACCGCCGAGCAGCAGGTCATCACCGCCTGCCTGGCGGCCCACGTGAACAAGTACGGCGTGAACGTCTCCATCTCGGTCCAGGGGAGGAGCTCCACCGGCACGGCCGTGCCCCTGGAGGCCAACGAGCTCACCACCTACTTGGTCAGGGAGGCCTGCTTCTTCGGCAACCTCTTCAGGGACGAAGGCGTCTTCGTCGGCCTGGACCACAGCCCCTGGAGCAGCAAGTACTCGAGCGCCCGCGCCTGCGCCTTCGACTACGCCTATGGAGCGAGCCCGGATTGCGCTCCCATCCAGGTCGCGGGCGACTGCTCCGCCCTGTGCGCCCTCGACGCGGGCGGAACCTACTACACGAGCTGCACCTACAACGGCAAGACCTACAAGCCGGTCACCACCCGCCTCCGATCGCAGGACATCTACCGCTGCGGCGACGGCAACTGCCAGTTCACCGAATCCTGCGGCTGGGGGTACGACTGGGACAGCTGCCGCTCCGACTGCGGTCGATGCTGGTAGCTGCCTGGGACGGCGCCCTGGGCTGCCGGCCGTAGACCGCATCACGGGGGGGCATGACAGAATGGGCGCCGTGCACGACGCGCGGCGCCCGTTCCCTTTCGAGGCGGCATGCCACGCTGCCTGAGCTGCGGCCGCCGCGTGGCCGGGCCCCACCTGCCCTGCCCCGGGCTCGCTCCCGACCCGCCGCCGGTCCCGGCGGCGCCCGGGAGGCCGGTCCCGGGGTTCCGCCTCGAGCGGCTGCTCGGGCGGGGCGGCTTCGGCGAGGTGTGGGCCGCCGTCCGCGAGGCCGACGGGCGGCGGGCGGCCCTCAAGGTGGCCCGCGCCGACGTCGCCGGCGGGCGGGAGCAGCTCGACCGCGAGGCGCAGGCGCTCCGCGCCGCCGGCCCGCCCGCGGTGCCCGCCCTGGTGGGTCAGGGCGCGCTCGACGACGGGTCTCCCTGGCTGGCGATGGAGCTGCTCGAGGGTCCCTCGCTGGCCGACCGGATGGCCGCCGGCGCCATGTCGCCATCCGAGGCGGCGGCCCTCGGCTCGCCCTTGCTGGAGGCGCTGGCGGCGCTCCACGCGGCCGGCTTCGCCCACGGAGACCTGAAGCCGGAGAACGTGTTCCTCGAGGGGGAGCCGCCGCGGGCGCGCCTCATCGACCTGGGGCTCGCCGCCCGCGCCGGCGAGGTGGCCGGGGGAGGCGCGCTGGCCGGCACCGCCGAGTACATGTCGCCGGAGCAGTGCCAGGCCCTTCCTCCCGACGCCCGCTCCGACCTCTACGCCGCCGGCGTCATCCTCTTCGAGATGGCCACTGGCCGGCCGCCCTTCTTCGGCGCCCCGGGCGAGGTGCGCCACGCCCACCTGGCCCTGCGCCCCCCGCGGCCGGGGTCGCTCGCCGCCGTCCCGCCCGAGCTGGAGGAGGCGACGCTGCGCTGCCTGGCCAAGGACCCGGCGGCGCGGTTCGGCTCGGCCCTCGAGCTGCGCGAGGCGCTCCGGCGCTGCCTCGAGGCGTCGCCAGGCCAGGTGGCGCAGGCCCGGGCGGCGGCCGCGCCCGCCGCGGCGGCGGCGCGCTCGGCCCGGCGGCACGTGGGCGTGGTGTTCCTGGAGGCGGCCGGAGACCCGCTGGCGATGCAGGGAGCCGCGGCGGCCCTGGGCGGAGTCCTGGCCCACGCCCAGGGGGGCCGCTACGCCCTGGTCTTCGACCCGGCCGCGACCGACAACCCGGTGCGCCTGGCCCTGCGGGCCGCCCGGGGCCTCTTGGAGCGCGGCCTCGCCCAGCGAGCGCTGGTGGACCTCGCCGCCGCCACGGCCCTGTCGCGCCCCGGCGGCGCCGATCGCTACCTCTCGCCCGCGTTCTCCCAGCCGGGCTCCTACCCGCGCCCCGACGACCCGCCCGGCGTCCTCGCCACCGGCCGCGCCGCCGAGGTGCTGGTCGGGGTCGAGCTCCTCCCGGTGGCCGGGCGCGAGGGGCTCAGGTCCTGTCCGCCGGAGGCGGTCGCCCCCGACGAGCCGACGGTGCTGCGGCAGAGCGCGGCGCCGCTCCTGGGGCGCGACGACGTCCTCGACGACCTAGCGGATGCGGCCCGCGCGGCGGTGGTGGACGGGGCCCCGGCCCTGGCCTCGGTGGTCGGCGAGGCCGGGCTCGGCAAGAGCCACCTGGCCGCCGCGCTCGCCGACCGGCTGCGGCGGCTGTCGCCCTCTCCGGAGGTGGTGGAGCTGCGGGCCCGGCCCCCCGCCGAGGCCGGTGAGGGCGGGACGCTGCGGGCGCTCCTGCGCTGGGCCCTCGAGCTGCCGCCGGGCGTGGCGCCGTCGCCCGCCGACGCCGGGCGCGCCCTGCTCTCCCTGGCCCTCCCCGAGGAGCGTGACGCCGGCGCCTGGACCGGCGTGGCGCTGGCGCTGGGGTGGATCTCGCCGGAGGCGCCGGAGCTCCGGGCGCGCGCCGCCGCGCCGGGGGCGCTGGTGGCGCTGGCCGTTCGCGGCGCCGGCGCCCTGTTGCGGGGACGGGCCCGGGCCCGGCCCCTGTGCCTGCTGATCGACGATGCCCACCACGCCGACGGGGCCGCCCTCGACGCCGTCGAGTACGCCGCCCTGTCCGAGGCCGGGGCCCCCATCTTCGCCTGCGCCCTGGCGCGACCGGAGTTCGCCGCCCGCCGGGGCGCCTTCGGCGAGCGCGCCGCCCGCCGGCGCGCGGTGCGGCTGGAACCCCTGGACGGGGAAGCCGCTGCCGAACTGTGCCGCCGGCTGCTCCTGCCGGCCGAGGGGGTACCGGCCCGGGCGGTGGAGCGCCTGACCGCACGCGCCCAGGGCGTGCCCCTCTTGTTGGTGGAGCTGGTGCGCGGCCTGAAGCGGGACGGCCTGGTTCGCCGCCACGCCCAGGGCGGCTCCCACTACCTGGCCACCGACGAGCTGGAGCGCACCCCGGACCTGCCGCTGGTGGAATGGCTGGCCGACCGGGAGATGCGGCGGCTGCCCGCCGACCTGGCCTCCCACGCCCAACTGACGGCCCTGCTCGGCGACGAGGTGGCCTCCGAGGAGACCGCCGGGGTGCTGGCGGAGCTGGAGCGGGCCGGACACGGGAGCGCCTTCCCCCTCGATCCCGGCGCCGCGGCCGACCGCCTGCTGCGCCTCGGCCTTCTCTCGGCGCACCGCGGTGGCCGCACCGGCTTCCGGCTCTCCCTGGTGCGGGAGGCGGTGGCCGGCTCCACGCCCGCCGCGCTGCGGCGCGCCATCCACGAGGCGGCCTTCCTGTTCTACGGGCGCCCCGGCGCCGTGCCGGAGGCGGTGCGGCTCCCCCGCCTGGCGCGCCACGCCGCCGGGAGCGGCCGCGCCGCCGAGGCCGGGTCGGTGCTGCTCGGGCTCGCCGAGGAGATGCGGGCCCGCCACGCCTGGCTCGAGGCCGAGTCGCTCTACTCGCGCGCTCTGGAGCACCTCCCCGGCGGCGAGGCCCGCCCGCGCCAGCGGGGCCTTCAGGGAAGGGGCCTCATGCGCACCCGGGTGGGACGATACCGGGACGCGGTGGCCGACCTCGGCGCGGCGCGGGAGGCGGCGCACGCCCTGAACGACGCCCGCGCGGAGCGGGACTGTCTGCTCGACGAGGCCACCGCGCTCGACTGGGCCCTGGACTTCGCCGGCTCCCGGGCCCGGGTGGAGCAGGCGGAGCGGATGCCGGGGGCGCCGCCTCCGGAGGTGTGGTGCCGGCTCGAGCTGGGGCGCGGCCGCTCGCTCTTCCGCGCCTCGCGATGGGAGGAGGGGCGGGCGGCGCTGGAGGCGGCCGCGGCGCTGGCGGAGCGCCTCGGCGACGCCGCCTACGAGACCCGGGTGGCGGCGCTGGTGCTCCTCGGCACCTCCCTCCCGGCGCTGGGGCGGCCGGTCGACGGGGAGGCGGCCCTGGCGCAGGCCCAGGCGCTGGCCGAGTCGCGGGGCGACGACCTGCACCTGGGGGCGGTCCTCATCAACCGCCGGAACCTCATGGTGGCGCGCGGCGACCTCGAGGGCGCGGTCCGGGACCAGCTCTCGGCGGTCCGCATCGGCCGCGAGATGGGCCTGCTCGGCACCGAGTATTACGGAGAGTACAACGCGTCCGAGCTCTTCTACCAGGCGGCCCGGGCGGCGAGCGCCGAGCCCCACCTCCGCCGCGCCGTGGAGATCGAGCAGCGCCACCCGGAGGTGGCCCCGGCGCCGCTGGCAATGCTCCTGTGGGCGCGCCTGCTGCTCCTCGGCGGCGACCTCGGCGGCGCCCGCCAGCGGCTCGAGGAGCTCCGCCGCGCTCTCGCCCGGGCCCGCACCCTGAAATGGACGGGCGCAGACCTCGGACCCTCGGAGTCGGTGCTGGCCGACATGGTGGACCTCGCCACCCGCGACGCGGGCGATGCCGAGTGGGAGGCGCTCCTCGGCCGCTCGGCCCGCGACTCCGTCGAGCAGGAGCCCATCGAGGTCCTGGAGATGCGCGGCCGCGCCGCCCTCCGGGCCGGGCGCTCCCAGTTGGCCCGGATCGCGCTCGAGGAGGCGCTGAGGCTCTGCAGGCGCATTCCCAACCTGCTCGAGCCCCGGGTGCGCGCGGCCATGGCCGAGATCGGGCGCGCCTAGCGCGCCGCGGCCCACGGCCCCGGGACCGGCCCGGCGGCGAGCCCAGGCGTCAGCGGAAGCCCTTGCCGCGCCCCGGGCCCGCCGGCGAGTCGATCTGGCGCGTCAGGCCCCCGGCGCGGATGACCCTCGATCTCGGTACCTCCCGCCATTCCTGACCTTTTTCGCGAACCCTGGGTCGCAGCGCCGTCGCTCTGATGGTGAACCCCCCGCAGCCATTCCGGGAGCTTGGGCGGCTCGACGACTGGCATGGTGGCTGCTTTTCGAGCTGGCGCGGCCCGGAATCGGGCCAGGCTCGCCCCCTGGGAGGTCCTCATGCGTCCATGGCACACAGCCACCGGCCTCGCGGTGCTCGCGGCCCTCGCGCTGGCGGCCTGCGGACCGCTGACGCCGGGCGAGCGAGCCGCCGAGGAGGGACTCAGCGCCCAGAACGGCCTCTCGCCCAACGGGCTCAGCCAGAACGGGCTCTCCCAGAACGGCCTGTCGCAGAACGGCCTCTCCCAGAACGGGCTCAGCCAGAACGGCCTGTCGCAAAACGGCCTCGGCAGCGACTTCTCCAAGTGGTTCAACCAGGACGTGGCCACCTCGGACGCCGTCATGCGGTACCTCGTGCGCTGCGCCGTCCCCTCCGGCCAGACCCGCACCTGGACCAACCCCGCCACCGGCGCCGGCCATACCTGGCCCGGCGACCTGGGCGTCGCCCCGGGATGGGCCGCCGGTGCCGCGGCGACGGCGGCGGAGCAGCAGCTCATCAGCGCGTGCCTGGCAGCGCACGTGAACGCCTACGGGATCTCCGTGCCCATCTCGGTCAACGGGAAGACCGCCACCGGCGACGTCATCCCACACGCCAAGGACGAGCGCGCCGCCTACACGGTGTACGAGGGCGCCTTCTTCGGGAACCTCTTCGCCGACGAGGGAGTGTTCGTCTGCCAGAAGCACCCCGCCTACACCTCTGCCCAGTCGAGCGCTCGCGCCTGCGCCCTCGACACCACCGTGATCGGCCCGAGCGCGCCCTGCGCCCCGCTCCAGAACGTGGGGGAGTGCAGCGCCGTCTGCTCGGCCTGGAGCAACATCAACAGGATGTACGGGTCGTGCGCCTGGAAGGGCGTGAGCTACAAGCCGCTGACCACGCTCCTTCAACCCTCGCACATCTACGCCTGCGGCGACGGCACCTGCCAGTTCACCGAATCCTGCGGAGAGGGCTCCTCCTGGGACAGCTGCAACTCGGACTGCGGGAGCTGCTTATAGCGGTGGAGCCGGCGCGCGGCGCCGGTCCGTCACTTCGCCCAGCCACTGCGGCTGGGGTATCGTGGACC
>DASTPH010000033.1:0-21506 GCA_035762305.1 Anaeromyxobacteraceae bacterium
GCGCTCTCGGAGAGGGGGTCGAAGGCGCGCAGGGCGCCGGTGGGCCCGCTCCGCCGGGATGGCTCGCTCATGGCCTGCTTCCTCCGCCGTTCCAGGTCCCGGGCGGCGCGGACCAGCCGCTCCAGCCGGGCGAGGGCGTCGGCGAAGGCGTGCTCGGCCTCCGCCTCCACCTCCGCCCGAGTCTCCTCGAAGTAGTCCCGCCCCGCCTCGGTGCGCCGCAGCGCTTCCTGGCGGAGCCGGAAGGTGTGGCTGCCCTCGAGCCGCGCCTTCTCGCGCCCGAGCGAGGCGGCGATGCGCTCCAGGGCGGCGGCCCGCTTCGTGAGATGCGCTAGCCGCTCCGCGTCGGACAGGTCGCCGAGCGGCTCTCCGGCCCCGAGCTTCTCGGCCATGAGCTCGAGCGCCGTGCGATCTCGATCGGCGTAGGCCGCGTTCACCCTGGCCATGAGGTCGGAGAGCCTCTTCCGCTCGGCGTCGTCCTGGGCCAGGTCGGGGTGCAGCACCCGCGCCAGGCGACGGAAGAGGCGCTTCAGCACCACCTCGTCGGGCTCGACCTCCAGGCCGCCCAGGTCGGCCGCCTCGGGCCGGGCCCGGTCTTCACGCTCCTCGGCGCCTTCCGCCGCCTCGGCCTCGGCCGCCCCGCGGGCGCGGCGCCGCCCGGATTTCTGCCGCGCCTTCGGCCACCGGGCCGCTCGCCGCGCCTCCGCCGCAGACCGCCCTAGGCCCGCCATCGCCTCCCCGAGGCGCCCAGCCTCGTCTTCCAGCCACTGCAGCCGCCGCACCAGCCGCTCGCCGAGGTCCAGCTCGGCGAAGACCGCCCCCAGCCGCGCCTCGTACTCGCGGCCGAACTCGCCGAGCGAGAGCGAGAGCGATTCCAGCTCCAGGTCGAGGCGCGTCACCTCGGCGAGCGCCTCGGCGAGGCGCCGCTCGGCGGCGGGGATGGGGTCGGGGCGGTCCGGGGCGGCGCGGACGAGGGACCGCCGCGCCACGATGGCTCGCTGGGTCTCTGGGCGCATGGAGCCTTGGCCCTCATATGTACCACCCGTCCGGCACGGCGCGAATCGGCGCCGCCGCCGCACACCGGCGCCGGAGGGCGGACCTCGTCCCCGCCCCGCACGGGCGCCTGCCTTGCCGTGCTCCGCCGACGGTGGAACAATTGCCGCCGCTTCGGGGGTGGACGCATGGAGCGATACAACGACTTGCAGGAGTCGCTGCGCATGTCGCGGCCGAGCCGCACGCCGTGGGTGCTGTTCGTGCTGGCGCTCCTGGCGGGCGCGGCCGTCGCCGTCTTCCTGCTCTACCGGCTCGACGCCGCCCGCACCGCCGCCGGGGCCGCCGCCGCCGAGAAGCTCGACGCCCAGGAGAAGCTGGCCCAGCTCAGGGCCTCGCGGGCCGAGATGGAGCAGCGGCTGGAGCGGCTGGAGGCGGAGAAGTCCGACCTCCTGGCCCTCAAGAACGACCTCGCCCGCGACGTGCAGGCCAAAGAGGAGGAGCTCCAGAAGCTCAAGGGCACCTACGACGAGCTACAGGAGAAGATGAAGGCCGAGATCGCCAAGGGCGAGATCCGGCTGTCGCAGGCCGGCGGCCGGCTCAAGGTGGACATGGTGGACAAGGTGCTCTTCGAGTCGGGCGAGGCCGACATCACCAAGCGCGGCGAGGAGGTGCTGTCGCGGGTGGGGTCGGTGCTGGCCCGCATCGAGGACAAGCAGATCCAGGTCTCGGGCCACACCGACGACGCGCCCATCTCCTCGCGCCTCACCGACAAGTTCCCCACCAACTGGGAGCTCTCCACGGCGCGGGCCACCCGCGTGGTTCGCTTCCTCCAGGAAAAGGCGAGCGTGCCGGCGCGGCGCCTGGTGGCCACCGGCTACGGGCCGTACCACCCCATCGCCACGAACGCCACGCCCGGCGGCCGCGCCCGCAACCGCCGCATCGAGATCCTGCTCACCCCTTCCCTGGAACCGACCCCGGCCAGGATCGCGGCGCCGGCCAAGGCGGCTCCGAAGGCCGAGGAGAAGAAGCCGGCCGCGGCGGCCAAGAAGGCGGCCGCGAAGAAGTGACCGCCGCCCCGGCGAGGCGAGCAGGCCGCGCCGGACGGAGGCAGCCGGGCCTCGCGTCCCGTCCGGGGCGGGGCTCGCCTCCTCGATGCCCATGTCGGCCGGTGGGTAGCCTATGCTGACAGGTGGAGGTGCGCCGTGGCCTTGGTCCCGGAAGGGCTGCGCGAGCTCCTGAGCTGGCTCGAGCCCGGGTCGCAGGTGGTTTCGGCCGTCCCGCTGGCGCCGGACACCGGCGAGGGGGAGACGCGCAAGGGCGGCGGCTACGGAGCTCCGCTGCGGGTGACGGTGCGCGACGCCCGCGGGGCCTCCCGCGTCCTGGTCTTCCGCACCGCCACCAGCAACGTCTTCGGCCACGACCGGCGCGCCGACCGCGCCGAGGAGATGCTGCTCGCCTGGGACACCTTCAACGCGGTCCCGGACCACGTCCGGGCGCTGGACGTGGGGACCATCCTCCCCGGGGGGCGCCTGCTCTCGCTCCGCGAGGGCGGGGAGTTCTACCTCCTCACCACCTTCGCCGAGGGGCGGATGTACGCCGAGGACCTGCGGGCGGTCGCCGAGCGCCGAGAGGCCACCAGGAGGGACCTGGCCCGCGCCGAGGCCCTGGCGCTTTGGCTCTCGCGCCTCCACGCCGGGAAAGTGGCCGACCCTGACGGCTACCGGCGCGCGGTACGCGACCTGGTGGGCCACGGGGAGGGGATCTTCGGCATGGTCGACGGCTACGGGCCGGCGGTGCCGGGCGCGCCGCCGGAGCGCCTGCGCCGGCTGGAGGGGCTGGCCCTCGACTGGCGCTGGCGCCTCAAGGGACGCGAGCGGCGCCTCAGCCGCACCCACGGCGACTTCCACCCGTTCAACGTGGTCTTCGAGGAGGGACCGGGGACGGGCTTCACGCTCCTCGACGCCAGCCGCGGCGGCCGGGGCGACCCCGCCGACGACGTCACCTGCCTGTCGCTGAACTACGTCTTCTTCGGGCTGGAGCGGCCGGGCGCCTGGGCCGGCCTGGAGCCGCTGTGGCGCCGCTTCTGGCAGGTCTATCTCGAAGCGAGCGGCGACCGCGAGGTGCTGGAGGTGGCGGCGCCCTGGCTCGCCTGGCGCGCTTTGGTCATCGCCAGCCCCCGCTTCTACCCGGCCCTGCCCGCGGCGGCGCGGGAGGCGCTGCTCGGCCTCGCCGAGCGGGCCCTCCGCGACGAGCGCTTCGACCCGGCCGCGGCCGAGGAGCTGTTCCGGTGAGCCAGGAGGTCGCGGGCGGGCGCGGCGCGGTGGTGTGGCTCACCGGGCTTCCCGCCTCCGGGAAGTCCACCCTGGCGGCGCGCCTGGCGGATCGGCTGCGGGCGCAGGGGCGCGCCGCGGTGGTCCTCGACAGCGACGCGGTGCGCCGCACCCTGGTACCGGCCCCCGGCTATTCGCCCGCCGAGCGCGACGCCTTCTACGAGACCCTGGCCCGTCTCTCGGCGCTGGTGGCCCGGCAGGGGCTGGCGGTCCTGGTGGCCGCCACCGCTCCCCGCCGCGCCCACCGCGCCGCGGCCCGGGCCCTGGCGCCGCGCTTCGTCGAGGTCTTCGTGGACGTGCCGGCCGAGGAGTGTGCCCGCCGCGATCCCAAGGGCCTCTGGGCCCGCGCCCGCGCCGGCGAGGCCCCCACCCTCCCCGGCGCCGGGGCCGCCTACGAGCCGCCGGAGGCGCCCGAGGTCCGGGCCAGCGGAGGCGAGGACTCCGCCGCCCTGGAGGCGGTGCTGGCGCGCCTCGGCTAGCGCGGACGCATGCTCCCAGGTCGCCTCGGGCCTCCCCCTCCGGGACGGTCCTCGCGCCGAGCACGCCATCCACGGCCGCGACGCGCGGCCTCGACTCTCCGGGCGCGACGGCGAGAGGCGGGTACCGTCCCGAGCCATTCTGGAGAAGTTTCAGACGCGTGCTCGCCGTCGCGCACCACGACACTCGTGGCGCGCCGCGGCGCCCCGGCGTTCGAGTGCGGCGCTGCGGATTGTCCCGTCGGGGGAGGCCCGAGGCTCCTGGCGACAGTCCATGTGCGGGGCGGCCGATACCGAACGATCACCGCGGACGGCCGCGAGTCAGCGCAGGAACGCCGCCGCGGCGGCGGCCAGCAGGAGCAACCCTGCCATCAAGGCAGCGGCGGGGGCGTCGAGGATGGCGGCGACGGCGATCGCCCTGGGGCGCGAGCTGGGATGGCGGCGGTCCATGCGGTCCTCCAGGGCGGCCTCAAGCGGCCTCCCCTGATCTTCCATTAACGGAACCCGGCGACCGGGCCACTGAAAGACGTGGAGGAGGCCACCGCCAACGGGCTGGCCCGGGAGGCTTCCGCCGCGGGCGCCGCCGCTCCCGGCCCGGCAGCCAGGGTGAGCAGGAAGCCCCCTTCCAGGGCGAGGGCGAGGGCGATGAGCGCGAGGGCCTTCATGACTGCCTCCTTGCCCGTCCTTTACGGGCGAGGAGGCGGCCTATTTCATGGCGCGCCCCACCTGGCTGGAGCGTCGCGAGGCGCACGAGCCCGTCGTCGAGCCGGGCGCGTGAGGAGCGAGCAGCGCAGCCGTACCTGGAAGGTACGGCGAGCAGCGCAGCGACGAGCCCGCCCGGCGCAGACAGGGATCGTGCGCCGCAGTAGCTCAAGCCGGGTGGGTCGCGCCATCGTCAGCGCGGAGGTCCTCTTCCAGCGCCGCCCGCTGCTCGGGCGAAAGCGGCACCTCCAGCCTGAGGCCGGGGAGGTCGCACCCGACGGCTACCGGCACCTGGCCCTCGACGTCGAACTTGAGGTACTGCACCGAGGAGAGCCGGTCGGCCCCCACCTGGCGGCGGTCGTAGGTGGCCCGGACGCGCTTCCCGGCGGCGGTGGCGAGGTACAGGTGCTCGGGCAGGGACAGCCATTCGCGCAGCTTCGCATCCCGCGTGGCTGGATCGTCGATCTCGATGAGCAGGGCGCAGCCCAGCTCGCCCCTCCCGCCCAGGAGCTCGTTGTAGGTCTCGAGCTCGTGGAGGATGGCCGCCTCGTCCACGATGCGCTCGGCGCGGATCATCTCCTGGATCTGGTACCGCACCGTCTCGGCGTTCTCGAAGAGGAAGGTGAGCACCTCGCCCAGGTGCACCCGGCGCGGCGCCTTGGTCGCCATGACCCGGCCCCGGATCTCGGGGCGCGCCCGCTCGTAGTCGCCGAGGTCCAGGAGCTCCTGCCGCGCCACCGTCCTCACCCGCCGCCTCCCTTCTTCCCGAAGCCGTTCTCCCGGTAGGCCCGGGCCAGGACGCTCAAGGGGTGGAGCGGCTTCTTGCCGGCGTGCTGCTGGAACTGGAGGGCCGCCAGGGGGCAGTCGGTGACCCAGGTCTCGGCCTGGCCGGCGCGCATGCCCTGGAAGGCCTTCTCGCCGATGCGCCTCGACGGCTCGAACCCCTCCACGGTCATGGCGTAGGTGCCGTCGTGGCCGCAGCACTCCATGACCGTGGCGGAGATGGTGACTCCCGGGATCCGGCGCAGCAGGTCGCGTCCCTTGAAGCCCACCGCCTGGGCCCTGAGGTGGCAGGGGGCGTGGTAGGCGATGGCGCCGCCCGGCGGGGCGGACTTGAAGCTCGAGTCGAAGCGCGGCTCGTTGCGGATGGACCAGAGGAACTCCCCCGGGTCCATGACCTGGGGGGCGAGCCGCCTCGCCCGCTCCCGGTCCTCCCCCTCGAGCAGCTCCGGCCACTCGCGCCGCATCATCATGCAGCAAGTGGGGTTGATGGCCAGCACCTTGGCCCCCTTCTCCACGTGGGGCATGAGCAGGTCGAGGTTGCGCCGAGCCTGGCGCCTGAGCGAGTCGAGGTCGCCGTGCTCCCAGGCCGGCATGCCGCAGCAGAGGAGGCCCTTCACCACCCGGACGTCCACGCCGTTGCGCCCGAGCACCTCCAGCGCGTCCACGCCCAGCCCGGGCTCGTTGTGCTGCACGAAGCAGGTCTGGAAGAGCACCGCCTCGCCGCCGGGCTCGGGCCGGACGTAGCCCTTCCGCTCCGCCCAAGCGTCGAAGGCCTGCCGCGCGAAGTCGGGGAGCAGCTTCTTCCGGTGGATGCCGGCGAGCTTCTCCATGAGCCAGCGCGCCGGGGCGAGCCGGTTCACGAGGTTGCCCATCCCCAGCGAGAGCCGGGCCATCCTGCCGGCGGTGTCGGGGTCCCCCAGGATCCTCTGCCGCAGCGTCCTGCCCGCCGACCTGTGGCGCACGGCGCGCCAGCGGTGGACCAGCTTGGGGAAGTCGAGCTGGAACTCGTGCTTGTCACGCGGGGTGTAGGGACATTGCACCTCGCACAGCTTGCACTGGAAGCAGGCGTCCATCACCTCTTCCACGTCGCCGGGCCGGAGGCGCCGCACGTCCATCTGGGCCGGGCCGTCGAGCTTCGCGAAGAGGACCTTGAAGCTGTCGCAGTACTTGAAGCACATGCGGCAGCCGTTGCAGATGTCGAAGACCCGGGTGACCTCGCCGCCGAGCCCGGCGGCCTCCCAGTACCTGGGCTCCGCCGGGTCGTAGGTGAGGCCGGCGGTCGGCGCGTAGGAGATGTGCTTCTGGTCGTCGCTCATCGGCGTGCCCCCTCGTCGAGCCCGGCGCGGCGAGGCCCGGCCCCCCGTCGGCGGGGGTCGGGCCCCGTCCTGAAACGCGCGCCTACTTGATGGATTCCAGCATCTTCTGGAACTTCCCGGCGTGCGACTTCTCGGCCTTGGCGAGCGTTTCGAACCAGTCGGCGATCTCCTTGAACCCCTCCTCGCGCGCGGTCTTGGCGAAGCCAGGGTACATGTCGGTGTACTCGTGCGTCTCGCCGGCGATGGCCGACTTGAGATTGGCGTCGGTGGCGCCGATGGGGAGGTCGGTGGCGGGGTCGCCAACCGACTTCAGATAGTCCAGGTGGCCGTGAGCGTGGCCGGTCTCGCCCTCGGCGGTGTCGCGGAAGTTGCCCGCGACCTCGGGGTAGCCCTCCACGTCGGCCTGCTTGGCGAAGTAGAGGTAACGCCGGTTCGCCTGGCTCTCGCCGGCGAAGGCGTACTTGAGGTTTCCGTGAGTCTTGGTTCCCTTCAGGTTGGCCATGTCGTGGTCTCCAGTGTGACGGTGCCCGGACTGTCCGTCGCGGTGGCCCGGGGCGCAACGCCCCGTCCGTGGCCCCCGCGGCCCCCGCGGCGCTCCGGCGAGGGACGCGATTTGGAATAAGTCTAAAGTTCGACCTTGTCAACCCCTCGTCCCGTCCCCTCGGGGGTCGATGCGCTCTAAACGAGCGATCATTGCGCACTGTCGTTTAGCGCCGGGCCTGTCCCTTCAGCCCCTCGGCCAGCGAGTTCAGGGCCTGAGCCTCGGCCGCCACCTTCTGGGTCGCGGCCTGGCCTTCCTCGACCGCCAGGAACACCTCGTTCATCGCCTGGCGCACCTCGTCGATGCCCCGGTCCTGCTTCTGGGCCACGGTGGCGATCTGCTTGGCGGCCTCCGAGGACTCGCGGATCACGTCGGCGAGCTTGCGGATGGTCTCGCCGGTGGCCCGGGCCAGCTGCGCCCCGGCCTCGGCCTCGCGGCTCCCGGTCTCGACCGCGGTGAGGGTGGCCAGCATGGCCTTGTGGACCTCGCCCAGGATCGACTGGACACGCGACGCGGCGCTGCGGGCCTCGGTGGCGTGCCCGCGCAGGGCCCGGGCCGCCTCCGCCAGGTGGTCCGGCGAAGGGTCGGGCCTGGCCGCCTCGGCCTCGGCGCGCTCGGCCAGCTTCCCGGAGCGGTCGGCGATGTCGTTCATCACCCCGGCGACCGCGAACACCTCCTTGACGCGGGCGTTGAGGGCCTCGATGCGGCCGTTGAGCGAGCGCACCTCGGCGGCTACCTTGGCCATGCCGTCGCTGGTGGCCTGCACCGCCGAGAGCCCCTCCTGCGACGACTTCTGGGACTTCTGCGCCAGCCCGATCACCGACTCGGCGGTGAGCGCCGCCTGCATGGCGGTGTGGGAGAGATCGGACATGGTCTGGGTGCCCTGCTTCACCGAGGCGGCGGTGTCGGCGGTCATGGCGCTGAAGGAGCGCACCGTGGTGAGGAGGGCCCGCGCCGCCGCGGAGAGGTCGCCGGCGGTCCGCAGGCTCCCGGTCACCCGCGACGCCTCCAGGCTGGAGATGGTCTCTTGCCGCCGCCCCACCAGCAGGGCCAGGAACCCCATCACCACCGGCACGGTGTCGATGAGCCACAGGAGCGGGGAGCTGGCCTGCGCCGCCACCAGGGCCCCGAGCGACACTCCGCCGTGGCGCAGGGCGGCCTCCATGAAGGTGGCCGCCATCGGGAGAAAGAGGCCGATGGCGACGCCGACGAGCGCGTGGCGGGACGACGAGGACACCGCCCGGCATTGTGCTACGTCGGGCGGCGGTCCGGAAGGAGGCGTCCGCGCCCGCCCGGCGATATCGCCCTGCGGGTCGGCTGGATCCCTGCCGGCGGACACGGCCGTCCAGAGAGGGCGCGTGTAGCCCGCCGGCGGCAGCGACGGCGCCGCCGGGTCCAGCGCGGACGCGGGCCATCAGTGCTGGATCGACCGCTTCAGCGTCTGGGCCAGGTCGTTGAGCGACTTGGCCTCGCCCGCCACCTGCTGCGTCGAGGCCATGGTCTCCTGGGTGGCCAGGTAGATCTCGTTCATGGCCTTGAGCACCTGGTCGATGCCGTGGTCCTGCTGCTGGGCCACGGTGGCGATCTCCTTGGCCGCGGTGGACGAATTCTTGAGCGCGGAGGACAGGCGCTTGATGGCCTCGGCGGTGCTGGCGGCCACCTGGGCCCCCTGCTCCGCCCGCCGCACGCCGTTCTCGGCGGCGGTCATGGCCCCCAGCATGGCCTTGTGGACCTCGCCCAGGATGGCCTTCACCTGGGCGGCCGCCTTCTTGGCGTCGTCGGCGTGGCGGCGCATTTCCTGGACGATGCCCTGGAAGCCCTTGGCGGCGGGGTTGCGATCCACCTCGGCGGTGGCGCCGTCGGCCAGCCGCTGGGAACGGTCGGCCACGTAGTTCACCACGGAGGCGATCTCGAAGATGTCGCGCATCCGGTCGTTCAGCCCCTCGATGCGCTTGGAGAGCCCGCGCACCTCCTCGGCCAGCTGGTGCATCTCGCCGATGCTGGACTCCACCGCCGCCAGCCCGTCCTCCGACGACTTCTGCGAGGACCTGGCCAGCCCGATCACCGTCTCGGCGGTGAGCGCCGCCTGGGTGGCGGTGTGTCCCAGCTGGCCCATGGTGGCGGTGGTCTCGCGCACCGAGGCGGCGGTCTCGGAGGTCATCGAGGAGAAGGACGACACCGTGGAGAGCAGGGTCTGGGCGGCCGTGAAGATGTCGGTGGCGGTGCGCTGGAAGGCGGCGCGCTTGGCGGCCTCGAGGGCGACGATCTGGTCCTGGCGGCGCCCGGCGAAGGAAGCGAACAGGCCCAGGACGAAGGGCGCCGACATGATGATCCAGATGAGGGGCGAGCCGAGGGCCTTGCCCATGGCGCCGATGCTGCCGTAGCGCGAGATGGCCTCGATGGGGACGGCCATGACCGGGAAGCACGTCCCGAAAATAGCCCCGTAGATCGCGTACTTCGCCGTGTTGGACATGCCCGCTCCTCGATTCCGCCGGGCTCCTCGGCCCCGCCCCGAGCGATTCTCCCTCGCCGCCGCCTTCCCGAGAAATTCCCGGCATTCCAGGCGGCGCCCACCCTGGATTAGGCCACGGCCGGGGCGGGGTCGCCACTCACCCGACCCTGGGACATTCCCGCACCCCCCGTCCTGGTCAGCGCTTCACGGCCCGCCGCAGATGTCGGGCGAGCTGCTCCGCGACCCGCTACCGGGCCGCCGCCGGAGGGGGCTGCGCGGGCGCGGCGGCCTGGGGCTTGGCCGAAGCCTCATGCGCGTCCCAGCGCTTCTGGATCTCGGGGCCCAGGTCCTCGAACTTCGGGGTGACGTCCTTCTTGGTGACCACCTCGGTGCACTGCAGGCACTGGTGCAACCCGTCGTTCACCGGAACGATCCACTGGATGTGGTGGGGACAGTTCATTGGATGGTTCTACCCCCGGCCGAGCCGGTTGGCGAGCGCTGGCGCGGGAAAGGCTCTCCCCGGGCGGTCTGAAATAGGCGCGCGGCGAGTCCGTATGGCCTCGTGAAAGGAGCTTCCCATGAAGGCCATCGCCCTCGTCGCCCTGTCTCTCGCCCTCCAGGCCGCGTTCATCCTCCAGGCCGTGGCGGCCTGACCGAATGTCACTTGCCGCGGCCGCTCACCGGGAGCAGGCTTCGCCTGGAGGCGGCCATGAAATCAGGTACGGCAGAGTTCCTCGCCGAGAAGCGCATCGCGGTGGTGGGCGTGTCGCGGACCCGCGGGTTCGGCAACGCCGCCTGGCGCGAGCTGCGCCGCAAGGGGTACCAGGCGTTTCCGGTCAACGCGGCGGCCGACGAGGTGGAGGGCGAGCGCTGCTACCGCCGGCTCGCCGACGTCCCCGGCCCGCCGCAGGCGGTCCTGGCGGTGGTTCCCCCGGCCGAGACCGAGAAGCTGGTGGCCGAATGCGCCCGCCTGGGCGTGAAGCACCTGTGGATGCAGCAGGGCTCCGAGTCGGAGGCCGCCATCCGCGCCGCCGAGGCGGCCGGCATGAACGTGGTCCACCACGCCTGCGTGCTCATGTACGCCGAGCCGAAGGGCGTCCACCGCTGGCACGCCGGCTGGCGCCGGCTCACCGGACGCCTGTAGCCGCCGGCGGGCCCTCGGATGCGCCGCGGACGGGGGCTTACTCGCGCCCCGGCCAGGACAGCGACAGCAGGAAGGCGCTCTCGGCGAGCGCCTCCACCTCGTGGGCCATCGCTCTGTCGAGGGCGAGCAGCTGACCGCCGGCGACCTCCACGTGGCCACTGTCGGGGAGGTGGACGCGCACGCGCCCGGAGATGCAGTGGATGGTGATCCGCTCGCCGGTCTCGTGCGTCCGCATCCGGGTACCCCGCTTCGCGAGCGTCAGCACGAGCCGTAGGTCTGGGTACTTCACCAGCGTGCGGGCGTCGTGCCCCGCGGCCTCGAAGTTGGGCTCGGCCCTGAGCCGGGCGATCTCCGCGGCGACGTCGAACGAGAGATGGGGGCCCGCCAGCGGGCGCTCAAGGCTCACCCGGCTGCCGGGTTGGGACTGCGCGTACGCCATGGCCTGACCTCCTTGCGGCGGCGAGCCGCGCAGCGTGCCTAGCCGCCGCGGGTCGGCGATCACAGGGCCCTGCTGGGTCGTCCCGCCCTGGACCGCCGGCGCGCCCCGGGGTACCTAGAGCCGCATGGCCGTCGCCGCCGCACCGCTCCCCCAGGCCCCGCTGGCGGCGCGGCTCCCGCCGGCGGGCGAGCCGCCGCTCTCCGCCGACGAGGTCCTGGACCGCTTCGTGGCCTGGGTCTCCGAGACCGGCCTCTCGCTCTACCCGCACCAGGAGGAGGGCATCCTGGCGCTGCTCGACGGGAAGCACCTGGTGCTCTCCACCCCGACCGGCTCGGGCAAGTCGCTGGTGGCCACCTTCCTGCACTTCAAGGCCATGGCCGAGGGCCGGCGCTCCTTCTACACCTGCCCCATCAAGGCGCTCGTCAACGAGAAGTTCTTCGACCTGTGCCGCCTCTTCGGCCCCGAGAGCGTGGGGATGATGACCGGCGACGCGGCGGTGAACCGGGACGCGCCCGTCATCTGTTGCACCGCCGAGATCCTGATGAACCTGGCGCTGCGCGAGGCCGAGCCGCGGGTGGACTGCGCGGTCATGGACGAGTTCCACTACTACGCCGACCGGGAGCGCGGCGTGGCCTGGCAGGTGCCGCTCGTGCTCCTCGAGAAGACCACCTTCCTGCTCATGTCGGCCACCCTCGGCGACATGGCCGCCATCGCCGGGAGCCTCGAGGCCGTCACCGGCCGGAAGGTGGCCGAGGTGCGGAGCGCCGAGCGGCCGGTGCCGCTCGACTTCGAGTACCGGGAGACGCCGCTTCACGAGACCATCGAGGACCTGGTCTCGGCCGGCAGGGCGCCCATCTACCTCGTCAACTTCACCCAACGCGCCGCCGCCGAGCAGGCCCAGAATCTGATGAGCGCGAACTTCGCCTCCCGGGAGGAGAAGGAGGCCATCCGCGCCGCCCTGGACGGGACCCGCTTCGACACCCCCTTCGGCAAGGACTTCCAGCGCTTCCTGCGGCACGGCGTCGGCCTGCACCACGCCGGGCTCCTCCCCCGCTACCGCCTCACCGTGGAGAAGCTGGCCCAGGGCGGGCTCCTCAAGGTGGTCTCCGGGACCGACACCCTTGGGATGGGGGTGAACGTCCCCATCCGGACGGTCCTCTTCACCCAGCTGTGCAAGTACGACGGCGAGAAGACCGCCATCCTCTCGGCCCGCGACTTCCGCCAGATCTCCGGGCGCGCCGGCCGCAAGGGCTTCGACGAGCGCGGCTACGTGGTGGCCCAGGCCCCCGAGCACGTGGTGGAGAACAAGCGGCTGGCCGAGAAGGAGAAGGCCACCGGGAAGAAGCAGGTGAAGCGCCCGCCGCCGCAGAAGGGATACGTGCACTGGGACCGGACCACCTTCGAGCGGCTGCGGGAGAAGGAGCCGGAACCGCTGGAGTCGCGCTTCGAGGTGACCTTCGGGCTGCTCCTGAACCTGCTCCAGGCCGAGACCTCGCGGCGGGGCGGCGGCTACGGGCGCCTCGGCGAGCTCATCGCCCGCTCCCACGGGAACGACTACCAGCGCTCGCGCCACCGCCGCGTCGCGGCCGGACGCTTCCGCACCCTGCGGGCGGCCGGGCTGGTCGAGCTGCACGGGGTCGAGGGCTACCGCGGCCGGTACGTCCGGCCGGCGCGCGGGCTGCAGCGGGACTTCTCGCTCTTCCACACCCTCGCGCTCTACCTCCTCGACTCGCTCCCGCGCATCGACCCGGCCCGGGAGAGCTACGCCCTCGACATCCTCACCCAGGTGGAGTCGATCCTGGAGGACCCGGACGTCATCCTGTGGAAGCAGCTCGACCGCGCCCGCGGCGAGGCGGTGGCCCGCATGAAGGCCGATGGGCTGGAGTACGACGAGCGGATGGCGGAGCTGGAGAAGGTGGAGTACCCCAAGCCCAACGCCGACTTCGTCTACTCGACCTTCGACGAGTTCGCCGCCCGGCACCCCTGGGTGGGGCAGGAGAACATCCGCCCCAAGTCGGTGGCTCGGGACATGGTGGAGCGCTGCCAGTCCTTCAACGACTACGTGCGGGAGTACGAGCTGCAGCGCTCGGAAGGGCTCCTCCTGCGCTACCTGGCCGAGGCCTACAAGACGCTGGCCCAGACCGTGCCGGAGCGCTTTCGCGACGAGGCGCTGGAGGACGTGCTCGCCTTCCTGCGCGCCACCGTGCGCGGAGTGGACTCCTCGCTCCTCGACGAGTGGGAGCGCATGCGCGCCGGCGAGGCGGCCGAGCTCCGGGCCGCGCCCGAGGCGGCCCCGCCCCGGCCCATCCCCCTCGACCCGGCCGCCAGCCCCCGGGCCTTCGCGGCGCGGGTGCGGGCCGACCTGCACCGGCTGCTGGGAGCGCTGGCGCGGAGGAGCTACGAGGAGGCCGCGGCGGCGCTGTGGCAGCCGGGCGGCGAGTGGACCCCGCGGCGGCTGGAGGAGGCCATGGCGCCCTACTGGGGCGAGCACCCGCGCATCGACGTGACCCCTGCGGCGCGGCGGCCACACAACACCTTCCTCGAGGAGGCGGGTCCGCGGCGCTGGAAGGCAGTGCAGCGCATCGTGGACGAGGCCGGCGAAGTGGACTGGATGCTGGAGTGCCAGGTCGATCTCTGCGCCCCGCGCGACCCGGACCTGCCGTTCATCGAGCTCGTGCGCATCGCCACCTGACGACTCGAGCCGCCCGGAACGGGCGGCGAGGCTTTTCTACCCCCGCGTCATCCTTCGCCTTTCCAAAGATCTTTCGAATTGACACCGGGGCGGGATGGGTCCATAGGGTAGCCCTCCCATGCTCTCGAGCCTCAGGCCTTCCGGAGGGCGCCGCTGGCCCCGCGGGCAGCGGTTCAGCCTTTCGCCGCTCGGCGTCCATTCGGCCCTCGCCTACCGCGAGGCGGTGGCCGGGGCGCGTGCGCAGGGACGTGACTTTCTCGAGGCCGCCGAACGCGCCTGGGGCGTGCCGCTCGGCCTGGCCCAGGGCGACGGCGTGGTGCTGTGCCAGATCGAGCCCGGGCGCCGCAGCCTCACCGACCTCTCCCGTTCCCTCGAGGCCTGCGGCATCACCGCCGTCGAGGTGAAGTCGGCCGTGGACCGCCTGGCGGACGCCGGGCTGGTGGAGCCGTCGCCGCCGGTAGAGCCGCCGGTGAATTGAGGTCGCCTCCCCTTCCGGGTCGCTCCCCGGGCAGCCGGCCCAGTTTCGCCGCGCTGTCAGTCGAGCCCCCGCCTCGCTGCCTTTCGCTCGCCGCGCCGCCGCTTCTCGGCGAGGCGCCGCTCCCGGGAGGCGCGCGTCGGGGCGGTGGGGCGCCGCAACCGAGGCTCCCGCGCCAGCAACGAGAGCCGCTCCCGCAGGCGGCGGAGCGCCGCGCCGCGGTTCTGCGCCTGGCTGCGCCGCTCGGTGGCGGCGACGGCGGCCCCGGTCGCCCCGTGGAGGAGGCGGACCCCGGTGGCCGCCTTGTTACGGTGCTGGCCGCCGGGGCCGGAGGCGACGAAGAACTCCTGGCGGCACTCGGCGAGCAGGGCCGCATCCGGGAGGGCCAGGGCGCGCCGGGCGGCGGCGCGCAGGGCGGCGGTCGGGGCGGGCTTCATCGCTCAGTCACTCGTATATCTCACTCGCCCCCGACGGGGCGCGCCGCTCGGGCGGGGCGGGGATATGCTGGATCTCCGGCCGGCCGGTCCCGGCGGCGAGGGGGAGACGGAGGCGGAATGAGCGCCGACATGTGGGCCCTGGTGTACGACCGCAGGAAGGACCCCTGGGATCGATCGAAGGGGCTCAGGCGCGAGCGGGTGGAGCGACCCTCGCTGGACGTGGCCCGCGACTACCGCGACGCCTCGATGGTGATCGTGAAGCCGCGCTTCGCCGGCTTCTGCGGCTCGGACCGCGGCATCTGGTTCCGGCGCTCCTTCGGCGACATGATCCGCGAGTCGCTCGACGGCGAGGGGCGCGAGGCCCGGGTCATCGGCCACGAGCTCCTGGGCGAGGTGGTGGAGGCCGGGCCGGAGGCCACCCGCGACTTCGGCCTCACCCCCGGGGACGTGGTCTCGGCCGAGAGCCACATCGTCTGCGGCAGCTGCTATCCCTGCCGCGTGGGCGACAGCCACGTCTGCGAGACCGCCCGCATCATCGGCATCAGCGTCGACGGCTGCTTCGCCGAGCGGGTGAAGCTCCCGGCCCAGACGCTCTGGCCCACCGACACCCGCAAGATCCGACCCGAGGTGGCGGCGCTGCAGGAGCCCTTCGGCAACGCGGTGCACGCCTGCACCAAGGTGAACCTGCGCGGCAAGTCGGTGGCCATCATCGGCTGCGGCACCATCGGCCTGTTCGCGGTGCTGGTGGCCCGGGCCCTGGGGGCGCGGAAGGTCATCGGCGTCGAGCCCATGAAGGGCCACATCGAGATGGCGCGGCGCCTCGGCGCCGACGCGGTCATCGAGCCCTCCCGGCGCACCGAGGAGAGCTACGTCCACGACGAGGCCATCACCCGCGAGATCAGGGACCTCACCGAGGGCGTGGGGGTGGACGTGGCCCTGGAGATGTCGGGCGCCAACGCGGCCCTGAACACCGCCATCTCGGCGGTGCGCCGCGGCGGCCACGTCATCCTCTTCGGCCTGAAGAGCGGCGACGCCGTCATCGAGAACCTGGACAAGGTGATCGTGGAGGGCATCACCCTGCACGCCGTCATCGGCCGGCGCATCTTCGAGACCTGGCACATCACCAGGAACCTCCTCGAGTCGCGCGACCCCAACATCCACGACCTCGTCTGGGAGGTGATCCTCCGGCGGGGCGAGGACACGGTGGTGCCCTTCGAGGCCTTCGACCCGGTCTCCTTCGAGGAGCGGATCAAGGTCCACCCCAAGGTGCTGTTCCGCTTCTAGCCCCGGAGGCGCCATGTTCGCAGAGGCCCGCGAGGTGCTGCGCCGGCAGCTGGACGAGATCCGCGCCGCCGGCACCTGGAAGGAGGAGCGGCTCATCGCCTCCCCGCAGGGCGCCGAGATCCTGGTGGGCGGGAAGCGGGTGCTGAACTTCTGCGCCAACAACTACCTGGGCCTCTCCTCCCATCCCAGGCTGCTCCAGGCGGCGCGGGCGGCCCTGGAGGAGCGGGGCTACGGCCTCTCCTCGGTGCGCTTCATCTGCGGGACCCAGGACCGCCATCGCGAGCTGGAGGCCCGGCTGGCCGCCTTCCTGGGCTTCGAAGACGCCATCCTCTTCTCCTCCTGCTTCGACGCCAACGGCGGGGTCTTCGAGGCGCTGCTCTCCGAGGAAGACGCGGTGATCTCCGACGCCCTGAACCACGCCTCGATCATCGACGGCATCCGGCTCTGCAAGGCGCAGCGCCTGCGCTACGCCCACGCCGACATGGCGGAGCTCGAGGCGCGGCTCGAGGAGGCCAGGGGCACCCGGCTCCGGCTGGTGGTCACCGACGGCGTCTTCTCCATGGACGGCGACCTCGCCCCCCTGGACCGCATCTGCGAGCTCGGGGACCGTCACCGGGCCATCGTGATGGTGGACGACTCCCACGCCACCGGCTTCGTGGGCAAGACCGGCCGCGGCACCCCCGAGCACTTCGGGGTCCAGGGCCGCGTCGACCTCGTCACCTCCACCCTGGGCAAGGCCCTGGGCGGCGCCGCCGGCGGCTTCGTCGCGGCGCGCCGGGAGGTGGTGGACCTGTGCCGGCAGCGGGCCCGCCCCTACCTCTTCTCCAACACGCTCGCGCCCACCATCGTCGGGGCCAGCCTGGCGGCGCTGGACCTGCTCCAGACCTCGACGGCCCTCCGCGACCGGGTGTGGGAGAACGCCGCCCGCTTCCGCGAGCGGATGGCCGCGGCTGGGTTCCGGCTCAAGCCCGGCACCCATCCCATCGTGCCCATCATGCTCGGCGAGGCCAAGCTGGCCGTGGACGTCGCCAGAGACCTCCTGGCGGAGGGGATCTACGTCATCGGCTTCAGCTACCCGGTGGTGCCCAAGGGCGAGGCCCGCATCCGGGTGCAGCTCTCGGCGGCCCACACGCCGGAGATGGTGGACCGAGCGGTGGAGGCCTTCGTCGCCGTCGGGCGGCGGCGGGGGCTGGTGGCGGGCTGATCGCGCACGGGCCCGCCTCGAGGGCTGCGCGCGGGCCGCCGGTGCTCCGCGGCGGCGTGGTACCGGCGGCCGCGTCGCGCACCGCGGCAACTGCTGGCGCGTCCGGCCCAAAACTCGGACCCGGCTCCCGCTGCGCGAGCCGGGTCCTCAAACATGGGCCGGCGCGGCACGAGGCTCGCGCGGCGCGACGCGGCACCGGGGTCATCCGTGGCGCCGCTCCGCAATGCGGCCCGCGCGCAGCCCCCGGGCGGGCGTCTCAAGCGCGATCCACTCTTGCCAGCGGCCCCTTGGGCTTGGAATCAGAACACGAACAGGAGCCCGAGGTTCCACTGCAGGGCGTCGGGCGAGAGGTTCCAGCTGGACTTCGATCCAAAATCGTCGATCCAGGCCTTGGTCACGTCCACGAAGAGGATAGTGTGGTTGATGCCGGTGTCGAAGTCCATCTCGCGGGCCAGCTGCGTGTCGAGGAAGTCCAGGGCCAGCCCCAGGCCGCCGGTGACGCTCCAGCCCATGGTCTGGCCGTTGCCGCGCTGCCCGCCACCGGCGACCGAGACCCCGCCCCCACCCTCGTAGGTCCACCACAGGTAGTCGTGCAGCGAGAGGCGGGCGTAGGGCGCGAGGGGCACCCCGGCCTTGTACATGAGCCAGTCGAGGCGGGCCGTCGCCGCCAGCGTGAGCGGGATGACGCGCATGGAGCTGCTGTCGCCCGTCCGCACGGTGGGGCACGCGGGTGGACCGCAGACGCTCGAACCGTACTTCTCCCAGTAGCCGGCGCCGAACCCCAGGTCCAGCGTCACGGTGTCGGTCATGAGGAGCGAGCGGGCGAACAGCGCCTGCACCAAGAGGCCGCGCGAGGTGCCGAAGGAGTCCGCCCAGGGCGTGGCCGCGCCGCCGAACTCCGAGTCGATGTCGGGCCGGTATGTCGAGAAGCGTAGCTCGAAGGAGCCGCTCCGCTGGGACTCGGCCCTGGCCGGGAGCGCCCAGAGCGCCATCATCGCCGCCAGGACGAGCCTCACGGCCGCCTCCGGCGGAGCGCCAGCGGGAGGAGCGCCAGGAGCGAGAGGGGCCCGGCGCCGCCGCCGCAGCCGCCCTGCTCCTGGCCGCCCGAGGCCTGGTACCTGTCCCAGAAGCTCTCGAAGGGAAGTGGAGCCTCGGTCAAGCGGTTGGAGGGATCGCTCTCGTTGCCGGCCGAGGAGATGGCCACCACCTGCACGTCGTAGTAGGTGAAGTTCGTGAGGCCCCCCACGCGCACGCCGCTGGTATTCCCGGTAGTCACCGACGAGACGAGCGTCGTCCCGAAGTAGGCCTCGACGCGGTACTCGTCGGGGACGGCCTTGTCCTCGCCGACGTCGGCGCCGCGCGTGAAGCTGACCTCGAGGGCCGAGTTGGCCGGCGTCACCGAGTTCAGGACCGGCGGCGGCGGCCGCGCCAGCTGGAAGGTGAAGGGGCCCTGCGCCACGGAAATGCTGGTCTCAGTCGCGCCGGGGTTGGTGACCAGCCAGACGCAGATCTTCTTGAACACATCGGCGGCGCTGCCGCTGGTGACGCAGGTGACGTTGGCGGCGGTGGGGAGGACGCCCGCGCCCACACTGACCGTCGCCGTGGCGTTGCCCACCACCGCGAGCTGGTCGGCCACGACGTTCGAGGCCGTGCTCGACACGGCGGTGCTCGGGCAGGTGTCGGTGTCGGCGTAGACCGCGAGGCGCCAGCGCTGCCCGGTGACCGCGGGCACCTGGCTGCCGGTCCAGGCGAGCGTGACGCTCCCGCTGCAGTCGGCGCGCCCCACCTCGGCGGGGTTCGCGGTGAGGACGCCGGCGGTCTGGGCCAGCGCGAGGGACGGGGCGAGGAGCAGGACGGCGAGCGCACGGGTGCCCATGCTGGCGCCGATTCTGCAAGGCGGGGGCCATGGTGGCAAGCGGCGAATGCAGCCCAAGGGTCCGTGTCAGCGAACGTTTCTCCGGCGCCGGGTGTCGGACGAGGTCGGCTGTCTCGCCGCGGAAGACTTTTTGGCAAAGTCGGGCTCGGCGGCGGGAGAGGCCCTGACAAAATGGCAGCGCCGGCGGTTGCGAACGAGGACGCGCCCTGTCCGCGAGAGCATCCCGCGCCCGCTAGGGCGCCTGCTCGAGGATCCGCCGCGCCACCGCCACCAGGTTCGAGGCCGCGCCGGCCTTCAAGTTGTCGCCGCTGACGACAAGCTCGAGCCCGTTCTCCTCGGAGACGTCCTCCCGCACCCGTCCCACCAGCACCGCGTCGTCGTTCACCGCCAGCATGGGCATGGGATAGACCCGCTCCTTCAGGTCGTCGAGGAGCTTCAGGCCCGGCCCCTTCCGCAGCGCCTCGCGGGCCTCCTGCACCGGGAGGCGGCGCCGCGTGCGCAGCCAGACGAGCTGGGTGTGGGCGTAGAAGACCGGGGCCCGCACGCTCGCCACCGACAGGTGCAGATCGGGCTCGCCCAGGACCCGCCTCACCTCCGCCGCGGTGCGCTCCTCCTCGTCGGTGCGCCCCTCCGGGCCGAAGCCGCCCAGGTGGGGCACCAGGTTGAAGGCTACCCGGTGCGGCGACTCGATGGGCGGGTCGGGATCGCGCCCGTTCATGAGGTCCGCCACCTCCGACTCCAGCTCCCGCACCGCCGGCTCGCCCGACCCCGAGGCGGCGTGCAGCGTCACCGCCGCCACCCGCGCGAGGCCCGCCGCCTGCCGGAGCGGCTCGAGCGCGGTGGCGAGCAGGAGCGCCGCCGCCTCGGGACCGGCCGCGATGCCCCGCTCCCCGAAGGCCTCGAGCGCCCGCGGGTTCACGTTCGCCACCACCAGCGGCACGTCCGGGTCGGAGCGGAAGGCGGGCGAGGCGTCCACCACCGCGCGGCACCCCTCGGCGCGGGCCCGGGGGGCCCACTCGTGCGCCACCGCCGCCGGGACCGCCAGGAAGGCCAGGTCCACGCCGCGGAAGGCGCGGGGGGAGGCCTCCTCCACTTCCAGGGAATCGCCGCGGAAGCCGACCTCCTCGCCGGCCGAGTCCTTGCGGGCGAGCAGGCGCAGCGAGGCGATGGGGAGGTCCTGCTCCCCGAGGACCTGGACGATGGCGCGCCCCACCGCGCCGGTGGCGCCGAGGACCGCGAGGGTGAGGGGCTTGGGCATCGTGGGACTCAAGGGAACAGATCGCGAAGCGCCGCCTCCACCTCGGAGTAGCGAAAGCGGTAGCCGAGGTCCAGGGCCCTGGCGGGCAGCACTCGCTGCCCGGTCACCGCGACTTCCGCCATCTCGCCGATGAGCACCCGCACCGCCAGCGCCGGCGCGGGCAGGAAGCTCGGGCGGTGGAGCGCCCGGCCCAGGGCCCGCGCCAGGTCGCGGTTCCGCACCGGGGCCGGGGCGGTGGCATTCAGGGGGCCTGCCAGCCGCTCCTCGCGGAGCGCCCAGGCGAGCAGGCCCACCTCGTCGGCGAGGTGGACCCACGACTGCCAGAACGACCCGTCGCCGATGGGCCCGCCGGCGAAGAGCTTGAAGGGGAGCGCCATGCGCGGGAGGGCCCCGCCCTCCCTGGCCAGCACCAGGCCGGTGCGCGCCAGCACCACCCGGGCCCGTTTCGCAGCCGGCGCGGCCGCGCCCTCCCACTCCACGCAGGTGCGCGAGAGGAAGTCCGATCCGGGTGGCGCCGACTCGTCGAGCGCCTCGTCGCCGCGCGGGCCGTAGTAGCCGATGGCGCTGGCGTTCACGAGCACCGCCGGCCCCCGTTCCGCCACCACCGCCGCCACGTTCCGGGTGGCGAGGACGCGGCTGTCGCGGATCGCCTGCTTGCGGGCCCGGGTCCAGCGGCCGGCGGCCACCGGCTCGCCGGCCAGGTTCAGGCAGGCGTCGCAGCCGGCCAGGGCCTCCTGCCACCGCCCGGGGGCAGCCGGGTCCCCCTGCACCGGCTCTGCGCCGGCCGGCAGCCCTTGGGGCGCCGCCCGGCGCGAGAGGGCCAGCACCGAGTGCCCGCCCTCGAGGAGCGAGCGGCACAGGGCCCGTCCGATGAGCCCGGTGGCGCCGGTGACGAAGACCCGCATGGCACTAAACGACAGTGCACGATTCGGGAGCACCTTCGGTGCCCCGAATCGTGCTGTCGTTCAGCCAGATCGTAACGGGGCGTGCCGCCCCGCCCCGCCGGCAAAGCCGTCGGGGCCCCACCCCTGCTGCGCGGGGCCCCGGCGCGCTGTGCGCGCCGCCCCGCGGATGGGGCTCCGCCCGGCCATCGGCCTTGGGGGGCCG
>DASTPH010000034.1:0-39460 GCA_035762305.1 Anaeromyxobacteraceae bacterium
CCCCGCCTCCCCCGGTAGGGTTCGCGGGGAGGGCCCGTGCCTTGCTGCCTCTCCTTGCAAGGCACGGGGCCTTCCCCCGCGAAGTGCTGCGGAGCCAGGTGAACACGGATGGTCTGGTGACTTCTGCGGAGCAGCACTGGACGGTGGGCAAACCGGACCCCCACCAAGAAAGAGCGCCGCCCGCGGAAGGTTCCGGGGCGGCGCCGCGATCCGGGGCGGCCGGCCGCTTGGGGCCGGTCGCCACCCCCTCCCTCGCTTATCGGCTATCGGCGAGGCACCTACGGAAGTGCAAGGCAAGTGCCCTGGAGAGGACTGCGCGCCAGCAAACGCGAGCTTGCAATCCGTGCGCGCACGATTCGCCCGTTGCTTGTCTTCGGATGCAAAATCAACTGGTTGCAATGGCGTGTCAATTGGACGCGCTGCGCTGAGCGGCGAGCATCCGCCCTCTCCGGGAAGCATCCGCCCCAGCT
This sequence comes from Anaeromyxobacteraceae bacterium, assembly GCA_035762305.1. Classification (GTDB taxonomy): domain Bacteria; phylum Myxococcota; class Myxococcia; order Myxococcales; family Anaeromyxobacteraceae; genus DASTPH01. The sequence goes on from DASTPH010000034.1 coordinate 471, forward strand.
GGGAGGCGTCGCGGTGGGTGTCTACACCCAGGTCTGGGTGATTCCACCGCGGGTATTGGCCGAGCCGAAAAGGTCTTACGAACCCAGCCAGGCGGCGATGAGGCCTGCCGCGCCCCCGCCGAGCACTAGCCAGGCCGGGTTCAGCCTCCACCGGAAGAGGAGCAGGGCGCTCACCGCCGCCACCGCCAGCGGGATGGGCCCGGCCAGGGCAGAACGGGCCAGGTCCAGCGTCACCGCCGCCATGAGCGCCAGCGAGGCGACGTTGACGCCGTCGAGGAAGGCGCCCGCCGCCGGGGAGGCGCGGAGCCGCGGCACCAGCGGCCCGGAGATGGCCACGAAGACGAAGGACGGCAGAAAGATGCCCACCGTGGCCAGCGCCGCCCCCGGTGCCCCGCCGAGCACGTAGCCCACGAAGGTGGCCGTGCTGAGGACCGGACCCGGCGTGAGCTGGCCCACCGCCACGGCGTCGAGGAGCTGCGACTCGGTGAGCCACCCCAGCCTCTCCACCAGGTCGGCGCGCAGGAAGGCGAGCAGCACGTAGCCCGACCCGAACAGCACCGATCCGGTCTTGAGGAAGACCAGGAACAGGGTGGAGAGGCTGAAGGGCGCCGCCGCCGGGACGGCCGCCGCCGGGAGGGCCAGCGGCACCATCGCCGCTGCGGCGCCGGCGGCCAGGCGGCGCGCCGCCATCGCCAGCGCGCCCGAGGCGGCCAGGATGGCGATCTCGCCGGCCCCGAGCAGGCTCGCCGCCAGGCCGGCGGCGGCCAGCGCCGCCAGCATCCGGTCCTTGACGGCCGATCGCCCGAGCGACCACAGCGCCTGGACCACCACCGCCACCATCGCCGGCTTCACCCCCTCGAGGAAGCCGGCGGCGCGGGGGAGCGACCCGTAGCGCAGGTAGAGCCAGCCGAAGGCCGCGGAGAGCAGCGCCGCGGGCGCGATGAAGGCGGCGCCGGCGGCGACGAGGCCCGGCAGGCCGGCCCGCAACCGGCCCAGGTGGATGGCCAGCTCGGTGGCGTTGGGGCCGGGGATGAGGTTGGTGGCGCCGAGCAGGTCGAGGAAGCGCTCGCGCGAGACCCATCGGCGCCGCCGGACCGCCTCCTCCTCCATGAGGGCGATGTAGACGGCCGGTCCCCCGAAGGCGGTGGCCCCCAGTCGCAGGAAGAGCAGGGTCACTTCCCGGAGGCCTCCGCTGGCCCGGGGGGAGGCGGGCACCGGGGCCGAATCCCGCGGGTCAGCGGCCATCGAGGCAGCCTAGACCAACCGGCGCGAACGGGGGAACCGGGAGGGTTCAGGCCTCGGGAGTCAGGCTTCGGGAGAAGCCGCGTTGCGCCCGCGTTCGGCGGGGCAGTGCCTAAGGCCTGAAGCCTGAGGCCTGAAGCCCGTCTTGGCCGGCTACCAGTATCCCCAGCGCCGGCGCAGCACCCACTCGGCGGCCAGGGTCGCGACCAGGCCAAACAGGTACCACCAGCGATCCCAGATGGGCACCTCCTTGCGGCTCCCCACCTCCACCACCTCGGGGTCGGTGAGCTTCACCTCCGGCAGGCCCCGCCGCGGCAACGCAGCGAACGCGCCGCCAGTGGCCTCGGCCACGGCCCGCAGGAGCTCCGGCCGCGGCGCGGCGTCGGCGTCCTCCGGTCCGGCGGATCGCACCGCCACCGCGCTCACCGTCTGCTCGCCGCGCCCGCCGGGGCGCTCGGCGCTGGCGACCACCTTGTAGGCGCCCGGGCCGGGGGGCACGAGCTCGATGTGGGCGGTGCCGTCGCGGCCGGCCACCGCCTCGCCGCGGGCCACCACCTTCCCGTCCTCGGAGACCAGCTGGGCGCCCACCTTGGTGCCGGGGCCCGGCCCGTAATCCGAGCCGCGGGCGGAGATGGTGAGGCCCACCGGCTCCCCCGGTTCCACCGCCGGCCGGTCCGGCTGGATCTGGAGCGGGGTCAGCTCCGGGTCCCGCACCAGCCAGCGCAGGGCGTTGTTCCAGAAGCGCTGGTGGGCGCGTGCCGAGAGGCCCTCCTCGGCGGCGGCGAAGCCCCAGTACCAGGAGGCGTCGGTGGTCACGGCCAGCGTCCGGCCCTGCCCCACCTCGCGCACCGCCACCAGCGGCGCGGTGCGGCCGCCCACCAGCACCCCGGGAGCCTCCAGCAGCACCCGGGCGCCGCTGTCCGGGCCGAGCGCGGCGGTGAGGTTCAGGCCCGGGATGGGCGGGAGCCCGCCCCAGGCGGCGTCGTTGGGGCCCTCGCCCGGCGCCAGGCTGGTCACCGGGTGGCGGCGCCCGTCGGGGGTCAGACGCGGCCGGAACGTCTCGGCGGTGGTGCCGAGCCCCTCCAGCGCTTCCACCGGCAGCACCTCCTGCAGCGCCGTCGAGCCGTAGCGGGCCTCGCCGAAGCTCTGCTCGCCGCCCACCATGGCGAAGGCGCCGCCGCCGCGCACGTAGTCGCGCAGGGCCGGCAGGTAGCGCTCGATGTCCAGGGCGCGGTAGGGGCGGTAGTCGAAGTTCACGAAGAACACGGCGTCGAAGGTGCGAAGCTGCGGCCCGAAGATCTCGGCCACCGGGAAGGGGATGAGCGAGAGCTGATCCTGCGGCCCGGCGTTGTCGGTGGCGGTGCGGAGGATGAAGAACGAGACCAGGTCCACGTTGGGGTCCTGCTTGAGCAGCGAGCGCAGGAAGCGCTCGTCCCAGCTGGGCCTCCCGGCCACCAGCAGCACCCGCACCCGGTCGCGGATGACGCGCAGCACGAAGCTGCGGGTGTTGTTCTCCGCCACCGCCTCGCCGGGGAGGACCGGCGCCGCCACCGTGAAGACGAAGGTGCCGGTGGTGTCGGGGGCGAAGGAGAGCGGGACCGAGTAGCGCTCGCGCCCGGGCTCGAGCGCCACCTCCTTCTGGGCCACCACCGCCCCCTCGCGCCGGAGGGTGACCGTCACTTTCTCGCGCGAGAGTCCGCGCGCAACCAGCGTGGCCTCGACGGTGAGGGTGTTGCGCACGAAGGCGAAGTCGTCGGCCGAGATCCGCTCCACCGCCAGGTCGCGCGGGGCGGCCCGCCCCACCGCCACCGCGGTGAGGGGGGCGCCCAGGGCGCGCAGGTCGGCGCGGGCCTTGCCCGAGAGCCCCTCGGCCAGCGCGGCGTTGTCGGCCCCGTCCGAGATCACCACCACTCCGGCCAGCTTGCGGGAGGAGCCGCTCCCGCCGGCGGCCAGGGCTTGGAGGGCCCCCAGGAGGTCGGTGCGCCCTCCGGTCCCCGGGGCGCCGCGCGAGAGCGCCGCCGGATCGGAGGGCGTCAGGTCCTTGTCGAAGCCGTACCACTCGAGATTCACCCGGTCGGAGAGGGCCTCCAGCTCGGGCCGGCTCTCACCCAGGAAGCGCGCTGCCGCCGCGGCGCGGCTCTCGCCGCCGGGCTCGACCGGGAAGTTCATGGAGCGGGAGCGATCCAGCAGCACCGCCAGCCGGTTCTTCACCTGCGCCGTCTGGAGAAATTGCACCGCCGGCTCGGCGAGGAGGAACAGGGCCAGGAGCGCGGAGCCGGCCCGCAGAGCGGTGAGCGCCGCCCGCCGTCGCCGGCTGGCCTCGGCGCGCAGCCCGCGCCAGGCCAGGACCACTGCGGCCGCCGCCAGGAGGAAGAGGAGCGCCAGCGCCCAGCGCGGGAAGGGCGACAGCGAGGCCAGGCGCCAGGCGTTGTAGTCGGCTTCGCCCAGCATGGGGATCAGCTCCTTCGCCGCAGGATGAAGGGCAGGTGCACCGCGTCGTCCTTGTAGTCGGCGCACAGCGCGTACATGGCGATGTTCACTCCCAGCCGAAAGGCGGCCTCGCGCTGCGCCTCGCCGCCCGGGGTGCACTCGTACTCCCAGTCGCCGAGCTGGCCGCGGGCCCAGGCGCCGGCCAGGTCGTTCTGGGAGTAGACCACCGCCAGGCGGCCCCCGAGCACCTGCCCCTCCAGCCAGGGCTTGACCAGCAGCCGGCCGCCCTGGTGGTCCACCAGGTAGAAGCTCTTGTAGAGGACGTGCTCGCGGGCGATGCGCGAGAGCGGGGAGGAGGGGAGGAGCCGCGCCAGCTCGCGCCGCGCCGCTGCGTCGAAGCCCGAGCCGTCGGATCCGTCGGCGGCGTCCACCAGCAGGAAGCCGCCGTACTGGAGGTGCCGGCGCAGCGCCGACAGCTCCGCCTCCGAGAAGGGAGGGAAGGCCCCGTCGCCGGCCAGGTAGAGCATGGGGTGGCGGTGCAGGCCTGGCCGGCCCAGCCGGACCGGGACCGCGTCGGTGCCGGCCTCGATGCTGGTGCGCTGCATGAGCTCCCAGCCCAGGCGCCGCAGCCCCCCCGGGCGCGGGTTCCAGCGGCCGCCGTGCTCGATCTGCCCCACCCACAGGCTCGAGGTCTCGCCGAACGGCCGGGCGGCCCGGGGGAGCGCCAGGGCGGCGGCGCCGAGGGCAGCCTTGAGGACGGTGCGGCGGCGCATGGACCAGGGGGTAACAGCGGGGTGCCGCGGGCGCATCCCGCGCCGGAGGAGCGTACCAGAACCCCGCCCCGGCGCGGGCGGGCTATCATCGGCCTGGTGCGGCCGCGGGCGCTCATCCTGGACGACGACCCCATCGCCCTGGGGGTCATGGGCGAGGCGCTGGGGGCGGCCGGCTTCGAGGTGGCGGCCGTGCGCGACGCCGGGGCCGCCTTCGCCAGCGTGGCCTCGGCCGGGGCGCCGGATCTGTTCCTGGTGGACTTCGTGCTGCCGGGCATGAGCGGCCTGGACGTGGTGCGGGGCCTGCGCGGCGACCCGCGCACCGCCGAGGCGGCCATCGTCTTCGTCACCGGGGTCATGGAGCGGGCTCCGGCGGTGGCGGCGCTGCAGCTCGGCGCTGACGACGCCCTGTGGAAGCCCATCGACCCCGTCGAGCTGGGGCTGCGCTGCCGCAAGGCGGTGGAGCGCCGGGTGGGGACGCTCGACGAGACCCACGAGCGCCGGGACATCGCGGTGGTGTTCGCCGACGTGCGCGGCTTCACGCCGCTCACCGAGCGCATCGACCCGGAGACCGCCGTCGCCGTCATGAACGCGCTCTTCGACACGCTGGACCGGGCGGTGGCGGCCGAGGGTGGCTGGGCGGACAAGTTCATGGGGGACTCCCTGCTGGCGCTCTTCGGGGCGCGGGGGCTGCGCGAGGCCAACGAGGCGCGCGCCTGCCGGGCGGCCCTGGCCATGCAGGAGGGAGCGCGCCGCTTCGCCGAGGAATCGCTGCTCCTGGCCGAGCACCGGTCCGGCTTCGGCATCGGCGTGGGCGTCACCTGCGGCCAGGCGGTGGTCGGGGCGTTGGGGTCGCGGACCAAGCGCAGCTTCACCGCCCTCGGCGGGCCGGTGAACCTGGCGGCCCGGCTGCAGGCGGTGGCGGAGCGGGACGAGGTGATCGTCGACGCGGAGGTGGCGGCCCGCCTGGGCAGCCTGGCCCGCCTCTCCCCGCCGCGCCAGGTGGAGGTGAAGGGCAAGGACCGCCCCTGCGTCGTCTACCGGCTGCTCGGGCTCTGATACATTGCCATCCATGTCGCGGAGCAAGCGGACGCCCGAGCGCGCCGCCCGGCTGGAGGGTCTCCACGAGCGCGGCGACTGGCGCGCGCTCCGGGCCGAGGCGCGGGCGCTCCTCGCCGATCCCGCGGCGGGGGAGGTGGAGCGGGCGGCCGCGGGCCTGGCGATGGCGCGGCTGCGCCCCGAGCCGGTCGCGATGGCGGTGGGCACCGCAGGCCTGGCGCTGCTGGTGGCGGCGGTGGGGTTCGGGCTCCTGCTCCGATGATCCCGCTCGCCGCCGCCGACCCCTGGCAATCCTACGTCGCCGCGGTCCGGCGGCTGCCGGACCTGGCGGAGGCGGTGAGCCGGCTGCCGTGGCCGGTGGCGGCCGGCGCCATCGCGGCCGGGGTGGTGGCGCTGGGCTTTGGGGCGCGGGCGCGCCGGCCGCTGGCGGTCGTCGGCGGCGCCCTGGTGGGGCTCGCCGCGGGGGCGGCGCTGGCGGGCTGGATCGGCGACCGGGTGGCGGTCCCGGGCCTGTTCGTGGGCGCAGTCTGCGCCCTGGGGCTGGGGATGCTGGCCGGGCTCTGGCCGCTGCTCTTCATCTTCGCTGCCGGCGCTCTCCCGGGGGCGCTGGCGGGCGCGGCCCTCCCCCAGGCGGGCCAGCCCTGGTACGGGCTGCTGGGGCTGGCGGTGGGGGGCCTCATGGCGGTGGGGCTGACGCGGTGGGTCGCGGCCGTGACCGCGGCCGGCCTGGGCGCGGCGCTCCTTGGGGTCGGGGTCTTCGGCCTGGCCGGCGGCTGGGCTCCGGCTCGCGCCCTGGCGGGCCACCCGCTGGCGCTGGTGGCAGTGCTGGCGGTGCTGACCGTCTCGGGGGCCGCCTTCCAGCACGCCAGCGCCTGGCGGCCACCAGCCCGTCGCCTCGAAGGGGAGACGCGCCCGGACGAGGCCGCCACCGTGGTGCAGCGCTAGCCCCGAGACGGTGGCTTGCGATCGCAAGCGAGCTCGTTCCGCTCGTCGTGGTAGAGCTCGCAGCTCGCCTGCAAGAGCTCTCTGAGCTGTCTCCGGGCGCGGTGCAGTCGCATCTTGGCGGCCTCGAGTGTGATGCCGAGGGCCTCCGCGATCTGCTGGTCGCTCAGATCTCGCAGTTCGCCGAGCAGGATCACGGCGCGGTACGCCGGCGGGAGGCGATCGACGAGGTCAATGACGCAGTCCCGCATCTCCTTCCGGATGACGTGGGTGTCCGGGTTCTGCGTCTCGCACGCTGCGGCCTCGAAGACGATCTCCGGCTCTTCCTCGAGCGACTCGACGGGCGCGGCGACGGCAGGGCTCTCCTTTCGTGACGCCGCGCGCAGTCGATCGATCGCCGCGTTCGTCGCGATGCGGTACAGCCAGGTCGAGACGAGCGAATCGCCTCTGCGCGTCGCCAGCGCATCATGCGCCCGGGCGAAGACCTCCTGCGTGAGGTCCTCGGCTTCGCCTTCGCCCACCAGCCGTGACAGATAGCGTCGGATCCTCGGCGCGAATTCCATGTACAGGGTGCGAAATTCCGAATCCCGCGCGCTCATGGCCATGGATTCTACCACCCGGCCGCGGTTCGACCGCGGGCACCGGGCTGCTCGCTCCGCTGGAGGGGTGGCTCCTTCCCATCCCGGCAGTCGGACGTCCGGCGGGTCGTCGTACCGCGACGTGCCGTCGAGATCCCGAACGGGACGTACAAGGGGCAGCGGCCGGTCAGGCCGGTGAGCAGGCTCCCCAGCCCAACGAGCGCGACGAGGATCCCGAAGGGTTCGCCCGCCATTCCGCCCGCAAAGAAGAGCCCTGCCGCCACGAGCGTGGGGCCGAGCACCAGCCGGATTCCGCGATCGAGCCCGCCCATGTTGCGCCGATACAGCGACATGATGGACATCGCCTTCTCCTCGTCCGATGGGTCCTTCCATGAGTTGACGAGACAGGGGCCTGGAACGATACAGGCTGCGGTGAGGGCGCGCCGATCTCGGAGGACGGCGCGGCGCTCATGCGCGCGCGGCAGCGCTCCGCATGATCTGCCTCGAGCGAGCGGGTGGAATGCCGGCGCGTGTGGATGTATCTCCCCGCGTCGCAAATTCGTCCACGGGTCGAGACCAGCGCCTCTCGGCGAATACGCCGCGAGTGGTCGGGTCTCGGAGGAAGGCCAACAATGTTCGACGCCATCAAGAAGCAGTGCTGCCCGACGGCGGCTCCACGGAGCGACACGACGGGAGGCGAAGCGTGCTGCCCCGCCGTCGAATCGCCGCACACCCGCGTGCGGCAGCCGGAGGGCAGCGATCATCCGAAGCTCGAGGACCTGATCCCGATCGCGGTCGTCATCGCCGCCGGCTGCGAGGGTTGCGCCGAACGGATGGTGCGACGAGCCGTGGAGGCAGGGAGCGCGCGGCGGCACGTCCTGAGGACCATCGCGATGGTGGCGGACCTGCGCGAGCGCGAGTGCTTCCGGACAAACATCGCCCCCGAGGTGGTCGAGCGCATGAAGGGGCCGCTCGCGCGAGCGCGGAAGACCCTCGACGAGCTGCCGGATACCGCAGGGAGGGGCTGAACCCATCCCCGTCCTCGGCAGGGCCCTCTCGCCGTGGACGGTCGAGAGGGGCGCCCACCGGGCGACGCCGCGACGCGCTACTTCGGCCTGATGACCAGGTTGTCGAAGAAGACGTCCGCCTGCCAGGAGGAGAACCCGAACCGGTCGTGGCCCCGGCCGTCCAGCGGCCGCGGGTCGTCGAAGGCCAGGAACGGCTCGCCGTCGACGAGCCAGCGCAGCTCGCGGCCGGTCCGCTCCAGGCGCATGCGGTAGGTGCGCCCGGGGACCACCTTCACGTCCCGGCGCTCGCGCCGATCGGCGCCGTGCTCGTCGAGGCGGGCGATGACCGAGATCTGGTTGCCCCAGCCGCCGAAGATGCAGACGTACCCCGAGGCGTGGTCGCGGCCGTCGCCGAAGACCTCGAACTTGATGTCGCCGGCGCGCGGGCCGGCGCCGGTCTCGCTACGGGCGTCGAACTCCACGGCCACGTCGCGGGGAAGCTTCATGCGCAGCCAGAGCGGGTTGTTCTTGACGCCCGGCGACCACAGCTCGCCGTCCCGGATCTGCCAGTGGCCGCCGGTGGCGAACCAGTCCGGCCCGATGCGCTCCCGCTGGAAGTCATCGCGGTAGTCGGGCCCTGTCACCGTGGCTTGGGCCTCGCCGCGCAGGAGGAAGTGCAGCAGGGGCAGGTTGGCGGCGGCCACGGCGGCCGCCACCGCGATCCAGCCGCGGCGGGAGAGCGGACGATCTGGCGTCGCCGCCTGGCGCAGGCCCTCACTCTCCGAGGTGTCCGGGGAGTCCGTGTGCCCTCTCCCGGGGGGAGAGGGCTCCGGCGTCGCCGCCTGGCGAAGGCCCTCACCCTCCGGCGTCTCCGCGGAGTCCGCGTGCCCTCTCCCGGAGGGAAAGGGAGACTTGAGGTCCGCGGTGCGGTCGCGGTCGGCCATCCGGCGGCGAGTGTAAGCGACCGATCGCGATCCTGAAACAGGGGCGGGGAGGGGCCCCACTTCGGGTAAGGAGGGGCGGAGCCCCTCCCCGCGGGGCTGCGCGCGAGGCGAGAGCCGAAGCGCGCCGGGGCCCCGCTGCGCGGAGCGGGGCGACAATGGGAGGCGCGGGCGGCGTCGCGCCCGCGCCGGAGCTTTGCTCGACGGGGCGAGGGCGCAGCCCTCGTTCGATCGAGCGGTGGCTATTCCGGCGGCCCGAGCAGCTCGAAGTCGGGGATCTCCGCCTTGAGGTACTCGCGCAGCCGCCCGGTGAGCTTGGCCTCGATCTGCCGCGCCCGCTCGCGGGTCAGGTCGAAGCGGGCCCCGATCTCCTGGAGTGTTCGCGGCTCGACCCCCTCGGGCGGGAGCAGCCGCTCCTGGAAGATGGCCCGCTCGCGCTCGTCGGTGATGGTGGCGGCGAAGGCCTCGAGCTTCTGGCGGAAGAGGCGGCGCAGCTCCTCGTCGCCGATCTGCTCGTCCGCCGCGGGCGCGGCCGCCGGGAGCCGATCGAGCTTGGTCTGCGCCGAGTCCTCGTCGCTCCGGGCCGGGGCATCGAGCGACAGGTCCTCGCTCCCCATGCGCATGGACATCTCCTCCACGTCCTTCTCCTCGACGCGGAGGTTCTTCGCCAGGAGCCGCGGCGTCGGCTCGACGCCGCGGGCCAGGAGCTTCTCCCGCTCCTTGGAGAGGTTGAAGAAAAGCTTGCGCTGCGCCTGGGTGGTGCCGAGCTTCACCAGGCGCCAGTTGTCCATGATGAAGCGGATGATGTAGGCGCGGATCCACCAGGCGGCGTAGGTGGAGAGCTTCACCCCCCTGAAGGGGTCGTACTTCTGCACCGCCTGCATGAGCCCGATGTTGCCCTCCTGGACGAGGTCCAGCACCTGGAAGGCGGCGCGGCGGTACTCGTGGGCGATCTTCACCACCAGCCGGAGGTTGGACGCCACCAGCCGGTAGGCGGCCTGGACGTCGCCGGTCCGGTAGAAGCGCAGCGCCAGCTCGAGCTCCTCCTCGCGGGAGAGCACCGGGTGGCGCGCCACCTCGGCCATGTAGGCGCGCAGCGGGTCGTAGCGGACCAGCCCGCCCGCGAGCTCGCGGTCCCGCTTCGGGGCGGGGAGGGCCTTGCGCATGGCCGGTCCGGCGCCGGCGTCCGCGGGCGCCCCGGAGCCGCCGTCCGCGAGCCCCTCGTCCTCCTCCGCGGCCGCGAGGTCGGCCGCCTCGGGCTCGACGATCTCGGCCTCCGCCGCGACCTCGGCCTCCTCCGGGGCGGCGCCGGCCGCCGCCTGGACCGGCTCGGCCTTCGCCGGGGCGTGGGCCTCCGCCCGGTCGGCCTCCGCCACCTCGCGGGCGGCGCCTTCCGCTGCCGGCTCGAGCGCCTGCGTTTTCTTCGGGGCCGCCTTCGCCGCTCGCGACCGGGCCTTGGCGGACGCGCGCGTCTTCGCCGCCTGGGTGCGGGCGGCCGGGCGGCTCCTCGCGCGGCCGGGAGGGGTCTCGGCGGCCGGGACGAGGCGGGTCTCGGCGGGCTTGCGGGGTCGGCTCATCGGCTCGGGAGGTTCCGGCCGGGCGCCGGGAAACGCCCGGAAATTCGGCCCCCTCGCCAAGGTGTGATATAGAGGTCGGGCCTTCGTTGCAAGGCGCGAAACGGCGCATGGCGGGTTCGCCGGAAGGCGCCCGCCGCGGTCCTCGAGCGAGCGCGGCCGACGCACTCCAGCGAGCCGCCATGCGCCCCAGACAAAGGGTGTGACGTGGACACGCTTCACGGCTTGGGGCGGCCCGACGGCCTCGGCGTCTCCGACTACGTGGCGGAGACCTCCTTCGACGACCTGAACCTCTCCGAGCCGGTGCGGCGCGGCGTGGCCGAGCGCGGCTACGTGCGGCCCACGCCGGTGCAGGCGGCGGTGCTCAAGCCGGTGCTGGAGGGGCGCGACGTCATCGTCCGCTCCAAGACCGGCACCGGCAAGACCGCCGCCTTCGGCATCCCGATTCTGGAGAAGATCCCCCAGGGGCGGCGCAGGCCCTCGGCGCTGGTGATGTGCCCCACCCGCGAGCTGGCGCTGCAGGTGGCCGACGAGATCTCGGCGCTGGGCAAGCACAAGGAACTCCGGGTGGTCACCGTCTACGGCGGCGCCTCCATGGGCGACCAGCTCGACGCCCTGAAGCAGGGGGCGGAGATCGTGGTCGGCACCCCGGGCCGCATCTACGATCACATCCGCCGCGGCACGCTCAAGCTCGGCGACGTCATGGTCTCGGTCCTCGACGAGGCCGACGAGATGCTGAACATGGGGTTCTTCGAGGAGGTGACCCGCATCCTGGACCACCTCCCCGACGGCGTGCAGCAACTCCTGTTCTCGGCCACCGTCCCCGCCGACATCGACCAGATCGCCCGCGAGTACCTGGACCACCCGCTGCCCATCCTGCTCTCCGGCGACGAGTACCGGGTGGAGAACATCCACAACGTCATCTACCACACCGTGGACGCCTACCCGAAGCCGCGCAACCTGCTCTACATGGTGGAGATCGAGGAGCCGGAGTCGGCCATCGTGTTCTGCAACACCCGCGCCGACACCTCGCTGGTGACGGCGGTGCTGAACCGTCACGGCTACGACGCCGAGCTCATCAACGCCGACCTGGTGCAGAAGGACCGGGAGCGGGTCATGGCCAAGGCCAAGCGCGGCGAGGTGCGCTTCCTGGTGGCCACCGACATCGCCGCTCGCGGCATCGACATCTCCGACCTCTCCCACGTCATCAACTACTCGCTGCCCGAGGACCCGGCCGTCTACCTGCACCGGACCGGTCGCACCGGGCGAATCGGCAAGAAGGGGACCGCCCTCTCGCTGGTCTCCGGGGCGGAGATCACCACCCTCACCGCCCTGCAGCGCCGCTTCGGAATCGAGTTCGAGACCCGGACCCTGCCCACTCCCGAGGAGGCGCACCGCATCTGGAGCGAGCGCCACGTGGTCGAGCTGAAGGAGGCCATGAGCTCGTCGATCTTCGAGGCCTTCATCCCGCTGGCCCAGGAGCTGAAGGGACGGCAGGAGGGCGAGTACCTGCTGGCCTTCGCCCTGAAGTACTTCTTCCAGCACCACCGCATGGACCGCGCCCAGGATCTCCAGAAGGCGGCCCACAAGAAGGAGGAGCACGAGCGGCGCGAGCACCGCCACGAGGACCGCGGGCGGCGCGGCGAGCGCGGAGGGGGCCGCGACGGCCGCCGCGAGCGGCGGAGCGAGGAGCGCGAGGCCCGCCGCGGCGGGCCTGACGGCCGGCGCGCCGAGGCGCCGGCGGACGTGAGGGCCGCCGAGGCGCCGGCCGCCGCGGCCGGTCCGCCGCCGGGCGCGGAGGCGGGCGAGGCCCGGCCGCCGCGATCCCGGATCTTCCTGACGCTGGGCGAGGCCGACGGCGCCGACGAGGCCAAGGTTCGCGACGTGGTGGGCCAGCTCGCGCCCGGGCTGGAACTGCTGGGGGTGGAGGTGCGCCGTAGCCACAGCTACCTGGACGTGCGCCCCGAGGCCCTGGAGGGCGCGGTGGCGGCGCTCCACGGCAAGACCTGGGGCGACAAGGCGCTTACCGCGGAGAGGGCGCGGAGGCGCCGGCGCTGAGGCGGTCCTGTCGACGAGTAGCCGGCGCGTCCCGGGCGGTACCCGAGCCACTTCGCCTGGTGACACCGCGCCCAGCCCCTCCGGCGCGGCCTACCGCATCGCCAGCGGGCCCTGGTCGAGCCTGGCCCGCAGCGGGCCGATCGTCTTCTGGTAATCCTGCCGCCACTCCGGCGGCACCGGCGCGCCCCGCGGCACCTTGAGCTGGAGCGGGTTCACGTAGGCGCCGCCGCGCTTCACCGCGTAGTGCAGGTGGGGCCCGGTGGCGAGGCCGGTCCGTCCCACCGAACCCACCAACTGCTTCTGCATCACCCGCGCTCCCGCCGCCAAAGCCACCCGCGACAGGTGGCAGTAGACCGACTCGTAGCCGTTGCGGTGCCGCAGCGTCACCGACAGGCCGCAGCCGCCGCTCCAGCCGGCCTGCGACACCACCCCGTCGCCGACCGCCCATACCGGCGTGCCTTCCGGAGCGCCGTAGTCCACGCCCTGGTGGGCCCGGGTGTACTGGAGCACCGGGTGGCGGCGATTGCCGTAACGGGAGGTGAGGTGGACGTAGCGGAGCGGGGCCTTGAGGAACCCGCGCCGGGCGCTCTGCCCGTCGTCGTCGTACCAGGCAGTCTGTCCGCCCGGGTCAGTGTAGCGGAACAGGCGCTTCACGCCGGCGGCGGCGCCGGCGTATTCCACGGCCAGCACCGCCCCCGAGCGCAGGGGACGCCCGTCGGCGAACACCTTCTCCACCACCACCTTCATGGAGTCGCCATCGCGGACGTCCTGGAAGAAGTCCACGTCCCAGGCGAGCACGTCGGCCGCCTCGACGGCCAGCCCCGGGTCCTCGCCCGCGGCCTGGAGCGACTCGTAGACCGAGCCGCGGACGGTCACCGCCACCCGCGAGATCTCGGTGCGCAGCTCCACCGGGCGCTTCCCGGCGGTGAACGAGCCGTCCGCGGCGCGGCGCACCGTCCACTCGTCGGCCGGGCCCTGCCGGTAGGCGAGCCGGTGTAGCGCCCCGTCCTCCCGCCGCTCCAGCCGGATCTGGTCGCCGGGCCGGGCCCGTCGGAAGGGGACGTGATCGCGCAGCGCCGCCAGCACCGCCTGGAGCTCCTCGGCGCCGAGGCCCATGGAGAGGAGCGCCTGGCCCACCGTCTGGTTGGCGGCCAGGCGGCGGGTGACGGCCGTGAAGCGCAGCGCCGGCGGCGGTGCCGTCGGGGCCGTCGCCCTGGCCTCGGCCGCGGCGCGGGCCTGCTGGACCAGCGCCGGGTCCACTGCCCGGACCCAGCCGCGCAGGGTCCCCGAGGCACCCAGGGCGGCCAGCGCCAGCAGCGCCGCCAGCCCGGCCGCGGCCGCGAGGAGAGCGTGGGGGCGCGGGCGGGCCCGCGCGTCCTGGGGCCGGGGCGGAGGTGGCATCCGGAAACGACGAATGTAGCAGCCCGGGCGCGCCGGGTGAAGTTTCACGGGCGCTCTGGCCCGTCGACGCCCTTGCGCCGCTGCTCCGCCGCGGGCGATGCTTCGCCGCATGTCGGAGGTCCGCAGGGCGCGGCTGGAGGTCGTCGGCGCGGCGCTGCTCTTCTCCACGGGCGGCGCAGCCATCAAGGCCACCTCGCTGAGCGGCTGGGAAGTGGCCGGCCTTCGATCGGGGATCGCGGCCCTGGCGCTGCTCGCCTTCGTGCCCGGGGCCCGCCGCGGCTTCACGCCGCGCGCCCTGGCGGTGGCGGTGAGCTACGCCGCCACCCTGGTGCTCTTCGTGTCCGGCAACAAGCTCACCACCTCGGCGGCCACGATCTTCCTGCAGTCCACCGCGCCGCTCTACGTGCTGCTTCTCGGTCCCCGGCTGCTGGGGGAGCGGGTGACCGGCCTCGACGTGGCGGCCATGATCCCGGTGGCGGCCGGGCTCCTCATGGTGTTCCTGGGCGCCGGACCTCCCGGGCAGACGGCGCCCCATCCACTCCGGGGCAACGTCCTGGCGGCGCTCTCGGGGGTCGCCTGGGCCGCCACCCTCATGGGGCTGCGCTGGATGGGCTCGGGGCAGGCCGGCTCCGGGACGCCCATGGGGGCGGTGGTGCTGGGGAACATCCTGGCCTTCGTCGTCTGCGTCCCCTTCTTCGGCTCGCTGGCGGCGGCTCCGCGCGACTGGCTGGCGGTGGGGTACCTGGGCGTGTTCCAGATCGGAGCCGCCTACGCGCTGCTCACCGCGGGGGTGGCTCACCTGAAGGCCCTGGAGGTGGCCCTGCTGGTCCTGGTCGAGCCGGCGCTCAACCCGTTCTGGGCCTGGCTGGTCCACCGCGAGAATCCGGGCGCCTGGACGGTCGGCGGAGGCGCCCTCATCCTGGGCGCCACGGCCGCCCGCTCGTGGATCGAGGGGCGGCGGTGAATCAGGCAAGCGGGGGCCGGGGCGAGCCGATCGGGATCTCCACCGGCATGGGGGGCAGTCCATGAGCCACGAGGCGCGCCTGGCATCCCTCGGTCTCTCCCTTCCGCCGGTCCCGCCGCCGGTGGCGACCTACCTGAACGCGGTCCGGAGCGGAGGGTTGCTCTTTCTCTCCGGGAAGGGGCCGGCGGCCGAGGGCGGGCGACTTCCGAGCGGACGGGTGGGAGTCGAATTCTCGGTCGAGGAAGGATACCGGCTGGCGCGGAGCACCGGGCTCGCCCTGCTGGCGGTGCTGCGTGCGGAGCTCGGCAGCCTGGACCGCGTGAGGCGGATCGTGAAGGTCCTGGGGATGGTGGCGGCCCCGCCCGAGTTTCGAGATCACCCCAAAGTCGTCGACGGCTGCTCAGACCTCATGGTCGAAGTCTTCGGCGACGCCGGCCGGCACGCTCGGTCCGCGGTCGGCGTCTCGTCGCTCCCGTTCGGGACCCCGGTGGAGATCGAGATGATCGCCGAGGTGGACTGACGGAGCTCACGCTCCCCGGGCGCCTCGCTCCGCCCAGGCCCGCTCCGCGGTTCCGAGCGGCGTCGCCGGCGGGTCCCCGCACACGTACTCGCGGGCGATGCGCCGCCACGGCGCGATCGCGCCGAGGCGGGACAGGACCATGTACATGCCGGCCAGGGTGCGGTTGGCGAACACCAGGTCCCCGGGGATGCGCAGGTGCGCGCGAACCTCGGCGAGCTCCTTGCCCAGCATGTCCGCGAGCGAGACGCCCGCCCACAGGCTCGGGAACGGCCGTGGTCCGTCGGCCCGGAAGGGCAGGTAGAGCCGGGTCAGCGCATCGACGATCCGGTCCAGGCTGGCCGCCGGGCCAGGCTCGACGAACCCCAGCTCCAGGGCGTGCCTGCGGGACGCGAGGCGGTCGCCTTCCAGTAGGGCCCGCACGAAGGTCCGCCACGCCTGGAGCACCGGAGGCGGAAGGCGCTTGACGCAGCCGAAGTCGAGGAAGGTCACCCGCGATCCGTCGCCGTCGAAGAGGTAGTTGCCGGGGTGCGGATCAGCGTCGAAGGTCCCCTTGCCGAAGATACACCCGTAGGCGAAGCGGAAGATGATCTCGCCCTGCCGCGAGCGGACGCCCTCGGCGCCCGCGAGCGCGGACGGGAAGGTGCGCCCCTCGACGTACTCCGAGGTGAGCACCTCTGGGGCGGAGTGCGACGCGATCACCCGCGGCACCGCGATGAAGGGGTGGCGCTCGAACCGCGCCGCAAAGGCGGCCTGGTGGCGAGCTTCCGCGACGTAGTCCAGCTCCTCTCGCAATCGCTCGCGCAGCTCCAGCGCCAGGCGCTCGGCGTCGACGCGGGGGGCCAGCCACCGGACGAATCGCACCAGCAGCGACAGGTTGGCGAGGTCCGCCCGGACGGCCGCGGCCACGTCCGGGTACTGCACCTTCACGGCCACCGCCGTCCCGTCGAGCAGCCGGCCGCGGTGGACCTGCCCGATGGAGGCGGCGGCGATGGGCACCGGCTCGAGGTGCGCGAAGGCTTCTGGCAGCGGGCGGCCCAGCGCCCGCTCGAGGACCGGCGCGATCTCCGTGAACGGGCGCGGGGGCGACGACGTCTGCAGCGACTCGAGCGCCTGGCGCAGCTCCGCGGGAACCTCGTCGATGGCGAAGGAGAGGACCTGGCCGAGCTTCATGGCCAGCCCCTTGAGCCGTCCCAGCCCCTCGGCGGCCCGCGCCGCCGCGGCGCGGCGCAGCCTCCCGGCGGCCGCCGAGCGCCCCAGCCCCTCGATCACCGCCCCCGCCAGCCACCCGGCCGAGGTCCGCGCCGAAACCGCTCCCAGGCGCGAGGCGCGGGCCAGGCGGGCGCCGAGACCACCGCTCACGGGCGGAGAGCGACGCCTGCTCACAGCTCGATGCGCTTCTCCGAGTGTTCCTTGCCGTCGTAGCGGAAGAGCACTCCGCGCCCCTCGACCTTGGTGGCCAGGTGCGCCGGCCGCCGCCACAGCGACTGGAGGTTCTTCAGGGTGTCGCGGGCGTAGTCGAGCTTCAGGTCCACCCCGTCGTGGCGGTGCACCAGCAGCAGCTCGCCCCGGTTCTCGAAGTTGCCGTCGTGCACGGCGATGGAGGGCTGGCCGAAGTTGGTGAGGTGGTGCAGGAGCTTCTCCTTCACCTTCCTGAACTCGCGGGTGACGATCTCCCAGCGCTGGTGCTTGTCGCTGAATCCGAAGGCGAAGAGCTTCTGCTCCAGGCAGAACTCGGGAGTGAGGAACTCGTCGATGAAGGTGACGTCGTTGTAGTGCTGGCGCACCTCGAAGATCTTCTGGCGCCCCGCCCCGAGCTTCTTGTCCCAGCGGCGGCGCTCGGCGAAGGAGTCGCAGTCGTCGTACTCCTTGCCGAAGCGCCCCTTGTTCCAGCGGTCCTCGAGGTCGCGCCACAGCTCGATGCCCAACTTGTAGGGGTTGAGCTGCCCGGGCTGGGTGGCCAGCGTGCCCGAGTGGTGGTCGGCGTAGTCGACGACCTCCTCCGGCCGCAGCGCCTTCTCGGTCATGATGCGCGAGTGCCAGTAGGAGGCCCACCCCTCGTTCATGATCTTGGTCTGGCCCTGCGGCGCGAAATAGTAGGCCTCCTCCCGGACGATGGAGAGGACGTCGTGCTCCCAGTTCTTGAGCGGGGCGTGCTGCAGCAGGAAGCTCAGCACGTCGCGCTCCGGGTGCTCCGGCACCTTGCGGTCCCGGGCGGCCTCCTCGTCGAGGCGGCGCTGCTCGGCGGCCATCACCTCGGGCGGGTTGATGTACTCCTCCATGTACTCGCGCCCGGCCTTGAAGCCCACCGCCACCTTGCGCTCCGGCTCGCCGTCGTCCGGCTCGGGCTCGGCCTGGCGCCGCACGTAGGGGGACTGGTAGTCGATGAGGTTCTCCAGCGACAGGCAGCGGTCGACGAAGTTCTCGACCACATCCACCCCCAGGCGGTCCTGGTAGCGGCGCACCCGGGTGGCGTGGTTCGCCATCTGGTCCATCATCTTCCGGTTGGTGTGCCGGAACATGAAGTTGTTCTTGAAGAAGTCGACGTGGCCGAAGACGTGGGCCATCACCACCTTCTGGTCCACGTCGGCGTTGGACTGGAGCAGGTAGGCGTAGGCCGGCTCGTTGTTGACCACCATCTCGTAGATCTTGGAGAGGCCGTACTCGTAGCCCTTGGCCAGGCGCTCGTAGTCCATGCCGAAGCGCCAGTGGGGGTAGCGGTTGGGGAAGCCGCCGTAGGCCGCCACCATGTTGATCTCGTCGAACTGCAGCACCTCGAAGATCACGTCGTAGAAGTCGAGCCCGTAGTCGCGGGCGTACCGCTCCACCTGCACGCGGATGTCGTGGAGGCGGGCCGGCAGGGCGTGAGTCGGCACCGTCAGCGCCCCTTCCCCAGGAACGCCTTGATGGAGCCGTAGATCGCCTCCTTGTCGGCGATCTCGGAGAGGGACACGTTGTCGTGCCCCTGGAGGTGCTCGCGCAGGTCCTTCACGAACTGCCCCGAGCCGTAGGGGCTCTCCACCTGGCCGTAGCAGAAGAGGTTCACCGCCGGGAGCAGCCGGGCCTTGAGCAGGTCGACGCACAGGCGGGTGTCGTCGGCGCTCCAGTTATCGCCGTCGGAGAAGTGGAAGGGGTAGACGTTCCACTGCGACCCGCCGTAGTCGGTCTCCACGATCTCCTGGCACAGCTTGTAGGCCGAGGAGATCATCGTCCCGCCGGACTCGCGGGTGTGGAAGAAGGTTTCCCGGTCCACCTCGCGCGCCACCGCGTCGTGGATGAGGTAGCGCACCTCCAGGCCGGGGTAGTGGCGGCGCAGCCAGGTGTCGATCCAGAAGGACTCGATGCGGACGATCTCCTTCTGCTCGTCGCCCATGGAGCCGGAGACGTCCATCATGTAGATGACCACCGCATTGGTCTCCGGCACCGGCACCTGGCGCCAGGTGCGGTAGCGGCGGTCCTCGCGCACCGGCACCACCACCGGGCGCGCCAGGTCGTAGCTCCCGGTGGCGATCTGGCGGCGCAGCGCCTGCTTGTAGGTGCGCTTGAAGTGGCGCAGCGACTCGGGGCCGCTCGGGGAGATGCCGGTGTACCTGACGCGGGTGGTGATGATGCGCTCGCGCCCGCGGGGCTGGATGCGCGGCAGCTCCAGCTCCTCGCCCAGGATGTCGGCCAGCTCGTCCAGGGAGACGTCCACCTCCAGGAGGTGCTGCCCCTCGGCCTGGCCCGCCTTGCCGCCGCCGTTCCCCTTCTGCGGGGAGAGCGGGTCGCCCGGCTCCCCCTCGCCCTGGCCCACGCCGCCCTGCTGCTTCTCGCCGAAGCGGAAGTGGGGGATGTCGATGGTGGGGATGGGAATGGTGACGAAGTCCTTCCCCTTCTTGCCCACCAGCTCCCCGCGCTGGACGTACTTCTTCAGCCCTTGCTTGATGCGCCCGCGCACGATGGCGCGGAAGCGGGCGTGGTCCTGCTTGATCTTCACCGGCGACCTCGACGGGGGGCGGACGGGCGGGGACGAGCCCGGCCCAGCGCGGCTTCCTTTTTCTCTCCCGGCGAGGGACGAGGCCCCCCGCCGTACAGTTCCATGTGTCTCCCGGCGGGGGACGAGCCCCCGCCCTACCTGGTTTCCATGTCTCCTGGCGGGGGACGAGCCCCCGCCCTACTCCTTGGCGTCTCCCCTCGCGAAGATGGAGGCGACGAAGTTGAGGACGTCGGTGGAGCAGATCTCGCAGTAGGCGTGGTTCTTGATGAGGCGCTGCTTCACCACGTCGATCTTCTCCTGGGTGTCGCGGTCGACCACCGAGGCCACCAGGTTCTTGAGCTTGATGGAGTCCTTCTGGTCCTCGAAGAGCTTCAGCTCCAGCGCCTTGTGGAGCCGCTCGTTGGTCCGGTAGTTGAAGGTCTTGCCCTCCACCGCCAGCGCGCCGATGTAGTTCATGATCTCGCGGCGGAAGTCGTCCTTGCGGCTCTCGGGGATCTCGATCTTCTCCTCGATGGAGCGCATCAGCCGCTCGTCGGGCTCCTCGTACTGGCCGGTGTACTTGTTGCGGACCTTTTCCTTCTGCGTGTACGCCTTGATGTTGTCGATGTAGTTGGCGCACAGCTTGGTGATGGCGTCCTCGTCGGCGCTGATGGCGCGCTGGACCTCGTTCTTGACGATGTCCTCGTACTCCCGCTTCACGTCGGTGATGAGGTCGCGGAACTTCTTGCGCTGGTCCTCGGAGGAGATGAGCGAGTGCTGGCGCAGGCCGGTCTCGAGCTCGTTCAGGACCAGGAAGGGGTTCATGCACCCCTCGCCCTTGTCGGAGACCAGGGCGTTGGAGATCTTGTCCTGCACGTAGCGAGGGCTGATGCCCTCCATCCCCTCGCGGTTGGCCTCCTTGCGCAGCTCCTTGATGTTGTCCTCGGTGAAGTTGGGGAGCGTCTTGCCGTTGTAGAGCTTGAGCTTCTGCATCAACGACAGGTTGTGCTTCTTGGGCTCCTCGAGGCGGGTGAGCACCGCCCACATGGCGGCCATCTCCAGGGTGTGCGGGGCGATGTGCTTGCCCCGGATCTTGTGGGCGTTGTAGTCGCGCTCGTAGATCTTCACCTCCTCGTTGAGCCGGGAGATGTAAGGGATGTCGATCTTGACGGTGCGGTCCCGCAGCGCCTCCATGAACTCGTTGTTCTGGAGCTTCTTGTACTCGGGCTCGTTGGTGTGGCCGACGATGACCTCGTCGATGTCGGTCTGGGGGAACTTCTTGGGCTTGATCTTGTGCTCTTGGGTGGCGCCCAGGAGGTCGTAGAGGAAGGCCACGTCCAGCTTCAGGATCTCCACGAACTCGATGATGCCGCGGTTGGCGATGTTGAACTCCCCGTCGAAGTTGAAGGCGCGCGGGTCGGAATCGGAGCCGTACTCGGCGATCTTGCGGTAGTTGATGTCGCCGGTCAGCTCGGTGGAGTCCTGGTTCTTCTCGTCCTTGGGCTGGAAGGTGCCGATGCCGATCCGGTCCTTCTCCGAGAGGATGAGCCGGTGCACCTTGACGTGCCCCATGGCTCGCGACCAGTCGCCCTTGTACTCGGTCATGAGCTCCCGGTAGACGAAGCGGCAGGCCGGGCACAGGTCGCCGGTGTCGGGGATGGTGAAACCGGAGCCGGGCGGCGCCAGCTCGCCGTAGACCCGGGCCCGCCAGTCCTGCGGCACGAGGTGGAGCGGCTCCTCGTGCATGGGGCAGGGCATCACCTCGCGGCGCCGCTGGCCGTCGAGCCCCGTCCGCTCCGCGTCCCAGGAAAAGGTGTAGAGCGCGCCCTCCGGCGTCTTGGAGTAAGCCTCCAGCCCCTTCTTGAGCAGGCGGGCGATGGTGGACTTGGAGGAGCCCACCGGCCCGTGGAGCAGGATGACGCGCTTCTCGGTGCCGTAGCCCTGGGCCGCGCTCTTGAAGACGTTCACCAGCTTCATGAGCGCGATGTCGAGGCCGTAGATGGCGTCCTTGCCGCCGAAGTCCGGGTCGGTGAAGAAGTCGTAGCGGATGAGCTTCTTCTTGTTGTCGATGTACTCGGTCTTCCCGTGGGAGAGGATCATGTCGTAGACGCGCTGGAAGGCGGTGCGCGTGACCTTGGGGTTCTTCCGCACCAGGTCCAGGTAGTCCTCGAAGCTCCCTTCCCAGTGTTGCTCCGAGTAAGCCTTCATGTCCTGCATCGAGGCGATGCGGGACACCAAGCCGGCGTTGTTCGTGCTCATCGACGCTCCCCTGGCGTCCCCTGGGCGGGGACGCCGAGATCTCCATTAATTCGAAGTGTAGCCCGGCGCACGAGGAGGCAAAGAAATTGCCGGGGCCCGCCGCCGGTCGGGGTGCTCCTGGTGGTGTCACGAGCGGTGGTGTATCGAGCGTGGTCACGACCCGGTTGGAAGCCCTCAGCCGCCCTTGGGCCGGGCCTTCCTGGTCGCCTTGGCCTCGCCGCCCGAGCGCTGTGACTTGGCGCCGCTTCCGCCGGCCCTGACGGCGCGCCGCTCGCGGAAGAAGTCCACCTGCCACCGCTTCACGGCCGCCTCATGGCAGGCGAGGTCGGAGCAGAACTCGTGGCTCCCGTCGTTGCGGGACACGAAGTAGAGGTCCCGGCACTCGGCGGGGTGTAGCGCCGCCAGGAGCGAGGCCTCGCCCGGGCTGGCGATGGGGCCCGGCGGCAGGCCGGCCCGGGTGTAGGTGTTGTAGGGGTGGTCCTCGAGCAGGTCCGCCTTGGAGATGTTCTTCGACCAGGCGCCGGTGCGAAGCTGCTTGGCGTAGAGCACGGTCGGGTCCGTGGCCAGCCGCATTCCCCGCTTGAGCCGGTTGTGGAAGACGCAGGAGACCCGCGGCCGCTCCTCGGGCCGGCCGGTCTCCTTCTCCACGATGGAGGCGAGCACGAAGGCCTGCGCCTCGTCGAGAGCGACTCCCGGCAGGCGCTGCGCCTCGGCCTGGCGGTAGGCCTCCTTGGCCCGGGTCGCCATCGCCGTCACCACCTGCACGGCTCTGGGGCCGCGCGGGAAGGTGTAGGTGTCCGGGAAGAGGTAGCCTTCCAGGTTCCGGAACGGCACGCCCAGGGAGCGGGCCAGCTGCGGATCGCGCATCAGGGGCAGGAGCTCGTCGGACCGCCCCAGGCCGGCGCGCTCGACGATGGCGGCGATCTCCTCCATGCGCAGCCCCTCGGGGACGGTGAAGCGGTAGGTCTTCACCTCGCCGCGGTACAGGCGCTCCAGCACCTCGTCGGGCCGGAGCGGACCGGCGAAGGCGTACTCGCCGGCCTTCATGGGCCGGGGATCGCGGCGCACCCAGCGTACCCACCACCAGGCGAGCCGCTCGTCGGAGAGGACGCCCTGGCGGGCCAGCAGCCGCACCACCTCGCGGACGCTGGCCCCGGCCGGCACCTCCACCACCTTCTCCTCGGCGCCCCCGAAGGGCGTCTGCTGGAACCGGTAGAGGCGCCACCCCACGAAGCCGGCGGCGCCCAGGGCGGCCAGCGCCGAGAGCAGCACCGCCCAGCCGAGGACGCGCAACGCCCTCACGGCGTCCCCCGGTCGAGCCAGCCCTGAAGGATCACCGCCGCGGCCTCCGCGTCCACCTTATCCCGCATGCGCCGCGAGGTGAAGCCGCGCTGGCGCAGCCGCGACTCGGCCTCGAAGGTGGAGAGGCGCTCGTCGAAGAGGTCGACCGGGAGGCCGAGCGCGCCGAGCTGGCGGGCGAAGCCGCGGGCCAGGCGAGCCGAGGAGCCCTCGCTGCCGTCCATGTTGAGGGGGAGCCCCACCACCAGGCGGCCCACCTCGTAGTCCGCCACCACCCGGCGCAGGGCGGCCACGTCGGCCTCGTCCCCGCGCCGCCGAAGCGTCCGCAGGGCGCGGGCGGTGCGGAGGACGTCGTCGGCCAGCGCCAGGCCGATGGTGGCGCGGCCCAGGTCGAGGGCGAGGTACCGCATGGCCGGGACTGTAATCCAGGGCCGGGAGGTGGGGCAGGGGCGGCTCGGAAGCCCGCAGCGCGCCTGAGCCTCTGAAGCGTGGCGTGGGTCCAGGCGGTGCCCCGGCCGGGCGCTCGCGGGCGAAGGCGAAGGTCGCGGCGTGGGCGGCGAACGCGAGGGTGCCGGCCGGCGTCCGGCGAGCGGACGGCCGGCCCGGCGGCGGACCGGCCCGCGGCGCCAAGCCCGCGAGGTCAGGGGACTTCCGCCTGGCACGTCGTGCGCTCCTGAGGCCCATCCGTCGACCACCACCGGAAAGGACGGACCGAAATGAAGAGCGGCGAGGTCTCTGGGGCGATCCCCCCCCAGGTGTGCCACACGCAGGCGGACGTCGCCGGCCAGGGCGCGGCCGGTGGGCTCGCCACCCGGGTCGCCAAGGCGGCGGCCGCCGCCGGAGCCTCGAAGCCGGCCGCTTTGCAGCGGGCGGCGTCCAGGAGCCCCGGCGAGCCGGTCCAGGAGGCGGCCCGCACCCTCTCCCTGCTGCGGCCGCAGGCGGCGCGGGCTTGGGTGATCGAGCCGCCCGCGCGGCACGCCCTGACGGTTTCCGGCTACGCGCCGGCTCCCGCCGCCGCGGTCGCCGCTGCCTCCACTGGCGCGACCGTCGCCGCGGCGGGCTCCTCGACCTCCAGCAAGGGCGAGTGGGCCTTCCTCGACGACCGCAGGCTCTCCATCGAGGACAAGCTCTTCATGTTCATGAAGCTGGTCATGAAGAAGAGCAACGACGAGCTGGAGAAGAAGATGAAGGAGTACCAAGCGGCCAAGGCGCGAGGGACCAGCTCGAGCTCCTCTGGCGCCAAGAAGCCGGCGGGCGGGCTCTTCGGAGTCCTCTCCAAGGCCTTCCCGCCGCTGGCGGCGCTGGCGAAGGCCATCCCGGCGCTGCCCGACCTCGTGAACAAGCTGGCGACCCAGCTCGGCCCGCAGCTCCTGGGCGCCCTCATGATCCCGCTCGGCGCGCCCTGGGCCGCGCCGCTGGTGCAGCGGGCGGCGAGCGAGCTCTTGCCCGCCGCCATCTCGACCCTCGACGGCGGGGCGAGCGCGAGCTCGACCGCCTCCACCAGCTCGACCGGCGGCAGCGGCGACGACGAACGCATGCAGCTCCTGGAGATCGAGCGGATGATGCAGAAGACCAACCAGATGTTCGCCACCATCTCCAACGTCCTCAAGGCCACCCACGACGCCGCCATGACGGCGGTGAACAACATCCGCTGAGGCGAGGGAGGAGACCGTGATCACCATGGAAGAGATGTCCCGGGGACGAACCCCGGCCCAGGCGATGGGGATGACCGCCGAGATGGGGTGCTGCGTGGCGCGGCTGGCAGGGGCCGAGATGGAGGCAGGCCGGCTCGACTCCGCCGAGGCGATGCTGGAGGGACTAGCCATCCACAATCCGCGCGACCCGGTCCCCTGGGCCATGCTAAGCCAGGTGGCCAGGCGGCAGGGGAAGACCTGGGCCGCCTACCTGTGCGCCGAGGCGGCGCGGCGGCTGGCGCCCGAGGACGTCCAGGTACGGCTGGTCCATGCCGAGGCGCTCCTCGGGATTCCCGAGGAGGCGGCGCGCGGCCGCCAGGAGCTGTCCGCCCTCTCGGCGGCGCCCGGCGCCGCCGGCGAGCGGGCCCGGGCGCTGCTCCGGGCGCTGGGGGCCTAGAGCCCCCGGGCTCCGGCGGGTTCCCGCGGCACCTCTCCCCGGCCGCGGGCCCGCCGGGGCCTCTCCGCCCCGGGGCGCTTGCCGCTTCCCGGGGCGGCCCCCATGCTGCCGACGCCCGGCGGGCCGCGGCCCGCCGGTTCCCATGACGCGCGTCCTCCTGGTCTGCCTCGGCGGCGCAGCCGGGTCTTGCTGGTGGAGGCGGTGGACACCGAGGCGCACATGCGGCGGCTGGAGGCCATCGTCGAGGAGATGGTGGAGGAGGGCCTTGTTACCCTGGAGAAAGTGCGCGTGATCAAGTACGCCCCCGGAAAACGGGCTCCGGAGGGCGGTGGCGCTTGACGGTAAAGGGTCGTTTCGGGGATATTTCGCCGCCATGGTGCGGGCCATGGCGGCCCGAGCCCGGGCCGGCAGTCGGCCCGAATTCGAAACTCGAAACAGGGAACGTGAAGAGATGGCTACCGGCACCGTGAAGTGGTTCAACGACGCGAAGGGCTACGGGTTCATTTCGCAGGAGGGGGGCGAGGACGTCTTCGTCCACCACACCGCCATCCAGATGGACGGGTTCCGCACCCTGAAGGAAGGGGAAAAGGTGGAATTCGACGTGGTCCAAGGACCGAAGGGGCTCCAGGCCGCGAACGTCCGTCGCGGTTAGACCTCCTCGGTCGACTGGTAGCCATCGAGCGGCCTCGGTTGGCAGTCCGAGGCCGCTTGCTCTTCCGGAGAGTGAAGGGAACGGCGCGGGCGTGAGCGAGAAGGAAGCCGGCATCGAGGTCCAGGGGACCGTCGAGGAGGCCCTCGCCGGCGGCATGTACCGCGTCAAGGTGGACAACGGCCCCACCGTGCTGGCCTACGCCTCGGGGAAGATGAAGAAGTTCCACATCCGCATCATCCCCGGCGACCGGGTCAAGCTGGAGCTCTCCCCCTACGATCTCACCCGCGGTCGCATCACCTACCGCGACAAGTAGCCCGCCTTGCGCCGCGCCGCCGCGGCGTGGCAACGTCCCCCCATGGTCGAGGGGAGCCCCAGGCGCAAGCTGTGGCTCGACTGGCAGCGCGGCCTGGCCGTGCTGTTCATGGTGGAGTGGCACACCTACGATGCCTGGCGCCTCGACGCCGTGGCCCGAGGCGGCCTCCACGACGCGCTCTCCATCGTCGGGGGCTTCGCCGCCCCCTCGTTCCTCTACATGGCCGGGATGTCCCAGGTGCTGGGAGACGCCGCCATGGCCCGCCGCGGCGTGGCGGTGAGGGAGCGACGCCGGCAGGCGCTGCGGCGCGCCGCCTGGCTGCTGGCGGTGGCCTACCTGTTCCGCCTGGTGGAGTACCTCGTCGGCGGCGCCTGGCGGGTGCCGGGGGGCTGGCAGACCATCCTCAAGGTCGACGTCCTCAACGTCATCGCCGTCTCCCTCTTCCTCACCGCCCTGGTGACGGTCGGGGTCCGGCCCCGCCTCCACGCCCTGCTCGCCGTGGGCGGGGCGGCCTTCTTCGCCTTCCTCGCGCCCGTGCTGGCCGGCTGGCAGCACCCGCCCAGCCGGATCCTCGACTACCTCTACGGCGACTGGCCCCGCGCCCAGTTCCACCTCTTCAACTGGTCGGCCTTCGCCTTCGCAGGCAGCGCGGCCGGCCGCCTGGCGGTGGGCGAGGACCGGCCGCTGCGCTTCCTGGCCATCGCCGCGGCGCTCTTCCTCGGCGGGTGGCTCGCCGGGTGGCTCCCGCCGCTCTACGCCCACCAGGACTTCTGGCGCGCCTCGCCCTCATGGCTCGCCATGCGCCTGGGCGGGGTCATGGCCATGAGCGCCGTCCTGCAGTGGCTGCCCCAGGCCGCCGACCGGTGGCTGTCCTGGCTCCGGACCATGGGGCGCCACTCGCTGCTCGGCTACTTCGTCTCCGTCGAGCTCCCCTACGGGGTGCTCTCCTCGCCCCTCCACAAGCGCCTCGACATGGCCTGGGCGGTGGCCGGCATCGCGGCGATGATCGCGGTCACCTGGGGCATCGCGGTGGCGGCGGACCGATACGACACCTGGAGGGCTGGGCGGGCCAGGCGAGCGGAGGCGGTCACCGGGTAGGGACGGCGGCGCTCCGACCCCTCACCCCGCACGGTTCACGGTGACCGTGGATGCCCTCTCCCCGGAGGGGAGAGGGAGCCCGGACGCCGCGGTTCCCCCGGAGGGTGAGGGGCCGTGCTCCAGGCGGTCCCGCCGCCCGGGTGCCCCGTCTACCCGCGGGCGAACACCAGCGGCTGCTGGAGGGCCTCGAGCAGCTCCTCCTCGCCCAGCTGGCCGAAGGCCGCCATGCGCAGCAGGATGGCGTCGATGCGCTCCAGCCAGCCATCCGACATCTCGCCGCGCTGGAAGTGGCCGTGGAAGCGGGCCGGGCTGGGGAGCACGCTCGCCAGGAAGGCCGCCTCGCGAGGCGTGAGCTGCCGCGCGTCCTTGCCGAAGTAGTGGCGCGCCGCCGGGCCGATGCCGTGCAAGCCTGGACCCCACTCCGCGATGTTGAGGTAGATGTCGAGGAGGCGCGCCTTGGAGAGCGAGGCCTCCAGCGCCACCGTGAGCAAGGCCTCGCGGACCTTGCGGGAGAAGGTGCGCTCCCCGGAGAGGAACAGGTTCTTGGCCAGCTGCTGGGTGATGGTGGAGGCCCCCCGCACCCGCCCCGACTCGGCCCGCTCGGCGAGGGCGCTCCGGATCTCCTCGAAGTCGAAGCCGGAATGGGCGAAGAAGCCGCCGTCCTCGCTGGTGGTGACGGCGCGGACCACGTGGTCGGGCAGCTCGGCCAGGGGCACGTAGTCGGGGCTGCCCGGTCCCACCCGGATGGCGCGGAGCGGGCCCGCCGCTCCGGGCGGGCGCCAGGTGAACTCGCCGGCGAGGCCCAGCGGATCCGTGCCCTGGAGCGCGCGCCGAAGAGCCTTGAGGTCCAGCTCGGCCTCCACCCGCCAGGCGCCCGGACGGGCCGCCGGGCCGGCCAGCGACAAGCGGGCCCCGACCGGGCCGGAGATACGCCTGGCCTCCTCCGGCACCAGCGCCGGCGGTAGGGCGGTGCACAGGGCGCTCCAGGGGGCGCGCTCGGCGCGGAGCTCCAGCGAGAAGCTCGGCTCGTCGCCCAGGGCGGCCGCGGCGGAAACCGTCAGCGCGAGCTCGCCGCCGGGGCCGAACGCCAGCGCCCCGCGCTCGACCTCGGCGCGCCGGCCGGCGAGGTCCCAGCGCAGCTCGCCGCGAAAGGCGACGTCGAGCGGCCCCGGGGTCTCGCGACCGAGCCGCTCGCCGGCGAGCTCGAGACCCCGCACCGTCGCCGTCGCCCGTCCGCCGCGGGCCGCGTCGGCGCTCTCCAGCGTGAAGGACAGGACCCCGGCCGGCGCGGCCAGCGGCAGGTGGCGGCGCACCGCCTCGGGCAGGTCCGTCAGGGCCGCCCCCTCGACCGCCAGGCGCAGCCCGCTCCGACCGCCGCGGCTGGCGAGCACGGCCCAGGCGCTGCCGCCGGAGGGGAGGCGCACCCTGGCCTGGACCTCTTCGCCGCGCGCTTCCACCGAGCCGTCGAGCGGCCCGACCTCGACCCGTTCCCCCGAGAGCGCCACCGCCAGCGCGAGGTCCCGGAAGCGGACCTCGGGCGGGGCGGCGCCGGCGGAGGGGGGGCGCGAGGCGGCCCGTCCGCCCGGCGGAGGCCGTGGGACGAGGGCGGCGAGGTCCTCCCCGCCGGCGCCGCCATCGAGGCGCGCGCCGTCGAGCGACACCAGCGCCGGCTCGACGCGCCCCCCGAGGAGCGCCGTCCAGCGCGGGCGCACCGCCACCCGCTCGACGCGAAGCACCGGGGGAGCGCCGGGTCGGGCCGCGGGCACGGTCAGGGGGCCGAGCCTGAGGCTCCCCAGGAGGTCGACCGAGACGCTCTCGCCCAGGGTCGCGCCTGCGAGTCGCTGCCGCAGCGCACGCTCGGCCTCGGCGCGCAGGCGGGCCCTGACCGGGGGCGCGTTGGCGGTGGCGACCAGCGCGCCCCAGCCGGCTGTGGCAGCCGCCGCCACCAGGAGCGCGGTGCGAGCCGCCCGGCGCCGCCGCGAGTGGGCCCGGCCCGCGCTGGGGCCCTCGGAGATGGCGGCAGGCATCGCGGCGCTTCTTTAGTCCTCCGGCCAAGCCGGGTCAACGCTCTCCAACGACGGAAAGCCGGAGGGGTGCTGCTCTGTTACCATTCCTGTCCGGATGAGCCACCTCGGCCCCAGCCTCCGGCGGCGGCGCCGCCCAAGCCGGACCGGCTGGCGGCTTGCGCTCGGGCTGCTCGCCTCGCTCCTCGCCAACGCGGCGGTGCTCATGCTCGTCAAGGTGGACTTCGTCACCTTGAGCCTGGGGAACCGCGAGGTGCGCCCGGTGGCGCTGGCTCCGCTCTCGGCCGAGCAGTGGGCGCGAAACCGCGCCCTCGAGCCCGGACGGGCCGAGCCGCCCCCGCCGGCGCCCAAGCCCCCGCCCGTCCCGGACCGGCCCAAGGGGCAGGTGGTGGACGTGGCGCCGACGGGGAAGCCGGAGGCGCCCGAGAACGCGCGCTTCCTGGGCGAGCGAGACAACAAGGTGGAGAAGGAGACGCGCTCGGCCCTCGCCCGGCCGGGGTTCGAGCGCACGCTCCCCGCGCCGACGCAGCCGACGCCGCAGACGGCGCCGGCGCGGCCGCAGCCGCCCACCGCGGGCGGCACCGGGGCGGGGGGCGAGGCCGCCCAGGCGGTGAAGCCTGGCGCGCCGGGAGCACCCGGGACGAAGCAGCCGCCGCGGGTGGCCATGGCGAAGCCGGAGGCAGCGCCGCCGGCCGAGGGCGGAGTCCTGCCTCGACCCGAGCCCCCGGCGCCGCCGCAGCAGCCGGGGCCGCGCGGCGAGGGCGGCGAGAGCGGAGAGGGTGGCTCGCGAGCGGGGAGGAGTGGACCGCTGCTGGCCCCGAGCGCCGATTTCTACGACCGCCTGCGCGGCGGACCGGCGCCGGACCGCCTGGAGGGCGTGGACGTGGGGGAGGGCACCTTCCTCAACACCCGGGAATGGAAGTACGCGGGCTACTTCAACCGCATGAAGCAGTCGGTGGCCATGACCTGGGATCCGAACGCCGCGGCGCGGACCCGCGACCCCACCGGCGAGCGCTACCTCTACAAGGACCGGGTCACCGTGCTGTCCATCACCCTCGACGCCGAGGGCGGGCTCACCGACGCCCACGTGGTGAAAACCAGTGGCGTGGACTTCCTCGATCGAGCCGCCATCGAGGCCTTCCAGAAGGCCCAGCCCTTCGTGAACCCGCCGCGCGGCCTCGCGGACGCCAGCGGGGAGATCAAGTTCACGTTCGGGTTCTACCTCGAGGTGGGCAGCCCGGGCCTGCGACTCTTCCGGGGGCCGGCGCAGTAAGAATCCGTCCCGATATTCCCGGCCGTCGCGAGGCGCGCGAGGCCGTCGCCGAGGCGGGCACGCGAGGAGCGAGCAGCGCAAGCGTAGCTGGAAGCTACGTTGAGCAGCGCAGCGACGAGCCTGCCCGCCGCAGGCAGGTATCGCGCGCCGCAGTAGGTCGGGAATATTGGGACGGGTTCTAAGGCGGGGCCCGTTCCCCCCGCCGATTCCGGCGGGGCGCTCACTCGTGCCGCGACCGGAGCATTCTGCTCCGGGCGGCACTAGCCACATTTGTAAGGGGGCGTGCCGCGTTTCTGGAAACGGGGGGTGCCATGCACCCCCCGCTCGCTCCGGGGCAGGCTCACCCGCCTGCGCCTGCTCTCGCCTACTGCCACGGCTGCGGCCGGACTCCCGGCCGGGGCCGCTTCGCGGCCCGAAAGCGGATCGATACGCATGGGTCGCGGCACTAGGGACCGCGCGGCCGCCGTCCTGGATTTGCGTGGCAGACGCCCGCGAGGAACTCGGAAACCGCCGCCGCGGTCGCCTCGCGCTGGTCGCGGTGCGGGGAGTGGCCACAGGAGTCGAGCACCAACACGCGCGTCGGCCCCCCGCAGCCAGCCGCGACGGCGCGGACCTGGGCGGCGGTACCGTACTCGTCGTCCTTTCCCTGGACCACGAGCACCGGGACGCGGATCTCGGGCAGGTACTTCTCGATGTTCCAGCGCATGAAGTCGGGGTCGAGCCAGGCGCGGTTCCAGCCCCAGAAGGCGACGTCCACGTTCTCGCCGTGGTGGCGGGCGAGGCGGGAGCGGAGGTCGCCCCTCTGGTACGCGTCGCGCGCCTTGGCGATGCTCGCGACCGAGAGCTCCTCGCAGAAGACGTGCGGCGCCAGGGCGACGACGCACCGCACCCGCCCTGCGGGGTCCGCGCCGCCGGCGTGGACGAGGGCGATGGAGGCGCCGTCGCTGTGGCCGACGAGCGCCACGTCGCCGAGCCTGGCAGCGTCGAGGAGGCGGGGCAGAACGCGTAGCCCCTCGTCGTGCATGTAGGTGAGCGGCCGCGGCACCGGCACGGGCGAGGAGCGCCCGTAGCCGGCCCGGCTGTAGATCAGCGCAGCGCACCCGGTCCGCCGGGCGACCTCGTCGGGGAAGTCGCGCCAGAGGGACACCGAGCCGAGGCCCTCGTGCAGGAACACCAGCGCCGGGAGGCCAGCCCGCGCGGCCCGGACGAACCGGTACTCGAGGCGCGCGCCGTCGACGTCGAGGGTGCCCTCCGGCGCGAGCGGCCGGCCCCGGGTCATCGCGGCCGCCCGCCCGCGCCCGGATCGCGAGCCGTGGGCGGCGCAGCCGCGCCCGCGGCGCCCCGGACGTGCACCGGGAGGGAAACGGGGTCATAATGGCAATCGTGCACCGGAAAACCGGTATAACCTCCGACGTGGTCGTCCGCTCCGCCCAGCCCGGGGATCTGGAGGCCGTCATCGCCCTCGACGCGGGAGACTCGGGGACGCAGAAGGCGAGCTACTGGAAGCAGCGGTTCTCCTGGTACGCGAGCGGGCACAAGGACCGCTTCTTCCTCGTGGCGGATCAGGGCGGCGAGAGGGTGGGGTTCATCGTGGGCGAGGTGCGCGCCTGGGAGTTCGGATCGCCCCCCTCCGGCTGGATCTTCGCCATCGGGGTCGAGCCCGACGACCGCCTGCACGGGCTCGGCACGCTCCTCTTCGACACCATCTGCGCGCGGTTCCGCAAGGCGGGGGTGCAGGTGGTGCGGACCATGATCGCCAAGGACGCCTCGGTCATCATGTCCTTCTTCCGCAGCCAGGGGATGATGGCCGGACCCTTCATCGAGCTGGAGAAGCGGCTCGAGCCCTGAGGCCATGAGGCTGCAGACCGCCACCCGTATCGCCATCTACGCGGTCCTGGACCTGGCGGCCGACCCGGGCCGGCAGGTCTCGGCCGCGGAGATCGCGGGGCGGTTCGACATCTCGGTGAACCACCTGGCGAAGGTGCTCCGCGCCCTCGGCCGGGCCGGGCTCGTCGAGGCCCTGCGCGGCGTGGGTGGCGGCTACCGCTTCCGCGGCAACGTGAAGCGGGTCACGTTGCTCGACGTCATCCGCCTGTTCGAGGACGTGGGCGGCGGCGACGGCGAGGGGCTCGGCTCCTCGATGCTCGAGTCGCGCGCGCTCCGCCGCGTCCTCGACGAGATCGACGACATCGCCCGCGCCACCCTGAGCTCGATCACGCTCGCGACGATGCTGAAGCTCGTCGAGCAGGAGCGGCCGGACGCCGAGGCGGCCCGGCCGGCGCGGGGCGCCGCGCCGCGCAGCGCGCGCTGAGTCGGGGAAGGGCCGCCGGCGCCGGTCGCGCCGGTGTGATCGGGGCCAGCCGCACCCGAGCCAGGACGATCGGGGTTGACCGCGAATGATGGATTCTGGTACTAATTTACCACTTTGCGCCCCGCCGGTCGAGCGGCGAGGAGGTCTCCGACATGTCGCATCGCTGGGTGATGAGGGCGGTGGGGGAGCCGATGGCGAAGGAGCCCATGGCGCTCGAGGCGCCCGGGGCGGGGGAGGTGGTCGTCGAGGTGGCCGGCTGCGGCGTGTGCCACACCGACCTCGGCTACTTCTACGACGGCGTTCGCACCAACCACCCGCTCCCCCTCGCCCTGGGACACGAGATCTCCGGCCGCGTAGTGCGGGCCGGGAACGGCGTGGAGGCGTGGCTCGGCGCGGCCGTCCTGGTCCCGGCCGTGATCCCCTGTGGCGAGTGCGACGCCTGCCGCCGCGGCAAGGCCACCATCTGCGCCGCCCAGAAGATGCCCGGGAACGACGTCCACGGCGGCTTCGCGACCCACGTCGCGGTTCCCGCGCGCGGGCTCTGCGCCGTGGACGAGTCGCGCCTCGCCGCCGCCGGGCTCGCCCTCGCGGACGTGTCGGTGGTGGCCGACGCCGTGACCACGCCCTACCAGGCGGTGGTCCAGGCCGGGGCCGGCCCGGGCGACCTCGCGGTGGTGATCGGCGTCGGAGGCGTGGGCTCGTACTGCGCGCAGATCGCGGCGGCCATGGGAGCGAAGGTGGTCGCCGTCGACGTCGACCCGGCGAAGCTCGAGGCGCTGGCCGGCCACGGCGTGTCGCTCGGCCTCGACGCGAGGAAGCACGACGCGAAGGGCCTCAAGAAGACGATCGCCGACTTCGCGAGGGCGAGCGGCCTCCGCCCGCGCGAGTGGGCCATCTTCGAGTGCTCCGGCACCGCCGCCGGCCAGCAGACCGCCTTCGGCCTCCTGGTCCACGGGGCGACGCTGGCCGTGGTCGGCTTCACCATGGACAAGGTCGAGGTCCGGCTCTCGAACCTCATGGCCTTCCACGCCCGCGCGCTCGGGAACTGGGGCTGCCCGCCGGGGCTCTACCCCGCTGCGCTCGAGCTGGTGCTCCAGGGACGCGTCAAGGTCGCCCCCTTCGTGGAGCGCCACCCGCTCGACCAGATCGACCGCGTCTTTGCCGACGTGCACGCCCGCAGGATCTCCCGCCGCGCCGTTCTCGTCCCCTGAGAGAGGAGCACCATGTCGAAGCCCACCGAAGACGTCGTGCGCACCAGCGCGCCGCGCCAGCTCAAGGACCACGACCTGGCGCCGCTCCCGAAGGGCGATGGCCTGCGCTACCAGAAACGGCCGATCCGGGACGCCAAGGGGCGCGAGGTCTCCGGGCTCTCCAACGCCTGGATCACCCTCGACAACCCCTCCCAGTTCAACTCCTACACCACGGAGATGGTGAAGCAGGTCATCCTGGCCTTCCGCGCCGCCTCCAGCTCGCGCGACGTCGTGGCCGTGGTCTTCACCGGCGCCGGCGACAAGGCCTTCTGCACCGGCGGCAACACCAAGGAGTACGCGGAGTACTACGCCGGGAACCCGCAGGAGTACCGCCAGTACATGCGGCTCTTCAACGACATGGTGAGCGCCATCCTCGGCTGCGACAAGCCGGTGGTGTGCCGCGTGAACGGCATGCGCATCGGAGGCGGCCAGGAGATCGGCATGGCCTGCGACTTCTCCATCGCCCAGGACCTGGCCCGCTTCGGCCAGGCCGGCCCCAAGCACGGCTCGGCCCCCATCGGCGGCGCGACTGACTTCCTCCCGGTGCTGGTGGGCGTCGAGCGCGCCATGGAGTCGGGCGTGATGTGCGAGCCCTGGTCCGCCCATCGCGCCTACCGCGAGGCCATGATCACCGAGATCGTCCCGGCGCTCCGGGTCGACGGGAAATGGGTCCCGAACCCGACGGTCTGGACCGACCGCTGGGTGGACGAGTGGGGGAGGATCATCCACGGCGAGCCCAAGGCAGGCGACGCGCTGGCGCAGGGGAAGGAGCTCCTCAAGCGCGGGACGGTGGACCTCTCGCTCCTCGACGAGCGCGTCGAGGCGCTGACGACGAAGCTCCTCCACACCTTCCCCGACTGCACCACCAAGACCATCCAGGAGATCCGCAAGCCCAAGCTCGAGCGCTGGAACGCCAACAAGGAGAATTCTCGGGACTGGCTCGGCCTCAACATGATGACCGAGGCGCGCACCGGGTTCCGGGCGTTCAACGAGGGGACGCGGGAGGACCGCGAGGCGGACTTCGTGGCGCTCCGCCTGGCCCTCGCCCGCGGCACGCCCTGGACGCCCGAGCTCGTCGAGAGCCTGCTGCCGGCCGCCCGGGGCGGGAAGGAGGGGCGCTGATGCCGGGCGCGGGCGAGGCCCCGGTGGGAGGTCCGCTGCGGGTCTGGCGCGAGCGCGACGATCGCCTGCTGCGCCTCCGGCTCTCCCGCCCCAAGGCGAACGTCGTCGACGCGGCCATGATCGCCGCCCTCGACGTGGCGCTGGCCGCGGCGGCCCAGGCCCCGTCCCTCCGCGGGGTCCTCCTCGACGCCGAGGGCCCCCACTTCAGCTTCGGCGCGAGCGTCGAGGAGCACCTCCCGGGCTCGGTCGCCACCATGCTCGCCCGGCTCCACGGGCTGGTCCTCCGCATCCTCGAGTACCCGGTTCCCGTGCTGGTCGCCATCCGAGGCCAGTGCCTGGGCGGCGCGCTCGAGGTCGCCGCCGCCGGCCACGTCCTCTTCGCCGCCCCGGACGCGAGGCTCGGCCAGCCGGAGATCGTGCTCGGCGTGTTCGCGCCGGCAGCCTCCTGCCTCCTCCCCGAGCGCGTGGGCCGGGCCGCCGCGGAGGAGCTGCTCATCTCCGGTCGCTCGATCGACGGCCGGGAGGCGCATCGCATCGGCCTGGTCACGGCCGTGGCGGACGATCCCGCGGCCGCGGCCCTGGCCTGGTACCAGGAGCACTTGGCGAAGCGCTCCGCCTCCTCGCTCCGCCACGCGGTGCGGGCGGCCCGGCTCGACCTCGTCGAGCGGGTGCGCGCCGGCCTGGCCCGGGTGGAGCGACTCTACCTCGAGGGGCTCATGTCGACCCGCGACGCGGTCGAGGGGCTGGAGGCTTTCCTCAAGAAGCGCCAGGCCGAGTGGGAGGACCGGTGATGAGCGCCGCCGCGGAGAGGCCGTCCACCGCCGCCCTGGTGGCGCGCTGCCAGGAGCTGTTCGACGACCTCGACTTCACGTCGGCCCGGGCCTGGAAGGCGGCCGCCCCGGGCCGCAAGGTCGTCGCCTACATGCCCATCTACGTGCCGCGCGAGATCATTCACGCGGCCGGCATGCTGCCG
The DNA here is from genome assembly GCA_035762305.1 of Anaeromyxobacteraceae bacterium. GTDB lineage: Bacteria > Myxococcota > Myxococcia > Myxococcales > Anaeromyxobacteraceae > DASTPH01. Next base: position 36,574 of record DASTPH010000034.1, read on the forward strand.
CTCGGGATCCTCGGCGGCGGCGAGAACATGGAGGTCATCCACGGCGACGCCTACTACCAGAGCTACATCTGCCGGATCCCCCGCTCCACGCTCGAGCTCGGTATCACCGGGAGGCTCGACTTCGTGGACGGGTTCCTCTTCCCGTCCATCTGCGACGTGATCCGGAACCTCTCCGGGATCTGGAAGCTCCTCTTCCCCAAGGTGTACGTCCGCTACTTCGACGTCCCGCAGAACTTCGCCTCCGGGATCGGCGGGAGCTACTACGTCGAGGAGCTGCGCGAGCTGAAGGAAGGCCTGGAGGGCGTCGCCGGCCGGAGGATCTCGGACGGCGACCTTCGCGCCTCGATCGCCCTCTACAACCAGAACCGCCGGCTGGTAGGCGAGCTCTACGCGCTGCGCGCCGAGAAGCCCTGGCTGGCCCCGACCAGCGAGGTCTACCTCGTCGTCCGCGCCGGGATGGTGCTGCCGGTCGAGGAGCACAGCCGGCTCCTCGAGGACTACCTGGCCGCGGCCAGGGCCGAGGCCCGGTCCATGCGCGACAACTGCCGCGTGGTCGTGAACGGCGTCTTCTGCGAGCAGCCGCCCTTGAACCTCATCAAGGCCATCGAGATGTCCGGTTGCTACGTGGTGGACGACGACTTCATGCTCGTCAGCCGCTGGATCGAGGGAGAGGTCCCCACCGACGGCGATCCGCTGGAGCAGCTCTCGGAGGCGTTCCTCCACCGCTCGATGGAGACTTCCGCCAAGTACCAGCCTCGCCTGGACGAGAAGGGGAGGTACCTCCTCGACTCCGTCAGGAAGAGCGGGGCCGAGGGGGTGATCTTCGCCGCGCCCTCCTTCTGCGATCCGGCCCTGCTGGAGCGGCCCATGCTGGAGAAGCGGCTCGAGGCCGCCCTGGTCCCGCACATCGGCTTCAAGTACGCCGAGAACTCCGGGCAGATGCAGCCGGTCCGCGAGCAGGCCGGCGCCTTCGCCGACTCGATCAAGCTGTGGAGCGCGCCATGACCTCCCCCCCGTCCCCGAGAAGCGAGGCCTCCCGCAGCGCCCCTCCCAGGGAGGTCGTGAAGGAAGCCTCGATGCTGAAGCAGAAGGAGATGATCGCGCGGAACTACGACCTCCTCACCAGCGCCAAGGAGGCGGGCCGCAAGGTCTGCTCCACGTTCGTTCCGGGGAACCTGAACGAGCTCATCATGTGCTTCGATTTCGTCAACAACCTCCCCGAGATCAACGCCATCCAGAGCGGGATGCGGAAGCTCTCGGGCGACTACATCCTGGAGGCCGAGAAGCGCGGCCACTCCGAGGACGTCTGCACCTACGTCAAGGCCGACCTGGGCATGATGGCCAAGGGGAACCTGGCGCCGAACGGGAAGCCGCTCCCCGAGCCCGACGTCCTCCTCCTCTCGTACACGGGCTGCTTCACCTTCATGAAGTGGTTCGAGCTCGTCCGCGACGAGTACAAGTGCCCGACGATCATGCTGCAGGTGCCCTACCAGGGCGACGGGCGCCCGACCGAGAACATGCGCCGGTACATCGTGAAGCAGCTCCAGCAGGAGGTCATCCCCACGCTGGAGAAGGTCTCGGGGGTGAAGTTCGACATCGACCGCCTCCGCCAGTACCTGCGCGAGTCCGCCAAGGCCGAGCAGGCCTTCGTGTGGGTGCTGGAGAGCGCCAAGATCAAGCCCTCGCCCATCGACGCCTACTTCGGCGCCGTCTACTACACCGGGCCCATCTTCACGGCCTTCCGGGGGACGCCGGACGCGACCGAGTACTACTCCCTCTTGCGAGGCGAGATCGAGGAGCGCATCCGGCGCGGGCTCGGTCCGGTCACCCCCGAGGGCGACATGGGGGCGCAGAAGTACCGACTGGTGGTGGAGGGCCCGCCCAACTGGACCAGCTTCCGCGAGTTCTGGAAGATGTTCTACGACGAGGGGGCGGTGGTGGTGGCCTCGAGCTACACCAAGGTCGGCGGCACCTACGACCTCGGCTTCCGCCACGACCCGGACCACCCGCTGGAGTCGCTCGCCGAGTACTGCCTGGGCTGCTACACCAACCGCAGCCTGCCGCAGCGGGTGGACCTGCTCGAGAAGTACGTGAACGAGTACCAGGCCGACGGGCTCCTCATCAACTCCATCAAGAGCTGCAACAGCTTCTCGGCGGGTCAGCTCATGATCATGCGGGAGATCGAGAAGCGCACCGGCAAGCCCGGGGCCTTCATCGAGACCGACCTCGTCGACCCCCGCTACTTCTCGCCCGCCAACGTGAAGAACCGGCTGGAGAGCTACTTCCAGATGATCGACCAGAAGCGCCAGGCGGCCTCGGCCGCCGCCTGAAGCCGGGGGACGCCCATGAAGGTCTTCGTCGGAATCGACCTCGGCTCGACCACCACCAAGGCGGTGGTGATGGACGAGGAGGGCCGGCAGCTCGGGCGCGGCATCACCAACTCGCGCTCCAACTACGACACCGCGGCCGCGGTCTCGAAGCAGGAGGCGCTCGTCGACGCCCGCTTCACCCTGTTTCGCCGCGGCCTGGAAGGGACGCTGAACGGCCAGGTGGACCGCTTCCTGGCCGAGCTGGAGCGCAGCTTCCGCCACGTCCAGTTCCTGGAGCAGCTCGAGGATCTGGAATCCACCTGCCGCCGCAACGGCGGCGGGCTCCGCTTCATGGGCCAGCAGCAGGCCATCGCCGAGGCCCTCTCCCGGGTCTTCCAGGCCCTGCGCGGCGAGTCGGAGGGCATCTTCGCGCCCGGCGCCCGGCGCAAGTCCGATTTCTTCCGCGACATCGCCGGCTCGCGCTTCATGTCCGCCGCCGAGGAGGTGTGCAAGGCCGTGGGCCTGTCGTTCGACCTCCTCCTCAACGTCTACGACAAGTCCATCATCGAGGTGGAGAA
>DASTPH010000035.1:0-14598 GCA_035762305.1 Anaeromyxobacteraceae bacterium
GTACAGGTTGCGGTCTCCGGCGGTCCCGGTCTCGCCCTCGGCCGCTGTCCTCGCGCCGCGCGCGGCAACCACGGCCGCGCGGCGCGACCAGGAAGCGCACGGCGCGGCTGCAGAACTCGCCTCCGCGCTTCGCTTCGCGGCGCGGAGGCTCAGACAGGCTTCGCCGCGCGACGCTGGCGCTCGCGGCGCCGCGCCGCCACCGCCGGACTCGAGTGCGGCGCTGCGGAGGCGGCCTCTGGCGAGACCGGGCCGCCGATCGATCCAGCGCCGGTGCCGCAGAACGGACCGCGAGGAGCCTCGGGCCTCCCCCGACGGCACAATCCGCAGCGCCGCACTCGGCCACCGCGCCGCCGCGACGCGCCACGCGCCCCGCGGTGCGCGACGGCGAGCACGCGCCTGAAACGTCTCCAGAAGAGCTCGGGACGGTACCCGCCTCTCGCCGGCGCGCCGCGAGCATCGAGGCCGCGCGTCGCGGCCGTGGCTGCCATGCTCGGCGCGAGGACGTGCCGGAGGGGGAGGCCCGAGGCGACGTGGCCCGCGCAGCGGCGCGAGGACAGGGGCCGAGGGCGAGACCGGGACGCCAGAACGTGCCTTTGAGGAGGCCCGAGGCTCCCGCAGACGCGGGTCACCTCGGGCCATCCGCCCCGATCCGACCACCGCCCTACCCGACCACCACCACCGCGCAGGAGCGCGCCCCGTGGGCGCCGATGACCAGCGCCTGCTCGATGTCCGCGGTCTTGGAGGGGCCCGATACGAAGCAGCCCCAGCCCGGCCGCTCGAGCCGGATGCGGTCGTAGGCCTGGTGCATGGTGTGGACCACGTCCTCGGCCTTCACCACCAGCACCAGGTGCTCGGCGATGACGAAGACCGCCCGGTGGCGCCCCAGGCGGCTCCCCGGGATCCACACCGCCCCGTTCTCGGCCACCGCCGGGGCCCCGCTCACCACCGCCACCTCCAGGTCGCGGAGGTCCTGCGGCGCGCCCACCGAGTCGAGGTCCAGGCTGGAGCGCCCCACCCCCGGGACCAGGGAGGCGGTGAGGCGCGCCCTCGTCCAGGTTTCGAGCCCCCGCACCGCCGCGTCGGCGGCGGCGAGGTCGGGCACGCGCAGCGGCGTGCCCGCCACCGCCGCCACCGACTTCAAGAAACTCGAGACCGGGTCGTCGAAGCGCATGGCCCGGCCGCTCCACTCGGGGAGCGGGAGCGGCGGCGGCGCCGCCCGGCGCAGGGCCCGCAGGATGTCGTCCCGGCCGCTCATGGCAGCCCGCCCTTCTCCGCGCTCGCCTGGCGATCCCACAGCTCGCGGAAGCTCGCCGCCGGGCCGGAGGGAAGCGCCCGCTGGCGCGCCCAGGCGGCGCCGGGGCCGAGCCGGAGCGCCCAGGGGGCCCGCCGGAGGAGGAAGCGCGCCGCCCGTCCCGCCAGGGCGTAGAGCCGCGGGCTCCGCATCACCAGCGAGAGCAGCTTCATGGTGAGCCGCTTGCCGAGCGGGACCAGGCCTCGTCCGGAGAGCTCGCGCCGGAAGGCCAGGAGCTCGTGGTGCAGGTCGATCCGGACCGGGCAGACGTCGCTGCAGGAGCCGCACAGGCTCGAGGCGAAGGGCAGGTCGGCATGGGCGCGGGGGTCGCGCAGCGCCGACAGCACCGATCCGATGGGGCCGGGGATGGTGGCCCCGTAGGAGTAGCCGCCGCTGCGCCGGTAGACCGGGCAGGTGTTGAGGCAGGCCCCGCAGCGGATGCAGGAGAGCGAGCGCCGGAAGGCGTCCCGGGCCAGGATGGCGCTGCGCCCGTTGTCCACGACGACCACGTGCATCTCGCCGCCGCGGAGGGGCCCGTGGAAGTGGGTGGCGTAGACCGAGCAGGGCTGGCCGGTGGCGCTGCGGGCCAGCACCCGCAGCAGCACCCCCAGGTCCCTGGCACGCGGGATCACCTTCTCCACCCCCATGCAGGCGACGTGGAGCGGGGGCAGGCTCGTCCCCATGTCGGCGTTCCCCTCGTTGGTGACCACCACCACCCCGCCGGTCTCGGCGATGGCGAAGTTCACCCCGGTGATCCCGGCCTGGGCGGAGAGGAACTTCTGGCGCAGGTGGTGACGGGCCGCCTCGGTGAGGCGGGTCGGGTCGGTGAGGCCCGCCGGAGTCCCCAGCCTCCGCTGGAACAGCTCGCCGATCTCCTCCTTGGTGCGGTGGATGGCGGGGACCACGATGTGCGAGGGGGGCTCGCCCAGGAGCTGCACGATGCGCTCGCCCAGATCGGTGTCGGTGACCTCGACGCCGCGGGCCTCGAGGTAGGGGTTCAGGCCGCACTCCTCGGTGAGCATGGACTTGGACTTCACCACCCGGGCGACGCCGTGGCCGGCCAGGATGCCGTGGACGATGGCGTTGTGCTCGGCGCCGTCCCGGGCCCAGTGGACCTGGATGCCGTTCTGGCGGGCGTTCCTCTCGAACTCCTCCAGGTAGTCGGCGAGCCGCGACAGGGTGTGGGCCTTGATGGCCGAGGCCGCCTCCCGGAGCGCCTCCCACTCCGGGACGCTGCCGGCCCCCCGGTCGCGATTGGATCGCAGGTGCCACCCGGCCGCGTCGTGGCGGTGGGCGCGCACCTCGTTGGCCACGAAGCGCGCCGCGGCGCGCGCGTGCTGCCCGGGCGGGACGGGGAGGCCGGCGCTCACGAGAGCCTCGCCCCCTCGAGGATGCGGGCCACGTGCATCACCTCCACCCGCCGCCCCTCCCGGCGCGCCAGGCCCTGGAGGTGCATCAGGCAGGAGACGTCCGCCCCGGTGATCACCTCGGCCCCGGCCTTCTCGTGGTCGGCCAGCCGGTCGCGCCCCATCATGCAGGAGACCGCCTCCTCGGCCACGGCGAAGGTGCCGCCGAAGCCGCAGCACTCGTCGGCGCGGGCGAGCTCCACCAGCTCGATGCCCCGGAGCGGCGCCAGGAGCTGCTGGACCTTGTCGTAGGGAGCCCCCACCGTCTCGCTCGACTTGCCGAGCCTGAGCTCCCTGAGGCCGTGGCACGACTTGTGGAGCCCGACCTTGCGCCGGAACTCGCCCTCCACGCGGGAGACGCCCCGCACGTCCACCAGCCACTGGCACAGCTCGAAGGTGCGGCTCGCCACCCGCTCCAGATCCGGCCGGTCGCCCAGCAGCTCGCGGTAGTGGTGGCGCACCATGGCGACGCAGCTCCCCGAGGGCGCCACCACCTGGTCGTAGCGCCCGAAGATGCTGAGGAAGCGCTCCGCCAGGGGGCGGGCCTCGGCGGCGCAGCCGGAGTTGGCCATGGGCTGCCCGCAGCAGGTCTGCTCGCGGGGGAACTCGACCTCGGCCCCCACCTGCCGCAGGATGCGAAGGCTCGCCCATCCCACCTCGGGGTAGAGCTGGTCCACGTAGCAGGGGACGAAGAGGCCGATGGTGGGTGCCACGGGAGCGACAGTAGAACCGCGCCCCCGGCGCTTTTCAAGTCGTGCAGCGGTCCACCAGGAACAGGATCGACCGGTAGGGGATGCCAGCGTGGAGCGAGAGGCCGATCTCGCAGGTGCGGCTGTTGGAGAACCCCTCACCGCAGCCCCCGACGCCGGCCCGGAGCTCGGAGAGCGCCGAGGCGTTCAGCTCCGGGTGGGTGTAGCCGCGGTCGCCGGCGAAGCCGCAGCATCCCACCCGCGGCGGCACCACCACCGTTTCGGCGCAGGCCTCCGCCACCGCCCGCAGCCCGCCGGCCAGCCCCATCTTCACGGTGCTGCAAGTCGGGTGGACCGCGACCGCCCCCGGCTGGCGCCGGAAGCGGAGCCGGTCCAGGAGGAAGCGCTGCACGAACTCCGCCGGCTCGTGGATGGACAGGCGCGGATCGACGCCTTTCTTCATCCGCTGGACGCAGGGGCTGGTGTCGCACAGCACCGGGATGGCTCCGCCCTCACTCTTCTCGAGCAGGGCCCGCTCTAGCTCCCGGGCCTTGCGGTCGGCGAGATCGGGGAACCCCTTGGAGTCGAAGGTGAGCCCGCAGCACAGCGAGGGGAGCCCGGCCGGGAAGAGCACGTCGTAGCCGGCCTTGCCCAGCACCGACAGCGCCGCCTCGAAGACCGCCCGCGACTCGGGGTCGGCCCGGGCCGGCCCCATCATGCGCACGATGCAGCTCGGGAAGTAGACCACCCGCCGCCCCTCCCCCCGCACCACGTCCCGGAAGTCGACGGCCGGGGCCGGCCCCGGGGTCCAGCGGTTCCACAACGGCAGCCGCCCCCCGGAGAGAGCCCGGGCCGCCGAGGAGAGGCCGCGCAGGAGGCCCGAGCCCAGCACCGCCTGGGCGGCGCCGGCGGCGCCGAGCCCCAGGCGCACCCGGGCCGCGAAGCGGTCGTAGCGGGCCGCCTGGCGGGCCGCCGCCTTCCTGGCCTCCTCGCCGTGGCCGGCCGCCCGGAGGGTCTTCATGAAGGCGCCGGTGTCGATGGCCACCGGGCAGGCGGTGGCGCACAGGCCGTCGGCAGCGCAGGTGGCTTCGCCCAGCCAGCCGAAGTCCTTCACCAGGCGCTCGAGCCGCGCCGGGTCCTGGCCGCTCCGGCGCAGGCGCGCCACTTCCCGCTGGACCACGATGCGCTGCCGGGGGCTGGTGGAGAGGTCGCGCGAGGGGCAGCGCGGCTCGCAGAAGCCGCACTCGGTGCAGCGGTCCACCATCTCGTGGGCCCGCGGCAGGGGCTTCAAGTTCTTGAGATGGGCCTGCGCGTCGTCGTTCAGGACCACCCCCGGGTTCAGGATCTGGTCCGGGTCCAGGAGCGCCTTGAGGCGCTTCATGAGCGCGTAGGCCTTCTGGCCCCATTCCAGCTCCACGAAGGGGGCCATGTTGCGGCCGGTCCCGTGCTCGCCCTTGAGCGAGCCGTCGAAGCGCTCCACCACCGTCCGGCAGACCTCGTCCATGAGCCCCTGGTAGCGGCGGATCTCGGCCGGGTCCTCGAAGCCCTGGGTGAACACGAAGTGCAGGTTCCCGTCCAGGGCGTGGCCGAAGATGATGCCCTCGGCGTAGCCGTGGGCGCGCATGAGCCGCTGCAGCTCCACCGTGCCGGCGGCGAGGTGCTGCATGGGGAAGGCCACGTCCTCGATCACCACCGTGGTGCCGATGGGGCGCGCCGCCCCCACCGCCGGGAAGAGGCCGCGGCGCACGTCCCACAGCCGCTCGGTCTCGGCCTTGTCCGAGGTGAAGGCCACCGGCGCCAGGGTGGTGGCGCTGGAGAGGAGCCGGCCCACCTCGCCGGTCTGGCGGCCCAGCGCCTCCCGGTCCGCCGCCCGGGTCTCCACCAGCAGCGCGCAGGCCTCGGGCCCCAGGGCCGCCAGGGACGCCGGCATGCCCGGCTTCGACTCCACCGAGCGCAGCGAGGCCCGGTCCATGAGCTCCGCCGCCGCCACCGGGCCGCCCTTCAGGGCCATGGTGGCCCGGGCCGCCTGCTCGATGTCCGGGAACAGCAGCAGGGCGCTGGCCTTGCACGGGTGCTCCACCACCGTGTCGAGGGTCACCTCGGCCATGAACCCGAGCGTGCCCTCCGACCCCACCATGAGGTGCATCAGGATGTCGATGGGGTCGTGGAAGTCCACGAAGGCATTGAGCGAGTAGCCGGTGGTGTTCTTGATGCGGAACTTCTCCCGGATGCGGCGCGAGAGCGCGTCGTCCCCGGCGATCTCGTCGCGGATGGCGGCGAGCCCCTGGCACAGGTCGCGGTGCGTCTCGGCAAAGCGGCGGCGCGAGGGAGCGTCGCCGGTGTCCAGGAAGGCGCCGTCGGCCAGCACCAGCTTCATGGCCGCGGCGGTCCGGTAGCTGTTCTGGGCCGTGCCGCAGCACATGCCGGAGGAGTTGTTGGCCACGATGCCGCCCACCATGGCGGCGTTGATGGAGGCCGGGTCGGGGCCGATCTTGCGGCCGTAGGGAGCGAGGGAGGCGTTGGCCTCGGCGCCGATGACGCCCGGCTCGAGGGCGATGCGCTCGCCGCCGTCCAGCACCTCCCAGCGGCGCCAGGCGCCCGCCACCAGCACCAGCACCGAGTCGGTCACCGACTGCCCGGAGAGGCTGGTGCCGGCGGCCCGGAAGGTGAGCGAGACCCGATATCGGCGGGCGGCCTCGAGGAGCCGCTGCACCGCCTCGGGGGTGCGGGGCCGCACCACCATCCTGGGCAGCAGCCGGTAGAAGCTGGCGTCGGTGCCGAAGGCCAGGGTGCGCAGCGGGTCGGTCATCAGATCTTCGGGGGCGAGGAAGGCGCTGGCTTCGGCGTGGAAGCGCCGATAGCGCTCGGGCAGGGCGGCGGCATCGGCGGGGCGGCTGGTCCAGGGCATGGGTTCCCGTCCGGCCGTCGGCGCGCGGCGGGTCCGGGTGGCCCGCGCCGCCGCGGCCAGGCGGCATTCTACAACGCCGGGCGGTTTGACCCCCCGGCATCCTTGGGCTAAACGGATTCGGGATGGCGAAGCCCGTCAGGTGCGCCCGCTGCGGCCGGGAGAACGACCCGTCGTTCTCCTTCTGCCTGGACTGCGGCCAAAGTCTGAAGTCGGCGGCGCCCCTGGCCACCGACCGGATGTGCCTCGGGTGCGGCGCCAAGGTCCCCCCGGGCTTCCGCTTCTGCGGCCACTGCGGGCGGCCGGTGGAGCCAGCCGCGGTGGCGGCGCCGGTCGGCCGCACGCCGGTGCACCTCGGCGGGACGGCCCTGCCCGCCGCGGAGGCGCAACCGGCGGCGCGCGCGGGCGTGGCCACGCCCCGGCACCTGCCCGAGCCGACCGGCCCGCGCCTCTCCATGGTCCGCTACGACGGCGTGGCCGGGCAGGTCTTCTCGCTGGCGCGGGAGACCACCACCTGCGGCCGGCAGGGAGGGGAGGTGCTCTTCCCGGAGGACCTCACCGTCTCCCCCCGCCACTGCGCCTTCACGCTGCGCGAGGGCCGGGTGCGGGTCGAGGACCTGGGGAGCGCCTCCGGGACCTTCCTCAGGCTGCGGGCGCCGCGGCCTGTTCAACCCGGCGACGAGATCCGGGTGGGCCGCCAGCTGCTCCGGCTCGAGGCGCTGCCCCGCGAGGTCGCCCCCGGCGACGCGGCGCCGTGGGGATCGCCCGATCCCGGGTACCGGCTGCGGCTGGCGCAGCTGCTCGAGGGCGGCGGGGTGGGGGAGATCTTCCCGCTCCGGAGCGGGGAGAACCTGGTGGGGCGCGAGATGGGGGACGTCACCTTCCCCGCCGACCGGTACGTCTCCGGCCGCCACGCCCGACTGGAGGTGACCGAGGGATCGGCCACCCTCCTGGACCTGGGGAGCTCCAACGGCACCTTCGTGAAGATCGCCGGGGTAGTGGAGCTGGCGCCGGGCGACCAGGTGCTGGTGGGCCTGCAACTCCTCCGCCTGGAGCTGTAGGGCGGGGGCTCGTCGTCGAACCGGGGGGATGAAGCCCCCCCGGACCCCCCGCTCGCTCCGGCCCAGCCTCATCCGGCTAGGCCTGCGCTCGCCCGCGGCCTACCCGAACGACCTCTCCTTCTGCTCCTGCTCCTCCTTGCAGCGGATGCAGAGGGTGGTCACCGGCCGGGCCTCCAGCCGCTTCATCGAGATCTCCTCCTCGCACTTCTCGCAGATGCCGAAGGTGCCGTTCTCGATGCGGGCCAGGGCCTTCTCGATCTTGGCGAGGAGGAACTTCTCCCGGTCCCGGAGCCGGAAGATCATCGACTGGGCGTACTCGCTGGAGGCCTGGTCGATCTCGTCGGGCAGGTCGTCGGTGTCGAAGCTCGACTCCTCGCTGAGCGTCTTCTTGGCAGAGGCCAGGATCTGACGCTTCGACTCGTCCAGCATCGCCTTGAACCGTTTCGTGTCCTTCTTGTTCAAGCGACGGCCCTCGCTGTTGGGGCCATCCGGCCGGGCCCCCGAAAAAGGAACCGGGAAGCTAGTCAACCGACCCCCGCCTGTCAAGAAGCGCGCGGGGCGCCTCCGGAATGTGGACTTCGGCGTCCAAGTGCCCTACACGGAAGGGGTATGGCCGAGCCCAGGTTCGACCGTGAGTTCGTGCGCGCGGCGCTCAAGCTCTCGGCGCGATCGGAGGTGGACCGCCTGCTGTACGTCTCGAACCAGCCCCTCTCCACCAGCGACATCCGCGGCCGCCCCATCAAGCGCAAGCTGGTGTACGCCGTCACCAGCGAGCCCCTGGCCCAGCAGCTGACGGCCCGGAAGTTCACGGCGGTGGTGATCCCCCCCTACGACTACTCGCGGGTGGAGAAGATCAAGGTGGCGCTGGTGGCGGCCCAGAGCGAGGGGCTGGTGCGCGACGGCGACACCGTGCTGGCGCTGGCGGGCCACGAGCGTGGCATGGACACCCTGGTGAGCGTGCGCATCGGCGTCGAGGCCGTGGAGGAGAAGGCGCGGGAGGACACCCTGGGGCTGCCGCCCGAGTTCAGCTCGCAGGTGGTGGAGCAGATCCTCCACGCCGCCATGGACATCGGGGCCCAGGGGTACGAAGGGCACCCGGTGGGCACCATCTTCGTGATCGGCGACTCCCAGGCGGTGATGGAGCAGTCGCGGCAGCTGCTCCTGAACCCGTTCCAGGGCGTCTCCGAGTCGGAGCGCAACTGCCTGGACCCGGCCATCCGCGACGCCCTGAAGACCTTCGCCGTGCTCGACGGGGCCTTCGTGGTGCGCGAGGACGGGGTGGTGCTCGCCGCCAGCCGCTACCTGCAGGCCCAGAGCCAGAAGACCCAGCTCCCCCTCGGCCTGGGCGCCCGCCACAGCGCCGCGGCCGCCATGAGCGCCGAGACCGGTGCGGTGGCCATCACCGTCTCACAGACCACCGGCGCGGTGCGGGTCTTCAAGGGGGGCGCCATCGTGCTCGAGCTGCACCAGACCGGCCGGCGCATCTGAGTTGCGGCGCCGCCGGACGCGACGCCCATGAGCTCGCCTCGGACGCCAGTGCCACCCTCTCCCTCCGGGAGAGGGCAGACGGATTCCTCGGATGCGATGAAGGCTGAGGGCGACCGCCCTTCGGGGACGCTCCTCGGAGTCTCCGACCCGGCCAGGGCCGCCCTGGCGCTGGTCCTCCTCTCCACCGGCCTGCACGTCCTCTACGCCGGCTGGGTGGGCCTCACGCCCCAGGAGGCCTACTACTGGCAGTGGTCGCGCCACCTCGACCTCTCCTACTTCGACCACCCGCCGCTGGCGGCCTGGACCATCCGCGCCATGACCGAGGCCTTCGGCACCTCGGTGCGCTCCATCCGGCTGGCGGCCGCGCTCCACTCGGGCCTGTTCGCCCTCTTCCTGTTCCTGGCCGGGCGGCGCCTCTTCGGCGGGCGCACCGCGCTCCTGGCGCTGGCCGCCATGCTAGCCACGCCGCTCTTCGGCCTGGGGCAGACGGTGATCACGCCCGACGGGCCGCTCCTCGCCGGCTGGGCAGCGGCCTTCGCCTTCACGGTGCGCGCGCTCGACGAGGAGCGCGGCCCTTGGCTCCTGGCCGCCGGCGCCGCCGCGGGGCTGGCTTGCCTGGGCAAGTACCCCGGCTTCCTCCTCTTCCCCCTCACCCTGGCCGCGCTGCTCGTCGACCCCCGGGGGCGGCGACTGCTCCGCACCCCTTGGCCCTGGCTGGGCGTCCTCCTCTCGGCGGCCCTGTTCGCGCCGGTGGTGCTCTGGAACGCGGGCCACGGCTGGGCCTCCTTCGGCTTCCAGACCCGCGGGCGGGCCAGCCAGGTGGCCGGCTTCCACCCCTCCCTCACCGGGCGCTTCCTCGGCCTGCAGGCCCTGGCCGCCTCGCCGGTGCTCTTCGCGGCCATGCTCCTGGCCTCGGCCGGGGCGGTCCGGCGCTGGCGCGAGCCCGCCTTCCGCCTGTGCGCGCTCTTCTCGGCGCCGTTCTTGCTCCTGCTCCTCGCCGTCTCGCCCTTTCACTGGGTGAAGATGAACTGGGGCGCCCCGGCCTACCCGGCGGCGCTCCTGGCGGCGGCCGCCTTCTGGCGGGAGCGCCCCGGTCGCTGGCGGGGCCTGGGCGCCGCGGCGCTCTCGGTGGCGCTCCTGGGCTCGGCCTACATGCACCTGGTGCCGCTCTGGCCGGCCCTGCCCTTCCCGGCCCGGGACGAGACCACCTCCGGCTGGACCGAGCTCGCGGCCCGGGTCGAGGCCGAGCGCCTGCCGCTGGGCGGCGACCCCTTCGTGGTCGGCTGCGACTACAAAACCGCGTCGGAGCTGGCCTTCCACCTTCCGGGACGCCCCGAGACCCAGTCGGCGGGCGCCTTCGGCGAGCCCGGGTTGCAGTACGACTCCTGGCTCGACCGCGTGCCCCTGGCCGGCCGGGAGGGGCTGGTGGTGTACGACCCCCGTTCCCCCAGCCGCTGCCGCGAGCAGGCCCGGGAGGTCTGCCGCCCCTTCGACGCGCTCGAGCCCCTGACGGTGCGGCGCGGGCGGGCCGTCATCACCACCTTCGAGATCTTCCGCTGCCGCTACCCGGCCTCGCTGCTCGGCCGCGGCGCCAGGGACGACCGCGGCGCGCTCGCGCTCCCGGGCCCCCCGCCCTGACCCGCCCGGCCAGGCACACCTCGCGGAGCGGGCACTCCCGGCAGCCGGCCGGATCGCGCCGCGCCGGGCAGGCCCCGCTCATCCCCAGGTGGCACAGGGCGAAGTCGTAGCGGACCGGGTCCTCCGGGTCGAGCCGCCGCAGCGAGCGGGTGATCTCCTCGGCGGTGCGCCAGGAGAGGTCCCGCCGCCGGGTGAGCCCCAGGCAGCGCCCGATGCGGGCCACGTGGGTGTCGAGCGGGACCACCAGCGCCGCTCGGGGAACGCCGCCCCACAGCCCGAGGTCCACCGCGTCGGGTCCGCGCACCATCCAGCGCAGGTACAGGTTCCAGCGCTTGCAGGCCCCGGCCCCGCCCGGGTCCGGGAGCAGGTGCTTGAGGCCGCGCCCGCCGCGGCCCCGGAGCAGCGGGCTCACCGGGGGGGCCTCCCGGAGCTCGGCGGCGAAGCGTGCCAGCGCCAGGCGCACCGGCTCCTCGCCGGCGCCGGCTCCCGCCGCCTCGGCGAAGAGCGCCGCAAAGCGCTTCCCCAGCGAGCCGTGGCGCGCCCGCACGAAGCCCGCCGCCGCCACCAGCGCCGCCACGTCCGCCGGGCGGTTGAACCGGTAGCGGAAGAAGGAGAAGGCGCGCCGGTCCGGGCTCCTGGCGAAGGCCTCGGCGAAGGCGGCCGGCCGGGGCCCCATCGCCGAGAGGACGGCCTCGAGGCGCGGCTTGAAGAGGTCGGCCCGCCCGTAGGCCAGGCTGGCCGCCAGGAGCGCCGCCACCTCGGCGTCGCCCGGGTCCGGGTAGCGCCGCGGCAGCTCCACCGGGTCGAAGCCGATGCGCGACCGGGCGTCGAACCCGGCCGCGAAGCGGTCCAGGGCCGGGCGGAGCGCCTCGGCGCGGCGCCGGGACAGCATTCACCCCCCCGCGTGCTTGCCCAGCTCGAAGGCCAGGTGGCCGAGCTCCGGGGCGATGAGCTTCTCCCAGGCCAGCCGCACCGCGGCGGTGGATCCCGGCATGGAGAAGAGCACCCTCCCCCGCCACACGCCAGCCACCGCCCGCGAGAGCATGGCGGCGCTGCCGATCTCCTGGAAGGAAAGCATGCGGAACAGCTCCCCGAAGCCGTCGAGGCGCTTCTCTAGAACTCCGGCCACCGCCTCGTAGCTGCGATCGCGCCCGGAGATGCCGGTGCCGCCGTTCACCAGCACCGCCTGGGCCCCGGCCCGCTCCGCCTCCTCCAGGGCGGCCCGGATCCGGTCGGGCTCGTCCTTGACCAGCCGGTAGCCGACCACCTGGTGGCCCGCCGCGGCCGCCCCCTCCCGCAGCAGGCGGCCGCTCGAGTCCTGGGGCTCGCCGCGGGTATCGGAGGCGGTGATCACGAAGACCTTCACCGACCCCGGTCCGGACCTGCGGTGCTCCTCGTGGCCCATTACTCCACCTCCACCCACACCTGCCCGTCCTCGACCGCCACCGGGAGGGTTCGCTGATCGTCGCACAGCTGGGGCTGGCAGGTGACGGCGCCGGTGCGGACGTCGAAGGTCTGGAGGTGGCAGGGGCAGATCACCTCGTTTCCCGCGAGGCGGCCCCCGGAGAGCAGGCACCCGGCGTGGTTGCAGACGTCGTCGAGCGCGTGGAGGCCGCCGCGGAGGCGCACCAGGAGCACGTAGCGCTCCCCGCCCAGGCGGTAGCCGCGCATCTCGCCCTCGCCCAGGTCGGCCGGGCCGAGGCGGAGCCTCACCGTCCCCCCGGGATGGTGATGTCGCCCTTCACCTGGGAGACCCAGGCCTTGATCTCCGCCGCGTCGGGCGGGTCCTCGGCCAGGGAGAGGTACATGCCATAGTACTGGACGGCGCGGTCGCGGTTGCCGCGGCGCCGCCAGACGTCGCCCAGCACCCGGTTGGCGAGCGCGGTGTTCCCGCCCCGCAGGGACTGCTCGGCGTACTCGGCGGCGGCATCCGGCTTGCCCGCCCGCCACAGGGCGGCGGCCGCCTGCGCCATGCTGGGGGCGTCCCGGGGGTCGAGGCGCCGGCCCGAGCCGAAGCCCGCCGGCCGCAGCGCCAGGAAGAAGTGCCGGTCGGCGATGCTGCCGCCCTCCACCTCCGCTTCCTCGGTCACGAACCCATCGGCCGAGGCCCGCACCCGGTAGCGCCGCTTGGGATCGCTCACGTCCAGGGTGGCGAAGCCGCGCCCGCGCGCCTTCCCGTCCACCTCCACCAGGGCGTCGTTGGGGATGACCTCCACCTTGGCCTCGGGCTTCACCACCGAGTCCCAGGATTCCTTGCCGGTGGCGCAGGCGGCGCCGGGCAGGAGCGCGGCGGCCAGGGCGGCGGCGGTGCAGCGGGTGAGCGTCGTCGGCATGGCCTGGAGGGTAATCGGCTCCCGGGGCGGCGACAACCGCGGGGGTGGCTAGGACTTCTCGGGGCGCTGCTCCGGAGGGCACAGGAGGTCCACCGCGGGCCGGCCGTCGCGGACGTGCTCGCGGAGCACCCGCTCCAGCTTCGCGCCGTCCATGCGCCAGTAGTGGTGCTCCCCCGGCTCGTGGAGCAGGCGGTAGTGGCCCCGCCACAGGGGGTCCTCGTCGTCGGGGCAGGCCGGCCTGACCACCACGTTGGGGCCGAGCTGGCACAGGCCGTAGCAACCGCCGCGGTAGAGCCAGCAGCGCTCGGGCGAGAGCCCGAGCCGCTCCGCCAGCGCCCGGGCCGCGAACCACACCGCGTCCGAGCCGCGCGAGCGGCAGTCGACGCCCTTGCAGACGCTGACGCGGAACCCGAGCGAGCCCATGGGTCGGAATTTCTCGCCTGCCCCCGCCCGGGATAGAGTCTGCCGTCCTTGGCCTTCCTTCGCAACAAACGCATCCAGATCCTGGGGCTGCTCTCCATTTCCTCGGGGATGCCGCTCGGTTTCATCACCAACACGCTGCAGATCTTTCTGCGCGGCGCCGGGGTGGACCTCACGACCATCGGCCTCCTCCAGTCGGTCTCGCTCCCCTGGACCGTCAAGTTCCTCTGGTCGCCGCTGGTGGACCGCTTCGCCCTCCCCTGGCCGGGGCGGCGGCGCAGCTGGGTGCTGCTGGCCCAGCTCGGGCTGGCCCTGGTCCTGGGGGCGCTGGCGGCCTACGCGGCCAGGAGCCTCGGGGCCGGCCCCTCCGGACGCACGGTGCTGGCCCCCGGCGCGGCCGGGGTCATCGCCGTCCTGGCCCTGGTCTTCGTGGTGGTGGCCGCCACCCAGGACATCGCCATCGACGCCTACGCGGTGGAGGTGCTCCACCCCGACGAGGTCGGGCCGGCCAGCGGGCTCCGCATCGCCTGGTACCGCATCGGCATGCTGGGCTCGAGCGCGGCGGCGGTCTTCGCCTCCCAGTGGCTGCCCTGGCCGGTGGTGTTCGGCGCCCTGGCGGCGCTCTTCCTGCTCTTCACCGGCCTGACCCTGGCCGCCCCGGAGCCGGAGCAGCCGGCGGCGCCGCCGCGCTCGCTGGCCTCGGCGGTGTGGGAGCCGTTCCAGAGCTACTTCCGGCGCCCCGACGCAGCCGCCATCGCCGCCTTCCTGGTCTTCTACAAGTTCGGGGACAACCTCGGGCTCTCGATGGTGAACCCGTTCCTGAAGGACCTGTGCTTCTCCAACGCCGAGATCGGCCTGGCGGCCAAGACCATCGGCACCTTCTCCACGGTGGCCGGAGCCGGGATGGGGGCGGCCCTGATGACGCGCATGGGGCTCGGCCGGGCGCTGTGGGTCTTCGGGCTGGCCCAGGCGGGCAGCATGCTGCTCTACACCCTGGCCGCCGCCACCCATCACGGCGCCATCGACATCGCCGCCTGCTCCGGCGCCGCGGTCCCGGCGGCGACCCGGGCCGCCACCTACCTGGCCATCGCCGGCGAGTACTCCACCCAGGGCATGGCCACCGCAGCCATGATCGCCCTGGTCACCCGGGTCTGCGAGAAGCGCTACAGCGCCACCCAGTACGCCCTGCTGTCCAGCCTCTTCGGCCTGGGGCGGGTGGCCAGCGGGCCCCCGTCGGGCTTCCTGGCCCAGGCGCTCGGCTACCAGGCCTTCTTCGCGGTGTCCGCGCTGTGCGCGCTTCCGGGCCTGCTGCTCCTGCAGCGCATCGCGCCCATCGGGCAGCGCGGGGTGCCGTCCCTGGAGGCGCC
>DASTPH010000036.1:0-8628 GCA_035762305.1 Anaeromyxobacteraceae bacterium
GCGGCGGCGCGCTCCATCATCGCCAGCGCCGCGTCCTTCACCGCCAGGAGCGCCGAGACGCCCTTCTGCTGGGCCGAGGACCAGGTGGCGAGCGAGAGCCAGTAGAGCGCCTCGGCTCCGGGCGCCTCCACCCGGGAGGCGGCCTCGGCCGGCCCCTTCCCCGCGTCCGCCGCCGCGGCGAAGGCCGGGGCGAGGCGCCGCAGCGCCCGCTCGGCCGCACGGGCGGCGGGCGGCCAGGCCTCCGCCGCCGGCTCCGAGAGCGCGCGAAAGGCCAGCGCCCGGGCGAGGCGCAGCTCGGCGGCGGGATCGCCGGGAGCCTCGGCAGCGGCCCGCCGGTAGGCGTCGAGCGCCTGCGCCAGGCGGGCCGGGTCGTCGCGCCCGGCGAAGGCGGCGTCGCCTCGGGCCAGGAGGTCGGCGCCGGCCGAGAGCGCCAGCAGCAGCAGGCCGGCCGGGATCACCGGCGCTTCGCGCTCCGGCGCTTGGAGCGGGAGGGCTTGCGCGCCCTGGCCGGGCGGGCCGCCTTCCTGGCCCTGGCGGGCTTCCTGGCCTTGGCCTTCCTCGCCGGCCCGGCCTTCCTCGCCGGCCCGGCCTTCCTCGCGGGCCTGACCTTCCTCGCGGGCCTGACCTTCCTCGCGGGCCGGACCTTCCTCGCCGGTCTGACCTTCCTCGCCGGCCGGACCTTCCTCGCCGGCCGGACCTTCCTCGCGGGCTTGGCCTTCCTGGCTGGCCTGGGCGGCCGCGAGGGCGCGCCCTTCCTGGCCGGAGCGGGCGCCTGGCGCGACGCGGCGGCACCAGGCCTCGGGGCCGGCTCGGGGCGGCGGGGCGGGAGGCCGCGCGTGAGCCGCGCCAGCCGGGCCTCCTCCTCCTGGGCGGTCACCACCAGCGGCGGCTGACCCGCCCGCTGCCGGACCTCGTCGTCGGCGTTGTAGTAGGGCTGGGCGCTGACCAGCCCGCGCACCACCAGCTCGCCGCGCTGGTTCTCGGCCCAGGCCTCGATGTCGACGCCGTAGCGCCCCGGCTCCTCGAAGCGGCGGTCCACCACCCGGCCGCGGCAGGTGATGACGTCGCCGGGCCAGACGATCTTGACGAAGCGGGCCGAGAACTTCCGCAGGCGGGCGCCGCGCAGCCAGTCCACCACCAGCTCCCCCAGGAACCCCATGGCCAGCATGGCCGGCGCCAGGGCGCTGGGAAAGCCGGAGTTGCGCGCGAACTGCTCGTCGACGTAGAGCGGGTTGTAGTCCTGGCTGGCGCCGGCGAAGCGCGCGATCTGGATGCGGTCCACCGGCGGCTTCACCAGGGGCGGGAGCTCGTCGCCGACCTTCACCCCCTCGAAGTACAGCTGACGTGTGGGCAGCGCCATCCCTCCTCCCTCAGCCCCGCCGCAGGATGAAGGTCTCGCGCGAGCGGAACACCAGCTCGCCGTCGGCCGCGCGCCCCTCGTCCTCGATGGCGATGACGTCCATGGGCCCGCTGGGCCCGGCCTTCTCCAGCACCTCGGCCACCCGGCTGCGCACGGTGATGCGGTCGCCGGCCACCACCTGGCGCCCGTACTCGATGGTCTGCTCGCCGAGGAGGAGCGAGCGGGTCCCCAGGTCGAGCGAGTGTCGGAAGCGGTCGTTCACCACCAGCACGGCCGCGAAGGTGGGGGGCGCCACCAGGGTCGGGAAGCCGGCGGCCCTAGCCGCCTCCTCGTCGACGTAGATGGGGTTCGGGTCGCCCAGGGCCTCGGCGAAGCGCCGGATCATCCCCTTCTCCACCTCGTGGATCACGGGCTCGCTCTCGCGACCGATGAGGGACCTGTCGAGCATGCGCGCCTTTCGTCACCGCCCCGGGGGCAGGTCGAGGACCGTCACCAGCCCCCGCAGCATGGGGAGCGCCGCCGCCGCGTGGACCATGGCCCAGGCGGTGGCCTCGTCGCCCGGGACGCCCCCCGGAACGTGAAGTCGCAACGGCGGGTCGGCGTCGAGCATCACCTCGTCGCGCGGGTGCTCCGCCCCCACCGCCAGCACCAGCTCGAGCCGCACCACCTCGCGCCCCTCGCCGAAGCCGCGGGCCAGCTGCCGGACGCCGGCCACCTGCCCCTCCAGCACCGGGACCTCGGCGTCGCGGTCCCGCGTCGCCAGCACCGGCTCCATCTCCTCCTCCACCTCGTCCACTGCCAGCCCGCAGCCGAGCGCGGCCAGGGCCGCCGACTCGGCCAGGCCCACGTGCCCCACCTCGCCGCGCTCCGACCGCTCCTCGAACTCCTCCTCGGTGAGGCCGGCGCCGATCTTCCGCTGCAGGGAGCCGCGCCGCGCGGAGGCGTCCACCACCCGGGTGGCGTGCACGTGGCGCACCGCGCCCGTCACCTGGGAGAGGAAGGCCGGCAGGCGGTCCAGGGCGAAGCCGGGGTTCACGCCGGTCCCGACCACCGCCACGTCGTTCTTCTCGCACAGCCGGTCCAGGGCGTCGGCGGCGGCCTCGTGCTTGAGCCAGGGGTAGGCGAGCTCCTCGCAGGTGGAGGCCACCGAGACCCGGGCCCGCACCGCCTGCTCGATGTGGGGCCGGGCCCGCTCGAAGAAGGAGGTGGTGGCCTGCAACATCACCCCGCCCTCGGCGGCCCGCAGCGCCTCGCCCGGCTCGCGGGCCACCCGGCCCGCGCAAGGTGCGCCCAGGACCTCCGCCAGCGGCTTTCCGGCGAGGTCCGGCGCCCCATCGACGGCGCCCACCAGGCGCAACTCGGGCGTCTCGAGGACCGAGCGCGCGATGGCCCGCCCGACCTCCCCGAGTCCCAGGACCACCACCGGGATTCCGCTGCCGCGCTCGGCCACCCGCCCTCCACCGGAGGAAATGCCAGGGTTTGAAGGCCTTTATATTGCACGGCTCGAAAGGCTATCAAGACAAAGCCGCCGCCGCCCGGCGATATCGCTGCCGCGATATCGGTACATTCCACAGTGATTCTAGATTGTTGGGTCGGGATCGCCGCCGCGCGCCGTCACTCGAGGAGGCGCTTCATAAAACGCCGCGGAGCCTCCTCCGACCAGTTCCGCGGGCCGACCACGAAGGCCACCAGCTGGCCGGACCTGTCCACCAGGTAGGTCTCGGGGAACTTGAAGTCCCGCGGGCAGCCGCCGCGCGCGGCGCAGTACCAAGCCTGCGTGGCCGACTGGTCCGGGTCGCGCGCCACGGTCAGCCCGGGCGGCAGCGCCCCGCCGAAGAACGTGGCGATGGGCTCCCAGCCCTCGTCGACCGAGACCGCCAGCATGGTGAAGCGGCCCGGGTAGCGGCGCGAGAGCTCCCGCCCGAGCTCGAGCATCGAGGGCATCTCGTCGCGGCAGGGCGGGCACCAAGTGGCCCAGAAGTTCACGAAGACCACCTGCCCCTTGAAGCTGGCCAGCGTCAGCCGGCGCCCGTCGCGCGCCTCCAGCGCGACGTCGGGAGGGGGGATGGGGGCGATGCGGGTGATGTCGAAGGCCTGCTCGGCGAGGCGCGGCGCGAGGACCAGCCGCTGCCAGGCCGCCCGCCCCAGCACTGCCCCCGCCGACAGCACGGCCAGGACCAGGAAGGCCACCTTCACCCGCCGCATCGACCGCGGGGAGACGGCGGGACGGGCGTCGGCCTCGCTCCCCTCCACCGATCGGGCGGCGCGCTCGATGGCCCGGCGCGCGTCGCGCTCGGAGAAGGCCCGGCCCAGTCGGCGACCGTCCACCACCACCAGCGGGACCCGGCCGCCGAGGGCGCGCTCCAGGGCCGGGTCGGCGGCCACGTCCACCTCGGCCAGCTCGAAGGGCAGCTCGCCGCGCAGCCGCAGGAGGGCGGCGCGCGCCTCGTCGCAGGACGCGGACCCGGCCCGGGCGTACAGCTCGACGCGGATCATGGCGGGCCCTTTCCTACCCGATGGCCCGCCTTGCCGCCAGCCGTCTTTCCGGTGACACTTCCGGTCGCGTGCGCGGGCTCATGGGCAGCTTCCAGGTGATGCCCCTCCAGGACCTGGTGGAGTTCGCCTCCCGGCGCGCCCTCTCGGGCTCCCTCACCTGCGAGCGGGGCGCGGTCCGCAAGACGGTCCACCTGCGCCTGGGCGAGGCGGTGGGCGCCGCCTCCAACGACCCGCGGGAGTTCCTGGGGCAGTTGCTCATCAACTTCGGCCGCCTCACCGAGGAGCAGCTCTCCAAGGCCTTCCAGACGCAGGAGGAGACCAAGGTCCGCCTGGGCAAGGTGCTGGTGATGGTGGGGCTGGTGGCCCCCGATGCCGTGCGCGAGGCCCTGGCCATCAAGATCCGCGAGACGCTGCTCGACGTCTTCACCTGGGACTCGGGGGTGTTCCGCCTCGACGACGAGCTCCCACCTCCCGGCGACGACTTCGACGCCGCCGTGCCGCTCCTCGACATCCTCAAGGAGGCCGAGTTCCGCGCCACCGCCTGGCAGGCCTTCCGCTCCCACTTCCCCACCGGGGCGGTCTCGCTCCTCATCGACGAGGAGCGCATTCCGACCTCGGCGCGGGAGGACACCATCGACGGCAAGCTGCTGATGCTGGCGGTGGAGGGCAAGACCATCGACGAGATCGGCATCGCCCTCCACGCCACCGACTTCCACCTCTACCAGCGGCTCTACGCCCTCCAGCAACAGGGGGTGGTCCGGGCGGCGCCGGGCGGCGGCCCGGGACCGGAGGAGGTCGGGGAGCGGACGGCAGCCTCCGAGCTGGCGGAACGGGCCCGGGTGCTCCTGGCCGACGGCCGCCTGGAGGACGCCGAGAAGGTGGCGGCGCGGGCGGTGGAGCTGGGGCCGGAGCTGGAGGCGGCCGCGGCGCTCCTGCGCGACCTCCAGGGGCGGCTCCTGGCCGAGCTGTCGGCGCGCCTGCTCGGGTCCGGCCAGGTCCCGGTGCTCGCGGTGCCGCCGCACGAGGTGGGGCGGCTCCGGCTCTCGGCGGCCGAGAAGTACCTGCTCTCCCGCTGCGACGGCGCCCGCCCGCTGGCGCGCATCCTCAAGGTGGCGCCGCTGCGCGAGCTCGAGACCCTGAAGGCCTTCCGCCGCTTCGTGGAGACGCGACTCGTGGAGCTGCGGTAGGCGCGGCGGCAGCGCCGGCCGGTCTCCGGGATCCCCGGCGGCCCGGTTCTCGCTTACGGGCGCTGTTCTCGCTCGCGACCCCGGAGCGACGGCCGCGCGGCGACGAGGAACGCGCGGCGGCTCGCAAACGTCGGTCGCGCAGCCTGAGGACCTCCTCGGCGCATTGGCGCTCCACGACGGTTGCTCGCCGCCGGCCGCGGGCCCGGGTCGCGCGCATCGGGTCGGCCGCGGCTCGCTTCGAAGGCGCCCTCCAGCGAGACCGGGCCGCCGTGGACGTCGACGAGGCTCGCGGGAATCGGTTACCGAGTTCAGCGAGCCGGATCCGACCGCGCGGCCGCGCGCGCCCCGGATCCGAGCGAGGCGTGGGCGCGCTCCGGGGAGGCCTGGAACCAGGCCCGGAGCGCCTCGCGGGCCACGTAGGGCGCCTTGACCCGCCACAGCCGCTCGTTCACCACCACGCTGGCCACCGCCACCTTGGGGTCGTCCGCGGGGGCGAAGCCCACGAACCAGGAGTAGTCGCGGTAGGGGTCCTTCTCCGCCAGGGAGCCGGTCTTGCCGGCGATGGGCAGGTCGCCGAAAGCGGCGCGGGCCTGGCGGTCCCGGAAGAACCGGCGAGCCGTCCCCTCGCTGACGGTGGTGCGCATCATCTCGCCCAGCGACGCCGCCACCCGCTCGTCCACCACCCGGCGGGCGGCCGGGCCGCCGGGGCGGGGCGCCCCCTCCACCGAGTCCACGATCTGCGGGGGCACAAAGACGCCGCCGTTGGCCACGATGGCGGCCACCAGCGCTCCGTGCAGCGCCGAGAGCCGAACCGCCCCGAAGCCGGCGGCGGTCTGCGCCAGCGAGAAGGGGTCGTCGGGGATGTCGGCGCGCGAGACCTCGACCGGTCGGGCGAAGGGAATGGGGGCGTTCCACAGGAACCGCTCCGCCTCGCTGCGGAGCAGCTCGGCCGAGAGCCCGCGGTCGGCCAGCTTGGCGAAGACCACGTTGGCGCTGTGCCCCAGCGCCGAGGCCAGGGTGAGGCAGCGCCGGTCGCGGCGCGGGTCGTCGGCGAGGTGGCGGGGCGAGAGGGCGTGCTTCCCGCCGTGGTAGCAGACCTCCGCGTCGGGCCCGACCCCGCGCTCGAGCAGCGCCGCGGTGGTGACGATCTTGAAGATGCTGGCCGCCGGGGCCATGGCCTGCAAGGAGAGGCCGCGCGCCTCGGGATCCTTCTGGGAGTGCTCCGCCAGCGCCAGCACCCGCCCGCTGCGCGGCTCGATGAGCACGGTGGCGCCCCAGGGCACCCGGTAGTCGGCGAGCAGGCGCGTCAGTCGCGACTGCAGCGCGGGATCGAGCGTGAGCGAGGCCCGGCCGCCGCCGAGCGGGGCCACGTAGCGCCCCGAGTCCTCGTCGAGCTCGAAATCCCCCATGGAGAGGCGCGCGCCGAGGGGCGCGGCCGCCGGCTCGGCGGGCTCCTCCGCCGTCGCTCCCGGCGCCAGCTCCGAGGCGGTGCCGTGCCATGGGATGGCCAGGCCGCCGAAGAAGGCGGCGCTCCCGAGGAGCAGGATGGGGGCGAGGCGGCTGCGATCCATTGGCGGCGGAGCTGGCGGGTCGGTTTCCGTCGTCTTGAGGCCAGTTTGCCCCAGATGGGTCGCGAGGTCAAAGTGCCGGCCGCCGCGGGCCCCGAGCCAGGCTCCGGGCGAGGCCCCGCGGGGCGCTTTCCCGAAGCCCGGCCCGGAACGGGCCGACTCGCCGGCCGCGCCGATCTCGTGCCGCGCCCCATGCGCATCGATCAGCTTTCAGGCCGCGAAGCGGTCCCGGCCGGGACTCCGGCCGCAGCAGGGGGGAGGCTCCGGCCGCTCTGCCGACGGAGGGGGGCGGCACGCCCCCTTACAAACATGGCTAGTGCCGCCCGGAGCGGTAAGCTCCGGTCGCGGCACTAGCGGCGACCCGGACGCCCGCGCCGGGCGGCCACGCGCCGCACCGGCTTCCGCTTCCGCCCCGCCGCCTTGCGGGCGGCGGCCTTCTCCTTGAGCGCCGCCTGCGCCGCGGCCAGCCGGGCGATGGGCAGCCGGAAGGGCGAGCAGGAGACGTAGTCCAGCTCGACTTCGTGGCAGAACTCCACCGAGCTCGGGTCGCCGCCGTGCTCGCCGCAGATGCCGAGCTTCATCCCGGGGCGGGTCCGGCGCCCCTCCTCGACGCCGATGCGCATGAGCCGCCCCACCCCCTCCCGGTCCACCGAGACGAAGGGGTCCACGTCGTAGATGCGCTTGTCCTGGTAGATCTTCAGCACCGCTCCCGCGTCGTCGCGGGACAGGCCGTAGCCGGTCTGGGTCAGGTCGTTGGTGCCGAAGGAGAAGAACTCCGCTGTCTCGGCGATGCGGCCGGCGGTGAGCGCGCCCCGCGGGATCTCGATCATGGTCCCCACCGCGTACTTCACCTTGCGCCCCTTCTCCCGGAACACCGCCTCGGCGGCGGCGCGGACCACCCGCGTCTGGTCGTCGAGCTCCCTCTTGTCGCCCACCAGCGGGATCATCACCTCCGGGACCACGTCCACGCCCTCGGCCGCCACCTCGCAGGCCGCCTCCAGGATGGCCCGCGCCTGCATCTCGGTGATCTCGGGATAGGCGATGCCCAGGCGGCAGCCGCGGAAGCCCAGCATGGGGTTGGCCTCGTGCAGGTCGTGGATGCGCGCCTTGATGCGGTCCACGCCCTTGCCGGTGGCGCGGGAGAGCTCGGCGATCCCCGCCTCGTCCTGCGGCAGGAACTCGTGCAGCGGCGGGTCGATGGTGCGGATGGTGACCGGCCGCGAGCCCATGGCCCTGAACAGGCCGGCGAAGTCCTCCCGCTGCAGCGGCAGGAGCTTGGCGAGGGCCTTGCGCCGGTCGGGCTCGTTCTCGGCGACGATCATCTCCCGCATGGGGCCGATCTTCCCCTCCCCGAAGAACATGTGCTCGGTGCGGCACAGGCCGATGCCCTCGGCGCCGAAGGCCAGCGAGACGGCGGCCTGGTCGGGCTGGTCGGCGTTGGCCCGCACCCCGAGCTTGCGGAACTTGTCGGCCCAGCCGAGGAGCCTGGCGTACTCCCGGTAGACGGGGGCGTCCTGCGGCTTGCGGGTCTTCTCGATGAGGACCTCGATCACCTCGGAGGGCGTGGTCTTGACCTGGCCGGCCACCACTTCGCCGGTCGAGCCGTCGACGGAGATCCAGTCCCCCTCCTTCACCGCCCGCTCGCCGGCCGGGGTGGCCACCCGCATGACGCGCCCGCGGTAGTCGAAGGACAGGGCGCCGCAGCCGACCACCGCCACCTTGCCCATCTGCCGGGCCACCAGGGCGGCGTGCGAGGTCATGCCGCCGAAGGCGGTGAGGAAGCCCTCCGCGGCGGCCATGCCGCGGATGTCCTCGGGCGAGGTCTCGTGCCGCGCGAGGAGCACCGTCTCGCCGCGCGCCCGCCACGCCGCCGCGTCCTCCGCGAAGAAGACGAGCCGGCCGCTGGCCGCGCCGGGACCCGCCGGGAGGCCCTTCGCGAGGAGCTTGCCGGCCTTCACCGCCTCGGCCTTCCGATCGGCGTCGAAGACGGGACGGAGCAGGTGGTTCAGCGCCTCGG
>DASTPH010000037.1:0-86443 GCA_035762305.1 Anaeromyxobacteraceae bacterium
CTAGCGCTCGACGCCCATGGAGGCCGCCTCCGGGGCGCGGGCGGCGCGCAGGACGGCCGCCGTCCCGAGCGCGGCCGCGGCCGCTGCCGCCAGCGCGACCAGGGCCGGCCGCCAGGGGCGGAGGCGCCAGGCCCAGGGGCGCTCCTCGCGCCGGCGAAAACGCGGTAGCGCCGCGTACTCCCGCCATGCCTCCTGGCGCAGGCGGGCGCCGCCGGGATCGCGAAGCCCGTCGAGCGCCCGCGCCAGGAGGACCCGTCCCTGTACCGTGCCGGGCCGGGCCTCCACCAGGCGGGTCAGGGCCTCCCTCGCTCCGGCGAGGTCGCCCCGGGCGAGCCGGGAGCGCCCGAGCTCGAGGTCGATCTCGCCGAGCCGGTAGCCGGCCTCGGCGGCGCGGGCCAAGCCGAGCACGCGCTCGGCCTGCTCGTGGGCCCCGGTCCGGGCCAGGAGAGTCCCGAAGAGGAACGCGGTGTGGACGTCGTCGTCCCCGGCCTCCAGGTTGGGGCGCAGCACCTCGATGGCCTCCGCCGGGCGGCGGGCCTCGAGCAGGAGCTGGGCCAGCTCGAAGCGGGAGCGGCGGTCGCTCGGGTTCGCGGCGATGGCCCGCCGGAGGGCCCCGCGCCGGCGCCAGCGCGCCACCGCCCGGAGGGGGTCGGGCCATAGCCGGAAGGTGAACCGGTCGGCCGCCCACCACAGGACCAGCAGCGCCAGCAGCGAGCCGAGCGGGCTGCCGGTGGCCCAGGCGAGCAGGCTCCACAGAAGGAACTTGGACACGGGAGCGTCAGTTCACGAAGCGCCGCATGGACACGTTGGCGGCCAGCCCCAGGGCCAGAAAGGTGGCCATCAGCGACGAGCCCCCGTAGGAGAGCAAGGGCAGCGTCACCCCCACCACCGGCAACAAACCCACCACCATGCCCATGTTGACGAAGGTGTGCCAGAAGAGCATCCCGGCCACCCCGGCCCCGAGTAGGAAGCCGAAGCGGTCGCGGGCGGTCCCGGCGATCCCCAGCACCGTGCCCACCAGCGCGTAGTACAGGCCGAGCAAGAAGAAGCATCCCAGGAAGCCGCGCTCCTCGGCCCACACCGAGAAGATGAAGTCGGTGTGCTGCTCGGGCAGGAAGGAGAGCAGGGTCTGGGTGCCCTGGCCCCAGCCCTTGCCGAACCCCTGACCCGAGCCCACCGCGATCATGGACTGGGTGGCGTGGTAGCCGGCCCCGAGGACGTCCCCCTCCGGGTTCAGGAAGCTCTCCAGGCGGCGCCGCTGGTACGGCTTGAGGTGCGGCAGGGCCAGCACCGCCGCCAGCGCCGCCGCGCCCGCGGCCAGGGCCACGGTGCGCCAGCGCACCCCGGCGAAGAGGATGATGGTGAAGCCGATGGCCACCACGATGAGCGCCGTCCCCAGGTCGGGCTGCTTGAGGATGAGCGCCGCCGGCAAGAGCGTGAGCAGGGACGGCACCGCCACTCCGAGGAGCCCGTAGCCGCGGCGGGGGCGCTCGCTCTCCCGCTCGGCGTCGCGGTGGAACCAGCGGGCCACCGCCAGCATCACCGCGATCTTGGCGAGCTCGGCGGGCTGGAAGTTCACCGGCCCGAAGGTGAGCCAGCGCCTGGCCCCCATCACCACCCGCCCCTTCACCAGGACCACCAGGAGCAGGAGAATGACCAGGGCGTAGAAGACGTAGGCCATGCGGAGGAAGGCCCGGTAGTCCACCATGGCCACCGCCAGGGCCAGGAACACCCCCACCCCCATCCAGGCGAGCTGGGGGAGCCACACCGGGGCGTGCGCGCTGCGCGACGCCGAGGCCAGGTTCCACACCCCCAGCGCCGAGATGGCGACCGCCAGGGCGGCCACCGGCCAGGGGAAGTGCTCGAAGAGCCGGCGCCGGCTCGCGCCCAGGAGGGCCGAGCCGGTGATCTCAAGCGCCATGGCCGCGCCCCTCCCCCGCGGCGGCGCGCGCGCCCTCGCGGGACGGCTTCTCCGGCCGGGCCGGGCCCGGCGCCGGGGGCGGCGGCGCCGCCGGAGGCGCCTCGGGCGGGCGGCCCGCCCCGGCGCGCTCCGCCTCGTCCTGCTTCAGGATCTCCAGCCACTTCTTCACCACCGCGCTGGCGGTGGGCGCCGCGTTGGAGGCGCCGAAGCCGGAGTGCTCGTTCAGCACCACCACCACGATCTGCGGGTCGTCGGCGGGGGCGAAGGCGGCGAACCAGGCGTGGTCGCGCTCGAAGTAGCTCACCTGCGAGGCCTTGAGCCTGCGCGCCCCCATCTTCACCACCTGGGCGGTGCCGGTCTTGCCGGCCATGACCACGTCCTTGAGTCGCGACCACCAGCCGGTCCCGAAGGGCTGGTTCACCGCGGCGAGCAGCCCCTGCATCACCGCCGCCCGCGTCTCGGGCTTCAAGGGGAGCCGCCCTCGCTCCTCGGGCGCGAACGCCTTCACCACCTCGCCGCGGGCGTCCTCCAGGCGCAGCACCACCTGGGGGCGCCACACCGTCCCCGAGGCCAACGCCGTGTAGAGCACCAGCTGCTGCAACGGGGTCACGTTCACGTCCCCCTGGCCGATGGCCAGGTTCACCGCCATTCCGTGCTGGTAGCCGCCCGCGATATGGGCGTCGTGCCAGGCCTTGTCGGGCATGACCCCCGGGATCTCGCGGTCGGAGGTGTCGAAGCCGGTGGGCCGGCCCAGGCCGAGCAGCCCGCCCCAGTGCGCGATCTTGTCCGCGCCCAGGTGCGCCCCCAGCGTGTAGAAGAAGACGTCGCAGCTCGCCCCCAGGGCGTGCTCCAGGTCCACCGTCCCGTGGCCGGAGTCCTTGTCGCAGCGCCAGCGGTAGCGGCCGCCCATGCTGAAGTAGCCCGGGCACCAGATCGTGCCGCCGTTCTTGAAGACCCCCTCCTCCAGGGCCGCCACCGCGGTGACGACCTTGAAGGTCGAGCCGGGGTGGTAGTGCTGCTGGATGGCCCGGAACAGCTCGGGCTGCAGCGGGTCGGAGGCGATCTCGACCAGCTCCGCCTTGGTGATGCGCCCGGAGAGCTTGTTGGGGTCGGTGGCCGGCCGGTCCACCAGTGCCAGGAGGAACCCGGTCTTGGGGTCCATGGCCAGCACCGCGCCGGCGACCCCCGGGAAGGTCTTCTCGGCGAACTCCTGGAGCCGCCAGTCGAGCGAGAGCACCAGGTTCTTGCCCGGCCTCGAGGGCTGGAGCCGCTGCCGCTCCGGGATGAGCTCGGAGCCGCGCAGCGCGTTGCCGCGGGCGTCCACCACTACCCGCTGCTTGCCGTCCACACCGCGCAGCTCGGCCTCGAAGCGCCGCTCCAGGCCGCGCCGGCCGATGTAGTCGCCGAGCTGGTAGGGCAGCTCGTCCCCGCTGGACTCGTCGATGCGCTGGTTCTCCCGCTCCAGCTCATCGGCCCCGATCTCGTTCATGTAGCCGAGCAGGTGGCTGGCCCAGGTGCCGTGGCGGTAGCTCCGGTGGGGGTTGGGCATCACCTCCACCGCCCCGGACAGCTCCATGCGGTTGGCCTCGAGCACGTCCAGCTCGTCGCGCCCGAGGTCCACCTTGACCGTGAAGGGTCGGAAGCGCTCCAGCCCGCGGGCCCGCTTGAGGGTGTCGCGGACCCGAATCTCTTCATCCCGCGAGAGCGAGAGCATGGTGCCCAGCCGGGCCACCACCTCCTCGCACTGCCTGCCGCAGAAGTACGGGGTGAGCGTCACGTCGTAGCTCGGCCGCGAGTCCACCAGCACCCGCCGGTTGCGGTCGAGGACCAGGCCCCGGTCCGCCGGGACCCGCAACTCCTTGACGAAGTTCTCGTCGGCCCGCCCCTTGAACTCGCCGCCGCGGAGGATCTGCAGCTGGTAGAGGCGGCCCAGGAGGACGAGGAAGGCCACCGAGACCACCGCCGTGGCCACCGCCACGCGGGCCTTCCCTTCCCGGGGACCCCCGGCAGGCGACGACGTTGGCAGGAGCGGCACGGCGGGCGTCCTCCTACCCGAGCAGCCCGGTCTCCTCGGGCTCGGCCAGCCGCTCGATCCAGAGCAGCAAGGCGCGGATCGGCAGCGCCGCCAGGCCGGTGAGGACCGCCTCCAGCGCCACCCGCCACAGCACCCGCCACCCGGGCGCCCCCTCCGCCGGCGAGGCGATCCGCCACAGCAGCATCGCCCCCAGGCCCATGAGGAGGGTCCCGGCGCCGCAGGCCAGGCCGAAGGCGGCACGGCCTCGAACGTCGAGGATGGCGCCGGCCAGCCGGCTTCCAAGGAAGAGCAGCACCGCCAGGAAGGCGTGCAGGCCGGGAGGGGCGCCGGAGAGGGCGTCGAGCGCCCAGCCGACCAGGGCCGCGCCCAGCGCGCCCTCGGCGGTGGCCGCCTCGAGCCCGAGCCACACCACCACCGGGAGCGCCAGCGCCACCGGGTAGCGCCCGCCGCCGAGGTGGCGCAACACCACCGCCTGCAGCACCGCCAGCGCCACCGCCAGGCCGACCTGGGCCAGGACCTTCTTCACGGGCTCCCCTGGGCGGCCTGGGCGGCGGGCGCCCGCTGCGGCGAGGCCTCGCTCGAGGTGATCACCAGGATCTCCTCGAGCTTGGTGACGTCCACCGCCGGGATCACCTCGGCGTTCTGGTACAGGCCGAAGGACTGCCGGCGCAGGTGCGTGACCTTGCCGAGCGGCAGTCCCCGCGGGAAGACGCCGTCGGTGCCGGAGGTGACGAGCAGGTCCCCCTCGATGAGATCGTCGGCGCGCAGGGCGTAGTCGAGCCGGCACAGGTCGGGCCCGCCCAGCCCGCGCACGGTGGCGCGCGCCCGCGAGCGATCCACCCGCGCCGCCACCGCGCTGTTGCGGTCCACCAGGAGCAGCACGTCGGCGGTCCCGGCGGTGACGGCGTGGATGCGCCCCACCACGCCCTGGGCGGTCACCACCGGCATCATCCGCCGCACGCCGGCGCTGGCACCGCGGTCGACGGTGACGAGCTGCAGCCCCTTGGGGTCGAGCCGGACTCCGACCACGCGCGCGCCCAGGAAGGTCCTTTCGGCGCCGTCGTTGGCGAAGTGGAGCAGTTGCTCCAGCCGGAGGTTCTCGGCCTCGACTTGCTCCCAGCGCTGCCGTTCCAGCTCGAGCCGCTCCACCCGCCCGCGCAGCAGTCGCGCCTCCTCTCGCGCTCGACGCAGCGCGACATAGCCGTCCCAGGCGCGGAGGGTGCCCGTCACCGCCCATTCGATCGCCTTCTCCAACGGGCGGGTGGCAACCATCACGGCTCGATCGAAGGCGGTCCGCTCCTCCGGCGTGCGGGCGTGCGCGAAGAACACCCCCAGCGGAAGCACGAGCAGCACCGCGACGACGATGTATTCGCGGTACCGCCTGAGCAGCTCGAGCACCTTTTCTCCGGGATCGGGGCGGGCTTCGCCTCGAAATTCCTTTGCATTTTAGCCGGCCTCGGTTAGGGTGTCCAACCTCGCGACCGCCCGGCGGGCGGGCCGTCCACGCGGAGCCGAAGCCTCATGCTCGATGTCCTGCGCGCCAACAAGAACAGCGTCCTGACCTGGGTCATCCTGGTCGCCATCGCCGTGGTCTTCGTGGTCAGCTTCGGGCCCGGGACCCGCGGCTTCACCGACCGCAACGTCCAGGCCGCCTCGTACGCCGCCAAGGTGGACGGGAACACCGTCACCGCCGCCGAGTTCGAGCAGGCCTACGCCCAGTTGTTCCGCCTCTACCAGCAGCGGGCTGGGAACGCCTTGACGCGGGAGCTGGCCGACCAGCTCGGGCTGCGCTCCATGGCCATGAACCAGCTGGTGGAGCGGGAGCTGGTGCTCACGGAGGCCGCTCGCCACGGACTGCGCGTCTCGGACGAAGAGGTGAGCCGCACCGTGCACGAGATGCCGGGCTTCAAGAACGCCGGGGGTGAGTTCGACTTCGAGCTCTACCGGAGGATCACCTCCAACAGCTATGGCTCGCCGGGGAAGTTCGAGGAGCGCCTGCGCCAGGACCTGGTCTCCCAGCGGATGCTGGCCCTGGTGCGCCAGGGCGTGAAGGTCCCCGAGGAGGAGGTCCGCCAGGCCTGGCTCTCCGACGCCGACAAGGCGAACCTGGTGATGGTGCGCTTCCCCTTCGCCTCCTTTCGCCCAGAGGTGAAGGTCTCCGAGGCCGAGGCCAAGTCCTTCCTGGCCAGGAACGCCGCCCGGGTGGAGCAGTTCTACAAGGACAACGCCGCTCGCTACCACAGGCCGAAGCGGGTGCACGCCCGCCACATCCTGGTGAGGGTCGACGAGCAGGGCGGGGCCGAGGCCGACCAGGCGGCCCGCCAGAAGGTCGACGCCCTGGCGGCGCGGCTGGCCGGCGGCGAGGACTTCGGGACGCTGGCCTCGGCGGTCTCCGACGATCCGGGCTCCAAGGATCGCGGCGGCGACCTCGGTTTCTTCGGCCCCGGGACCATGGCCAAGCCCTTCGAGGACGCGGCCTTCGCCCTCCAGCCTGGCCAGGTCTCGCCCCCGGTCCGGACGCGCTTCGGGTGGCATCTCGTCAAGGTGGAGGCGGTCCAGGCGGCCGAGGAGCAGCCGCTCGCCCAGGTGCAGGAGGCCATCGCCCGCGAGCTGGCCGAAGGGGAGGCCGCCAAGGCGCTGGCGCTGAAGCGCGCCCAGGCGGCCCTGGCGGCGGCCCGCGCCGGCAAGGCGCTCGGCGCCCTCTTCCCGCCGCCCGGGCAGGCCGACGCCGGCAAGAAGGAGCCCAGGAAGGGCCCGGCCATCGCCGCCGAGGAGACCGGGCCGTTCACCCCCTCGGGCGACTTCGTCCCCCGCGCCGGGGCCATGCCCGGCCTGGCCGCCGACGCGGCCCGGGCCGACGCCGGACAGCTCCTGCCCAAGGTGTACCAGTCGTCCGAGGCGGCCCTGGTGGCCCAGGTGAAGGAGCGGAGCCGACCCGATCCGGCCCGCTACCCCGAGGCGCGACAGCAGGTGCAGCGGAGGCTGCGCGCTCGCCGGGAGGCCGAGGTGGAGGGGGCCTGGGTGAAGGCGCTGCGCCAGCGGGCCACCGTGAAGGTGAACGAGGCCTTCCTGCGAGGCGACCTGGCCCTGCCGTCCGTGGATCTGGAGTAGGGCCGACTCGAGCCGCCCAAGGCGCGAGCCGGCCGAAGGCCGGCGAGGCCTCTGGGAAGACCTCGGGCTCCGTCGGCTTCTGCACCCGTGCGGTGCCGCCACCTGCCGGGCAGCGGGCGAACGGTGGGGGGGGGCTTGTCCCGCCGGGAGGCCGTGGCGGCGGGGCGCAAGGCCCGGCGCTACACCGCGGCCGGCTCGGCCTGGGCGATGCCGTTGCGGGTGGTCTCCTTCACCCGGTACATCGCCTGGTCGGCGAGCTGCAGCAGCCCCTCCGGCGTGGCGCCGTCGTCCGGGTAAGTGGCCACTCCGAAGCTGGCGGTCACGCGCACGTCGAGCCCGCGCTCGGACTGGAAGGAGGTCTCGACCACCGACCGGCGCAGCCGTTCCGCCACCGCCATGGCCTGGGCCCGGTCGGCCTCGGGCAAGAGCACCACGAACTCGTCGCCGCCGTAGCGGACGGGGACGTCCATGGCGCGAAGCTGCTGCCGCAGCACCTCCCCCACCTCCTTCAGCACGGCGCTTCCCACCTGGTGGCCGTGCCGGTCGTTCACCAGCTTGAAGCGGTCCAGGTCCAGGAAGATGAGCGAGAAGTTGCGGCCGAAGCGCCGGGCCCGGGCCACCTCCGCCTCCAGCGACCGGTAGAGGTGGCGGGCGTTGTAGAGGCCGGTGTGGTCGTCGATGAGGGTCAGCTCGCGGATGCGCTCGAAGGCGTGGGCGTTCTCGATGGCGATGGCGGCGTAGTCGGCCAGGGTGGAGAGGGTGCGCAGGTCGTCGGGCGTGAAGGTCCGTCCTCCCTGGGCGTTCACCAGCTCCACCACCCCCAGCGTCCGGCCCTTGGACCGCAGCGGCACCGCCAGCACGCTCCCGGCGACGAGGCCGGTGGCCTCCTCGAAGCGGGGGGTGAAGCGCGGGTCGCCGCGCGCCTCCTCGAGCAGCACCGGCTGGCCGGAGCGGGCGACCCACCCGGCCACCCCCTCCCCCAGCGGCAGGCGCCTCGACTTGAGGCGGTCGGCGCCAGGGCCGACCGCCACCTCGAACCACAGCTCGCCGCGCGGCTCGTCGAGCAGGAGCAGCGCCCACTGCTCCGGCCGGAGCACCTCGCTCACCTTCTGCATGATGAGCTGCAGCACTTCCTTGGCCTCGAGGGTGCTGGTGAGCGTGCGACCGATCTCGTTGAAGGCCTGTAGCTCGTCGACGGTGCGCTTGAGCTCGCGCAGGAGATCGGTGGCCTGCATGGCGGGCGTTTCCGTGGTAGCAATACGCCCCGGACGAGTCAAATGCGTCTCACGCTCGCCTCCCAGAGCC
This sequence comes from Anaeromyxobacteraceae bacterium, assembly GCA_035762305.1. Taxonomy (GTDB): domain Bacteria; phylum Myxococcota; class Myxococcia; order Myxococcales; family Anaeromyxobacteraceae; genus DASTPH01. The sequence continues at coordinate 8,373 of DASTPH010000037.1, forward strand.
CGCGGCGGCGCGAGCTGCTCGCCGGCCTCGGCATCCCGCTGGTGGTGCGGCCCGCCGTCGCCGACGAGGCCATCCGCCCGGGCGAGGCCCCCCGCGACTACGTGCGCCGGGTGGCGGCGGCCAAGGCGGCCGCGGTGGACGGGGAGGTGGTGCTGGGGGCCGACACCGCGGTGGTGCTGGGCGAACGCATCCTCGGCAAGCCCAGGGATCCCGCCGAGGCCGGCGCCATGCTGCGCGCGCTCTCGGGACGCGCCCACGTGGTGCTCACCGCCGTCCACGTGCGGCGCCGGGACGGCCCGTTCGCCGAGGCGGTGGTGGCGAGCCAGGTGCGCTTCGCGCAGGTCTCGGAGGCGGCCATCGAGTGGTACGTCGGCACCGGCGAGCCCCTCGACAAGGCCGGCGCCTACGCCGTGCAGGGGGTGGGCGGAGCCTTCGTGCGCGAGGTGGCGGGGAGCGTTTCCAACGTGGTGGGGCTGCCGCTGGCGGAGACGCTGGAGCTGCTCCGCCGGGTGGGCTTTCCCCTCCCCTGGGAGGAGGCGTGACCGTCGCCGAGCGGCTCCAGCGGGTGCGCGCCGCCATTCCACCGGGCGTGACGCTGGTGGCGGTCTCCAAGGGGCAGCCCGCAGCCGCCATTCGCGAGGCCCACGCCGCCGGCCAGCGCCACTTCGGCGAGAACTACGTCCAGGAGTGGCGCGAGAAGGCCGAGGCCCTGGCCGACCTCCCCGGTCTCTCCTGGCACTTCGTCGGCTCGCTGCAGACCAACAAGGCGAAGTACCTGGTCGGCCGCGTGGCGCTCGTGCACACGGTCGACCGGCTCGAGCTGGCGCGCGAGGTCTCGAGGCGGTCGGCGCAGAAGGGCGCGGTCACGGCCGTGCTGCTGGAGGTGAACGTCGCCGGGGAGGCCTCCAAGACGGGCTGCACCCCCGCCGAAGTCCCGGCGCTGGCCGGGGCGGTGCGGGCGCTGTCGGGACTCGACCTGCGCGGGCTCATGTGCATCCCGCCGGCCGAGGGAGACCCGCGCCCCCACTTCCGCGCCCTCCGCGCGCTGCGCGACCGGCTGGAGCTGACCGAGCTCTCGATGGGAATGAGCGGCGACTACCCAGCCGCGGTCGAGGAAGGCGCCACGCTGGTTCGGGTCGGCACCGCCATCTTCGGGGAGCGGCCGGCGCCGGCGGCGCGCCCGTGAATCCGCGCCCTCACGCTTCCTTGAGCCTGAGGCGCCCCTCGCCGGTGACCCGGACCCGAAACTCCTGCCCGCAGTAGTAGCAGAGGACCTCGTCGCCGTTGCCGAAGCCGTCGTCGTAGGGGTTGTTGGCGTTGCAGACCGGACAGTCGAAGTCGTGAAACCGCCGCGACGTTCCTTCGCCGACCCCCTTGGCCTCGACCTCGTCGTCGTCGCCAGTATGCGAGTCGTAGGGCATGGGGCCGATTCGCGCCTCGATGACTAGCCTTCGTTTCCAGCGTCACGAGATTACGACACTTCGCTCAACTCTTGCGACATGGATGTCAGGGTCCGGGCCGCGCGGCGGCGGGCCGCGGCGGAAACCCAAGTGATTCCGGGCACGGCCCAGGGGTCCAGCAAGGAACGCGCCTGGCACCCCCCTTGCTCTCCAATTGGGAGTCCTGGCAGGCTCTGGAAACCGACTCATGCGCCTCCGCTCCGTCGCCGCCATCGCGCTCGCAGCAGCCGCCCTGCCGGCAGCGGCCCAGTCGGGCTTCCAGCCGGGCGAGCAGATCGACCTGGCCGTGGAATTCCTCGGCATCCGCACTGGCGAGGCCCGCATCACCGTCGGGACGCCGGAGGGCCAGGTGTGGCCGGTCATCTGCCAGGCCCGCACCGACGGCGTGGCCAGCCTGCTCGACATCCGGGAGCACCTCGTCTCCTACTGGGTCCCGGAGGAGCGCGCCTCGCGTGGCAACGACCTGTCGGCGCTGGAGCTGGGCGACCGGCACCAGGACAGTGCCCGCTTCGACCGGCTGAACGGCAAGGCCACGGTCCGCATCAGCCGCAAGGGTCGTCAGGTGCTGCGGGTCGTCGACGTGCCCCGCGACTCCCACGACGTGGCGGGCGCCGTCCTCTGGCTCCGGATGCAGAAGCTGGAGCCCGGGAGCCACTACGAGATCCCGCTCTTCACCGGCAGCCGCGTCTTCACGCTGGTGGCCGACGCGCTCGGCGTCGAGACCGTGAAGACGCCGGCCGGATCGTTCGAGACCGTCAAGGTCAAGGTGCGAACGGCCTTCGAGGGCAAGTTCTCCACCAAGCGAGACACCGTCTTCTGGTTCACCCGCGACCACCGCCACGTGCCGGTGCGGGTGACCGCCGACTTCTCGGTGGGGAGCGTGGTGGTCGAGATGACCGGCTACCGGCCGGGCGGGACGCTCGCCTCCGTGGTTCCCCCGGCGGGGCCCGCCGCCCGCTGAGGGGGCGACCCGGCCGGGTCGACACCGCCCTGCCCTGTCGAGCGCCGGGACAGGGCACGGGCGCGGGGGCTATGCTGCACCGGTGGGCTTCGGCGCCATCGCCGCCCTGGCGCTTTGGGCCGCCGGTGAGTGCGGCCTGCCGCCGCTGCGCCCCGGCGCGCTCCCCTGGCGGACCGGCGAGGTGCTCTCCTACGACTTCGACGTGCTGGGCATCGTGAAGGCCGGGACGGTCTCGCTCGAGGCCCAGCGCCCCATGTTCCAGGGGACCCAGCTCCCGGTGCGGGCGCGGCTGCGCAACACCTCGGTGTTCGCCAAGGTGCGCCGCATCGAGGGGGTGGCCCTCTCCTGGATGGATGCGCGCACGCTCCTCCCCGAGCGCTACCGCGACGAGATCGTCGAGAACGGGGTGGCCAAGAACTCCGACGCGCGCCTGAGGGCCAAGCCCGACGAGGTGACCGTCGAGAACCGGTACGCGGGGAAGGTCGAGTCGTCCACCTTCCGCCGGGAGGCGCAGGTCCTCGACGTGCTGGCCGGCGCCTACTACCTGCGCGCCGCCGACCTGCGCCCGGGCCAGGCGCTGTGCTTCGACCTGCTGGCCACCCGGCGCTACTGGCGGGTGCGCGGCGCGGTGGCTCCCAAGCCCGAGCGGGTCGAGTCCCCGGTGGGCGTCCACGACGCGCTGCGCGTGGATCTGACCGTGACCCGGGCCGACAAGCCCGAGGTGAAGCGGACCCTGCACGTGTGGATCGCCACCGAGCCCCGGCGCTACCTGGTCGCCGCCGTGACCGAGATCGACCTCGGGCCGGTGCGGCTCATGCTGGCGAGCGCGTCGCCGTAATGGCCCCGCCCGCGTGGAGCGACGCGGAGCGCGAGACGGCCGCGCCCGACGCGCCCGGGACTGATCTCGGTACCCGATTCCCGCGAACCTCGTCGACGTACACGGCGGCCCGGTCTCGCTGGAGGGCGCCTTCGCAGCGAGCCGCGGCCGTCGCGATACGCGCGACCCGGGCCAGTGGTCGCGGCGAGCAACCGTCGTGGAGCGCCAATGCGCCGAGGAGGTCCTGAGGCTGCGCGACCGACGTTTGCGAGCCGCCGCGCGTTCCTCGTCGCCGCGCGGCCGCCGCTCCGGGGTCGCGAGCGAGAACAGCGCCCGGAGGCGAGAACCGGGCCGCCGGGGATCCCGGAGACCGGCGGGCGCTGTGAAGCCTACCGACCCATCCGCGCCGAGACCTGCACCAGGCGGCGGCGCAGGTTCTGGACGACGCCGGAGAGGTACTCGAGCTGCTCGAGCGGGCCGCGCCCCAGGGCCAGGCCGAGGAGCCGGCCGCGGTCGGTCCCCGCGTCGCCGAGCGCCGCCTCCACGTCGTCGAGGTAGCGGGACACCTCCGAGAGCGAGCCCCGCGTCTCGGCGAGGTCGTCCTCCAGGAAGTCCAGCACCACCGCGTCCCGGTCGCCCTGGGCGGGGAAGCGCCGGCGCAGCCCGGCCAGGTCGGCCGGAGCGGCCGTCGCCACCACCCGGCGCCGGGCCACCGTCGCCTCGCGTCGCATCACGCGGCTCCTTTCACCGTCCGCCGACGTCCCAGGGCGGCCACGGCCGCCGCCACCTGTCTCGGGCTCGCGCCGTCGGCCAGGAGCTCTCGCACCTCGGCCACGGCGCTCTCCAGCGCCTCCGCCGTGGGGACCGCGCCGCGGGCCGCCAGCAGGGAGCGGGCCAGCTCGCGCACGCCGCGGGGGTCGTCCAGCGCGGGAGCGGGGCAGTTCTCCGCGGCCGCCGGCGACGGCTTCGCGGCGGCCGGGGCCGGGTCGGCGGCCCCGGCGGCCCGGCCCAGCAGAACGTCGTCGCCCACCGGCTCGCCAAAGGCTTCCCGCGGCAGGTAGACGCGCCACAGCGTGCCGCGGTTGTCGCGATGCAGCGCCCGGAGGAAGCGCTTCTCCACCAGCGCCCCCAGCACCCGGTTCAGGCGGCGCTCCGAAAGGCCGAGCCGCGCCTCGAGGTCGCGCTTGCCGGCCCGACAGAAGTTGCGCCCCTCACCGAAGGCCAGCCGCAGGAGCTGGAGATAGGCCGCCTGCTCCAGCGCCGCGAGGACCCCCGCGACGCGGTCGAAGGCCTCGAGCGGCATGGCTGCGAAGCGCGCCCGCACCCGCGCCGCGCCCAAAAGCTCGCCGGCGAAGGGCACACGCCGCAGCTCTCCGGGGGCCAGCGACTCGGCCCGCCCGAGCGCCCCGCCAGCCGGGAGGGGCGAGGTCGGGAGCGCGGCGCACCCGCCAATGCCCCGGTAGTAGCCGCGCCCGCCCGCCACCCGCGCCTCCTTCGCCCCGAGGATCAGAAGGTAACCGGGCGATATCGCCGGTCAAGAAAACGGCGGGCGCTGAGCGACGGCGCCTAGGGAGCGCCCGGGCCTTGCCCGCCGGCGCCTCCCCGCAGCCGCCCGAGGAGACCGCGAAAGCGGCGCCGCGCCAACGTGAACCGCGTCGCGACGGCGAGCACGCGCCGACCACGATGCCGGGAAGCTCGGTACGGTGCCCGCCTCTCGCCGTCGCGCCTCGTGGCCCGCGCGCGCGACGCCGCCGCGGACACATCGTGGCGGCGAGGACACGCGCCGGCGGGCGAGGCCCCGGGCGCGATCCCTAAATCAGCCCGCGCGACCGCCGCAGCAGCTCGATGGTCTTGTTGTACTCCACCTCCCAGGCGCTGGTGCCTTCCTGGAGGTGCTTCAGGCGCGCGCGCGCCTCGCGGTCGATCTCCTCGTCGACGTCGAGGTGCTTCTTGAAGATCTGGAAGATCTTCTTCCGGAGAGAGGTGTCCTCGGCGTAGACCTCCTCCACGTTCCGCGACACGAGGAGGAACTCGATCATCTGGCCGATCACGTACTCGATCCCCTCGTCGCCCATCTTGAAGCCGCGGACGTCGGCCATCTCGCGCTTCACCTGGTTGAACCGGGAGTGGTCGTAGCCGCGCCGCTCCAGCGCCTCGCGGGTGGCGGCGTTCACGCGCTCCTCGGCCGCCAGGTATTCCTTCATGATGGCCGCCATGTCCATCTCGGCGTCGGCGATGCGCATGGTCTCGATCTCCACGTCGCCGTCCTGCATCAGCATCTGGACGACCTCGCGGGCGATGGTGGGGATGACCTTGGGGTAGAGACGCATTGGGGTGAAACCGTATATCGCCCGGCCGACCGGCGAGGCAAGGAAAAAAGCGGGGATAGGCCGTTTCCGCGAGGCGGACGGTCAAAGCGCCGGCGAGGCGCCGGGTCCATTTCGCCGCGCCGACGGCCGGCGGCTTGGCGCTCCAGACCTACGAGACGTAGATCTTCATGACCTCGTCGAGGAGCTTCAGCGCCTCGGCCTTGGGGCGCTGGAACGCGTTGCGGCCCATGATGGAGCCGAAGCCGCCGCCCTCCTTGATGCCGCGCACCTCGGCCAGGATCTCGTCGGTGCCCTTGGCCTCGCCGCCCGAGAAGATGACGATGCGCTTGCCGGCGAAGGCGCTCTGCACCACGTGGCGCACCCGGTCGGCCAGGGTCTTCACGGGGATGGCGTACTTCTCGAAGACCTTCTTGGCCTCGGCCTGCTCGATGAAGTCCTTGGGGGGCTTCACCTTGATGACGTGGACGCCGAGCTGGGCCGCGATCTGCGCCGCGTAGCCGCACACGTCCACGGCGGTCTCGCCGTCCTTGGAGACGCCGGCGCCGCGGGGGTAGCTCCACACCACCACCGCCAGGCCGTGCGCCTTGGCTTCCTCGGTGAGCTGGCGCAGCTCCTGGTACTGGGTGTTGCGCGCCCCTGAGCCGGGGTAGATGGTGAAGCCGATGGCGGCGCAGCCGAGCCGGAGCGCGTCCCTCACCGACCCGGTGACCGCCGAGACGGGCTGGTCCATCTTGGCCAGGGTGTCCGAGTTGTTGAGCTTCAGGATGAGCGGGATCTGCCCGGCGAACTTGGCGGCGCCGGCCTCCAGGAAGCCGAGAGGCGCGGCGTAGGCGTTGCAGCCGGCGTCGATGGCCAGCTGGAAGTGGTAGTCGGGGTCGTAGCCGGCCGGATTGGGAGCGAAGGAGCGCGCCGGGCCGTGCTCGAACCCCTGGTCGACGGGCAGGATCACCAGCTTGCCGGTACCGCCCAGCCTCCCGTGCATCAGGAGGCGCGCGATGTTGGTGAGGGTTCCCGGGTTGTCCGACTGGTACCAGGAGAGGATCTCCTTCACGCGGGCGGTGCTGTGCTCTGGCATTGGCTTCTCCGAATGGGCGCGGGGGGGAGGCCCCCGGCTAACGAGAAGGGTTATAGCACTTTGCGGCCTCCGCCGGCCGCCGACGTGAACCCCGCCGGCGCGGGGGCCGCGCCCCGCGCGGGGGCCGGCGCGGCCGCCGCGAGGGGCGGCCGAGGCGATGCCTGCGCGCCGAGCCCGACCAGCCCGGCTCGCGGCCCCAAGGACCTCGCCGCCGCCGCCACCTCCGCCCCGGCGCGAGCCGGAGTGGGCGTCGCCCGCGCCAAGGGAGCGTCGGCGGGGCGCGCCCGGAAGCAGCGGACGAGGTAGCCACACCCCTCGGCTCGGCACCGCTCCTCGGATCGGCCCAGCTCGGCGGGCGTGCGCCACTCGCCCTCGCCGCGGAAGGCGCCGAGCGCGAGGCGCGGCGCCTCGGCGGCGAGCCGGTCCAGCTCGGCCGGCGAGGGCGTGAGGTCGGCGGCGGCGAGCGCTCCCCGCAGGAACTGGAGCTGGGCCCGCACCCGCCTCCCCGGAAAGGCACGCCCGGCCGCGAGGGCGTAGGCGGCGAGCTGCAGCCGGTAGCGCTCGCGCTCCTCGGGTCGTCCCACCGAGTACTTGAAGTCCACCACCGTCACCGACCCGCGCTCCTCCCACAGCGCGTCCAGCGCGCCGGAGAGGTAGCAGGCCGGGAGCCCCTCCGCCCCGTCGAGGCGCAGGAGGAAGGGCACCTCCCGGTGCAGGGCCCCGGAGCGGGTCAGCGCCGAGAGGCGCCGGCCCGGCGCGGCGTCCAGGAACCGCGAGACGTCGGCGAGGATGCGGCGCACCGTCGGGCTCGAGGGATCGTAGCCGCGCCGTGCGGCGGCGGCGGCGAGCTGGGCGCGCCGCTCCAGCGGCGGCGCCGCGAGGTCCGATTCGGCGAGCATGGCGTGGGCCAGCGTGCCCCGCGCCGTGGCCCGGGCCGGGTCGTCCTGCACCGGCGCCCCACCCTCGGACGGCGAGCGCTCCGGGAGCCCCAGCCGGAAGGCGAAGGCGTGGCGGCGGGGGCAGCGGGCGTACTCGGCGAGATCGGTCACCGCCAGGCGCACCGCCGAGAGCGGCGCCGGCCCGGCGAGCGGCGGAGCCGCCGCCGGCTCGATGGCCGCAGGACCCTGCGGGCCCGGGGCCGCCGCGCGCGGCCCCACCGCGAAGGTGTCGGCCTCGCCCGCCGGGATGCGCCTCAGGATCTCCGGCCGGGCCCGCGCCGCCGCCCCGACCCGCGCCGCCCAGGTGCCCTCCCCGCCCCGCTCCCCCCCCTCGCCGGAGAGCAGCAGGTAGTCGCGGGCTCGGGTCAGGGCCACGTAGAGGAGGCGGAGCGATTCCGCCGCCGAGGCCCGCCGCTCTTCCTCGCGCAGCCGGAGCAGGGCCTGGCCCGGCTCGAAGCGCTCCTCGGCGAGATCCAGGAAGGCCGCCGCCAGCCGACCCTCGCCGTCCCACGCCGCCCGGCGCGCGTCGCCTCGCGGGCGCGCCCCGAGGTCCGGCACCGCCACCACCGGCCACTCCAGGCCCTTGGCCTGGTGCACCGAGAGGAGCGCCACCGCGTCGCCGGCCTCCAGCTCCGCCTCCGGCTCCCTGGGCGGCCGCTCCGCCATCTGGCGCAGCCGGGCCGCGAAGGCCCGGGGGCCGCCCCCGGCGTCCTCGAAGCGGCGCGCCACGGTCAGGGCCTTGCGGAGGTTCCGGAGGCGGCGCTCCCCCTCGGGCGAGGCCAGGTGCGCCGCCTCCAGATCCAGCCGCTCCACCGCTCGGCCGAGGAGGTCCGGGAGCGGCAGGCGGTCGAGGAGCGGACGCAGCCCGCGCCACTCGGCCAGGAAGCGGCGCAGCCGGACGAGCTCGGCCTCGAGACCCGCCCCGGCGCCTCCCCACCCGCCCCGGACCGCGCCGGCCACCTCCTCCGGCTCGCGCCGGCCGAGCGTGCCGAGGCCGAGGCGCGAGAGCAGGAGCAGCGTGCCGTCGGAGACGGCGCAGGCCGGCGAGCGCAAGAGCGCGGCCCAGGCCAGCTCGTCCCCGGGCTCGCAGAGGCTCCACAGGAGCTCGCCCAGGTCGCGCACCTCCGGCGCCTGGTAGAAGCCGCCGCCCCGGGCCAGGCGGTACGGGACGCCGGCGGCGCGCAGGGCCCGCTCGTACTCGCCCACCTGCGTGAGGCGCCGGAAGAGAACCGCCACCTCGCCGTAGCGGGGCGCCCGGGGCTCGCCTCCCTTCCGGTCGGTCACGGTCACGCCCGCTCGACCCGAGACCAGGGCCTGGATGCGAGCGGCCAGGGCGCGTGCCTCCCGGGCCCGGCGCTCGGCGGCCGGCCCGCCGCCGCCGTCGGCCAGGACCTCGCAGGCCGGGGCCAGGCCGCCCTCCCGCACCGGGACCAGCCGATCGGCGCCGCCGAAACCGACCTCGTAGAGGCGGGCGCCCGGCCCGGGGGCGGCCCGCTCCAGGACGGCGTTCACGAGGTCCAGGACCGCCGGCGCCGAACGGTAGTTGTGGGCCAGGCGAATCACCCGCCCGCCCGGCTCGCCGCCGAGCCGCTCCAGCAGCCCGGCGAAGACGGTGACGTCTGCGCCGCGAAACCGGTAGATCGACTGCTTCAGGTCGCCCACCGCCAGGAGCAGCGGCCCGGGCGGCTCGCCGCCGGCGACGAGGTCGAAGATCTCCTGCTGGACCCGGTTCACGTCCTGGTACTCGTCCACGAGGAGCGCCCGCGTCCTCTCGCGGACCTCGGCCCGCACCGCCTGGTCCCGGCGCAGGAGGTCCCGGGCCCGGAGGAGCAGGTCGTCGAAGTCCAGAGCCGGGCGTGCGGCCTTCCGGAGGGCGTAGCCGGCCTCGGCCGCCTCCACCAGCCGGCAGAGGGCACCCGTCTGCGCGAGGGCCGCCGCGCCGGCCATCGCCGACACCAGCGCCTCGGCCGCCCCCGAGAGCGCCGTCCGCGCCGCCTCGAGCTCGGGGGGCTCCCCCTTGCCGGCGCGCCAGCCGCGGAGAGCCTCGGCCAGCCCCGAGAGGCGCCGCGCCGCGGCCAGGTCCAGCGGTCCTTCCCGGTCCGCCGGGGCCAGCTCGCCGAGCGCCGCCTCGAGCCGCTCCACCGCCCGCCGCCCCGAGGCGGTGCGCGCCTCCACCCGCCGCGCCAGGATGGTCGCGGCCCCGGCCAAGAGGTCGCCGCGGGCGCGCTCCGCCGCACCCGGATCGGCCGGCGCCGGATCGGCCGGCCCGGCCCTCCCGAGGGAGGCCCGCTCCCGGGTGAGGTCGGCGAGGACCGCGGCCAGGCCCCCGCGCCGGCCGGCGGCCCCGTGGGCCGCGAGGAGCGCCCGCGACGCCTCGTCCCCGCCGGCCGCCGCCAGGGCCGCCTCGCGGCAGGCCTCGCGCCGCAGGGCCTCCGCCCCGTCCTCCTCCAGCACCTCGAACTCGGGGTCGAGCCCGGCCTCGACCGGGTGCTCGCGCAGGAGGGCGGCGGCGAAGGCGTGGATGGTGCCCACCGTCATGCGCTCCAGGGCGTGGAGCCTCCGGCGCCAGCGGGTCGCCTCCTCGCCCTCCGCCAGGACGGCGCGCTCGGCCACCGCGCCGCGCAGGCGCTCCTCCAGCTCGGCGGCGGCTCGCTCGGTGAAGGTGATGGCCACGAGCGACCCGGGCTCGCAGGGCTCGCCCAGGGCCTCGCCGCCGAGCAGGGCCAGCGCCAGCTCCACCAGGGCCCGGGTCTTGCCGGCCCCCGCGCCCGCCGAGATGGCGAGGTGCCCCTGGAGGCGTGCGGTCACGGCTCGCCCTCCGCCAGCGACTGGAAGCGGCACACCGCGCCGTAGCCGCAGCCAGTGCAGTCCCGCGAGGCGACGGGGAACTCGCCGCGGCGGATGCGGCGCACGGCCCCGAGGACTGCGTCCGCCACCGGCTTCCCCCCGAAGGCGCGCGCCTCGGCGCGGCGCGCCTCGTCGGTCGCGAGGAGGGCGTCGCCGGCCGAAACCTCGAGCTCCCGGGTTCGCGTCCCCTGGCGCAACAGGGCGTAGCCGGCCGCGAGGCGAGAGCGCCCGGACAGGTCGCGGGCCGCCGCCATGAGGTAGAGCGGAGCCTGGAAGCTCGTCACTCCCAGGGCCTCGGGGGCGAGCCGCGAGGCGAGCTCTCGCTCGTCGCCGCCGTTCTTGTAGTCGAGGACCCGGAGTCGCTCCCCGTCGGCGTCGACCCGGTCGATGCGCCCCGCGAGGCGCACTTCCTCGGCGCCGTCGCGCAAGACCAGCGGGGGCCGCCCCGAGGCCCCGCCGAAGCGGTGCTCCAGGAGCCGCGGGGAGAGGCCGTCGGCGAGGCGCGCCTCGGCGACCACGAACCGGTCCATGCGCGAGAGCACCGCCTCGCGCCGCGAGGCCCACACCCGCGGGTCGCCCACCCGCCCCTCGCCCTCGAAGCGCGCCATGACAGCCTCGGCGGCGGCGCGGGCCTCGGCCCGGTCGGCAGCGTCGCCGGCGAGCGGCCAGGCTCCGCGGTCGCGCCGCGCCGCCACGAAGCGCTCCAGGGCCGCGTGCAAGAGGCTCCCCTCGTCGCGCGGATCGGCGTCGGGGCCGGCGGTCCCCGGCTCGGCGATGCCGGCGACCTCGGAGAGGAAGAAGCGATAGGGGCAGCGCGCCTCGGCCTCGAGGTGCGAGGCGGTCCACTCAGCCGGCAGCGCCTCGGCGAGCGCCCCGGCGAGGGTCGCCGGCACCAGGCCCGCCGCCGGCGACGCGGTGCGGGAGAGCACCGCCTGGCGGCGCGCCTCCTCGAGCGCCCCCACCGAGAGCGCCTGACCGGCGCGGTCGAGGAGCGGCGGAGCCGAGCTGAGCGCCTCGGCCGCCTCCCCGCCCCGCCCGGCACGTCCCAGCCTGGATGCGGCGCGAAGGGCCTCGGCTGGCGCTCGCGCCCGCGACAGCGGCGGATCGGAGGCCAGCGGCGCCGCGGTCACTCCGGCCGCCGCCAGGACCTCGGCCGCGAGTGGAGCCGGTGCGGCGCCGTCCTCCGCAGGCCAGAGCAGGGCCAAGGTCTCGCGCGCCGCCGCCAGGGCGCAGAAGGCCCGGTGGAGCGACTCGTCGCGGCGGCCCCCGCTGGTCGTGAGCGCCGGGCGGCGCAGGACCCGGTTCAGAGCGGCGCGCTCGGGATCGCGCAGCACGGCCTCGGGGCGCGGCGCCGGCGGGAAGCCCCCGCGGCGGCAGCCGAGGATCAGCACCGCCCGGACCGCGAGCCCGGCGGCCGCGCCGAGGGGCCAGAGCTCGACCGCCCCCCGCGCCGGCTCGGGAGGCGGCGGCGCCGCCGCGCCCTCCATGGCGGCGTCGAGGAGCGGGAGCCATCCCCCGGCGGCGATGGGCTCCTCGCCGCGCCCGACGAGGGCCAGCGCGTCGGCCAGGCGGTCGGCGACCTCCTCCAGCCGGCGCAGCGCGGCCAGGTCCCGGGCCGCCAGCGCCGGCTCGCCGCGCGCGGCGCGCCGGCGCACCCCGGCGCCGCCGAGGAAGGCCCGCAGGCGGCGGACCCACTCGCGGGGGGTAGCGGGCGGCGCCAGGGGGCGGAGCGCCTCGCCGAGCGCCTCCACCGCCTCGGCGGCGGCGAGCAGGTCGGCGCGCTCCCCGGCCGCGGACGGAGCGTGCAGGCGGGCCGCCCGCTCGCGCAGGGCAGCGGCCGGGTCGCCCTGGCCGGGAAGCGCCCCGGCGCGGTCGAGGAGGTGGGCCAGCCGGGCCGGAGGACGCCCCAGGCCGAGATAGCTCGAGCCGAGCAGGGCCTCGGCGGCGGCGCGGTCGGGCGCCGGCGCAGCGGCGAGCGCGGCGCGCACGGCGCGGACCGCCGGGCTTTGGGCGAGCGGGGACCCGACCCCGGCGGCGAAGGGGACGCCGCGGTCGGCGCAGGGGCGCCCGAGGAGCGGCGCCGCTCGCTCCGGCATCGCCGAGAGCACCGCCACCTCTCCGGGCGCGAGCCCCTCGTCGAGGAGATCGGCGATGAGCCGGGCCGCCGCCTCGGCCTCGCCCTCCTCGCCGGGGGCGGGCAGCCCGATGACGCGTCCGCCCTCGGGGGCCGGGCCGAGCGCGGGGCCGCCGGCCACCGCCGCCAGGACGTGTGCCAGCCGGGGCGCTCGTCCCTCCGCGGAGAGGGACGGAAACTCGATCTGGATCTCGCCGCGCGCCCCCTCGTGCAGCGCCTCGAGTCGCCGCACCAGCGCCTCGGCCGGGCCGGAGAGGTCGGGGCGATCGGGGAACCACGGGAGCCGGGCCAGGGTACGGGGCGCCCGGGCCGCCAGGGCCGCCAGGAGGTCGGCGCCTGACGGGGAGGTGCGCCCGAATCCGTCGAGGAAGAGGAGGTCGAGCCCGGCTGTGGCCTCGCACTCGGCGCCGCGACGCACCGCCTCGGCGGCCGCCCGCTCGCCGGCGGCGGCGTCGAGCGCGGAGAGGTCGGCGAGGCGCCGCTCGAAGGCGGCGAGCACGGCCGAGAGGGCGGCGAGGCGCCCGGCGGCGCTCCCCGCGAGCCCCGCCGCTGCCGCAGCCGCCACCTCGGCGGAGACCCCGCCCCGCCGCATCTCGGCGACGGCGCGGCCGAGGTCCCGGGCAAGTCCGCTCGCCGGGCCGGCGCCCGCGAGCGCTCCGCCGGCCTCGCGCGCGGCGTCGAGGACCAGGAGGCGCTCCGCCAGCGGACCGAGCAGCGGGCGGCGCTCGCCCGCGGCGGCGAGCAGCGCCGGCACCAGCTCGCCCGGCGTCAGGACCCGCGGCCCGAAGAGCAGCCCGCCCTGGGCGTCGCAGAGGCGAAGCGCGGCGCGGGACGCCTGGAGCGGCGTCGGCACGAGGCACAGGGCCGGCACGCGCGCGACGATACACGGGGAATCTGACCCTCACTCTTCCCGGTACACCGCCAGCGACCCCTCGTTCTCCCAGACCTCGACCTTCGACACCCGGACCCGGCCGCCCTCCGACTCCGCCAGGCGCCGGTCCACCTCCTGGTAGAAGAAACGGGCCAGGTTCTCGGCGGTGGTGTTCACCTCGTCGAAGGGAGGCACCTCGTTGACGTTCCGGTGGTCGAAGCGGGCGCAGGCCCCGGCCACCAGGGCCTGCAAATCCGCGAAGTCCACCACCATGCCGATGCGGTTCAGCGACGAGGCCCGGGCGTGGACCCGCACCCGCCAGTTGTGGCCGTGCATGCGCTCGCACTTGCCGCCGTGGAGGCGGATCTGGTGCGCGCCGCTGAAGACGAAGTCCTTGGAGATCTCGTACACCGGCGCGCCCATGGAGCCGAAAATATAGCCCCGGGCGGGGCGCCTGGCACCTTCGGAATTGGCTACTTCCGGAACACGCCCTTCTTCCCGGCCTCGAGCAGGACCCCGGCGTCGCGGCCGGAGAAGAGCCCGGTGAGGGTGGCGAAGAGGCCGGTCCAGCCGGTCTGGTGGCTCGCCCCCAGGCCGGCGCCGTTGTCGCCGTGGAAGTACTCGTAGAAGAGGACGTTATCGCGCCAGTGCGGGTCGGACTGGAACGTCTCGGCGCCGCCGAACACCGGCCGGCGGCCGCTCGAGTCCCTGAGGAAGATGCGCTGCAGCCGGTCGCCGATCTCCTTGGCCACCTCGAAGAGGTTCATCTTCCGCCCCGAGCCGGTGGGGCACTCCACCTTGAGTGAATCGCCGTAGTAGAGGTAGAACTGGAGCAGGGCCCGGATGACGAGCCCGTTGACCGGGAACCAGACCGGCCCGCGCCAGTTGGAGTTGCCCCCGAACATCCCGGTGTCCGACTCGGCCGGCAGGTAGTCGACGCGGTACTCCTGGCCGTCGGCGCGGAACACGTAGGGGTGGTCGGCGTGGAACCGCGAGAGGGACCGTAGGCCGTAGGGTCCGAGGAATTCGTTCTCGTCCAGCATCTTGGAGAGGATGCGGACCAGGCGCTCCTGGTTCACCAGGGCGAGGATTCCGCGGCCGGCATGGCCGAGATGCCCTTCGCCGGTGACGTGCACCCCGCGCAGGAGCTCGGGCATGGCCAGCACTCGGTCGCGGAGGACGTTCATGGCTCGCGGAATGCGCTCCCGCTGCCACGGCTCGACGACGGTAGTGGCGCACAGCGGCAAGAGCCCGACCATGGAGCGCACCTTGAGCCGGGTGGCGCCGCCGTCGGGGAGCCGGAGCACGTCGTAGTAGAAGCCGTCCTCCTCGTCCCACATGCCGTCGTGCCCCACCCGGTTCATGGCGGCGCCGATCCACAGGAAGTGCTCGACGAACTTGACCACCAGGTCCTCGTAGCTGGGGTCGCTCACCGCCAGCTCCACCGCGATCTCCAGCATGTTCTGGGAGAACATGGCCATCCAGGCGGTGCCGTCGGCCTGCTCCAGGTGGCCGCCGGTGGGCAACGGGGCGCTCCGATCGAAGACCCCGATGTTGTCGAGGCCCAGAAACCCGCCCTCGAACACGTTCTTCCCGAAGCGGTCCTTGCGGTTCACCCACCAGGTGAAGTTGACGAGGAGCTTGGCGAAGGTGCGCTTCAGGAACTCGAGGTCCCCCTGGCCGCGCCGGGCCTCCTCCAGGCGGTACTGGAAGATGGTGGCCCAGGCGTGCACCGGCGGGTTCACGTCGCTGAAGTTCCACTCGTAGGCCGGGATCTGTCCGCTGGGGTGCAGGTAGACCTCGCGGAGCATGAGGTCCAGCTGCTCCCTGGCGAAGTCCGGGTCCACCCCCCCGAGCACGATGGTGTGGAAGGCCAGGTCCCAGGCCGCGTACCAGGGGTACTCCCACTTGTCGGGCATGGAGATGACGTGGTCGTTCACCATGTGGAACCACTCGCGGTTCCGCACCCCGCGCGTCTGGCCCGGCTCGAAGGGATCCACCCCGCGCTCGCGCAGCCACTTCTTCCCGTCGAAGAAGTAGTACTGCTTGGTCCAGAGCATGCCGGCCAGGGCCTGCCGCGCCACCCGGGCCTCGTCCTCGCCGGCGGAGGCGGGGATCACGGCGCGGTAGAACTCGTCGGCCTCCCGCAGCCGCGCCTCCACCTTCCCGTCGAACCCGCCGAAGGGATCGGCCAGGGCCGCCGGGGCGGCGTCGCAGAGGCGGAGCCGCAGGACGGCCGACGCGCCCGGCGCCACCTCCAGGCGGTAGTGGGCCGCCGCCTTGGTCCCGACCTTCTCCGGGTTCACGGCGTCCGACTTCCCCTCCACCAGGAAGGCGTGGAAGGCGTCCTTCACGAAGGGGCTCGGGTTCTGCGAGTCGAAGAGGCGCTGCTGGTTGGTCTCGTTCTCGGTGAAGAGCAGCGCCGGGGCGCCGTCGCAGTAGAGCCACTGATCGCCCAGCTCGGGGTGCGCCGCGGCCACCGCGGCGGCGCCCCTGGGGCCCTTGACCGTGCGGAGGACGGGCCTCTCCGCCCCCGCGTCGCCCCAGCTCCAGGTGTTGCGGAACCACAGGGTGGGAAGCACGTGGAGCGTCGCCTTGGCGGGGCCGCGGTTCGCCACCGTCACCCGGATGAGCACGTCCTCTGGAGACTCCTTGGCGTACTCCACGAACACGTCGAAGTAGCGGCCCTCGGCGAAGGCGCCGGTGTCGAGGAGCTCGTACTCGAATTCCTGGCGAGTGCGGCGCCGGTTCTGCTCCACCAGGTCGCCGTAGGGGAAGGCCGACTGGGGGTACTTGTAGAGCCACTTCATGTAGGAGTGGGTCGGCGTCGAGTCGAGGTAGAAGTAGTACTCCTTCACGTCCTCGCCATGGTTCCCCTCGGCGTTGGTGAGGCCGAAGAGCCGCTCCTTGAGGATGGGGTCGGCGCCGTTCCACAGCGCCAGCGCGAAGCACAGCCGCTGCTTGTCGTCGGAGAAGCCGGCGAGGCCGTCCTCGCCCCAGCGGTAGGCGCGCGACCTCGCCTGGTCGTGGCTGAAGTACGCCCAGGCGTTGCCGTCCTGGCTGTAGTCCTCGCGGACCGTCCCCCACTGGCGCTCCGACAGGTACGGGCCCCACTTGCGCCACGGCACCCCCTGCCCGCGCGCTTCCTCCAGCCGACCGTGCTCCGCCGTCCGCCTCGCGTCCGCCATGGCGACCTCCCCCGACGTTTGGGTCATCTTCGCCCGCGGCGCGGACCCACAGGAGTCCCCGTTGGGGCGTCCCCGCGGGGGGCGGAGGGGGCGCTCGACCTTCGGCTACCCTGCCGCGACAGGCCGTTCACCGACAGCGCCGTCGCCGCGGAGGCCACCGTGAAGCCCTCCCCTCTCCTCTATCAGCTGAACACCCGCGTCCTCCTCGGCGAGTGGGGCCGGGCCCTGGGCCGGGCCGCCACGCTGGACGACCTCCCCGATTCGCTGCTCGACGAGCTGGCCGGACACGGCTTCGACTGGGTCTGGCCCCTCGGCGTCTGGCGCACCGGACCGGCGGCGCGAGCCGTGTCCCTGGCCCGGGCCGACTGGCGCCAGGGATTCCAGCGGGACCTCCCCGACCTCCGCGACGAGGACGTGACCGGCTCCCCGTTCGCCATCCAGGCCTACGAGGTGAAGCCCGAGTTCGGTGGGGAGGCGGCCCTCTCCCGCCTGCGGACGCGGATGTCGAGGCGCGGCCTGTCGCTCCTGCTCGACTTCGTGCCCAACCACGTGAGCCCGGACCACCCGTGGGTAACCGCTCACCCGGAGTGGCTCATCGAGGGAACGGAGGAGGATCTCGAGCGCGAGCCCGCGAACTGGGTCCGCCTCGGCGGGCGGATCCTGGCGCACGGCCGGGATCCCTACTTTCCGGGCTGGGCGGACACGGTGCAGCTCGACTACCGCCACCCCGGGCTGCGGGAGGCGATGGTCGGCGAGCTGCGCCGGGTGGCAGCCCGCTGCGACGGGGTCCGCTGCGACATGGCGATGCTGGTGCTTCCCGACGTCTTCGCCCGGACCTGGGGCCAGCGCTCTCACCCGCGAGGCGGGACCGCGCACTCCGCCGAGCCTTTCTGGCCGGGGGCCATTTCCGCCGTCCGCCGGGAGCGGCCCGGCTTCGCCTTCATGGCCGAGGTCTACTGGGACCTCGAGTGGGAGCTCTTGCAGCAGGGCTTCGACTTCGCCTACGACAAGCGGCTCTACGACCGCCTGCGCGCCGGGGAGGCGGGGCCGGTGCGCGGCCACCTCTGCGCCGCCCCCGACTTCCAGCTTCGCTCGGCGCGCTTCCTCGAGAACCACGACGAGCCCCGGGCGGCGGCCACCTTCCCGCCGGAACGCCACCCGGCCGCCGCAGTACTCTCCTTCCTCGTCCCCGGCCTGCGCTTCTTCCACGAGGGCCAGCTCGAGGGGCGCAAGGTCCACGTCTCGATGCACCTCGGCCGCCGCCCCGCCGAGCTGGTGGACGAGCGCCTGCGCGCCTTCTACCGGCGCCTGCTGGCGGTGCTCGCCCGCCCCGAGGTGCACGATGGGCGCTGGCGCCTGCGGGAGTGCCGGCCGGCCTGGGAGGGGAACCCCACCTGGCAGCGCTTCATCGTCATGTCCTGGGAAGGCCCGTCCGGGAGGCTCCTCGCCTGCGTCAACTTCGGGCCTACCCAGGGGCAGTGCTACGCCGAGGCCGGCTTCCCGGGCCTGGAGAGCGGCCGGGTGCTCCTCACCGACCTCGTGGGCTCCGCCATCTTCGTGCGCGCCGGCGACGCCCTGGCCGGCGGCCTGTACCTCGACATGCCGGCCTGGGGCTACCACGTGTTCGAGGTGCGGCACGCCTGACCTCTCCCCTGGATTTCACAGCGCCCGCCGGTCTCCGGGATCCCCGGCGGCCCGGTTCTCGCCTCCGGGCGCTGGTTTCGCTCGCGACCCCGGAGCGGCGGCCGCACGGCGACGAGGAACGCGCGGCGGCTCGCAAACGTCGGTCGCGCAGCCTGAGGACCTCCTCGGCACATTGGCGCTCCACGACGGTTGCTCGCCGCCGGCCGCGGGCCCGGGTCGCGTATCGCGACGGCCGCGGCTCGCTGCGAAGCGCCCTCCGGCGAGACCGGGCCGCCGTGGACGTCGACGAGGCTCGCGGGAATCGGCTACCGAGATCAGGCTGCCGATCGCTCGCGCCCGGCGGCTTGGGATTTCTGGCCCGCGCCACTAGCATCGGCCCATGAACGAGCCCCAGGTGGTCGTGGTCGGCAGCCTGAACATGGACCTGGTGGCCCGGGCGCCGCGGCTGCCCGCCGCCGGCGAGACGCTCTCCGGCCGGACCTTCTCCACGGTCCCGGGCGGCAAAGGCGCCAACCAGGCGGTGGCGGCCGCGCGCCTGGGCGCCCGCACCGCCATGGTGGGCTGCGTCGGCGATGACGCCT
Source organism: Anaeromyxobacteraceae bacterium (assembly GCA_035762305.1). GTDB lineage: Bacteria > Myxococcota > Myxococcia > Myxococcales > Anaeromyxobacteraceae > DASTPH01. The sequence continues at coordinate 27,219 of DASTPH010000037.1, forward strand.
TCGGCCGCGAGCTGCGCGCGGTGCTGGAGGGCGACGGCGTCGACTGCCAGGGCGTGCGGGCGGTTCCGGGGCCGTCGGGGGTGGCCTTGATCGTGGTGGACGACGGCGGCCGCAACGGCATCGTGGTGGTGCCCGGGGCCAACGGGCTCCTCTCGCCGGAGGACGTCGAGCGCCAGCGCCAGGTCCTGGCAGCGGCGCGGGTGGTGGCGCTGCAGCTGGAGACGCCCCTCGAGACTGTGGCGCGGGCTGCCCGGCTGGCCCGCGACCTGGGCCGGCTGGTGGTGCTGAACCCCGCCCCGGCGCAGCCCTTGCCGGCCTCGCTGCTCGCCTGCGCCGACTTCCTCGTCCCCAACGAGGTGGAGGCGGCCGCGCTCACGGGCCTCTTGGTCGACTCCGTGGAGGGAGCGGCCGCGGCCGCGGAGCGCTTGCGCGCCCAGGGCGCGGGGACCGTGCTGGTGACGCTCGGCGAGCGGGGCGTGGTGGCGGCCACGCCCTCGGGGACTCGCCACTTCCCGGCGCGGGCGGTGCGCGCCGTCGACACCACCGCCGCCGGCGACACCTTCATCGGAGGGTTCTGCGCCGCGCTGGTCGAGGGGCGCAGCCCGCCGGAGGCGGTGGACTTCGCCCAGGCGGCCGCCGCCATCAGCGTCACCCGGCCCGGCGCGCAGCCCTCGATCCCGTACCGCCGCGAGATTTGATTGCCGAGCCGGCCGGAACGGCCGGCGAGGCTGCTTCTGCGACCGCCTGGAGTGGTAGGGCGGGGGCTTGTCCCCCGCCCGCGTTTCGCGTGTTCGCAGGCCGGGGCTCTCGCGGTCCGAGGTGGACCCGGAGTCCACCCGGGTGCAGAAGCAGCCTCGCCACCCTTTGGGTGGCTCGGCAGTAGGCCGCCCGTTCCGGGCGGCTCGAGTCGGGCCTCGCCCTACGATGGCTCCGCGGTGAAATCGGCGGGGGACAAGCCCCCGCCCTACCTGCACTTGTCGCTCGTCACCAGCCGCAGGGCCACGGCGATGAACTCGGTCTTCTCCGGCACCTTGCCGCCCTTGGCGACCCCGGCGGCCTTCTCCACCGAGAGCCGCCCCATCTCCGCGGGCTGCTGGGCCACCGTGGCCTTCATCTCGCAGGCGTTCACGGACTTGACGGCGTCGTCGGTGGCGTCGAAGCCCACCACGCGGATGGGCCGCTTGCTGGCCTTGATGGCCTGCAGGGCCCCCAGCGCCATCTCGTCGTTGTGGGCGAAGACGGCGTCGATCTCCTTCTGGGCCTGGAGGACGTTCTCCATCACCGTGAGTCCCTGGGCCCGGTCGAAGTTGGCGGTCTGCCGGGCCACCACCGCCACACCGGTGCACCCCGCCGCCAGGTGGTCGTTGAAGCCCTTGCCGCGGTCGCGGGCGGCGGAGCTACCGGGGATGCCCTCCAGCTCGACCACCTTGCCCCGGCCGTGCAGCATCTTGCAGACGTAGTCGCCGGCCAGGCGGCCGCCGGCCACGTTGTCGGAGGCGATGTGGAAGGCCACCGTGCCGCCGTTGGCACCACGGTCTACGGTGATCACCGGGATGCCGGCCGCGTTGGCCTTCTTGATGGCCGGGACCACCGCCGACGAGTCGGTGGGGTTCACCAGGATGACCTTGACCTTCTTCTGGATCAGATCCTCGACGTCGGCCACCTGCTTGTCCACCTTGTCCTGCGCATCCAGCACCACCAGCTCCAGGCCCGCCTTCTGGGCGGCGCCCCTGGCCCCGTCGCGCAGGGTGACGAAGAAGGGGTTGTTGAGGGTGGAGACCGAGAGCCCCACCGTGTCCTTGGCCAGGGCGGGTCCGCCCAGGGCCACTGCCGCCAGCGCTGCCAGTTCCCGTACGCGCATGCCTCACCTCCAGGTCCGCTAGTCGTTTCGCACCGACAACAGCCGATCGATCAACAGCGCCGCCAGGATCACACCCCCTTTCACGATCTGCTGGTAGAAGGCCGACACGTCGAGCAGATTCATCCCGTTGTTGAGCACGCCGATGATGAGCGCGCCCACGAAGGTCCCCAGCACCCCGCCCCGGCCGCCGAAGAGCGAGGTTCCGCCCACCACCACGGCGGCGATGGCGTCGAGCTCGTAGCCGCTTCCGGCGGTGGGCTGGGCCGAGTTGAGCCGTCCGGTGAGCACCAGCGCCCCGAGGGCCGAGGCCAGCCCGGAGTAGGCGTAGGCGAAGAGCTTGGTGCCGGCCACCGGGATCCCGGAGAGCCGCGCCGCCTCCTCGTTGCCGCCCACCGCGTAGACGGCCCGCCCCAGCGCCGTGAACCGCAGGAGGAAGTGGGTCAGGCCCAGGAAGGCCAGCATCACCCACACCGGCACCGGGACGCCCAGCGCCACCCCGTTCCCCAGCGCGTCGAAGCCGCCCGGCAGGCCGGTGATGGGGCGCCCGTCGGTGTAGACCAGGGTGGCCCCGCGGAAGATGGTGAGCCCGCCCAGCGTGACGATGAAGGGGGCGATGCGCGCGTAGGCGACGAAGACCCCGTTGAACAGCCCCATGATCCCGCCCAGGAGGAGCGCCGCCGCCATGGCCAGGCCCGCCGGCCACCCCGCCGTCGAGAGCCCAGCGGCCAGCGCGCCGCTGAAGGCCAGCACCGAGCCCACCGAGAGGTCGATGCCCGCCCCCAGGATCACCACCGTCATGCCGAAGGCCAGCAGGGCATTGACGGAGATCTGGCGCAGCACGTTGAGGAGGTTGGCCGCGGTGAGGAACCGGGGGGTGAGCAGCGCCAGGGCAGACCCCAGCGCCAGGAAGGCCAGGGCGATGCCGTACCGCGACAGCCAGTCACGCCACCTCCAGCGCGCCGGTGACATGCGATACCACCTCCTCTCGGCGGAGCGGGGCCTTTAGCTCGGCGGCCACCCGCCCGCCGCGGAAGACCAGCACCCGGTCGCACAGCCCGGAGAGCTCCTCGGTGTCGCTGGACGACACCACCAGCGAGAGCCCTCCGGCGGCCAGCTGGTCGAGGAGGGCGTAGAGCTCGGAGCGCGTGGCCACGTCCACGCCCCGGGTCGGCTCCTCCATGAGCAGCACCGCCGGCGCGGTGGCCAGACCCTTGGCCAGCACCAGCTTCTGCTGGTTGCCGCCCGAGAAGGTGCCGGCCGGCTTGCCGGGATCGGCCGGGCGCACCGAGAGCCGCTGGAACCAGCCGTCCACCAGTGACCGCTCCCGCGCCCGGACCATCACCCCCAGCCGCTGCAGCCGCCGCAGCACCGCCAGCGCCACGTTTTCCCCCGCGGCCAGCGCCAGCACCAGCCCCTGGGTCTTGCGATCGGGCGGGACCAGGAACACCCCCTCCGCCAGCGCGTCGCGCGGGCCGCGGAGGACCCGGCCGCGCCAGCGGCACCTCCCGCGCAGCCCGAACATGGCCTGGAGCGCCTCGCTGCGCCCCGACCCCACCACCCCGCCGAACCCCACCACCTCGCCCCGCCGCAGCTCGAGCTGGAGCGACGCCAGGCCCTCGGCCTCGACCTCGAAGGTCCCCAGCGCCCCGGCCGGGCGGTGCTCGGCTCGCCGCCAGGCGCGAACCTCGCGCCCCACCATCAGGGCCACCACCCGCTCCGGGCTGAGCTCGGAGCGCGGCGCGGTGGCGACCCGCTCGCCGTCCCGGAGGACGGTGACTCGGTCCGCCAACTCGAAGATCTCCTCCAGGCGGTGGCTGATGTAGGCCACCCCCACCCCCTCTCCCCGCAGCCGCCGGATGAGCTCGAACAGCCGCTCCACCTCGCCGGCGGAGAGGGTGGCAGTGGGCTCGTCGAAGATCATCACCCGCGCCCGCTGGACGAAGGCCCGGGCCACGGCCACCAGCTGCTGCTCGCCAGCGCCAAGCGAGCGCAGGGGCGCCTCCGGCGGGATGGAGAGCCCCATGCCCTGGAGCAGCGCCGCCGCCTGCCGCTCGAGCGCGCGGTGGCGCACCAGCGCCGGCAGGCGACCCAGGAACAGGTTCTCCGCCACCGACAGGTCCGGCACCAGGGTCAGCTCCTGGTAGACCATCACCACGCCGGCGCGCCGGGCCTCGGCCACCCCCCGCGCCCGCAGGCGCCGCCCGTCGAGGAGCACGGTGCCTGCGTCCGGGAGGAGCGCCCCCGAGAGCACCTTCATCAGGGTGGACTTGCCGGCGCCGTTCTCCCCCACCAGGGCGTGGATCTCCCCGGCCTCCAGGGCGAAGTCCACCCCTTTCAGGGCCTCCACCCCGCCGAAGCGCTTCTCGACGCCGCGCATCTCCAGGAGAGCCACCCCGTCTCCCAGAACTCCTAGTGCCGCGACCGGAGCATTCTGCTCCGGGCGGCACCAGCCTCTTTTGTAAGGGGGCGTGCCGCCCCCCTCCGTCGGCAGAGCCGCCGGAGCCTCCCCCCTGCTACGGCCGGACTCCCGGCCGGGGCCGCTTCGCGGCCTGAAAGCTGATCGATACGCATGGGTCGAGGCACTAGCCGGCGAAGACCTTCACCAGCACGGTGCGGCGGCGCGGCCCGTCGAACTCGCAGAGGAAGACGCCCTGCCAGGTCCCGAGCGCCATCGACCCGGCCTCGACCGGGATGAGCTGGGAAGGGCCGACCAGAGAGGTCTTCACGTGCGCATCGGAGTTCCCCTCCCCGTGCCGATACCGGCCCTGGGAGGCCCGCTCGGGGACGGCGTTCCGCAGCGCCAGCAGGAAGTCGTGGCCCACGTCCGGGTCGGCGTTCTCGTTCACGGTCACGCCGGCGGTGGTGTGGAGGGAGGAGACCAGGCACAGCCCGCTGGCCACCCCGGAGCTCGCGACCACCTGGCGCACCCGCTCGGTGATGTCCAGGAGCTGCTCGCGGGCAGTGGTCTCGACCTCGAGGCGGACGGACGCCATGGGCGCCGTGCATCCTAGCACCTCCAGCGCCGGCGGGCCCGGAGCTGGTGCGGAGCTGCCGCGTCTGGGCCCGGGCGCGGGCGTCGGGCGGGGCGGTGTCGGCTGGCTTCGCCCGAAACCGGAGGGCCTGGACCCGCGCCTCGCTTCACAGCCGGGCCGCCAGCTCCGCCAGGCCGGCCAGGTCGTGGACGTCGCGCTCCAGCCGCGGCACCACCGCCCGCGGCGCCGGCACCGCGTCGAAGAGGCGCCCCACCTCGCGGGCGTCGGTGCGCGCCAGCGCCTGGTGCTCCTGGAGCGTCAGGGCCAGCCGGCCGGCCAGGCCCGGGTCCGCCTTCGCGGCGCCGCCCAGGGCCTCGAGCAGCGCCTCGGCGCCCGGCGGGTCGCCTGCCTCCGGCCACAGGTCCGGGGTGACGCGGTTCATCACCACCCCGGCGATGGGCATGGACTCGGCGTGGAGGTGCTCGTGGAAGAAGAGCGCCTCGTCCACCGAGAGCGGGCTCGGGCTGGAGACGATCACGAACCCCACCTGCGGCTCGGCGAGAAGCGCCCGCACCGCCGCCGCCCTGGCCTTGAAGCCCTCGTACATGCCCTGGAAGCCGGCCATGAACTCGGCCAGGTCCCGCAGCACGTCGGAGCCGGTGAAGCGGGAGAGGGTCCGGGCGATGTAGCTCCCCCCCAGCTGGAACAGGCGCAGCCCGACCTTGCCGGCCCCCAGCGCCGGCGTGAGCAGCAGGCGCGCCGTCTCGTTGCCCAGGAAGTCGAGGATCCGGTCGGGCGCCTCCAGGAAGTCGAGGGCGTGAGCGGTGGGCGGCGTGTCCAGCACCACCAGGTCGTAGTCGCGCTCGGTGGAGAGCTCGTAGAGCTTCTCCATGGCCATGTACTCCTGGCTGCCGGCCAGGGCGCTCGACATCTGCTGGTAGATGCGGCTGCGGAAGATCCGCTCCTGCCGCTGGCGGTCCGGGGCGTGGCGCGCCACCAGGTCGTCCCAGGTGCGCTTCACGTCCAGCATCATGGCGTGGAGCTGCCCCCGGGGGGAGAGGCCCGCCGCCGCGAGCTTGTGCTCCGGGACGCGCGACTCGAGGTTGCCGAGCGACTCCAGGCCCAGGGCCGCCGCCAGGCGCCGGGCCGGATCGATGGTGCACACCAGGACCCGGCCTCCGTCCAGGGCCCGCTGCAACGCCAGGGCGGCGGCCACGGTGGTCTTGCCGACCCCGCCCGAGCCGACGCACACCGCGATGCGCTTCTCGCGCAGGCTGTCGCGGACGGCGCCCATCAGGCGATTTCCGGCTCCAGGGCGGCGGCCAGCGCCTCCACCGCCGCGCGCCCCCAGGCGGCGGCCGGGAGGAGCGGCAGCACCACCGCCGGGAGGTCCAGCGCTGCCCGGGCTCGAGCGGCGTACCGGGAGGCCTCGGCGGCGCGCTCCATCTGGAGCCGCGCCGCCCGCGCCGCCGGCCCGAGCGGCGGCGGCTGCTCCGCCAGGCGCTCCAGGCGCGCTCGCTCCTCGGCGGCGAAGCGGGCCTCGGGCATGGCGTTCAGGAACAGGACGCCGCGCGGGATGCCCAGCACTCCCCGCACCTGGGCGTCGAGGTCGATGGACTCGGAGACCGGCATCTCCTCCGGGAGGGTCACGATGGAGAGGGCGGTGACCGCCGGGTCCACCAGCAGGTCACGCATCCGCCCGGCCTCGTGGCGCAGAGGCCCGCCCGGCACCGTGTCCGCCAGCACCGCCGGGACGCGCAACAGCTGGACCGCGTGCCCGGTGGCCGGGGCGTCGAGGATCACCAGGTCCCAGCGGCGCCGGCCGCCCTCCTCGGCGCGGACCTCGTGGACGATCTTGCCCAGCATCACCAGCTCGGCCAGCGAGGGCACCATCCGCAGGAAGTAGCGCACCACGCGGTTCTCGAACACCGCGTCGTAGACGGTGCGGAACTTCAGCACCATCAGGCCGTACTCCCGCATGGCCTCGGCGGGCGTGACGTTGACGGTGAAGATCCCCGGGGTGGCCTCGCGGATCGACGGCCCGGCTGGCGGGGCGCCCAGGAGCGGCGCCACCCGCTCCTGGGCGTTCACCTCGCAGACCAGGACGCGCTTGCCGCGGCGGCCGCCGAGGAGCGCCAGCGCCGCCGAGACCGAGGACTTCCCCACGCCCCCCTTGCCCGTCACGATGAGGAGGCGCTTCTCGAGAAGGGACGGCCCCGGCACGGCGCTTGACAAGCTACCGGGGGTGGGGGGAGAAGTCCACCGATGCTGGACGCGCTGCGGAATCATCCGCTGGTGAAAAAGGCGCTGGCCGCCGGCGAGGAACGGCTCGGCGAGGTGGTGGGGCGGCTGCTCTCTGGCCGGCCGCCGGCGGCGTCGCTGGAGGCTCTGCTCGAGCGGGCGCGCGGCGCGCGCCAGGCGGCAGAGGGGGCGCTGCGCTCCGCGCTCTCGGCGGTGAACCTGCCTTCGGCCCGCGACGTCGAGGATCTGGAGCGCCGGCTGGCGGAGCTGGAGTCGCTCATCGACGCCCTTTCGGCGCGCCTGGCCGGCCGCGGCGGCGACCCGGGGGCGGGCGGCGGCGCGCCATAGCTCCCGATGCGACGCGTCGCCTTCGTCAACGAGAAGGGCGGCACCTGCAAGACCACGCTGTGCGTGAACATCGGGGCCTGGCTGGCCCGGCAGCGGGGGCTGCGGGTGCTGGTGGCGGACCTCGACACGCAGGGTCACGCCGGCAAGTCGCTGGGCCTCGACGTGCGCGAGATCTCGCCCACCATCCGCGACCTGCTGCTCGACCCCGGGCTGCCGGTGGAGGCGGTAGCCCGCCCCACCGCCGTGCCTGGGCTGGAGGTGCTCCCGGCCAACAAGGCGCTGGCCGCCTTCCCGGTGGAGGTGGCGGCCCACCCGGACCGCGCCGGCAAGCTGCAGGCCCTGGTGGCGCGCCTCCCCGCCGGCCGCTACCAGCTGGTGCTGTTCGACGCGCCGCCCTCGGTGTCGCTGGTCACCGAGAACGTGTTCCGGGCCGCCGGGGAGGTGGTCATCCCGGTGGCCCTCACCTACCTGGCCCTCGACGGCTGCGCCGAGATCCTGCAGAGCCTGGAGGGGCTCAAGGCCTCCCGCGGCGAGGCGCCGCGGCTCGGCATGGTGGTGGCCACCCTCCACCGGAAGACGCAGCTGGCCGACGAGATCTTGTCCAAGCTCCGCGAGCGCTTCCCGCAGGAGCTCTCGCCCACCGTGCTCGGCTGGTCGGTGAAGGTCGACGAGGCCCAGAGCCACGGCCAGACCGTCTTCGAGTACGCCCCGCGCTCCAGAGGGGCGAAAGCCCTGGCTGCTCTGGCCGAGGAGCTGTGGGCGCGCTCCCCGGCGGAGTGACAGCGCCCGCCGGTCTCCGAGATCCCCGGCGGCCCGCTCTCGCCTCCGGGCGCTTGTCCTCGCTCGCGGCCCCGGAGCGGCTGCCGCGCGGCGACGAGGCACGCGCGGCGGCTCGCAAACGTCGGTCGCGCAGCCGAAGGACCTCCTCGGCGCGTTGGCGCTCCACGACGGTTGCTCGCCGCCGGCCGCGGGCCCGGGTCGCGCGCATCGCAGCGGGCCGCGGCTCGCTGCGGCGGCGCCCTCCGGCGAGAACGGGCCGCCCGCGGACGTCGCCGAGGCTCGCGGGAAGCGGTTACCGCGATGATCATGAGATCGGCCGGGGACGGGCCCCGGCCCTTCGGGCGGCGACGCGAGCGCAGGTCCAGCCGGATGAGGCTGGGCCGGAGCGAGCGGCCCTACTTCATGTCGCGCAGCTTCTTCTCCAGCTCGTCGAGCCGCTGGGCGATCTGGGCGAGCTCGCGGCGGATCTCGGGGAGGTTGGACATCCCTTCCACGGCCGAGCGCACCCGCTCGTCGAGCCGGCGGCTCAGCTGCGAAACCGCTTCCTGCGAGGAGGCCAGGAGGTCCCGGGCCTTGTCCCCCGTCTGCTGCCCCTTGCTGATGAGGGTCTGGGCGGCCTGCTTGAACCCCTCCACCCGCCCGCGCAGCTCGGCCTGGGTGTCCTCCACGAACTGTTGGGCGCGCTCGCCGCCGTGCCGGATGAGGTCGCGCAGCGTGCGGAGGCTCATCTTGGAGGTCTTCTTCTCCTCCTCGAAGATGATCTGGGCCAGGGTGACGCTGGTGAGGTCCTCCTTGGTGCGGTTGTCGAGGATCCGCACCTCGGTCCCCGCCTTCACCATCTCGGCGATCTCGTCCAGCGTCACGTACCGCGACTCCACCGTGTCGTAGAGCTTGCGGTTGGTGTAGCGCTTGATGACCTTCGGTTCCCGCGCCGTCTCGGCGGGGCCGGTCTCGGCGGCGGTGGGCTGCTCTTCGCTCATGAGGATTCCCGTCTTTCCAGCAGGATACACGATGTGGCGCGGTGCGGCATTGTGTTGTCGCTGGCGCTTGGTGTCAAGAGCGACCCTGCGGTAACGTCGTCGTCGCTCCCGATGATCGTCACCTGCACCTCCTGCCAGTCGCGCTTTCGCATCCGCGATGGGCGGATCGGCCCGAAGGGGGCCAAGGTCCGCTGCAGCAAGTGCAAGGCGGTGTTCGTCGTGAAGCCGGGCGACGCCGCCGAGGCGGCCGCCGCCGAGCCGCGCGACTCCTTCGCGCTGGCGCCGCCCGCACCCGACCCGTTCGCCGCGGCCGCAGCCGGCCCCGCGCAGGCGGACGACCCCTTCGCGGCTCGCCCGCCCGGGGATCTGTTCGCGGCCTCCATCTCCCCGGCGTCCACGCCGGAGGGGCCACCTTCCTTCGACGCCTTCGCGGCGGCGCCGTCGGACTCGAGCCCCGGCGCCTCCCACCTGCCGGTGACCGACCTCTCCCACCTGGCGGGCGGGATCGAGGCCGCGCCGCCCCCCGCCAGCTTCACCCCGCTCGCCCCGCCGCTCCCGCCGCCTCTGGCCGCGGCACCACCCGAAGCGGCGGCCGAATCAGGCGTGCCGGTGACCCGCGCCGACGATCTGGTGCTGGAGGAATCGTCGCGGCCCTTCCACGTCGCGCCGCCGCCGCTTCCGTCGGCGCCGGCATTCGATTTCGGCAGGGGCGCCGACCTCACGGAACCCGCTCCGGCGGACGCGCCCGGCGCCGATCTCTCGTTCGAGTTCGGCGCTCCGGGGATGGAGCTCTCCGAGCCTCCGGCCGCCGAACCGGTGCCGGGCCTCGAGATCGGCGCCGGGTCGGGATCGTTCCTGGGCGGAGCCGACTTCGCCGGCGCCGGGCCCTTCCCGTCGAGCGGGTCGGGCGATCCCTTCGGCGCCGGAGGCCCGTTGCCCGAGCTCGGCGGAGCGCGCCCGCCGCCGATCGCCGAGCCCATCGCGCCGGAGCCCCAGAGGCCCGCCCTGGCCCGCCCCGTCGTGGCGGCGCGCCGCAAGGCGGGGGCGGCCACCGGCGGCGGGCCGCTCTCGGCGCCGGCGACGCGCAGGCGGCTCCAGGGCTTCCTCGTCAACGCGGTGTCCCTGGCGGCCCTGCTGGCGGTCGCGGCGGGGCTGCTCTCCTGGTGGCTGGGGGGCTCCGGCCGCGAGCGGGCCAGCGGCGGGCCGGTGACGCCGGCGGGGGTGAGCAGCGGCGTCTACGAGGCCGCCGGGGGCTCGCCGGTGCTCTTCGTCCGTGGCGAGGTGCGGTCGCGCGGCACGGCTCCGCTCGGACGGGTGCTGGTGCGCGCCGAGGTGCTCGTGGGCGGCGAGGTGCGGGCGAGCGCCGAAGGGCTGGCCGGGGCGATTCCGACCGCCGAGGAGGTGGCGCAGATCGAGACGCCGCAGGACGCGGCGCAGCTCCGGGCCCGGGTGGCCGCGCGCGCCCCGCCGCGCCTGGAGCCGGGCGGGTCGCTCCCCTTCCTGGTCATCTTCGACGCCGTCCCCGACGGATTCCGCGATGCCGTCTTCCGGGTCGCGGCCGAGCCCTTGCCCAAGACGGCGCGGGCGCCGTGAGCCGCGCAGACGCCATCTCCGAGGCCGAGTCGCTGGCGCGCCGCCTCATGGCGCTGGAGGAGGGGCCCATGCGGGCGCGGGCGGCCGGGCGGGCGCTGGCCGCGCTCGATCCGGCGGCAGCGGCCGAGACCATCGCCGCCCTGGTAGCCGGCGCCGCCGGCGGCGCCCCGGCCGCGGTGGCGGCGGTGGGGCAGGCGGTCCTCGACCCCGAGGCCGGCCTCCCCTACGACTGGCTGGCCGGGGTCTACGCCTCCGCCACCGAGCGCCGGCTGGAGGGGGTGCGGGCCTTGCTGCTGGCGCCGGCTCCCCAGCGCCAATGGGAAGAGCCGAGGGACAGGGCCGACCCGCGGCTGGCCCACCTCACCCTGGGCCACAAGAAGTCCCTGGCCCGCGTCCACCGCGACCCGGACCTCCTGGCTCGACTCGCCGCCGAGGGAGAGCCGGTGGTCGTGCGCGAGCTTCTGCGCAACCCCCAGCTCACCGAGCCGTTCGCGATCCGCATCGCCGCGCGGCGCCCCTGCCGGCCGCAGACGCTGCGCTGCCTGTGGCAGGAGCGCCGCTGGCGCACGCGGCCGGCGGTGCTCCTGGCCCTGGCGAGGAACCCATATCTAGAACCAGAGGTGGGCCTCAAGATCCTGCCGTGCCTGGCGGCGGGGGAGCTGGCGGAGATCGGCGCCGACGGGACGCTGCACCCGCTGGTGCGGGCGGTCGCCGCCTCGCTCTCGCGGGATCGCCGCGAGACCGGGCGGGGCGGGGACCCGGCCCCGCCGGGGTGAGGCCGGTACCCCGCGGCCTACGCCTTCTTCGACTCGACCCCGGCCGAGGCAGTGGGGGAGGCGGCGCCGCCCTGGAGGCGCTCCGGCTCGCGCTTCTCCGGGGTCACGTCGATGGAGTCGTCCTCGCGCGAGGACTTGCGGAAGGCCCGGATCCCCTTGCCGAGGGCGTCGCCGAGCTGGGGGATCTTGTTGGCCCCGAAGATCAACAGGACCACCACCAGCACCAGCAGAATCTCGCCGATCCCCATGCGCATGCGGCGTAGCATATCCGCGGAGAGACCGTGGTGCCACCCTCGACCAGGCTGCGACTCCCCACTGCGCCGGGGCGGCCCCTGGTGCTGGGCCACCGCGGCGCCAGCGCCGACGCCCCCGAGAACACGCTGGCGGCCTTCCGGCTGGCCCTGGCGCAGGGCGCCGACGGCGTGGAGCTGGACGCGTGGCGCTGCGCCTCCGGCGAGGTGGTGGTCTTCCACGATGCGGATGCTCGCCGGCTTTGCGGGAGCCCGCTGCGGGTGACGCGAGCCAGCCTGGCCGAGCTCGAGGCGCTGGACGTCGGCGCCTGGAAGGGCGAGCGCTTCCGCGGCGAGCGCATCCCGCGCCTGGAGGAGGCGCTGGAGGCCCTGGGCGCGGCGGTGGTGAACGTGGAGCTCAAGAGCGCCGGCGCGCCCGGAGACCCACGCCTGGCGGCGGCGGTGGCCCGGATCCTCCGCTCGCGGCGGGCCGTCGAGCGGGCCCTGGTCTCCTCCTTCGACTGGACCCTGCTGGCGGCCTTCCGCCTGGTCGCCCCCGAGGTGGCCACCGGCCTGCTCTTCGAGGCAGCGTCGGCCCGGCGCCTGCTGGTCGGGCCGGCGGCGGCCCTGCTAAGGCCCCAGGCCTACCACCCGGAGCTGGCGCTGGTGACCGAGGAGCGGGCCCGGCGCTGGGCCGCGCGCGGCCGGCCGCTGGTGGTGTGGACCGTGGACGCGCCGGCCGAGGTGGAACGGCTGTGCTCCCTGGCCGCGGCCGCCGTCATCAGCAACCACCCCGGCCGCGCGCGCGAGGCGGTGCGCCGGGCCACCGGTCGCTAGCGGCCGACCTCTAGAACGTGAGCCCGAAGTTCGCGGCTCCGGAGAAGACCGCCGGCACCTCGAAGGTCGGGTAGTCGCTCGGGCCCAGCGACGCCGGCGCGGGGCCGTCGAAGGTCTTGCCGAGCGTGTAGGTTCCCTCGAGCGAGACGGTCAGCGCCGAGGCGATGAGGCGCAGGCCCAATGCGAAGCGCCAGAAGCGGTGGGCCGAGGCGCCGAGCTCGGGGAAGGCGGCGGCGGTGTCGCCGGCGGTGGCCGGGTCGGACCCGTCGCCGTACTGGATGGGGCCGCTCCTGGCCCAGACCCAGGTGAGCCGCGCCGCCCCGTACGGCGTGAGGCTCATCACGCCGCCGATCCCGAACCGCTTGCTGACGAGGGCGTCCAGGCCGTAGACGCCCAGGTCGAGGTCGCGGATGCCGAAGAGCCGGGTGGCGACGCCGCGCACCGCCACGTCGGGGAAGTCGTCGATGCCCTCGTTGATGGCCCACTTCAGCTCCACCTGGGTGGCGAACTGGGTGCTCTGGTTCAGGTAGATGGCGCGGCCGCCCACCTCGAAGCTGTAGGGGAGGGCCTTGCGCACGTGCAAGGCGGGGAGCACGAACGCGCTGGGCGGCTCGCCCTTGAAGGGCGAGTGGCCGGCGAAGAGGGCGGGGTCGAAGGTCGCCGGCGCGTAGGCCGCCTCGAGGGTGAGCTCGAAGCCGGAGTGGCCGACGGTGTTGGCCGGGGCCAGGATGAAGGAGTCCACCGCCAGCCCCAGCTGCGTGGTCGCGATCGCGAAGCGCTGCCTGGCGTCCGCGGCCGCCTGGTACTCGGGGGCGCCGGGCGCGATGCACCCGGGCGTCGTCCGGCACAGGACGTTGGCGTCCGGGACCCCCAGCCTGGCCAGGCTGGCGTCGAGCGGCTCGCCCCGGGCAGGCGCGGCGCGAAGGGCGGCGGCGGCGGCGGCGGCGAGCGCCAGCGAGCGGCGCATTGATCCTCCCGGTGAGGGCTCGTCGAGGGTAGCCCTCGCTCCGAAAGGGTGTCAAAGAATCGGCCGCGACGGGAGTGGCCACGGTCGGTCCATGTGCGACGCCCGGGCGGGGGCTTCTCGCCGCGGGCGGGGTGGCGCACCATGCTTCGCCGTGGACGACCTGCTCTGGGCGCGGTGGCTCTTCGGCACCTCGCTCGCCTTCCACATCGTCTTCGCGGCCGTCGGGGTGGCCATGCCGCTCATGATGGTGGCGGCGGAGTGGCGCTGGCGCCGGACCGGCGACCCGGCCTGGGGCGAGGTGGCGCGGCGCTGGGCCAAGGGGACGGCCATCCTCTTCGCGGTGGGGGCGGTTTCGGGGACGGTGATCGCCTTCGAGTTGGGGCTCCTCTGGCCGGCCTTCATGCGCTTCGCCGGGGGGATCATCGGCATGCCCTTCTCGCTGGAAGGGTTCGCCTTCTTCACCGAGGCCATCTTCCTCGGCATCTACCTCTACGGCTGGGAGCGGGTCTCGCCCAGGGTCCACCTGGTCTCCGGCCTCCTGGTGGCGGCGAGCGGCGCCACCTCGGCCTTCTTCGTCACCCTGGCCAACGGGTGGATGAACCGGCCCTCGGGCTTCGCGCTCGCGGGCGGCGCCCCGGTGGAGGTGGATCCCCTGGCCGCCATGTTCTCCCCCGGCTGGGCCGAGCAGGTGGTGCACGTGCTCCTCTCCTGCTACGCGGCCACCGGCTTCGCGGTGGCCGGCATCCACGCCTTCTTCCTGCGGCGCCAGCCGGCGAGCGGCTTTCCGTGCCGCTTTCACCGCAGGGCGCTCTCGGCGGCGCTGCTGGTCGGCGGGGCGGCGGCCCTGCTCCAGCCCCTGTCCGGCGACTTCTCGGCCCGGCGGGTGGCGCGGGCCCAGCCGGCGAAGCTCGCCGCCCTGGAGGGGCAGTTCGCCACCGAGCGGGGAGCGCCGTTGCGGATCGGGGGCTTGCCCGACGTGGAGGCGCGCCGTACGCGGTGGGCCCTGGAGATCCGGTACGGCCTCTCGCTCCTCGCCTTCCACGACCCGACCGCGGAGGTGAAGGGCCTCGAGGCGTTTCCGCGGGAAGAGTGGCCGGACCCGGTCAAGGTGCACCTCGCCTTCCAGGCGATGGTGGGGGCTGGATCGGCCATGGCCCTGGTGGCGCTGTGGGGGCTGTTCCGCGCCTTGCGGCGGCGGGAGCTCCCGGCCGGGCGCGGCTTCCTCCTGGCGGTGACGCTCGCCGGGCCGCTGGGCTTCGTGGCGCTGGAGGCGGGGTGGCTCGTGACCGAGTGGGGCCGGCAGCCCTTCGCGATCCAGGGCGTGCTCCGCACCGCCGACTCGGTCACCAGCGTGCGCGGGCTGGCGGCCCCGTTCTGGCTCTTCACGGCGCTCTACGTCTTCCTGGGCGCGGTGACGGCCGTGCTCCTGTGGCGGCAGATCCTCCACGCGCCCCGCGGCGAGGAGGGGTCGCCATGACCCCGGCCGAGATCCTCGGCGCGGCCATGCTGGGCGCGCTGGTCTGCTACGCCCTCTTCGCGGGCGCCGACTTCGGCGGAGGCATCTGGGACCTCCTGGCGTCGGGGCCGCGGGCCCGCGAGCAGCGGGCCCTGGTCGAGCGGGCCATCGGTCCCATCTGGGAGGCGAACCACGTCTGGCTGGTGCTGGTGGTGGTGGTGCTGTTCACCGGCTTCCCCCCGGCCTTCGCGGCCATCTCCACCCGCCTCTTCGCCCCGCTGACGCTGCTCCTGGTGGGCGTCGTCCTGCGCGGCGCCGCCTTCACCTTCCGCAGCTACGACACCCCGCGCGACGAAGTGCAGCGGCGCTGGGGGCTCCTCTTCTCCGCGTCGAGCGTGCTGGCCCCCCTCATGCTGGGGGTGGCGGTGGGCCAGATCGCCTCCGGGAGCGCCCGCGCGCTCTCGCTCTTCCCGCTCCTCACCGGCCTCTTCGCCGCCGGGCTCTTCGCCTACCTGGCCGCGACCTACCTGGCGGTGGAGGCGGAGGGCGAGCTGCGAGAGGACTTCCGCCGGCGGGCCATCGCCGCCGGCGCCGCGGTCTTCGCCCTGGCGGCGGCCGCGGCCGCGGCCTCCGCCCGCGAGGCGCCGCTGGTGTTCCGCGGCCTCACCGCCCGGGGCTGGTCCCTGCCCCTGCACCTCGCCACCGGGGCCGCGGCGGTCGTCGCCTTCGGCGCCCTGTTCCGGCGTCGCTTCCGCCTGGCCCGGCTGGCGGCGGCGGTCCAGGTGGCGCTCATCGTGGTCGGCTGGGGAGCCTCGCAGTACCCCTGGCTGGTGGTCCCGGACCTGACGTTCGAGTCGGCCAGCGCCCCGCGGCGGACCCAGGTGCTCCTGGCCTGGGCGCTCGGGGTCGGCGCCCTGGTGCTCTTTCCCTGCCTCTACCTGCTCTTCCGGGTCTTCAAGGGGGAGAAGCCGTTCTCGGTCATGGATCGGCGGCCCTAGGGCGGGGACGCGTCCCCGCCGGGGCTCGACGCGGGCGATCCCACCATCAGGCTCCGAAGGCGGGCGGGGCCGAATGCGCCTCGAGGGTCTCGCGCGCGTTGGCTGTCGAGGATTCCGCGCCGCTGCTGTAGCATGAGGCGCCCGATGCCCGAAGCCCTTCCGAGGAGCCCATGAGAACCCATGCCGCCGCCATCCTGCTCGTCTCCGCCGCGCCGTTCCTCGAGGGTTGCCGTTGTCCGGTGGTGGACTCCGGCAACGCTGGCATCGTCTTCGAGACCCTGGGCAAGGGCACCAGCCGCGAGGTGAAGGGGGAGGGGATGCACATCATCCCCATCTGGAACTCGATCATCGCCTACGACCTCAGGGTCCACGAGCTGAAGGAGGCCCTGGCGGTGCTGTCCTCCAACGGCCTGTCGATCAGGGTGGACGCCAGCGTCCGCTTCCGCCCCAAGGCCGACCAGCTCTTCGAGCTGCAGACCAAGATCGGGCCGCGCTACGCCGAGATCCTCATCGCCCCCATCGTGCGCTCCGAGGCCCGCAAGGTGTTCGGCCGCTACCAGCCGGAGGAGATCTACTCCACCAGGCGCGAGGAGATCGAGAAGCAGATCTTCGACGAGGTGCAGAAGGCGCTGGAGGGCCGGCCCGTGGTGGTGGAGGCCATCCTCATCCGCGACGTGGAGCTGCCCGAGGCCATCAAGCAGGCCATCTCCGACAAGCTCTCCGAGGAGCAGCGGGCCCAGAAGATGCGCTTCACGCTGGACCGGGAGCGGCAGGAGGCGCAGCGCAAGCAGGTCGAGGCCGAGGGCATCGCCAAGTACCAGACCATCGTCCGCCAGGGGCTCACCCCCGAGTACCTGCAATTCAAGGGGATCGAGGCGACCATGAAGATCGCCGAGAGCGCCAACAGCAAGGTGGTCATCATCGGCGGAGGCAAGGGCGGGCTCCCGCTGGTCTTCCAGCCGGACAAGTAAGTCACTCAGCGCAGCGGCTTGACCGGCTCCACCTGGGCCCTGAGCTTCTCCGGCTCGATGGCCGGGAGCCGGCAGGCCCCCCGCTCGCAGACGTAGGCGGTGGGCCGGCCGCCGGCGGCCCGCTTGTCGCGGGTCACCGGCGCCACCGCGGCCAGGGCCTCCAGGGCCGGGCCCTCGGGCGCCCCGGCCAGGGCGCGGTTCGGCAGGAAGGTCCGGCGCAACACCGCCAGGAAGGGCTCCGGCGCCGGGTCGCCGGCGGGCCACACCAGCACCACCTCGCGGGCGGCGTCGGAGTGGAAGTCCACCGCCAGCAGCATGTCGTGGAGGGCGTGGGGGTGCTCGGCCAGCGCGGAGGCATGGGCCCGCAGGGCCCGCTCCGCCACCGCCCGCCAGCGGTCGTCGGCGGTGAAGGCCGAGAGCCGCATGGCGTTCAGGAGCGCCACCGAGGCGCCGGAGGGCTCGGCGCCGTCGTGGCCCGGCTTCTCGCGGGCGATGAGGCGCTCGTGGTCCTCGGCGCTGACGAACCAGCCGCCCCGGTCGCGGTCGGCGAAGAGGCGCTCGGTGGCGCCGGCGAGCTCGAGCGCCTCGCGCAGCCAGCGCACCTCGAAGGTGGCCTCGTAGAGGTCGAGCAGCCCCTGGACCGCGAAGGCGTGGTCCTCCAGGAAACCCGGCACCGGCGCGGCGCGCCCCGCCTTCCAGCTGCGGAGCAGCCGGCCGTCGCGGCGCATCTGGGAGAGGACGAAGCCGGCGGCGCGGCGAGCCGCCTCCACCCAGCGCGGCTCGGCGAGGACCCGGCCGCCGAAAGCCAGCGCCGAGATGGCGAGCCCGTTCCAGGCGGCCAGCACCTTCTCGTCGCGGAGCGGGGGAACGCGGCGCGAGCGGACGTCGAGGAGCCTCAGGCGGGCGCCGGCCAGCGCCTCCCACTCCGCCTCGTCCGGGCGCGGCACGTGGAGGACGTTCTCCCCCTCGAAGTTGCCCTCGCCGGTGACGCCGTAGAAGGCGGCGAAGCGATCGGCCTCGGGGCCGAGCCGCTCGCGGATCTCCCGCTCGCTCCAGACGAAGAACTTCCCCTCCACGCCCTCCGAGTCGGCGTCGGTGGCCGAGTACAGCCCGCCCTCGGGGGAGGTCATCTCGCGCAAGAGGTAGTCGAGGGTGGTGCGGACCACCCGCGCGAAGTCGGCGCGCCCGGTGGCCTGCCAGGCCTCGGCGTAGGCCACCGCCAGGAGCGCGTTGTCGTAGAGCATCTTCTCGAAGTGGGGGACGAGCCAGGTCGAGTCGGTGGAGTAGCGGTGGAAGCCGCCGCCGACCTGGTCGTGCATCCCTCCGGCGGCCATCTTCTCCAGGGAGCGCACCGCCATCTCCAGCGAGCGCGGGTCCCTGGTGCGCCGGTGGTGGCGCAGGAGCACCCGCACCGGGAGGGAGGAGGGGAACTTGGGCGCGCCGCGCAGGCCGCCGTTCCGCTCGTCGAAGGCGCGGCTCCAGCCGGCCACCGCCTTCTCGATGGCGGCCGGGCCGGGGAGCGGGTCGCCCGCGGGCGCGGGCTCGGCGGCGGCCAGCGCGCCCTGCACCGCCCCGGTGAGGGCCTCGGCGGCCGCCGTGACGCGGCCGGTGTCGGCCCTCCACACCTCGGCGATCTCTCCGGCGATGGAGAGGAAGCCGCGCGAGGCGCCGCGGTCGCCGTCCCGGGCCGGGAAGTAGGTTCCGGCGTAGAAGGGGCGCCGCTGGTGGTCCAGCCAGACGCTCATGGGCCAGCCGCCGCCCCCGGTGAGGGCCTGGGTGGCGATCATGTAGACGGCGTCCACGTCGGGTCGCTCCTCGCGGTCCACCTTGACGGCCACGTAGCGCTCGTTGAGGAGGCGGGCCACCTCCAGATCCTCGAAGGACTCCTCCTCCATGACGTGGCACCAGTGGCAGGTGGAGTAACCCACCGACAGGAACACCGGCCGGCCGGTGCGGCGGGCCTCCTCGAAGGCCTCCTCGCCCCAGGGGTACCAGTTCACCGGATTGTGGGCGTGCTGCTGGAGGTAGGGGCTCGTCTCCAGCGCCAGGCGGTTGGTGAAGCGAGGCCGGCCCGCCTCCAGGTGGCGGGTGCGCGGCCGCCAGTCCTTGCCGCGAGAGGCCACGGCCGCGGCGAGTCGCTCGCCGAGCGGGGAGGGAAACGGGGCGGCGCCGGGCGGGGTCTCGATCACGGGGGCCTTCCTGGAGCGGGGCTGGCAGGACCACTGGCAACCCGTCGCGAGCGCGGCGACGACCAGGGCGGCCACCGCCCGACCCGCGCCCCGGGGGTGCACCGGCGGGTTCTAACCGGTCCGGCGCGGGCGGGCCGCCGGCCTGCCTGTACGTGCGCCTGCCAGCCCACCTGTGGGCGTTTTCCCTAGCCACTTTCGAGTGTTGCCTGGCCGGCCCCGTTTTGGGATAGCGCATGGTGTCCCTTGAACCAGGGACATCGTTCATACCCGCGGGGGTCCGGGTAGACCGGGAAGGGGAAGCCATGACGCTCAGTGTCAGGACCCTGCTCGTTCTCATGGCGGTCGCCGCGCTCTGCGCCTGTCCGGCCGAGGTGGTCACCGGCGGTGCCGCCACCGAGGTCGTCGTCCAGGTGACCCCGGGAGACTCGGAGCTCGAGCCCGGCGAGTCCCTCGCCTTCCAGGCCGCGGTCACCGGCACGGGCAACACGGCGGTGACGTGGTCCGTGTCCGAGGGAGCCGCCGGCGGAACCATCACCGCGGAGGGGCTCTACACCGCGCCGGCCGATCCGGGGACCTACCACGTGGTCGCCACCTCCGTCGCCGAGACGAGGAAGACCAGCGCCGTCCAGGTGAAGGTCGCGCGGGTGGTGGTGACCATCTCCCCGACCTCCGCGAACGTGGCGGCGGGCGGGGCGGTCGCGTTCAGCGCGTCGGTCACCGGCACCTCGAACACCGCAGTCACCTGGTCGGTCCCAGAGAGCTCCGGCTGCGGCTCGGTCGATCAGGTCGGTCACTACAGCGCACCTGCGGCGGCGGCGACCTGCCACGTGGTGGTCGCGAGCGCCGTTCGCAAGCAGCGGAGCGCCACCGCGGCGGTGGCGGTGACCGGGCAAGCGCCCGCGATCTCGGTGGCCGTCAGCCCGACCTCGCCGGTGATCGATGCCTGCCAGTCCGTGGCATTCAGCGCCACGGTGACCGGGACCTCGAACACCGCCGTCACCTGGTCGGTGCTGGAAGGCGCCGCGGGGGGATCCATCACGCCCTCCGGCCTCTACACCGCGCCCGGCGTCGCCGGCACGTACCACGTGGTTGCAACCAGCTCGGCGGATCCCGGGAGCCGCAGCACGGTTCCGGTGACCGTGTCGGCGGAGCGAGTGGTGAGCGTGCAGGTGAGCCCGAGCACGGTCTCGGTGCCGGCGAACGGGTCGGTGCAGATCACCGCCACCGTCACCACCACCTGCGGGACCTTCCAATCGAGCAAGGCGATCCAGGGGTCGGCGAGCGCCGCCCGCTGAGCCCCGAGCGTCAAGGCACGGCGAGGGCCTTGACCGCCTCGGGACGCCAGGCCAGCCCGACGCCGGGCCGGTCCGGGGCGCGCGCCAGGCCGTCCGCGACCTGCAGCGGCTCCTCGAGGATGGCATTGGCCCAGTCGACGTACTCGAGGGAGTGGCAGGTCGGCGTTGCCGAGAGCAGCTGCGCGCTCAGCTCGGGATGGAGGTGCGACGACATCTCGATCCGGCGAGCCGCCGCGATGCCGGCCGCCTGCATCCAGCCGGTCACGCCGCCGATGCGGGCCACGTCGGGCATGACGTAGTCGCAGGCGGCGGCCCCGAGCGCCTCCAGCATCGACTCGGGCCCGTTGAAGTTCTCGCCGATCTGCACGGGCACCGCCAGCGCCCTGGCGATGGCCGCGTGGCCGGCGTAGTCGTCGTGGCGCGTCGGCTCCTCGAGCCAGGCGATGCCCTCCGTTTCGAGCGCGCGTCCGCGGCGGATGGCCTCGGCCACGGTGAGCGCCTGGTTGTAGTCCACCGGGAGCTCGACCTCCGCGGGGAGCCGCCGCCGCACCGCCCGGGTGACGGCCAGGTCCTCCGCGAGGGTGGCATGGCCCAGCCGCAGCTTCACGCTCCGGAACCCTCCGGCGAGCAGCCGCTCGGCCTCGTCTGCCGCCGCCTCCGGCGACATGAGCCCCAGCCCGCTCGAGTTGTAGGCGCGGATGGGCCTGGGCCTCGAGCCCAGCAAGGCGGCGAGCGGCACGCCGGCGGCCACCGCCAGGGCATCCCACAAGGCCGCGTCGAGCGCCGACAGCGCCATCCGGAGCACGCTCCCCACCCCGACGAGCGCGAAGCGCCTGGCGAGCTTCGTCGCCAGGTCGAGAGGCGCCACCGCTTCACCCTTGACGAGCGCGACGGCGTCGCGGAGCAGCACGTCGACTGCCCGCGGCACGCTGGGCCGATAGCAGAAGAGATAGGTGCGCCCGGTGATCCCCTGCTCGGTCACGAGATCGACGAGCAAGAGCGGCGCCCTGGTCACGGTCCCCGCGCTGGTTCCGAGCGGGTACGTCATCGGTACCTCGACTGCGAAGGTGGAGACACCCCTGATGGTCAGGGACGGCAGCCGGACGCTCACGTCGGTCATGGTCGGACCCTCCTGTCGAGCGCGCCTGGAGGTTGCGCTCCCCTACGCGTGCGCACAACCTCGGGACCCAACTGGTACGCGAGTCCGCCGACCGACGACCCGTGTCATCGTCGGCCGCGCGGCCTCTCCGCGAGCCAGGCGGTCGCCCCCTGCGAGAGCTCCGGCAGCGGCAGGGCGCCGTCGCGGGTCACCGCCGTCGAGCCGCCCAGGAGCTCGGCGAACTCGACGCCGTCCGGGATGCCGCCGTCCGCCACCGGCAGCGGCCCGGCAGGCCGGGGGCGCTCCCCGCGGTGCGCCACCGTGAGGACCCATCCCTCGGCCCCCTCGCGCTGGTAGGCGAGGGTGTCCGGCTCGACGACCAGCACCTGGAAGCCGCCCTCGCGCAGGGCCGGCGAGGCTCGCCGGAGCCCGACCAGGCGCCGGTAGAAGTCGAGGAGGGCCGAGTCCCAGCGGTCCCGATCCCAGATCATGCACCCCCGCGGCCCGAGCTGCGGCCCGTCGGACATGCCGATCTCGTCGCCGTAGTAGAGCCCGGGCACGCCGGGGTAGGTGAGCTGCACCACCGCCGCCAGCCGGTGCAGCGCGCCGTTGCCCCCGACGGTGGTCCGGATCCGCGGCACGTCGTGACTGTCGACCAGGTTGTACTGCTGGAGCTGGAGCGCCCAGGGGACCGCCGCTCGCCGGGCTCGCCAGGCCGCCTCCAGCGCCGCGGTGCTGAACGGGGCCGGCGAGACCAGCGCTTCCCCCCGCCGCAGCTCCTGCCGGTAGCCGCGCAGCCAGTGCCAGAGCGGGAAGGCGAACCCGCCGTAGTTCATGACACCGTCCCACTGGTCGCCCTGGAGCTGCGAGGTCGCGTCGAAGAAATGCTCGCCGAGGAGGTAGGCGTCGGGCCGGACGCTCTTGGCGGCGGCGCGGATGGCGCGCGCCACCTCGGCGCCGACCTGCACCGCGCCCTGCCGGCCGAGCATGTTGGCGACGTCCACGCGCCAGCCGTCTGCCGACCAGGGGGGCCTGAGCCAGCGGCGGACCACCGAATCCTCGCCGGTGATGACCCGGCGGCGCAGCTCGGCGCTGCGGTAGTCGAGCTTGGGCAGCGTCCGGACCCCGAGCCAGGTGGCGTACCGGTCCGGGTGGCGCTCGAAGGTGAAGAACTCCGCCTCGGGCGCCCCGGGATCGGCCTGGGCCGCCAGGAACCAGGGGTGGCGATCGCCCACGTGGTTCGGGACCAGGTCGAGCAGGTAGCGCATGCCGCGGGAGGCGAGCGCCTGGCGCAGCCGGGCCAGGGCCTGGTCGCCGCCGAGCGAGGCGTCGACGTGCTCGAAGTCCGTCACGTCGTAGCGGTGGTTGGAGGGGGCGGTGAGGATTGGATTGAGGTAGAGGGCATCCACCCCGAGGGCCGACAGGTGGTCGAGCCGCTGCTGGAGGCCGACGAGGTCGCCGCCGTAGAACACCCTGGGGAAGGCCAGGTCCGGGGGCGGCGGCGCTTCCCAGGCGAGCGTCCCCGGGCCGGGCCGGGGCGGGGGCTCCACGCCGGCAGCGGGCTCGGCCCTGGCGAAGCGGTCCGGGAAGACCTGGTAGAAGACCGAGCCGCGTACCCACGCCGGCGGCGCGAGGTCCGCCAGCAGGCGGTAGTCGGCGGCGTCGAGCGGGTCGTGGGCGGTCGCGCCGGCGGCGGAGTGGAACCAGACACCGTCCTCGGCCTCCAGCACGAATCGGTAGTGCACCGAGGGCTCGGAGACCACCAGGTCCGCCTCCCACCACCGCGCCGGCGCTTCCACCCCGGCCGGGGCCATGGGGGTGAAGGCCTGCTCGCCGTCGGGCGAGCTCCGGATCCAGGCGCGCCGCACCGGTGCCGCGGCCCCAATCCGGAGCCGGATGCGGACCGCCTCGCCCAGGCGCGGCCAGGGATTCGAGACGTGGCGCGCCGAGCCGTCGTGGTGGACCGAGGCGAGCCAGGCTGGCAGCGCGGGCTCCATCGCCCGAGACATGCCGCGGCCGGGGTCGCCTGTCCATCGCTTCGCTCCTCGCCTGCGTTGGCATGCGGAACCCCTCGGGTGAGTACCTCCCTGGGACGTCCGCCCTGCTTCAAGCCGGAGTCTCCGTCTGATACGGTGCGCGGCTGCAGCGGTTCGAGCATTCGAGGTAAACATCCCCTCGAGGTGGCCGGTCGCGCACGGGTTCGTGGCGGCCGAGCCCGACGAGCCCGCGCCGCTCGTCGGGGGCCAAGCCACGGAGTCGAGACATGATCCGCGGTATTCACGGCCTGTTCTATTCCTCCGATCCCGAGGCCACCCGGGCCTTCTTCCGGGACAAGGTCAGGCTGCCTGGAAGCGACGTCGGCGAGGGATGGTGGATCTTCGACCTTCCCGAGGGCGATCTGGGAGTGCACCCGGTGGAGGACCCGGCTGAGGTCGGCAGGCACGACGTCTCGCTGTACTGCGACGACATCCAGGGAACGGTCGCGGGCCTCAGGGCCCGCGGCGTGGAGTTCACCGCCGCAGTGGAGGACCACGGCTACGGGCTCGTCACCTACTTCAGGGCGCCCGGCGGGATCGTCGTCCAGCTCTACGAGCCGCGCTACCGGAAGGGCGCGAGGCCCGCCGTGCGCAGGTCGGGAGCGAGACCGGCCGCCAAGGCCAAGCGGTCGCGCCCACCCCGGCGCCGGGCGGGCGCCCGGCGCCGGAGGATCTGATCGCCGGCGCCCCCGGGGCTCGGGTTCCCGCAGCGGCCGGTGAGCCGCGAGCACAATCGGGCCACCGCTAGCGCGCGCTGCCGACCGTCTGGGGTGCGTCGGCGAAGGCGCGCCCCAGCACCTTGGCCGCCACCTGCCTTCCCATGCTCTGCCCGACGTCGATGTCGAATCGGTAGTGGATGCCGGCCCAGATGCGCGCCTCGGCCGCCTCGTTTCCCATTGCCAGCAGCCGCTCCCGATCGGCCGGGAAGGCGGCGGCCAGCACCTCGGCGGCGGCGGTGGATATACAGCCGTGGGCGGAAGGGTAGCTCGGGTGGTTCGGGGGCGTGAAGACCGGCTTCAGCTCCGGGTCGAGCTGCGAGGGACGGATGTACCAGTACTGGTACTTGGCGTCCCAGCAGGCGATGGCCGAGTCGACGAGCGCCACGTTGAGCGCCGCCAGCAGCCGCGCCGACGCCGCGGCGTCGAAGCGGTCGCCGTACTCCAGCAGCTTCAGGCGCGCCGTCTCGTTCCACAGCGCATACGCCCTCGGGCCGCCGAAGACCTCCCAGTAGTTGGCGCGGTGGTTGCTCTTGGGCGTGCGCTGGAAGGCCTTGACCTCGGCGAGCGCCGCCTTGGCGGCGTCCGAGTCGTGGGCCGGAGGCGGCGGCGGACGGAACTCGTCGGGGCTCGCCATCGCCCAGGGTTGCCAGGTGCCGGTCATGGGCGCGACCGGGTTCGTCCCCTTCCATGAGCCGGGTCCCTCCGGGACGGTGCCGGTCCACTTGGCGTCGGAGCGGTCGGACTTGCCGCGGGCGATGGCCAGGGCCGCCACCTGCCGGCCCAGGGCCCGTCCGGCGGCTGCGTCGCTGGCGGGCTCGGCGCCGGCCTTGAGGCGCGCCTGGATCGCCTCCTCCGCGAGGCCGGCGAAGGACTGGGCCCGCGCCGGCAGGACGTACCCCAGCACCTCCGCCGCGGCGGTGGCGGCGGCGGCGTACTCGGAGGGGCGGCAGGCGGGGGCCTTGCCGGTCGAGCGCCGGGCCGCCAGGGCCGCCGCCACGGCGTCGTCGATGGCCGCGTGCACCAGCGCCAGGTGCCGCGCCGCGAGCGGCAGCGTGACGAAGTCGTCCAGGAACGCCTGGATGGTCAGCTCGTTCCAGCGGTAGGCGGGCCCGCCCGCGCTCCACCAGCGCAGTCGGGCGGCCTCGGCCTCCCCGCGCTTCGCCGCCAAGCGCTTGGCCTCGGCGGCGGCGCGCTTGGCCTCGTCGGGCGGCGGGCACTCGATGGCTGCGCTCGGGCCCGCGAACCAGGCTTGCGGGCGCGGGCTCAGCGCCGGGGCGGCGCCCGGGTAGGCGGCGCCGCTCGAGAGGAGCAGCGCGCCGGCGAGCAGGCGTACGGGCTTCATCCGTGTCATGGCTCGACCCTCCGAGGAAAGGCTGTGGTTCGCGAAGGGTGTAAGGCGCGCATTCGGTCGCAGCCATCCGGATTGCGCCACACCGTGCACATCCGCCCCAAGAGAAGCGTTGCACGGTCGGTTTCACTCCTCCGCGAGGCCCGGCAGGCCCCGGGAGGGGGCAGGCGACGAATGACCCACCGACCGGCGAGGCGGGGAGGTCACTGGTCGATGCGCGCCTCGTCCCACATGGTGCTGAAGACGAGCACGGGGTCCGGGCGCTCGTCCCAGCGGTCGTCGCTGCGGATGCGAGCCAGGCCCTTCCGATCCACCTGCGCCTTGCCACCAGGAAGATCGCCTGCGCAAAGGCGTCGCGGTTCACCACGTCGCCGAAGATCGCCGGCGCGTGCACGTCCACCTACCCCTTGATGACCCCCATGGGCTCGAGCCGCGCCACGAGAAGCGAGATGCCGGCGCCGTGCATCACCGCCACCACCCGGGCCACGTCCTTGTAGGCCTCGCTCATCTCCTCGCCCAGGGTCTTCTTGGCCCGCGCCATGACCTCGATGCCCCTCGCCTTGAGCTCCTGGTGGATGGCGCGCCCGCGGGCCATCTTCAGGGCGGCGTGGCGCGAGAGCAGCCGGCCGGCGCCGTGGCAGGAGCTGCCGAAGGTCTCCTCCATGGCGCGCGCCGTCCCGGCGAGCACGTAGGAGTACCGCCCCATGTCGCCGGGGATGAGCACCGGCTGGCCAGCCTGGAGGTAGGCGGCCGGCACCCGCGGGTCGCCGGGGCCGAAGGCCCGGGTGGCCCCCTTGCGGTGGACCAGCACCCGGCGCGAGCGGTTCTCCACCCGGTGCTCCTCGAGCTTGGCGATGTTGTGGCAGACGTCGTAGAGGAGACGCGCCCCGAGGTCGCCCTCGGACATCCCCATGGCCCGGCACAGCGCCCGCACCGCGAGGCCGGTCATGACCTGGCGGTTGGCCCAGGCGAAGTTGGCGGCCGCCTGCATGGCGCCGAGGTAGCGCCGCCCGGCCTCGCTTTCGATGGGGGCGCAGGCGAGCTGCGGATCGGGGAGCCTGGCGTAGTCCGGCCCGTAGCGGGCCATGCTGGGCGCGAGCTCCGCCAGGGCCTCGTCGCACACCTGGTAGCCCAGCCCGCGCGAGCCGGAGTGGATCTGGAGGGCGACGCGGCCTAGCCGGAGCCCGTAGGCCTCGGCCACCGCCTGGTCGTAGACCTCGGCGACCCGGTCCACCTCCAGGAAGTGGTTGCCGCTGCCGAGGGTGCCGACCTGGTCGGCCCCGCGCTGCCGCGCTCGCTGGCTCACCGCCGATGGGTCGGCGCCGCGGAGGCACCCTCCCTCCTCGCAGTGCAGGAGGTCGTCGGAGGCGGCGCGGTATCCGCGAGCGAAGGCCCAGGCGGCCCCGCGCGAGAGCACCTCGTCCATCTCGGCGCCGGAGAGCGTCGGGATGGCGTCGCTCGACCCCACGCCGGTGGGGATGTCGCGGAAGAGCTGGGCCACCACCTGGTGCAGCCGCGGCCGGAGCGACTCGGCCTCGAGGCGGGTGGTCACCACCCGCACCCCGCAGTTGATGTCGTAGCCCACGCCGCCCGGGGAGACGGCGCCGTGCTCGGCGTCGACCGCCGCCACGCCGCCGATGGGGAAGCCGTATCCCCAGTGGATGTCGGGCATGGCCAGCGACCAGCGCACGATGCCGGGGAGCCAGGCCACGTTGGCCACCTGCTGCAGGGCGGGGTCGTCGGGAGCGGGCATGCCGTCGGAGTAGACGCGCCCCGGCACCCGCATCCCCCCCTCCTGCGGGATCTCCCACAGCCAGTCGCCGACCTTGCGGAGCTGCACGGTGCCTCCCGTCAGATGTCGAGCACCACCTGCGCCCGGACGCGGTCCCCCTCGCGCCCGAAGCGGGCCAGGTGGTAGGTGACGGCCTTCACGTCGGCCCCCTGGTGGCGGGCCGGGTCGAAGCGGCCGAACCCCACCCGGAGCGCCGCCCCGCGCTCGTCGAGCCGCAGCACCTCCACCGTCCCGGCGATGACCCGCTCGGTGGCGAAGCGGAAGAGCAGCTCGCGCAGCACCGCCACCGCCGTCTGGGAGGCGTCGGCGCCGGCCGCGACCTCCAGCACCGCCTCGCGCTCCACGGGGACCTCGCCCCCGCCCGCGAGCAGGCCCGACAGCGCCAGGCACAGCCGGGCCAGGGCCTCCTCGGGCGAGGCCCCCTCGACCCGCAGGCCCACGTCGGCGGTGTGGGCGATCTCCTCGAAGGGTTGCGGCAGCGCGTAGCGCACGGCGCCTCCGCCGCCATGGTCTGCCCGGCCCGGCTCGGCGGCAAGCCCTGGCTCGAGAGTTCCCAGGAGACCGCCTCGGCCAGCGGCTGGAGCCGGCCCCCGGTTGGGTCCGGCCGGGGCTCGCCCGCCAGGGCCCTTGCCTTGGACGCGCCGGCGCTTACCCCTGGAAGGCGGCGCTCGGAGGGGCCGCGCCGATGGAGGCTACTGGTCATGGCAGACACGATTCGCCGCTGCGACTACTACTACGTGACGGTGGAGGACCGGGCAGGGGAGGGAGCCCGGGTGCTGGGCAAGCTCAAGGAGGCCGGCGTGAACCTGCTCGCCTTCAATGCGTTCCCCGCCGGTGGCGGCAAGGCGCAGCTGACACTGGTTCCGGAGAAGCCCGAGGCGCTGGCGTCGGCCGCCCGCGGCGCCGGCTTCGCGCTCAGCCCGAAGAAGGAGTGCATCGTCGTCCAAGGCAGTGACCGGGTGGGTGCCGTGCAGGACATCCTCAAGAAGCTGGCCGAGGCCAGGGTGAGCTGCGTGGGCTCCAATGCGGTTGCGGCGCCTGGGGGCAGCTTCGGGATGGCGCTCTTCGTGAAGCCGGCCGATCTCGCCGCGGCCTGCAAGGCGCTCGGGATCTGATCGCCGCGGCCGCCCTCCGCCAGGCTCGCGAGTCGCCCGAAGGCAGCTCGACCCCGAGGGACGTCAGCGCGCCCGCTCGGCCAGCGGGACGATCTCGCGCGCCGAAATCTTGAGGAAGCGCCAGAGGAGGCCCACCGCGACCGCGGTGAGCCCGGCGCAGAGTCCCCACCACAATCCGGTGACGCCCAGCCCCAGGCCAACGCCCAGCGCCAGCGCCACCGGCAGCCCGACCGCCCAGTGCCCGACCATGTTGGCGAGAAAGGTGAAGCGGGTGTCGCCCGCTCCGCGCAGCACGCCGGCGCCGACGCCCTGGATGCCGTCGGAGATCTGGAAGAAGCCGGCTACCACCATCAGCGGCGCCGCCACCGCCACCACCTCGGTCTGGTTCGTCATGAGCCGCGCCAGGGCGGTCGGAAAGGCGATGTAGGCCAGGCCGACGAGCGACATGAAGCCGGCGCCGGCCCCGAAGGCGGTGAGGCCGGCGCGCCGCGCCGCCGCCGTGTCGCGCGCGCCCACGGCCCAGCCCACCCGCACCGAGCCAGCGTTGCCGATGCCCACCGCGGCGTTGAAGGAGAAGCTCCCCAGGGCGATGGCGATCTGGTGCGCCGCCAGCGGGTCGCGGCCGAGGCGCCCGGCCAGGAACCCCACCAGGGCGAAGACGCCCACCTCGGCGGCCAGGTGCAGGCCCACCGGGAGGCCGACCCGGATGGCCCGCCGCATCTCGAGCGGCGCGGCGTGGCGCAGGCCCCGGACCGGCCGTTCGAGGCCGATCCAGCGAATGGCGAGCCCCAGGATCCCGGCCTGCAGCGCGAAGGAGAGGGAGGTGGCGAGGCCCGAGCCGGCGGCGCCCATGGCCGGGACCAGGTGCAGCGGGCCGGCCCACTCGGGGAGCGAGCTGCCCCCGAAGACCAGGAGCAGGTCCACCGGGACGTGGACCAGGTTGGCGGCCAGCGCCGTGAGGAGCACCGCCCGCGCCACCCCGTGGGCCTGCAGGTACGAGCGGCCGGCGTAGAAGAAGAGGAGGAAGGGGAGGCTCGGCATGCGGAGGAGCAGGTATCCGGTCGCCTGCCGGGCCACCTCGGGCGGGATCCCCAGCGGCACGAGGGTCGAGGGGGTGAGGGCCATGGGCACCGCCAGCACCGCCGCCACGCCGCCGGCGAGCCAGACCCCCTGCCAGAGGAGGCTCCGCGCCCGGGCGCGGTCGCCGGACCCGACCGCCTGCGAGATGAGCGGGTCGAGCCCCATCATCAGGCCCACGCCCAGAATGGCGATGGCCCAGAAGATGAGGTTCCCGAGCCCGGTGCCCGCCAGCGGCGCCGCCCCGGCGCGCCCCAGGATGGCGGTGTCGACGACGCCCATCAGGGACTGGGCGGCGTTGGCGAGCGCCAGCGGCCAGGCCAGACGCCCCAGCGCCGACAGCTCCTCGGCGATGCGCCTTGTTCCGGGCTCGGTCACGGGGGGCGCAGGATAGCGCGGCCCGGGAGCCGGTGTAAGCTCCGCCGTCCGTGCCCTGGCCCCGTCCCCTCCGCTCACTCAGGCACCGCAACCTGCGCCTCTTCTTCGCCGGCCAGTCGGTCTCGCTCACCGGCAGCTGGATGCAGTCGGTGGCCCAGGGCTGGCTGGTGTGGCGCCTCACCCGATCCCCGGAGCTGCTCGGGCTGGTGAGCTTCCTCTCCCAGGTGCCGGTGTTCCTCTTCGGCGTCTGGGCGGGCGCCCTGGCCGACCGCTTCCCCCGCCGCCGGGTGGTGCTGGTCACCCAGGTGAACGCCCTCCTGCAGGCGGCGCTCCTGGCCGCGCTCACCTTCTCCGGCCTGGTGCGCCCCTGGCACCTCCTGGTGCTGGCCTTCATGCTCGGCCTGAGCTACGCCTTCGAGATCCCGGCGCGTCAGGCGCTCCTCGGCGACGTGGCCGGCGAGGACATGCCCAACGCCCTGGCCCTGAACTCCAGCATCGTGAACGGCGCGCGGGTGGTGGGCCCGGCGGTGGCCGGGGTGGTGGTGGCCCTCACCGGCGAGGCCTGGTGCTTCGCCCTGAACGCGCTCTCCTTCCTGGGGACCATCCGGGCGCTCACGGTGATGGACCTCCCGCCGCAGCGCTCGCCGGCGGGGCGGACCCGGCTCGCCGGCGGCCTGGAGTACGCCGCCCGCACCCCCTACGTGCTGGCGCTGCTCTTGGCGCTCGCCATCTCGGCCTTCTTCGGGATGTCCTACGCGGCGCTGCTGCCGGTCTTCGCCTCGGACGTGCTGGGCGGCGGACCAGGCCTCTACGGGACGCTGCAGGCCTGCGCCGGGACCGGGGCCCTGGCGGGCGGGGTCTCGCTCTTGCTCCGCCCCGGCGGCCTGCGCGGGCTGGGGCGGCGGGTGGCGGTGGGGGCGAGCGCCCTCGGGCTGGGGCTCCTCGTCGCCTCGCGCTCCCGCGCCCCCGCGCTCACCGGCGCCGCGCTGGTCCTGGCCGGCTTCGGCTACCTCACCCAGACCGCCGGGACCATGACGCTGCTCCAGGGCCTCTCGCCGCCGGAGCTGCGCGGCCGGGTCATGGGGCTCTTCTCGACCCTGTTCGTGGGCATGGCCCCCTTCGGAGCGCTGCTCGGCGGCGTGGCGGCCCGGCGGCTGGGTGCGCCGGCGACGCTCCTCGCCGGCTCGTCGGTGGTGCTGGTCTCGAGCGCCGTCCTCCACCTGCGCCTGCCGGCGCTGCGCCGCTCGCTCCAGGCGGCGCGTGCCGTCGAGGCGAGTCCGGGTCCGGCCCCGCCGCAGCTCCCCGCCGCATGACCGGGCGCGCGCCATCCCCGTGGGTCGGGTTCTCCGCCGTGGCGGTGGGGATCTTCATGGCCACGCTCGACGGCTCCATCGTCAACGTGGCGCTGCCCTCGATCCGGCTGGGGCTGTCCGCCACCATCGGCGGGGTGGAGCTGGTGGTGACGGTCTACCTGCTCGTCATCAGCGCCGCGCTCCTGGGAGCGGGGCGGCTGGGGGACCTCTTCGGCCACCGGCGCGTCTACGTGGCCGGCCTCCTGCTCTTCACGCTCGGCTCGGGGCTGTGCGGCGTCTCCGGGAGCCTTCCGGCCCTGGTGGCCTCGCGGGCGGTGCAGGCCCTCGGGGCCTCGGCCACCACGGCCATGGCGCCGGCGGTAGTCACCGCCCTCTTCCCCCCGGAGATGCGGGGGCGGGCCCTGGGCGGGATCACCAGCGTGGTGGCCGTCGGCCTCACCGCGGGGCCGCCGCTGGGCGGGTTCATCCTCCAGTACTTCTCCTGGCCCGCCATCTTCCTGGTGAACCTGCCGGTGGGCGTGGCCGGGGCCGTCTGGGCCTCGCGCATGCTGCCCGGCGGCGCCATGGCGGCCGGCGTCCACTTCGACCGGGCTGGAGCCGTCCTCTTCGGCCTGGTGGTGGCGGGGCTGGTCGGGTCGGTGGAGGTGGCGCCGTCCTCGGCGGCGGCGGCGCTCGGGCTGGTCCTCCTGGCGGCGGCCGCAGGGGCGCTCCTGTGGCGGGTGGAGCGGCGCGCCCTCTCCCCGGTGCTCGACCCCGCGCTCCTCCGCGACCGGGTCTTCGGCTTCGGCCTCGCCGCCGGCCTCCTCTCCTACGCGGCCATGTTCAGCCAGGCCTTCCTCACGCCGTTCTGGCTCACCCGGGAGAAGGGGCTCGACGCGCGCGGGCTCGGGCTCATGCTCACCGCCGTGCCGCTGGCGCTCTCGGCCGTGTCTTTGGTGGCGGGCTGGCTCTCCGATCGCGTCGGCCCGCGCCTGCCCTGCCTCGTGGGGGCGGGCGTGCTGGCGGCCGGGCTGTGGTCGCTCGCCGGCGCCGGACCCGGCGACTCGCTGGCCTCGGTGGCGGCGAGGCTGGCGGCGCTTGGCGCGGGCATGGGCCTCTTCCAGCCCCCCAACAACAGCGCGGTGATGGGGTCCTTGCCGCGCCAGCGGCTCGGCACCGGCGGCGGCATGCTGGCCACCGCCCGCAACCTCGGCATGGTCGTCGGCGTCTCGCTGGCCGGGGCGCTCCTGGCGGTGGGGGCTGGCCAGGCCGGGGGCGAGGCCGGCGCTGGGTTCCTCGCCGGGTGGCGGCTGGCGCTCCTCGCCGGGGCCGCACTGGCGGTCGCGGCCGGCCTGTTCTCGCTGGTGCGCAGTGAGGCGCGCGCGGCCGGGCCGGGATCCGAGCAGGTCACGGATCCGAAGGCGCCCGGCGCGGCGTAACTGGACGGGCGTACAGAGGCGTGGCAGGATGCGGCCCGTGATCGTCCTCGGCATCGACCCGGGCTCGCGCCGGTGCGGCTTCGGCGCGGTGGCCCGCGAGGGGTCGCGGCTGCGGGTGGTGGCGACGGGGAAGCTGGTGCCCGGGGACCTGCCCGTGCCGGAGCGGCTTGGCGTCATCCTCGACGCGGTGATGGCCCTCATCGAGCGGGTCGGCCCGAGCGAGGTGGCGGTGGAGCAGGTCTTCTCGGGGGCCTCGGCCCGCTCGGCGCTGCTCCTGGGCCAGGCGCGAGGGGTGGTGCTGGCCGCGGCGGCGCGGGCCGGGCTGCCGGTCTTCGAGTACGCGCCGGCCCAGGTCAAGCTGGCCCTCACCGGCCACGGGCGCGCCGACAAGCCCCAGATGATGCGAATGGCGCGGGCCCTCTTCGGCGTCCAGGCCACCGTCTCCGACGAAGCCGACGCGTTGGCGCTGGCGGTGTGCCACCTGGCCCACCGCGCCGCGCGCGGGCGGGTGGCGGCGGCCGGCGGGGCGCCGGCGCCGCCGCGCGGGCGCGCCTTCCGGAGCGGGGCCAGGCGGCGCGGGGCGGCCAGGTGATCGCCCGCCTGGCCGGCGTCCTCGCGGAGAAGGGGGACGGCGAGGTGGTGGTGGACGTGGGCGGCGTCGGCTACCGGGTCTTCGTCTCCGACGTGTCGCTGGCCGGCCTGCCGCCGCGCGGCGAGCGGGTGGCGCTCCGGACGTACACCCACGTGCGGGAGGACGCGCTCGACCTGTACGGCTTCGCCTCCGAGGAGGAGGAAGCGGTCTTCCGCGAGCTCATCGGGGTGAAGAACGTCGGGCCGCGGGCGGCGCAGAACATCCTCTCCGGCATCGAGGCCCGCGACCTGGCGGCGGCGGTGGCCCAGGGCGACGTGGCCCGCCTCACCCGGGTGCCGGGGGTGGGCAAGAAGACCGCCGAGCGGCTGGTGGTGGAGCTCAAGGAGAAGCTGGTGACGCTGGCCCGGGCTGCGGCGCCGCGGGGCGCGGCTGCTCCCGCGGGGACGCTGGAGCAGCTGGAGCAGGCGCTCCTGGGCCTGGGCTACCGTCCGCCGCAGGCCGAGCAAGCGGTGGCGGCGCTCCGGGAGCGGGCCGAGGGCCGGCCGCTCGACGACCTGCTCCGCGAGGCGCTCAAGTTGCTCCGGGGGTGAAAGCAGGCTCCGGGCTTCGGGCCACGGGCTTCGGCAGGCACCCGGACGCCTGCAGGCGGTAGCCAGTGGCCCGCAGCCCGTAGTCCGTCGTCGGACCCCGAGGATAGGATGCGCCCATGACCGTGCAGCCGGTTCGCGAGCTCTCGGCCCGGGCCAGGGAGGGCGAGGAGCGCCTGGAGCTGTCGCTCCGCCCGCAGAGCTTCGACGAGTACGTGGGGCAGGAGAAGCTGGTGGCCAACTTCCGGGTCTACGCCGAGGCGGCTCGCCGCCGCGGCGACGCCCTGGACCACGTGCTCCTGGGCGGGCCGCCCGGGCTGGGCAAGACCTCGCTGGCCCACATCCTGGCCCGGGAGCTGGGGGTGGGGTTGCACGTCACCAGCGGCCCGGCGCTGGTGAAGAAGGGGGACCTGGCCGGGCTGCTCACCGCCCTCGGCCCCCGCGACCTCCTCTTCATCGACGAGATCCACCGCCTCTCGCCGGCGGTGGAGGAGGCGCTCTACCCGGCCATGGAGGACTTCCGCTTCGACGTGGTGCTGGGCGCCGGCCTGGGGGCGCAGACCATGGAGATGAAGCTGGAGCGCTTCACGCTGGTGGGGGCCACCACCCGCACCGGGCTCCTGGCGAGCCCGCTGCGCGACCGCTTCCCCATCCAGGAGCGGCTCGACTACTACGGAGTGGAGGAGCTGCGGGAGATCGCCGTCAGGGCCGCCCGCAAGCTGGGCGTGCCGGTGGACCCGGAGGGCGCCGAGGAGCTGGCGCGGCGGGCTCGGGGCACGCCGCGCATCGCCATCCGGCTCTTGCAGCGGGCGCGCGACTTCGCCCAGGTCCAGGGAGACGGCCGGCTCGACCGGCGCATCGTGTCGCTGACCTTGGAGCGGCTGGAGGTGGACCCGAAGGGGCTCGACGCCATGGACCGGCGCATCCTCTCGACGGTCATCGACCTCTTCGCCGGCGGCCCGGTGGGGATCGACGCGGTGGCGGCGGCGGTGGCCGAGGAGCGCGACACGCTCGAGGACGTCTACGAGCCCTTCCTGGTGAGGGAGGGCTACCTGGCCCGCACCTCGCGCGGCCGGGTGGCGCTGCCGCCGGCGTACCTGCACCTCGGGCGGGACCGGTCGCGCGGAAGCCAGGGCGGGCTGTTCTGACCGGGGGGGGGAGCGAATGTCGTCCGGCGATCTGCATCCTGCATGGCGAGGATTCCGCCGCGACCAGCGCATCCTGATCGCCTTCTGGGGCCTGGCCCTGGTTCTGCTGGGCCTCCAGTTGTTCGGCGTCTGGCCGCGAGTGGTCGTCGTACTCTTCATATTCTGGCTGCTCGCGGGTGCCGTCCCGTTCGTGCGGGTGCTCAGGTTTCACTGCCCGTCGTGCGGGCAGCCGTGGCAGCTCAACGCCTTTTCCCGCCGCTGCCGCACCTGCGGGCTCGGCCTGTACCAGGACCCCCCTCCCCATCCGCTGGGCTCGGGAAGCCGGTGACCCACCGGCTCCACCAGGCCTCGCTGGCTTGACGGGCCGCCGGGCAGGAAGCACACTATACACATGAAACGTACGAATCTTGTGCTCGACGAGGCCTTGTTGGAGGAGGCGGCGCGCCTGAGCGGCTCGAAGACCTGGTCGGGGGCGGTGCAGCAAGCGCTGCAGGACTTCGTCCGCCGGGCCAAGGCCGGGCGAATTCTGGAATTGCGCGGCCTCGGCCTGTGGGAGGGTGACCTGGGCGAGATGCGCCGCGACCGGCCGGCGCGGCGGGGAGGCCGGCGGTGACGCTGGTGGACACCTCGGTGTGGATCCAGGTCTTCCGGCGCCGCGACCCGCTGGATCTCGACCGCGTAGTGGACCTGGAGGAGGTCGTCACCTGCCCGCCGGTGATGCAAGAGGTGCTGCAGGGATTCCGCGACGAGCGCGCCTTCCGGCTCGCCCGCGATTCGATGCTCGCCTTCCCCATGGTGGACAGCCCGCTCCCGCTGGAGCGGCACCTGGAGGCGGTCGATCTCTACCGCCTCTGCCGCGGCCGGGGCCTCACGGTTCGCTCCTCGGTCGATTGCCTCATCGCCGCCAGCGCAGTGCGGCACGACCTCGAGGTGCTGCACCGGGACCGGGACTATGCGCACATCGCCAGGGCGGCACCCTTGAGGCAACGGAACGCCTGAGCGACGGGCCCATCCCGCCGGCATTCGTGGATGCCCAGACGTCCCCGAGGCGCTCGGGGGCGTCCTCACCACTCCGCTGGGCGCCGCTCGACTCGTCGCCGTCCCGTGATCTTCACCAGCACCAGGCCGGCCACGAACCCGCCGATGTGGGCGAAGAAGGCCACCCCGCCGGCGCCGGTGACGCCCCCGAGGGCCATGAGCAGTTGCAGGAGGAACCACAGGCCGATGAAGACCCGGGCCGGGATATAGAAGAGCCGGATGATGATGAAGATGGGCACCAGCGTCAGGATCCGCGCCTGGGGGAAGAGGATCATGTAGGCGGCGAGGACGCCGGCGATGGCGCCGCTGGCTCCGACCATGGGGATCGCCAGGGCGGCCCGTGCCTCGGCCGGGGGCAAGCCGCCCGCCTGCACGGCCGTCGCCGCCGTCTGGGCCAGCGCCGCGGCCACGCCCGAGGCCAGGTAGAAGAAGAGAAAGCGGCCTCGCCCCAGCGCGTCCTCGACGTTGTTCCCGAAGATCCACAGGAAGAGCATGTTGGAGAAGATGTGGCCCCACCCGCCGTGCAGGAACATGCTCGTGAAGACGGTGAGGGGAGGCCGAACCAGGTCTGGCACCTGGCGCCCGCCCACCAGGTCGCGGAAGCGCAGGATCTCGTAGGGGATGGCACCGCCTGCGTAGACCGAGTACTCGAGGCCCACCACGCCCACCTGCCAGAGGAAGGCGAGCACGTTGGCGGCCAGGATCACCCAGGTGACGACCGGGGTCCTGTGAACGGGGAGGTCGTCCTTGAGTGGAAACACGGTGGCGTGGCGACGCGGTGATGGTATAACCCGGCGCGTCACGATTTTGCGCCCTGTTCCCTCGCGCCCTGACACGGATGTCGCGGTTTGACGGAGGGGAGAGACCGGGGCGGGAGCCAGCCGCGTGGAGACCGGCTGGGCGGGGCGGCAGAAACCAATAACGATCTCGCTCGGTTGAGTGCCAGGAAGGCTGGTACCAGGAAGGCGCCGCCCCCGGCGCTCGAGCGGCGGCACCGCGATTGCTAGAAGGGGGTTGGCTTCGACTACCCTCACTGGCGGGCAGAGACGAGATGGCCTACTGGAACCAGCGAACCGTGGCCAGGCGCGTGAGCGCCACCGGCGTGGGGCTTCACTCCGGCCAGGCGGCGACCCTGACCCTGGCTCCGGCCGCCGCCGATGCCGGCATCACCTTCGTGCGCATGGACCTCTCGGCCGAGATCCCGGCCCGGGCCGAGCACGTGGTCGATACCACGCTCTCCACCAACCTGGGGCTGGGGACGGCGCGGGTCCACACGGTGGAGCACGTGCTGGCCGCCCTCTCCGGCCTGGGCATCGACAACTGCCGCGTCGAGGTCGACGGCCCGGAGATCCCCATCCTCGACGGCTCGGCAGCCCCCTTCGTGGCCTTGATCCACGAGGCGGGCGTGGCGGTGCAGCGCGTCGGCAAGCGCGTCATCGTGGTGGAGCGCCCGGTGGAGATCCGCGACGGCGACAAGCTGGCGCGGCTCGAGCCGGCGGACGCCCTCTCCATCGACTTCACGGTCGATTTCGGCCACCCGCTCATCACCAACCAGTCCTTCCGCCTGGTCCTTTCCGGTCGCGCCTTCGAGCGCGAGGTGGCCCGGGCCCGCACCTTCTGCCTGCTGCGCGACGTGGAGCGGATGCAGTCCATGGGGCTCGCCCGCGGCGGCAGCTTGGACAACGCGGTGGTGGTGGACGACTTCAGCATCCTGAACCCCGAGGGGCTGCGCTTCCCCGACGAGTTCGCCCGGCACAAGGTGCTGGACGCCGTCGGCGATCTCTCCCTGGCAGGCCTGCCCGTCATCGGGGCCTTCCGGGCCGTGAAGAGCGGTCACGCCATGAACCAGGCGCTGGTGCGGCGGCTGCTCGCCGACGCCGCCAGCCACCGCGTGGTGCGCATCGACGCCGAGAGCGAGCTCCAGCCGCTGCACATCCAGCTGCCGGCCCTGGCGCCCGAGACGCGCACGGCCTGAGTCGCGGATCGCGGCGCGCCGGATGGCGAGCCTCGGCTCGTCCGGTGCCGAAGGCCGCACGTCGCATGCAGCCTCGACGGCCGGGCCAATTGCGCCGGCCGGAACCGGCCGACTACCAGGTCCCGAAGCGCCGCCGCGCCTCGGCCGAGAGCGCGTCGCGGTGGCGCGGGTCGGCGATGGCGATGAGCGCCGCCGCCCGCTGCCGTAGGTTCTTGCCGTACAGGTCGGCGATGCCGTGCTCGGTGACCACGAAGTGCACGTGGGCCCGGGTGGTGACCACGCCCGCCCCCTGCCTGAGGTGGGAGACGATGCGCGACTCGCCGTGGTGCGAGGTGGAGGGGAGGGCGATGACGGGCTTGCCGCCCTCGGAGAGGGAGGCGGCGCGGATGAAGTCCATCTGGCCGCCCACGCCGGAGTAGAGCTCCTCGCCGATGGAGTCGGCGCACACCTGGCCGGTGAGGTCCACCTCCAGCGCGCCGTTGATGGCGGTCACCTTGGGGTTGCGCCGGATGACCTCCACGTCGTTCACGTAGGCCATGTCGAGCATGGCCACCTGCGGGTTGTCGTCGAGGAAGTCGTAGAGGCGGCGCGTGCCCAGGGCGAACCCGGCCACGATCTTGCCGGGGTGGACGCGCTTCATCTCCCCGGTGACCACCCCCTTCTCCACCAGGTCCACCACCCCGTCGGAGACCATCTCGGTGTGGATGCCCAGGCGGTGGTGCCCGGACAGCGCCTCCAGCGTCGCATCGGGGATGGCGCCGATGCCGATCTGCAGGGTGGCGCCGTCCTCCACCAGGTCGGCGCAGTGCTCGCCGATGGCGACGTCGGTCTCGGTGGGCTTTTGGTGGGGCAGCTCGGGAATGGGCTCGTCCACCGGAACCGCGAAGTCGATGCTCTCCTCGTGGATGAGCCCGTCCCCGTGGGTGCGCGGCATGCGCGGGTTCACCTGGGCGATGACGGTCTTGGCCATCTGGACCGCGGCGCGGGAGACGTCGACCGACACGCCCAGCGAGCAGAAGCCGTGCCGGTCGGGAGGCGAGACCTGCACCAGGGCCACGTCCAGGGGCAGGATGGCGGCGCGGAACAGCTTGGGGACCTCGGAGAGGAACACCGGCAGGTAGTCGGCCCGGCCCTCGCGCACCGCCTTCCGCACGTTGGCCCCGACGAAGAGCGAGTTCACCCGGAAGCTGGGCGCCATCTCCGGGGCGGCGTAGGGGGCCGCCCCCTCCGTGTGCAGCGAGATCACCTCGACCACCCGCAGCTCGCCGGCGCGGGCGGTCATCGCCTCGAGGAGCACTCGCGGGGCCGCCGCCACGCTGTGGACGAAGACCCGGTCACCGGGTTTCACGACGGCGACGGCCTCCTGGGGCGACACGGTGCGCATGGTCGTTCTCCTGCGGTCCCCGGGAACCGCGAGCGCGGAAGGTAGCACGCCCCCAGGCGAGGATCACGGAGAAGCGCCAGGGAGGCGCGCCGCCGCGGCGGCTCCTGGGTAGAATCCCTCCCATGACCGCGCCCCGCTCCGCCCTGCTCGCCGCCCTGATGTTCGCCGCCGCGCCGCCGGCCCGCGCCGAGCCTCCGGCGCTGCGCGTCTACGGCCCCGGCGGGCCGCTCACCCCGGTGCGCGGGTGCGCCGAGCGCTTCGCCCGCGCCCGCGGCGTCAAGGTGGTGGTGGACGGCGGACCGGAGGAGCGCTGGGTGGAGCAGGCCGCCCAGGACGGCGACGTGGTGTTCAGCTCCGCCGAGCACGTGCTCTCCGACCTCATGCGCCGGCGCCCCGGCCTTCTCGACCCCGCCACGCGGGTGAGCCTGTACGAGCGGCGAGCCGCCATCCTGGTGCGCAAGGGCAACCCCAGGAAGATCCGGTCGCTCAAGGACCTGGCCCGGAAGGACGTGAAGCTCGTCGACGTGAACGGCGCCGGGCAGGTGGGGCTGTGGGAGGACCTGGCCGGGCGGCACGGCCTCATCCCGGAGCTGCAGCGGAACATCGCCCTCTCGGTGTCGAACACCGCCGAGGCCATCGCCGCCTGGCGCGACCGGCCCGAGCTCGACGCCTGGATCACCTTTGCCTCCTGGCACGACCGCCTGCGGGACGAGGCCGACCTGGTGGAGTTTCCGCAGAGCGAGCGGCTCTACCGCGGCACGCCCGCCGTCCTGCTGTCCCGGACCGAGCAGCGCGCGCTGGCCCTGGCCTTCCTCGAGTTCCTCCGCTCCGAGGAGTGCCACGCCGTCTTCCGGGCCGCCGGCTGGCGGTGACGGGCAGGCCTCGGGCCTCGGACTTCAGACCTCGGGCACTCCCGCGTGGGGCGCGGGTGCACCGCTCTTCCTGAAGCCCGAAGCCCGAAGCCGACGAAGAAGCGGGGCGGCATCCCCGAGCTGGGGGC
This sequence comes from Anaeromyxobacteraceae bacterium, assembly GCA_035762305.1. Classification (GTDB taxonomy): domain Bacteria; phylum Myxococcota; class Myxococcia; order Myxococcales; family Anaeromyxobacteraceae; genus DASTPH01. Next base: position 67,732 of record DASTPH010000037.1, read on the forward strand.
CGCCCCGCCGAGTCGCGCCGGCTGAGGGCAAGAGAGCCGGACGCCGACGCCACGATGCGCCTCCGGCTCCGCGCCGGGAAGGCGGCCGATTGTCGCAGGGGTGCGGCATCGTGTCGCACCCCCTCGGTTCTTGCACTTCCCTGGGAGCCCGCGCCGGAGGACGATGAGCGTCGATGCCTCTCACGCCCACGGCCAAGGCCCCCGGCCTCATCAAGCTCTCCTGGCTGGTGCGGCTGCACTGGGTTGCCATCGTCGGCCAGACGGCGCTGGTGGTCGGGGTCCACGTGTGGGTGGTGCCCCTGCCGCTCCTGGCCCTGCTGGCCCTGGTGGTGCTCGAGGCGGCGGTGAACCTGGCGCTGGGCGCCTGGCTGGCACGCGCCGAGAGCGTCTCCGATGCCGCCCTGGCCGCGGTCATGCTCTTCGACTCGCTGGTCCTGGCGGCGATGCTCCACCTCTCCGGCGGCCACTTCAATCCCTTCTCCACCCTGTTCCTCGTCAACGTGGCGCTGGCCGCCATCCTCCTGCCGCCGCGCTGGTCCTGGGCCCAGCTGGCGTTCAGCCTGGCCGCGTTCGGGGCGCTCTTCCCCCTCCAGGAATTGGCCCCCTTCGGCGTCCAGGAGCACGAGGCCATGATGACCCTTCACCTCCAGGGCATGTGGGTGGCCCTGGCCCTGGCGGCGGTGCTCATCGTCACCATCGTGCAGCGGGTGACGCGGGCGCTCTCGGCGCGCGAGGCCGAGCTGGAGCGGGCCCGCAGCCTCGGAGAGCGGCGCGAGAAGCTGGCCTCGCTGGCGACGCTGGCGGCGGGGGCGGCCCACGAACTGGCCACGCCGCTCGGCACCATCGCGGTGGCGGCCAAGGAGCTGGAGCGCTCCCTGCAGAAGAGCGGCGCCACCCAGGCTGAGCTGGAGGACCTGGCCCTGATCCGCTCCCAGGTGGTGCGTTGCCGCGACATCCTGCAGCAGATGGCGGCGCAGGCGGGGGAGAACGCCGGCGAGCCCCTGGTTCCGGTGCCGGCGGCGGAGTGGATCGCTTCCGCGCTCGACGGGCTGCCGGAGCGGGAGCGGGTGGAGGCGCCGGCCGGCCCGCCCTGCGCGGTGCGCGGGCCGCCGCGCGGGCTGGCCCGGGCGCTCAAGGTGCTGCTCCACAACGCGCTCGAGGCCTCGCCCCCGGACCGTCCGGTGCAGGTCACCGCCGTCGCCTCCGGGCGGGAGGTGCTGGTGGAGGTGGTCGACCGGGGAACGGGCATGGCGCCGGAGGTGCTGGCGCGGGCCGGCGAGCCGTTCTTCAGCACCAAGGGGCCGGGGGCCGGCAGCGGGCTCGGGCTGTTCCTGGCCCGGGCGCTGGTCGAGCAGCTGGGGGGCCGGCTGACGCTGGAGTCGGCCCCGGGGCGGGGCACCACCGCCCGCATCGCCCTGCCGGCGGCGGAGGCGCGGCCATGAGTGCCGGGGAGCTCCGGGGGGCGCTCTTGCTGGTGGACGACGACGCCACGCTGCGCGAGCGCCTTGCGCGCGCCCTGCGGGAGCGCGGCTTCCAGGTGGTCACCGCCGGCGGCGGGGCCGAGGCGCTGGTCCGCGCCCGCGAGGCCCGGCCGGCCGCGGCAGTGGTGGACCTGCGAATGCCGGACATGTCAGGCGTCCAGGTGCTCGAGGCGTTGCGGGCGCTCGACCCCGGGATGCGGGTCCTCATGCTCACCGGCTACGGCAGCATCTCAACCGCGGTGGAGGCCACCCGGCGCGGGGCGGTCGGCTACCTGCCCAAGCCGGCGGACGCCGACGAGATCCTGGCGGCGCTGGCGGGGCCCGGCGCCGGGCCGTCCCCCCGGACGTCGGAGACGCCCTCCCTGGCCCGCACCGAGTGGGAGCACATCCAGCGCGTGCTGGCCGACTGCGGCGGCAACGTCTCCGAGGCGGCGCGCCGCCTCGGCATCCACCGGCGCTCGCTGCAGCGCAAGCTGCAGAAGTACCCGCCGCGGCGATGAGCGGCGGCCGCGGGGGCGGGTCGGCCTAGAAGGTCGTGAGGAACTTGGGGGCCGCCAGCGTCACCCCGCCGCGGGTGACCGCGACGGTGGTCTCCCAGTCGCCGCGCATGTTGAAGCTGAGCTGTCCCTGGTAGACGCCGTCGGCGACGAGGGTCGGGGCGACGCTCCCGGGCGAGCCGTGCCCCATCGACGGCATCTGGGGGTCGAGCGCGAAGCTGGCGTCGTCCACCGGTGCGAAGGTCATGCCCATGTCGGTGGTCGAATGGAGCGTGACCAGGATGGGGTTCAGCCCCACCACCGGGGGGGTGACGTAGTTCATGCTCAGGACGTACTTGGCCATGGCCACCGTGAAGGTCTTGGCGCAGCCGGTGTCCACCACCGGGAGCGACGGGAAGGCCACGTCGACCGGGGGGGTGGCGGGACGGGTCACCGTGACGGTGGCCGTCCACGTCCCCGCCATCTGGAATACGAGGTTGGCCCCGTACAGGGCGACCGAGGCGTCCCAGGCCATGGGTCCGCTCACCGGGCAGCTGTGCTGCATGGTGCCCATGTCCATCATGGGGACGATGGCCACCGCGGCGTCGGTCACCGCGGCGCCGGTCCCGCCGCTGGTCACGCGGGCGTGGACGGCGTTGAGGCCGGTGCCGAGGGCCTCGTCGGCGAATAGCTCCACCGTGTAGCCGCCGGCGGTGGCGGAGCCGAGGCTCACCTTGGAGGTGGGAGGGGGTGCCGCCGAGTCGCCGCAGGCGGCCAGGGAAAGTGCGGCCAGGGAGGTTGCGAGCAGAAGGGCTCTCACGGTCGACTCCTTTCTTCAGTGCCCCGCGCTGCAGCACGGGGAGCTCGCCGGGTCCGACAGCGAGCGGGTGATGACGCAGCCGTAGGTCGGTGTCCGCTTCCTGAAGTCGCTCCGGCCGGCCAGGAGCGCCGCCAGCGCCTGGTCGAGCCAGGCCTCGCGCCCATCCGCGCCCGGGGGCCGCTCGTTGTCGAGCCAGCCCAGGAACCGGACCTCGCCTTTCCCGTCCAGGATGGCGACGGTGGGCGTGCTTCGGGCGCCGACGGCGCGAGCCACCCGCCCGCCCTCGTCGCGGTAGATGGGGACTCGCACGCCGCGCTCGGCTGCGGCCCGCAGGGTATCGGTCAGGGTCTCGCCGGCGTTGCTGGAGAGGGCCACCACCCGCACCCGGTCCTCGGGGTAGGCGTCGAGCAGCGCATCGACCCGCGCCTGGTAACGGCGCACGCACGGGCAGCCGGCGCTCCAGAAGACCAGGACGGTGGCCTCGCGCCCGCTCCGCAGCTCGTCGAGGGTCAGGATTCGCCCGTCGGCGTCGACGACCGCCAGCGGCGCGTCGTCGGCCCCGCTGGCGGCGGGCAGCGGCGCCAGCGCCGCGGCCAGTGCGGCCACGAGGAGCTTAGAAATGGCCATAGCGGACTCCGATGGTGAATCCCAGCCGGGCGTCGCGGTTCGAGCCCAGCCCGTCGGGCCAGACCGAGTTGGTGACGACGCCGTTGAGCGTCCAGTGGGGCGAAGCGCGCCACGAGGTGGAGAGCGCCGCCGACAGCGAGCGGGTACTCGACGACGGGATCGCCTCTCCCTCGAGCTGGTACGCCGCCTCCCATTCCCCCAGCAGCCCCAGCGCCAGCACCAGCTGGTCCGGCACCACTTCCATGCCGGTCGAGATCCCGGTCTGCAGGAGCGGCCCCCACTGCTGGTGCAGGCCGTTGTCCTGCCTCTGGAACGGGAAGTACCAGGTCCCGGCCGCTTCGACGCGGAGGAACCAGGGAACCCACGCGTATTCGGCCTCCAGCCCCAGCGAGGCGGCCCACGAGCCGCGCCCCGTGGTGCCGGCCAGCAACGGCGGCAGCGTCTGCTCGACTCGCGTGCCGGAGGGAGCCAGTCCACCGACCGTGAAAGCCAAGGACGGGAGCCCCTGGTACTCGCCGATGGCCAGCACCTCGAAGCGCAGGGCCGCGCCGATGTCCCCGACGCCGCCCGCGAACTGGTCGACCGGGCCCATGGAGCGGTCGTTGAAGAGAAAGGGGACCCAGGCCTGGACCTGGATCCGCTCCGACACCCGCAGTATGAAGTAGGGCTCGAGCAGCATGACGCCGTCGTGGAACCCGGGCAGGTTCGGCTGCAGCTGGCCGCTCGAGGTCCACTGCCCCAGGCTCCAGCCATAGCCGGTGAGCACCCCGGCGGCCATCTCCTCCCAGACCAGGAGGCGTCCCACCCCGAACGAGGTGGCCGAGAGGCAGCAGGCCGCTGCCGAGGCCGCGCGGGGCGCCAGCAGGGCCGCGAGCACCGCGGCGAACAGGAGGGCTCGGCGTCCATGGGCCATGTGCTTCTTTCAAGCTAGGCACTGGGCCCGCGCCCGCCGATGCGGCGTGTTGTCGCAGGGGGCGAGAGGGCTCCCTCGGCAGGTCCGAGCGCCGCGGGGCGCAGCGGCCCGGCTCGCGAGCCCTCCCCACGGCGCCTGGCCCGCGGGGAGGGGCAACCAGGGCGGTACCACCACACCCGTTCGAAATGAGAAAACACATTCTTCACGAACCGTGAGCGGTTGCGAAATCTCCGCTTTCCGGGGGCGCCCGAAGGATGGTACAAGGTGCGTTCCCATGGCTCGCTTCGTCGGCATCGACGTGGGCGCGGAGACCATCAAGGCCGCCGAGCTCACCGGGGAGGAAGGCGGGCTCCGCTGGACCCGCCGCGAGCTGGTGCCGCACGAGAAGGACCCGGCCGGCGCCCTGCTGCGGCTGCTCGGCGGCTGGGACTGGGACCGGGTGGCCGCCGCGGCGGTGTGCGGCCGGCTGGGCCGCCAGGTGGCGCTGCCGCGCGTTCCCGCCAAGCAGGCGCAGCTGCGCGGCTACCGCCTGCTCCAGGGCGACCTGCCGGCCACGGTGGTCTCCATCGGCAGCCACGGCTTCTCGGTGCTGGAGATCCGCGAGGGCGGCGCCCAGGTCTTCCGGGAGAACAGTCGCTGCGCCCAGGGCACCGGCAACTTCCTGCGCCAACTGGTGGAGCGCTTCGGGCTCGACGTGGAGGCGGCCTGTGCCCTGGCCGAACCGGTGGAGGACCCGGCCCCGCTCTCGGGCCGCTGCCCGGTGATCCTCAAGTCGGACATGACCCACCTCGCCAACAAGGGCGAGCAACGGGACCGCATCCTGGCGGGGCTGCTCGACGCCATCGCCGAAAACGTGGAGGTGCTGGTGAAGCCGCGGCAGTGCCCGCCCCGGGTGCTGCTGGCGGGCGGGGTGTCCCGCTCCCGCCGGGTGCGCGAGCACTTCCGCCGCTTCCTGGATCGCAACGGCATGGCGCTGCTCGACGTCGAGGGCGACTCGCCGCTGTTCCTCGAGGCCCTGGGCTGCGCGGCGGTGGCCGCCGAGCGGGACGAGCGGGCGCCGCCGCTCTCGCGGCTGGTCCGGCCGCCGCCGGAGCACTCGCTGGAGCGCATCCCGTCCCTGCGCGGGTCCCTGACGCGGGTGCGCCGCATGCCCCATCCGCCCGCCCGGCCGGCGGATGGGGAGCCCCGCGACCTGGTGCTGGGCTTCGACATCGGCTCCACCGGCTCCAAGGTGGTGGCCCTGGACGGGCGCCGCCTCACGCCGGTGTGGGAGGGATACCTGCGCACCGGCGGGGATCCGGTGGGGGCGGCCCAGGCGCTCATGCGCCAGTTCCTGGAGGGGCCCGCCGGGGCCTGGCCGGTGCGGGCGCTCGGAGCCACCGGCAGCGGCCGCGAGATCGTGGGCTCGCTCATGGCCACCTGCTACGGGCCGGACGCGGTCTTCGTGCTCAACGAGATCGCCGCCCACGCCCAAGGGGCGCTGCACCACGACCCGCGGGTCGACACCATCTTCGAGATCGGCGGCCAGGACGCCAAGTACATCCGCCTCTCCGGCGGGCGGGTGGTCGACGCCGCCATGAACGAGGCCTGCAGCGCCGGCACCGGCTCCTTCATCGAGGAGCAGGGGCGCCGCTTCAGCGGCATCGAGAACGTGGTCCAGCTCGGCGAGGAAGCGCTCCGGGCCGACTCGGGCGTGGCCCTGGGGCAGCACTGCTCCATCTTCATGGCCGAGATCATCGACGAGGCGGTGGCGGCAGGCGTGCCGCGGCCGTGCATCGTGGCCGGCATCTACGACTCGGTGGTGGCCAACTACCTGAACCGGGTCAAGGGGAGCCGCTCCGTAGGCCAGGTCGTCTTCTGCCAGGGGATGCCCTTCGCCGCCGACGCCCTGGCGGCGGCGGTGGCGCGCCAGACCGGCGCCGAGGTGATCGTGCCCCCCAACCCGGGCACGGTGGGGGCGCTCGGTATCGCCCTGCTGGCGGCCGAGGAGCTCCAGCCCCTCGAGCGGCCGGCGCTCCTGCCCCGGCGCTTCCTCGAGGCCCGCCTGGAGAAGAAGGACACCTTCGTGTGCAACTCGGCGGTGGGCTGCGGCGGCGCCGGCAACAAGTGCCGCATCGACCGGCTCACCACGGTGGTGGAGGGTGCGCGCCAGAAGTTCACCTGGGGCGGCGGCTGCTCGCTCTACGACAAGGGGACCCGCAAGAAGAAGCTCCCCGATCGGGCCCCCGACCCGTTCCGCGAGCGGGCCGAGCTGGTGCAGGAGCTGGTGGAACGCCTCTCGGCCCGTCGGGGCGGCAAGACCATCGCCCTCTCCGACGAGTTCCAGCTGGCGGGCCTCTTCCCCTTCTTCGCCACCTTCTTCCACGGGCTGGGCCTGGACCTCGAGGTGACGCGGGGGGCCGGCCGGGCCCATCTCAAGAACGGCATCGAGGCGGCCAACGTCCCCTTCTGCGCCCCCATGCAGCAGTACCACGGCCTGGTGGCGGCCATGGCCGAGGGCGTGGCCGACGCCATCTTCGTCCCCATGCTGCGAGAGCTCCCGCGGGTGAAGGACGAGCGCGCGGCGCAGCTGTGCCCGGTGGTGCAGGGGAGCCCGGAGATCCTGCGCTGGGACCTGGGCCCGGCGGTGGCCAAGAGGCTGGTGTCGCCGGCCATCGACCTCGGCCCCGGCCGGCTCGACGGCCCGGCCTTCCTCGACGCCTGCCGCCGGCTGGCGGCCGAGGTGGCGGAGAACGGCGCCTGGCGCCAGGCCTGGGCCGAGGCGCGGGCGGCGCAGCTCGAGTTCGACGCGAAGCTCCTCGAGCTGGGCCGCCGGGCGCTGGACCGCTGCCGGGAGCACGGGATCGTACCGGTGGTGGTGCTGGGGCGGGCCTACACCATCCACAACGAGGTGCTGAACTCCAACGTGCCGGCCATCCTCCGGGAGCAGGGCGCCATCGCCATCCCGGTGGATTGCTATCCGGTGGACGACTCGGCCCCGCTCTTCCCCAACATGTTCTGGGGCTACGGACAGCGCATCCTGCGGGCCGCCTGGCACATCCGGCGCCAGCCCGGCGTCTACAGCCTCTTCTGCTCCAACTACTCCTGCGGGCCGGACAGCTTCACGGTCCACTCCTACCAGCACCTGATGGAGGGGCGCCCCTTCGCCATCATCGAGACCGACGGCCACTCCGGGGACGCCGGCACCAAGACGCGGGTGGAGGCCTTCCTGCACTGCGTGCGCGAGGACGTGCGCGCCGGCGCCGGGCGAGCCCCCAACAGCGAGGACGTCCTCACGGTGCGCTCGCAGACCCTCCCCGAGCTGCGCCGGACACGGGAGCGGGTGCTCATCCCGCGCATGGGGCCGGCCGCCGGGGCGCTGGCGGCGGTGCTCCGCGGCCTGGGCCTTCCGGCCGAGGCCCTGCCCGAGCCCACCCGCGAGACGCTCCGCATCGGCCGCCGCCACACCTCGGGCAAGGAATGCCTCCCCATGACGGTGACGGCGGGGAGCCTGCTGGAGCGGCTGGAGCGGGAACGCGACGGCGACCAGCACTTCGCCTTCCTCATGGCCGGCTCCGACGGCCCGTGCCGCTTCGGCGCCTACAAGGAGCTGCACCAGCTGGTCCTGGATCGGCTCGGCTGGAGCGACAGGGTGCGCATCTGGTCGCCGCCCTTCGGCGACTACTTCCAGGGCGTGCCCGCCGGCGCCGGCGCGCTGGTGCTGGCCGGGGTGGTGGCCACCGACCTCCTGCGCGACATGCTGCACGAGGTACGCCCGGCCGAGGCCCGGGCCGGCGAGGCGGACCACGTCCACCGGCGCTTCACGGCGGAGCTGGAGGCGCGGCTCGAGCGCGAGGCCCGCGGCGACCTCTCCGGCACGCGGGTGCTCATCGAGGCCGCCACCGGCCGGCTCTACGGCGTGCCCGAGATCCTGGGCCGCGCCGGGCGGGCCATGGCGGCGGCGCGCGGCCGGCGCGAGCTGCCGCTGGTGCTGGTGGTGGGCGAGATCTACGTGCGCAACGACCCCTTCGCCAACGACTTCGTGGTGGAGCAGCTGGAGCGCCGCGGCATCCGCTGCCACGTGGCCGGGGTGGGGGAGTACCTCCAGTACTCGGATCACATGGCCGGCCGCCTGCGGCGCCGCACCCTGGCCGAGCGCCTGGACAGCCGGGTGCGCCGGCGCATCGAGTCGGCCTGCCACCAGGCCGCGGCGGAGCCCATGGGCTGGCCCGAGGCCGCCCACGTGGCGGAGGCGCTGGAGGCCGCCCGCCCCTACGTGCGGGACTCGCTGGAGACCGAGACGGTCCTGACGCTGGGCGCCTCGCTCCTCGGCTGGCGCCGGCGCGGGCTCGACGCGGTGGTGAGCACCGGGCCGCTGGAGTGCATGCCCAACAAGATCGCCGAATCGCAGTTCTTCCACGCGGCCGAGAGGGAGGGGCTGCTCTCACTCTCGTTGTCGCTCAACGGCGACCCCATCGACCCCGAGGTGCTCGACAACTTCGCCTTCGAGGTCCACGCCCGTTTCCGCAAGCGCGGCGAGCCCAGGCCCGAGCCGACCTGGGTGGAGAAGCTGGAGGACGCCCTGCCGGTGGTGCGCGCGCCGGCCGAAGAGTGAGCGCTGCGCGCGGGCCTCGCTCCGCCGGCGCGTGTCCTCGCCGCCCCGCGGTAGCCATGGCGGCCCCGCGCCCGCGATCCCCGAGGCGCGACGGCGAGATGTGTGAGGGCGCCGGCCCTACGGCTCCCCGGCCCGCCAGCGCCGCTCCAGCTCGACGTAGCTGGGTGGGTACTGCGGCGAGGCGCGCAGGGCGAAGGTGGGCACCGGGTAGCGGATGCCGCCCCGGGAGGTGCCTTCCAGGCCGGCGACGACCTGGTCGGCCTGGGCGAAGGGGAAGGTGAAGGCCATCTCGTCGTCGGCAGCCATGCCGAAGATGCGGTCGCCGTAGCAGGGGAGGATGAGCTGCGGCGCCTTCGACTGCCGGGTGCGGATGATGATGTCGGCGCAGTCGCCGCGGCCGGTGAACTCGGTCTTGAAGGCCCCTCCCTTCTCCCACAGGGCCGCGTTGACGAGCCTGAGCACCTGCGCCGAGTTCCCGTAGACCACCACCGTCTCCGGCTCGAAGGCGATCCGATCGAGGGGGCCCACGACCACCGCCGAGATCTCGTTGCGCCCGAGCCGGGGCAGCGCCTCCTCGAAGGCCGCCCCCGCCTCCCGGCAGGATGCGTACATCCCCTCGGCCAGCGAGCCCTGGGCGTAGTAGGGGATGCGGTCCTCGAAGCCGAAGGCCACCTTGGCGATGGGGCAGGAGAGGTCCTCGCCCGTGAAGGCCAGCGTCCAGCCGTAGCGGCGCGCCAGGGCGATGCACTGGCAGATGGCCACCTGGGCGCCGAGGTCCTTGGACGGGCGCTTGGCCTTCTGGGGGATGGGCTCGCCAGGGGCCAGCGGGCGGATCCCCACCGGGAAGGTGGCGGTGCGCAGGTGCTTGTTCAGGTGGCCGTTGAGCGTGGCGGCGTCCATGGCGAGCCTCCGTGAGTCGAGCGATGATGCGCCAGGCGGTGGGGCGGCGCAACCGGGCCAGGGACCGTCGCCGGCCCGCCATGCGGTCCGGCGATGCGCGCGTCACCGCGGCGTCACCTTGAGCAGCTTGCCGTCGGACGCGTCGGTGAGGAGGTACAGCGCGCCGTCCGGCCCCTGGACCACCTCGCGGATGCGGGAGCCGAGATCGGTGAGGAGCCGCTCCTCGCCCACGACGCGGTCGCCCTCGATCGCGAGGCGCACCAGCGCCCGGCTCGAGAGCCCGCCGACGAAGAAGTTGCCGCGCCACTCGGGGAAGAGGTCGCCGGAGTAGACGACCATCCCCGAGGGCGAGATCACCGGGTCCCAGTAATACACCGGCTGCTCCAGGCCCGGCCCCTGCGACGATTCGTGGATGGGCGCGCCGCTGTACTCCTCGCCGTAGCCGATGGTCGGCCAGCCGTAGTCCTTCCCCTTCTCGATGAGGTTCAGCTCGTCGCCCCCGCGCGGGCCCATCTCGGTCACCCACAGGCGGCCGCGAGCGTCGAGTGCCGCTGCCAGGATGTTGCGGTGCCCGAGGGTCCAGATCTCGGGCCGCGCGCCGCTCCGGCCCAGGAACGGGTTGTCCTTGGGAACCGAGCCGTCGGGGTGGATGCGCACGATCTTGCCCAGGTGGCTCCCGAGGTCGCGCGCCTGGACGCGCCCGGCCAGGATCGAGCGCTCGCCCAGCGTCGCGAACAGCGTCCCGTCCGGCGCGAAGACCAGCCGCCCGCCCGCGTGCATGGTGGAGTCGAGCGTGGGCTGCATGCGGAAGACGACCTCGACGCCGTCCACCCGCGGCCGAGCTCCGTCCACGAGCCGCGCCCGCGCCACCGCGAGCCCGTTTCCGCCCTTCCGCGGCTCGTAGTACGTCCAGTAGACGAGGCCGCTCTTCGGGTAGTCGGGGGCGATCTCGACGTCGAGCAGGCCGCCCTGGCCGCGGCCGTCCACCGGCGGCAGCCCCGCCACCGGCGGGGACTTCGTGCCGTCGCTCGTCACCACGTAGAGCCGCCCGGTGGGCTTCTCCGTCACCAGCATCCGGCGGTCCGGGAGGAAGGCGATGGCCCATGGCCTGTCGAACCCCGAGGCGATGGTCGCGACCTTTAGCGCCGTCCTGGTCCGGATGGCGGGGGCGCGGGTCTGCCCGCGGAAGGCGGGCGTGAAGCCGGTGGCGGCCGCGGCGTTGGCGCAGCCGAGGAGCGCCGCCGCGAGCGCGGCAACGGCGAGGCGAGCGCACATGGGCCGGTCCTAGCGGGGCGGCCTCTCCCGCGCACGGAGGCGGCTCGTTTGGGACCTCGGGGCGGGCCCGGGCGGACGATTCGCGCCGAGGGCGTCGCGCCCCGCGGTTTGAGTCGCCTCCGGGCCGGGCGTAGCATCCGGCCAGGGAGACCAGATGCCGGACGGCCTCTCCAATGGAGACGGCTCCAGCTCGGAGAGGACTGGCGCACCGGGGCAGCTCTCGGCGCTGCTCCAGGACCTGGCGCGAGCCCCCGCGGAAGACCTGGCCCGGGCCTGGGACCGGCCGCTCCGGCCGGGCGACGCCGTGGGACGGTTCGAGATCCTTCGTGAGATCGGTCGGGGCGGCTTCGGGGTGGTCTACCAGGCGCTGGACCGGCAGCTGGGGCGCTCGGTCGCCTTCAAGACGCTCCGCCCGGCGCGGAGCGGACACGAGCTCTCGGCGGGCTGGATCCTCAGGGAAGCCGAGGCGGTGGCGCGGCTCGACCACCCCGCCATCGTCACGCTGCACGAGGTGGGGCGTTGCGACTCCGGCCCCTACCTCGTCGAGGAGCTGCTCCACGGCGAGACCCTCGAGGAGCGGCTCCGGCGCGGCCCCCTGCCGGCGCGCGAAGCTTCGGCCATGGCCCTGGAGGTGGCCAAGGGGGTCGCCCACGCCCACGGGCACGGCGTGGTGCACCGGGATCTCAAGCCAGGAAACGTCTTCTTGACCAAGGACGGGCGAGTGAAGCTCCTCGACTTCGGCCTGGCCCACCTCCTCGGCACGAAGGGGCTCCCCGGGGCCGGCACGCCCGCGTACATGGCGCCGGAGCAGCTTCGCGGCGAGGCCGCCGACCCGCGGGTGGACGTGTTCGCGCTGGCGGCGACGCTCTTCGAGGCGCTGTCGGGGAAGCCCCCGTTCGAGGTCAGGGAGGGCCGGAGCGCGGCCCTCGACGGGAAGCCCGCCCCGGCGCTTCCGGCGGGCACGCCGGCCCCGCTGGCCAGGCTGGTGGAGAGATGCCTCTCGAGGGATCCGGCGCGACGGCCGGCGAGCGGGCAGGCGGTGGTGGAGGAGTTGCTCGCGGTGCAGCGGGCGCTCGAGCGGGCCGGGGAGGAACCTCGCTCCGGAGTGGTCGGCGGAGCGAGCCGGGCGCGGCTCGCGCTGGCGCTCCTGGGGCTGGGGCTCCTGGCGGCGGCCCCCTGGCTGATCGACCGCGTGGTCTGGACCGGCGCCCCGGCGACCGGGGCGGGTTCGCCGCCCGAGCCGGCCGGGCCGAGGACGGTGGCCGTCCTGCCCCTGGTCAACCTCTCCGGCGATGCCGCCCAGGAGTACTTCAACGACGGGATGACGGAGGAGATCACCAGCCGCCTGTCCCGGCTCGAGGGCCTGGCGGTGACGGCCCGGACGAGCGTGTCGCGCTACAAGGGCTCGAGGCAGACCGCCCGCGAGATCGGCGGTGAGCTCGCCGTGTCCTTCCTCGTCGAGGGCAGCGTGCGCCGGGCGGGCGACCGCATCCGGGTGACCGCCTCGCTGGTGCGCACCTCCGACGCGGTCCGCATCTGGTCCGAGGACCTCGACGGCCGGCTCGACGACGTCTTCGCGGTGCAGGAGCGGATCGCCAGCCGGATCGTGGAGGCGCTCGGCCTCAAGCTCACCCCGGGCGAGCTGCGCACGCTGCGCGCGTGGGGCACGCGGAACGCCGCCGCCTACGACGAGTACCTGAAGGGCCAGGAGCGCTACGGGGAGGGGCATCACTCGCGCGCCGCCGTCGGCGAGGCGATGGCCCATTTCCGGCGGGCGCTCGCCCTCGACGAGCGCTTCGCGCCGGCGCTGGCGGGTCTCGCCTCCGGCGAGGCCTTGATCTACCGCGACTGGGACGGGAACCCCGAGCGCCTCGACAGGGCCGAGGCGCTGGCGGGCCGGGCGCTGGCGCTCGATCCGCAACTCCCCCCGGCGCTCAAGGCGGCGGCCGACATTCGCGGTTACCGGTTCGACTACCTCGGCGCCGCCGAGCAGTTCCGGCGCGTGGTGGATCTCACCCCGCGCGACCACGTCGCCTGGGACCAGCTCTGCTGGGCGCTCGGCTACGCCACGCCGCCCGCGCTCGACGAAGCGGAGTCGGCCTGCCGCCGCGCCCTGGCGCTGGCGCCGGCCTTTCCCGCCGCCCACTACCACCTGCTCCGCGTCCACGTGCTGGCCGGCCGGCTCGACGAGGCCGAGGCCGACCTCGGCGCCCTGCGGCGCACCCCGGCCGGGGACTTCGTCGAGGCGGGCCGCTTCTGGGTGGCGATGGGCCGCGACCGGCCAGCCGAGGCCCTCGGCTCCCTGCAGGGCAGGACGACCAACCTCGACCTCGCCTGGCGCGCCATGGCGCTCGCCCAGCTCGGGCGGAAGGACGAGGCCTTCGCCGCGCTCGAGGCGTCCCTGGCCGCCGGGTACCGCGACGCCGCCGATCTCGGGACTTCGCGCTGGTACCAGCCGCTGCGCCGCGACCAGCGCTGGACGGCCACGCTCCGGAGACACCGCCTCGCGCCGTGACTCACCCGGGCGGCGCCACCGGCCTGGGGGACGCCGCTGCCGCCGCCTCCGCCGCCGCCAGGGCCGCCCCCAGGGCCCCGACCAGCTGCGGGTCGGGCACCACCGACACCGGGCGCCCCAGGGCCTCCTCCAGCGCCGCCACCATGGCCGGGTTCAGGGCCACGCCGCCGGAGAGGAAGACCGCCTCGGCGGGCGGGACCGAGCCGGCCAGGGAGGCCACCCGGCGCGCCAGCGAGGCGTGCAACCCGCGCACGATGCCCTCCACCGGCTCGCCGCCGGCCACCAGGGACACCACCTCGCTCTCCGCGAAGACGGTGCAGGTGCTGGAGACGCTCACCGCTCTCGGCGCCGCCGCCACCCGCGAGGCCACCTCCCCGAGCGGCACCCGCAGCCGCGCCAGGATCACCTCCAGGAAGCGGCCGGTGCCGGCGGCGCACTTGTCGTTCATGGCGAAGTCCATGACCTCGCCGCGGGCGTCGATGCGGATGACCTTGGTGTCCTGGCCGCCGATGTCCAGGAGCACCCCCGGCCGTCGGGTGCGGGCGAAGGCCCCGCGGGCGTGGCAGGTGATCTCGGTGAGGGAGCGCCCGGCGGCCACGCGCTTGCGCCCGTAGCCGGTGGCTCCGACGGGCAGGTCCGGCGGCGCGCCAGCCCGGCGGCGCAGCTCGACGAGGCCGCGCTCGGTCTGGGCCTCCACCAGCGGATCGGCCGGCTCCACCAGGCTCGCCAGGACGGCGCCGGAGCGGTCGATGACCACCGCCTTCCAGGTGGTGCTGCCCACGTCCACGCCGATGGCCGCCGGCGCCGTCAATCGAAGGCCTCCATGAAGGCGCGCAGGCGGGTGTCGGCCTGCTCCGGCGACCAGGCGCGCGGGTCGCCGTGGTCGGCCTCCAGGATGAGGGCCCGCACCCCGGACTCCCGGGAGAGCCGCTCCCGCAGGTCGATCTGGCCGATGGAGTAGGGCTTGCACGAGCGGTCGCTGTGCAGAACGGCGCCCTGAACCCGGTAGTCCCGGCACAGCGACTTCATCAAAGCCAGCTTGCTGCCGAGGTCCCGGTTCAGGATCACGTGCTGATAGGCCCGCGCCGCCGAGGCCCAGGGGTCTGCCGGGTCGATGACCGACCCCATCTCCGACCAGGCGTTGGCGTAGGTGGAGCAGACGAAGGTGAAGCCGCGCTCGGCCAGCAGGGTGGCGAGGTGGCGCAGCTCGAACCAGACCGGCAGGTTGTCCCACAGGAGGCGCACCCGCTCCTCCCGGATCCCGCCCACCCCCTGCCGCACCCGGTCGCGCAGCTCGTCGAGGAGCATCCGGTAGTAGCCGTTGCACTCCTCGGTGCCGCGCAGCGCCACGACGGGCGCCATGTGGGCGAACTGGTCGAAGCCGGTCCAGGGGGCCGGCTCCGCCCGGTTCTGGGCCAGGCAGGCCCCCCACAGCTCGGTCCCCTCGCGGGCGAGCCGCGTCGCCTCCGACAGGGCCTCGGGCTCGATGCGGCGGCCGGCGACCCGCTCCGCCGCCGCCGCCGCCTCGCGGAGCTGCTCGACCACGTAGGCGACGTCGTGGGGGCGAGCCTCCCCGTAGACGAAGGGGGTGTCCACCAGCACCAGCGGGACCCGGAAGCGCTCGGCCAGGGCCCGGTACCAGTAGAGCACCGTCTGGCAGATGTTGGTGGAGCAGCACAGCAGGTCGGGGCGGGGGAGGCGCCCCACCGGCGTGCGGCCGCTGGCGACGCTGCCGAGGTCGCAGCGGGCGTAGCTGCACAGGTCCTGGGAGTACCCCTGGCGCTCGGCCGCCTCCACCAGCGCCGGCAGGGCGTGGCGGGCGGCGCACAGGGCGGCGTGGTTCTCCGGGTAGACGGCGTGGAAGCCCAGCGGCCGCAGGATCTCCACCGGGAAGCCGCTGGTGACCCAGGCCACCGGGACCGCCCCGTCGGCGTAACGCCCTTCCAGGTAGTGGAGCGAGAGGAGCTCCTTGAGCTTTCGGGACGACTCCAGCGGCGGGCCGAAGGGCCCGGCATCGCGGCGGACCCGCCCGCGCGACCGCTGGCGCTCCAGCCACACGAGGAGCGGCCCCACCGCCCGGCGAACCGCCTGGTACTCGATCCGGCGGGCGATCACGCGCGGGCCCTCCGCGCCGACACCATCTCGGCGAAGGCCTCGAGGCGCGTCCGCGCCTGGGCCGGAAGCTCCGACTCCAGCTCGGTCTCGAGCACCAGGAGCGGCACGCCCCGCTCGCCGAGATGCCGGCGCAGGGCCGGCAGGTCGAAGAGCTCCGGCTCGCAGAACTTGGGGACGTGGGCCAGCACCCCCAGCGCCCCGGACCGCTCGCGCAGGGCGTCGAGGTGGGCCAGGCGCCGTTCCCGGCTGGCGCCGCGCGTGGTGCAGGGCGCTCCGGCGAAGCCCTTCTCCACCAGGGCGTCGAAGGGGTCGGCGGGAAGGGGGTCGGGCCGGGGCGGGGCCCGCCGGCCGGTGGCGGCCCAGTCGTCGGCGGCCACGAAAGCCCCCACCTCGGCCAGGTGATCGAGGAGCGACATGGGCTCGGGCACGTAGCCGGTGACGAGCAGCGGCAGGCCCCGCTGCACCGGGGCCGGAGCGAGGCGCGCCACCGCCCGGCGCAGCTCCGCGAGGTGGTCCTCCGGCCAGAGGAACTCGCCGCGCCGGAGGAGGGCGTAGAGGGCGCGGTCGGAGAGGTCGAGGCTGGCCCGCCGCGCGAGCAAGGCGGCCCGCGCCCGGTCTATCTCGGCGTGGAGCGCCACTGCCCGCGACAGCGCCTCGGCCGTCACCGCGCCGGCGAGCTCGCCGACCTCCGAGGCGAAGCGCTCCAGCTCGGCGCGGAGGAAGCGGCGGGCGCTCTCCCGATCGTCGCCCTTGGGGTGCTGGAAGCGCAGCACCGGCTTCGACCAGCCGCCCAGGTCGGGCAGGAGCGTGGCCAGCCCCTGGATGGTGTCGCAGGTGTGGGGGAAGAGGACCGCGTCCACCAGGTCGGCGTGCCCGCCGGCCAGGAAGCCCAGGGCGTTGCGCCCCACCGCGCAGACGTAGGTCTGGAGCCGGCCGGCCGAGGCGTGCCGCGGCGGCCCGGGCGGGCCCCACAGCTCCACCGAGAGGACGCCGGCGGCGGTGAGGATCTCCTTTGGGTAATGGACCGGGAGGACCGCCACCACCTTGCGGCCGCGCGCCTGCTGCTCGCGGATGTACGCCTTCCGCATCCCCCCGGGACTGTGCCCGCGGCGGCCGGTGATGTAAAGCGCCGCGGCGATGGGGGCTGCCGCCGCCTCGGGCTCCCACATCCGCTTTGGGCCGCCCACATGCAGCCGCTTGCACATGCGCAGGGCCTTGCAGGGTGCCGTCCGCGCCAGCGGGGCTCACGCCGCGAGATCACTCGGGTTTCTTCGGGGCGGGGCGGGATCCGTTCTTGCTCGGATGAGCCTCGGGAGGAGGTCCCATGCACGCCACCCCGTTCCACCCCCGCCCCACCGCCCGTGCCCGGGGTCGCGCCCGAACGTCGACGGCGCTCCTCGCGGCCGCGCTGGCGCTCCCGGCTCCCGCGCTCGCCGCCAACCGGACCTTCGCCATCAACTCCCTCATCATCCCGATGCAGGTCGAGTACCAGGAGGACGAGGCAATCATCGACGCCTACGGCCTGGTCTACACCATCCTGCGCCACAACCCGGAGCGCGTCGCCGCCTTGAAGCGGCCTGTGACCTTCTACTGGATCATCGCCCCGAACAAGCTCTCGGCGTACCGGTGCAACACCAACACCAGCACCTTGCCGAGCTACGCCACCCTGAACGACAACGACGGCTGCGATTTCGTCGTCCAGAGAGCCACCGGCAGGCCGGTGGCGTTGCTCAATCCCGACAACACCGAGCAGTCCCCCTTCGACGTCTACGCGAGCGCCTACACGCCGAGCGGCGGGCCCGCCCGCGGAAACCTGGTCGCGGTGGGCGGGAGCCGGAAGGTGATGAAGTACCTGGGCGGCGCCTTCGTGGTGGACGCCGCCGACCGCCAGGCGTTCTTCGAGATGCTGACGGACTACGCGTCCGAGCTGGCGCAGTACCGGAGCGCCACCACCAACCCCAACTACGTGAAGATCCACAGCGCCCGGATCTCGTTCACCGCACCGGTGCTGCGCAAGCTGAACGCCCGTCCGCCGCTCATCGCGGTGGCGAACACCGCCGGCGCCTCCTTCCTCACCGACGTGCTCCTGCAGGCCGGCCTCGGCGTCCTCCAGAGCCCGTGGAGCCAGACCCCGCCCAACGGCACCGTCTTCGAGTACGTCGACCCGGCGACCTTCCTGAACAGCGACGCCACCTATCCGCGCGGCCTCATCAACAGCGGCCGGTACGGGCTCCTGTGGGTCCCGGACGGCGGAATCGCCGTCGACGCCGCCCAGCTGGCGAACCTCACCTGGTTCGTCGACTTCGGGTCCGGCCTCTACGTCGAGGCAAACTCGCTGGAGTCGGTCGAGAACAGCGGCGCCCTGTACCACACCTCCACCGGGGTGAACGTCCTGAATCCCAACATCCCCTACTTCGACGACTGCAACGACCGCGGCCTCTCGGGCGGGAGCTTCTACCGGAGCAACAGAACCGGCGACTGCTTCGTCTACGGCGGCCTGAGCCAGCCCTACGCCCAGACCGGCAACTTCGCGTTCGAGGGCGGGCAGGGCAACTACAAGGGCTTCAATGCTCTGAGCGGCTTCCTGACGGGCGTCGATCAGGTCCTCCGGATCTCCGGCAAGGAGACGCTCACCTCGGCCCGCTACAAGGACAACGACCTGTCGAAGGGAATGGTCTTCTACATGGCCGGCCACAAGTTCGCGAACGCCCGCTACTGGGGGCAGCGCCTGATCATGAACAGCGTGATCGGCAACGTCCCGCTGGCCGTCCCCGTCGAGCTCTCCCGCTCCGAGCCGGTGGGCTACGTGGACAAGAGCGGGAGCCAGCCGGCGAACCACGTCTACCAGGGGACCTACGTGCAGCTCCCCGACCCGGTCTCGCCCGACGTGGACACCTACAACCCCCTGGCGCCGCAGCGGTGGCAGTTCCCCTTCATCCAGGGCCACCTCTACGAGTACGACCTGGCGAGCATCTCCACCGCCGCCGCCGGGCAGA
>DASTPH010000038.1:0-14702 GCA_035762305.1 Anaeromyxobacteraceae bacterium
TGTCGCTCTCTCTCGATGCCAATGTGCCGCATCGGCGCGGCCTTCGATATTGGGACGAGGCCGTACCCGGGCGGGAAAAAGTCCGCGGCCACGGCAAGGACGACTCCCGCCCTCGCCCCCTGGCCGCGACCGAGCCGCCCCGGGCCCTCCACCCGAGATCGCCGGGTTGGATTCCCGACCCCCGTTGGGGGGGGTGGTGAGGGAAAAGGCCCGATCGGCCCACGCGCTCTGGCGCGCGAGGAAAAATGCCCGGGTCCGGCGCCCCGGCGACTGGCCCGGGCTACAAGCCGGCCGGGGTCTCGGGTACTCTCCGGCGGCATGTCCGGCCGCGAGCCGTCGTCCATGGTGCGGGCCTGGCGCGCGCTCTCCCGCGCGGTGCGGCGACCGGTGGTGATCGTCACCGACGTCCTGGCTCTCGGGACGGGAGCGGCGCTGGCCGCCGCGCTGCCCCAGCAGCCGGACGCCCTGGAGATCGACCGCTTCGCGCGTGAGTTCCCGGCCCTGAGCCGGGTCACGGGCGCGCTCGGCCTGCACGAGATCGTCACCAGCGGCTGGTTCCTCGCCATCGCCCTCGCCTGCGTCGTCTCCCTGCTGGCGGTCCAGTCCGAGCAGTGGCCCCGACTGGCCCGCAGCTGGTCGGACCGGCTGGCCCCTGCCAGCTTCGCCCGCGCCCCCTTTCGCCGCTCGGGACCGGTGTCCCGCGCGCGCCAGCAGCCGCTGGCCGCCCGGTTCTCGTCCGCCGGCCGCATCGGCCTCCTGGGCTCGCCCGTCTTCCACCTGGGGCTCCTGCTCCTGGTCCTGGCAGGGCTGGTCCGCATGCTCGCCTTCCGGGAGGTGGTGGTGAGGGCGCTCGAGGGGGAGACCATCCCGGCCCAGGCCGGGGCCTTCGAGGCCGAGCGCGGGGGGTGGCTCTCCCGGCCGTTCGCGCTCCCGGCCCAGGTCCAGGTGCGGGAGCTTCGCGAGGAACGGTACCAGTCGGGGGCGCTGCGGCAGGTGGCGGTGGCGCTTCTCACGGGGGAGCGGCCCGGAAGCGGCCCCGAGGTCCGCGAGGCGGCCATCAACGCGCCGCTCGACGTCGGCGACGTCCGGATCTACGTATCGAACGCCCACGGCCTGGCGGCCTTGCTGGAGCTGGGCGGCGCCGGCCAGCCGGTCCCGCTGGTCGCCTTCCTCGAGGAGCGGGGAGGGGAATGGCGAGGCGGGCTCCGCTCCGGCCAGGCGCTCGAGCTCCGGTTCCGGACCGCCGTCGCGCCTCGTCCCGAGTCGGTCGAGGTCCGCGCCCTGTCGGATGGCGTGCTGCTGGGCATCGGCGAGCTCTCGCCGGGCTCCGAGCTCGCGCTCGGCGCGGGCAGGACGCTCCGCCTGCACGGCCTCCGGTACTGGGTGCAGCTCCGCGGGAGCCGCGATCCCTCGAAGCCCCTCTTCTTCGGGGCCGTGGCGGTGGTCGTGGCCGGGGTGGTGCTGATGTTCTCCGTGGTCCGGGTGGACACGGGAGTCTTCGTGGAAGGAGACCAGCTGGTGGTGGCGCTCCGCCCGCAGCGCTTCGCGCCCCTCTACGCGGAGCGGTTCGAGCGCCTGTGCAAGGAGTGGTGGCCGTCATGAAGCACCTCGCCGTCGCGGTGGCGCTCCTCCTCGGAGGCTGCGGCCGCGGGACCCGGGAGGAGGCCGAGCAGGCGGTCCGCACCTACCTCGACCGGCTGGTGCTCGCCTACCGGACCTCGGACGCCTCCCTGGTCGACCCGCTGGTGGGGGAGCCGCAGGCCTTGAAGCTCGTCGGGCTCATCGGCGTGAAGCGGGACGCGGGCGTGGTGCTCGACGCGAGGCTCCTCGACATCCAGTTCCTCCGGGCCGAGCGCCAAGGGGACCGCTGGATCGTGGAGACCAGGGAGCGCTGGTACTACCGGGACCGGCGGATCGGGACGGGAGAGCAGGTCGGAGAGGACTCGACCGACTCCTACGCCATGCGCTACGTCTTCTCCCGGAATGGCGGGCGCTACCTCCTCGAGGACCTGTCGTTCGTCGGGGAACCGGTGGTGGGGCGGAAGGTCGCGCCGCTGCCCACCGAGGCGCGCGTCCTGCACGGGCTGCCGCCAGCCGGCGCTGGGGCAGGCAACTCGCCGGGCCAGCCGCCGCCGGCCCCGGCGCGCCCCCCGGAGGCGCCGAAGCCGTGACCGGCCGCTACGCCGTCGAGATCGCCCTCACCTGGGCCGGGGTCGGCCTCTACCTGGCGGCCACCGTCGCCCTGGTCTTCTCGGTCGTGTTCGAGAAGCCCGGCGCCCGCCGGTGGGGCCTCGCCTTCGCCGCGCTGGGGCTACTCCCGCACGGCGCGGCCATCGCCATCCGGTGGGTGGCGGTGGGCCACGGCCCCTACATGCTCCGCTACGAGGTCCTCTCCTCGAACGCCTGGGTGGCCGTGGCGGTGCTGTTCCTGGTCCTGGCGCGGCGCCCGGGGTGGTCGGCCCTGGCGGTGGTGGTGATGCCGCTCGCCATTCTGTCGGTGGCCATCGGCCTCTTCTCGAACCCGGAGAGCCGGGACCTGCCGCCGACGCTCCGCTCGATCTGGCTCGTCTTCCACATCACCTTCGCCAAGGTCTCGGCGGCGGCGTTCCTGGTCTCGCTGGGCTCCTCGGTCCTGCTCCTGCTCAAGGAGCGCCGCTCGCCCTGGTCGTGGCTCGAGCGCGTGCCCGCCACCCCCGCGCTCGACGCCCTGACGATCCGCGCCGCCGGCTTCGGGATGATCTTCTGGACGGTGACCATCGCCGCGGGGGCCATCTGGGGCAACCAGTCCTGGGGGCGGTACTGGGGCTGGGATCCCATCGAGACCTGGGCGCTGGTCAGCTGGATGACCTACGGCACGTTCCTGCACCTGCGCTTCTTCTTCAAGCTCCGGCCCCGGCCGACGGCCTGGCTCTCCATCGCCAGCTTCGTGGTTTTCGTCCTGGCCCTGCTGGTCCTGCCCTTCTTCATCACCTCGCTGCACTCGTCGTATTTTTCATAGGGGGCGTGCCGCCCCCCTTCCGCCGGCGGAGCCGTCGGAGCCTCCCCCCTGCCGCGCGGGTCCCTGCGGCGCTTCGCGCTCCGCGCTCGCGCCGCGTCCCGCGGGGAGGGGCTTCGCCTCTCCCCAGCTTCGGTGGGGCCCCTCCCCAAGCCTGTCATCGCGGTAACCGCTTCCCGCGAGCCTCTGCGACGTCTGCGGCGGCCCGGTCTCGCCGGAGGGCGCCTCCGCAGCGAGCCGCGGCCCGCTGCGATGCGCGCGACCCCAGGCCCGCGGCCGGCCGCGAGCAACCGTCGTGGAGCGCCAACGCGCCGAGGAGGTCTTAAGGCTGCGCGACCGACGTTTGCGAGCTGCAGTGCGTGCCTCGTCGCCGCGCGGCAGCCGCTCCGGGGCCGCGAGCGAGGACAAGCGCCCAGAGGCGAGAACCGGGCCGCCAGGGATCTCGGAAACCGGGGGGCGCTTCTGTGAGGACTACGACGCCTCTAGATAGGCCTCGTCGGCGTTGACGCTCCACAGGTCGTGCCGATCGCCGAGGACGTTCCTGGCGGCGAGGAGGCCGGTGAGCATGGAGTGGTCCATGTTGTTGTAGCGGTGCATGCCGTTTCTGCCGGCGACCTGGAGGTTCGAGATGGGCGCGAGGCCGCGGCGGACCGCGTCCACCCGGGCCGCGAAGCCCCCGTCGTAGACCGGGTACGCCTCCCGCACCCGGACGACGTGACCGGCGACCAGGCGGTCGCGTCCTCCGAAGCCCAGAGCGGCGAGGTCGGAGCAGGCCACCTCCACCAGCGCGGCGTCGGCGAGGGTCCAGAGCGCGTCGCCCGCCGAGCAGAAGTACTCCATCCCCAGGCAGGAGCGGGAGGCGTCCGGAACCAGCGCCGGGCTCCAGGCCCGGAAGTTCTGCACCCGTCCCGCCCGGATGCCCGGGTCGTGGAGGTAGAGCCAGGTGTCGGGGAAGGGGTCGGGTCCCTCGAGGACCAGGGCCACCACCAGGAAGTCCCTGTGCCGCAAGGAGGCGGCCGCCTGCGCCACCTCGGGCGGCGGCGCGGGGTCGAGGGCGCGGGCGAGGTCGCGCAGCGGGATGGTGGAGACGACGTGCGAGGCCGGGAGGGCGACGCGGCCGTCCGGCCCCTCGGCCTCGACCTCGTGGACCAGCCCCTGCCGGTGGCGAATCGCCACCACCCGGTGGCCGGTGAGGACCCGCTGTCCGGCTGCGGCGATCCGGTCCCGCATCCTCCCCCAGAGCATCCCCGGCCCCAGGCGCGGGTAGTGGAACTCGGTCAGGAGCGTCCGCTGCCCGCCGGAGCCGCGGCGGAGGGCGTCGGCGACGGCCGCCCGCAGGGAGAGGCCGCGGATCCGCTGCGCCGCCCACTGGGCGCCAATGGCCTCGCAGGGCTGCCCCCACACCTTCTCGGTGTAGGGCCGGAAGAAGGTCTCGAAGAGCCGCCGGCCGAAGCGGTTCACGAGCCAGTCGGCGAGCGTGCTCTCCGGTCGGACCGGCTGCAGCTTGGCGCGGAGGTAGCTGCCGAGGATCCGAAGGCTCTCCACCGGGCCCAGCCCGCGGAGCGCGCTCTGGGCGGTGATGGGGTAGTCGAAGTAGCGCCCGCGGAAGAGGATGCGCGAGCGCCGCCGCCGGACCAGCATGTCCTCCCCGAGGAGCTCCTCCCACAGGGCGCGCACCTCCGGCACCAGGGTGAAGAAGCGGTGCCCGCCGAGGTCGAAGCGGTAGCCATCCCGCTCCACGGTGCGGGCCAGGCCGCCGACCTCCGCCTCCCGCTCCAGCAGCGCCACCGCGCGGCCGGCGCGGGCCAGGGCCAGCGCCGCGGCGAGGCCGGCCGGGCCGGCGCCGGCGACGACCACCGGAGCGGCGTGCGATGGGTGCGGGGTCACGCCCGGCCGGCTCCCCCGCGGCGCAGCCTCTGGCCGAGGATCACGCGCGCCTGCTCCACCGCGTAGGCGACGGGGTGGCGGCCAGTCTCGGCCAGGTTCACGGTGCAGGTGTAGCAGCAGGGCGTCTCGGCGCGGCAGCGGGCCACCGCCTCCCGGGCCGCCGCCAGGGCGGCCGAGAGCCCTCCGGCCTCCAGGTCCTCGATGCGCGCCACCGGCGGCAGCTCCACGCAGGGAGCGATGGAGCCGTCGGCGCGGAGGTCCAGGTAGAGCTCGCCGGCGCGGCAAGGCTCGAGCGGCTGGCCGCGGAGGAAGCGGGCCGCGGCCCGGTAGAAGGCCGAGGGCTCCCACAGGGGCTCGCCGCTGCGCCGCAGGCGCACCAGCTCGTCGAAGCGGGCCGCCATGCGCTCGCGTTCCTCCGCCGTGGCCGCGAAGGTCTGGCCCCGGTGGCTCCGGTGGGCGCCCGGCCCCTGGTTCACCGGGAAGACGGACAGGAACAGGCCTCGCTCGCGCGCGAAGTCGAGGAGCGCCGGCGTCTCGTCGTGGTTGTGGCGGCTCATGGCGAAGTTGACCTTGAGCGAGGCCGGGAGCCGGGCCGCCCGGAGGCGCTCCAGTCCGGCCAGGGCCAGGGGGAGCTGATCCCGGCCGCGGAGCAACCGGTAGCGCTCCCGGTCGAGCGAGTCGAGGCTCATGGCCACCTGGAGGAGCCCCCGCGCCGCCGCCAGCGCCAGAAGGCCGGGCTCGGCGACGGCGGTGCCGTTGGTGTTGAAGGTGAAGAGGAGGCCCAGGCGGTCGAGGAGAGAGACGATCTCCGGGAGATCCTTCCTCAAGAAGGGCTCGCCACCCGAGATCTCGACCACGCGCACTCCCTCGGCGCGGAGCCGGAGAAGGGCCATCTCCATATCCGGGAGGGGCAGGGCGTCGTCCGGTGCCTCGTGGACGGCGCACATGGGGCAGGCCTGGTTGCAGCGGTTGAGGACGTTGACGCTCGCCACCGACAGCTGGCCCCGGCGCAGCCGGAGCAGCAGGGAGGCGGCGCTCGGGGCGCGAGCCAGGGCGCGGAGCGGCATCACGAGCCGGGGTGGGAGGAAGGCTCGAGGGCGAGAGGCGAGACCAGCGTCCGGAGCACCGCGTCGGTGGGGCGCGTCGAGAGGCCCACGGCCGGAGCCCACAGCAGCGCCGAGAGGAGGAGCGCCGCGGCGAGCCAGAGGCGAACCGGCAACCGGAACGCCTGGTGGAGCCGGGCGGCGGCCCAGGCGACGAGCGCGCTCGAGAACGGGAGCACCGCCAGCGCCGAGTTGGTCCAGATGGGGCGCGGCGCCAGCGCCAGGGGAACCCAGGCCGCCAGGAACAGGAGGAGGAGCCAGCCCGCGGTGGCGTCCCGCTGGCGCAGCCACCGCTGGCCAGCCCAGGCCGCGGCCGGGAGGGTCGCCAGCCAGACGAGCGGGTTCGCGACCCCCGAGACGAAGAGCCCGCCCGGCGGGATGGCGTCGCGACCCGGCATGGGGGGGATGTAGTCCACGTACCAGGCTGGCTGCACGAACCAGCGCCAGGCTCCTACGACCTCGCCGGGGAAGCCGGGGAGCTTCGTGCCCGGGTAGCCGAGGTGGGTGGACGTCTCGAAGGCCATGGCGCCGTGGAACCGGAGCAGCTCCGCGAGCCCGTGCCCGCGCCCGAGCCAGGGCCAGTAGGTGAGCACGTACACGGCCAGGGGGAGGAGGGTCAGGCAGGAGGCGAGGAGGGCCGCCTCCGCGGCCCGCTCGCGCCGGGATCCGGGGGCGCGCAGCGCCTCGACCATGACAGCCGCGGCGGCGATCCCCACCGGGAAGGCCGCGCCCCACTTCGAGGCGACGCCGAGGCCGAGGAGCAGGCCGGAGAGCACGAGCCACCCGGGGCGGCGCCGCTCCCGGTAGCGGAGGAGGGCGACCACGGCGGCGGTGGGGAAGAAGGAGAGGTAGACGTCGTTGATCCCCTGCCGGGAGAAGTCGAGGTGGAGCGGATCGGCGGCCACGAACAGCGCGGCCAGGAGCGAGGCGGGAAGGCCGGCGCCAAGGGCCCGGACCAGGAGCGCGACCGCGGGGACCGAGAGCGTGCCCAGGATCACGCTCCAGGCCCTGAGGCCCCAGGCCCCGCCGACCAGGTCGAGGGAGAGGTGGACGAGGAGGTCCCGGAGACGAGGGTGGTTCCACATGGTCGGCTCGGGCCACCCCAGCTCGACGAAGTTCCGGGCGGTCTCGCCCACCGAGGCGTCGTCCCCGGTGAGGGGCTGGGCGCCGAGCCCGGCGCTGCGGATGGCGAGCGCCAGGACGGTGAGCGCGAGGAGGGCCAGCCCAGGCCGGCCGCGTCGCGAGTCGGCGCCGGCGCCGGTCACTCGGCGGCCTCCAGGAAGGGAGCGCCGGCGCCCTGGGCGAAGGCGAGGGCGGCCCGCCGCTCCGCCTCGCTCGCGGCCGGATCCTCGAGGGCGAGGAGGGCGAGGTCGAAGGCCACCCCCTCCGAGGAGAGCCAGCCCAGCGGATCGGCGGGCGCTCCCTCGGCGAACCAGGTCGGCTCGACGAGGACCAGCACCGGCTCCATCGGGGCCGCGAAGGCCCGGGGGGTCGAGAAGCGGCGCTCGAAGCCGTTGAAGGGGAGGCGGAAGGTGCCGTCGCCTCGCTCGAGCTCCTTCAGGCCCGCCACCTCGCCCAGCCGATGGGTGAAGGCGGACGGGGGCATCACCACCTCGAGGCTCCGGGCGATGCCCACCCGCGCCGCCGTGAAGAGCGCGCTCTCGGCGTCGAGGAACTCCCGCTCGCCGCCGGCCCTGGCGGCTCGCACTTCGGCCGGCGCCGGTGGGTGAGCCTCGAGGCTCCGGGGCTTCGACCACTGGCCGGTGAGGACCAGCAGGTGCCGGCCGCGGACGCCCGCCGCCCGCCAGACGCGGAAGGCGTCGGCAGCGCTCCCAACCATGGCCACCGGGCGGCCGCGCAGCTCCGGCCGTGGAAGGAAGGAGCGCCGCGAGCCGCGGCCGTGCCCCTCGGCCGCCGCCAGAGCCGCGAGGGCGAGCGCTGCGACGGCGCCCGCCCAGATGAGCCTGGCGCGGGCGGTCACCGGGGCCCCGGGCTCCTCGCGCACCGGGAGAGCCTACTACGCGAGGCGCCGCCGGTAACCAATCACCCGTAGTAAACGATGGCCGCCAGCCACGCCGTGCCGGCGGCGAAGGCGACGCCCAGGACGGCGTGCTTCACCTTGAGCAGCCGCACCCGCTCGCGCGAGACGTCGCCGGTCCAACCGAAGGCCTTCCAGGTCAGCAGGCGCACCACCCCGGTGGCGAGGATCACGCCCAGGCTGGCCCAGGTGAGGACCATGAACTTGGCCTTGAGCTCGGGCAGGAGCGGCGCCGCCAGGCTCCAGTCGGGCCGGCCGGTCTCGCGGTGGAGCAGGGTGATGAGCAGGAGCGAGGAGAGCCAGGTCCCGGTGGCCACGTCGTGGACGAAGGCGTTGAGGACGGTGAGGCGGTCGCGGAGGGTCTCGTTCATGGCCGACCTCGGCCGCGGACCATACCACGGCGCCAGAGCCCCCGGCGCAAGGGTTGCGTCCCGGCGTGTCGTGGAATGTGTGTGTTCTCGGTGGGTTGCGCTGGCGGACGGTGGCCCCTTTCGTGCTAGGGTGAGGGCGCCGCGAGGGAGAGGGGAAGGAGCCGCACCCGATGAGCCGCCGCCCGCGCCTGATGCTGGTGACTCCTCCCTATCACTCCGGGGTGGTGGAGGCGGCCGGCGTGTGGCTGCCCTTGCACTACGTCTACCTGGCCGGCCACGCCCGGGCCGCCGGGGCCGAGGTTCGCATCTACGATGCGATGAGCCTCTTCCACTCGCACGAGGACATCGCCCGCGAGGTGGCCGCCTTCCGGCCGGACGTGGTCGGCGTCACCGCCATCACCGCCATGGAGCCGGACGCGCGGGAGGTGTGCCGGACCGCCAAGCGCCTCGACCCGGCCGTGGTCACGGTGATGGGGAACGTGCACCCCACCTTCTGCTGGGAGGAGATCCTCCGCGAGGAGCCGGCGGTGGACCTGGTGGTCCGCGGCGAGGGCGAGGAGACGGTCGCCGAGGTGGTCCGGGCGGTGGCGGCGGGCGACCCGGCCTGGGAGCGGATCCGGGGCCTGGCCTTCCGGCGCGACGGGGAGCCGGCGGCCAACGCGCCCCGCCCCTTCGCCCGGGATCTCGACGCCCTGGCGCCGGCCTGGGACCTGGTGGACTGGCCGCTCTACTGGTACCGCCCCAGCCCGGAGGGGCGCCTGGCCATCGCCTGCAGCGCGCGCGGCTGCGGCCAGCGTTGCTCCTTCTGCTCGCAGCAGAAGTTCTGGGAGCGGACCTGGCGCGGGCGCGACCCGGAGCGCTTCGTGGCCGAGCTGGAGATGCTGCGCGATCGGTACGGGGTCCGGGTGGCCATGCTCTCCGACGAGACGCCCACCTCGAGCCGGCCGCGCTGGGAGCGCATCCTGGACCTCATGATCGAGCGCCGCACCGGCGTCGAGATCCTGATGGAGACCAGGGTGGACGACATCCTGCGCGACCAGGACATCCTCGGGAAGTACCGGTCCGCCGGCGTCTCCCACGTCTACGTGGGCGTCGAGTCCGTGAGCCAGTCCACGCTCGACCTCTACCAGAAGGACCTCGCGGTCCAGGACTCGAAGCGGGCCATCGACCTCATCAACGCCCACGACATGGTCTCGGAGACCTCCTTCGTGCTGGGCACCCCCGGCGAGACGGTGGAGTCGATCCGCGAGACCGTGGAGCTCGCCAAGTGGTACGCGCCCGACATGGCCTTCTTCCTGGCGCTCACCCCATGGCCCTACGCCGACCTCACCCTCGACGCCGCCGCGGGGCTCGGGGAGCGGATCGCCACTCGCGACTACCGCCGCTACAACCTGGTGGAGCCGGTGCTGAAGCCGGACCGGATGACCCTGGAGGCGCTGCAGCGGGAGCTGCACCGCGCCACCGGGCACTTCTTCCACGACAAGTTCAAGAAGCTCGAACGGCTCACCCCGGAGAAGCGCCGCTTCATGGTGCGGGTGCTGAAGCTCCTCATCGAGGAGAGCTACCTCGGCAAGGAGATGCACCGCATGGCCAGTGGAGCCGAGATGCCGGAGGCGGTCCGAGCCATGCTCGCCGAGATCCGGGCCGAGGAAGGGCGCCCCGAGCGCGTCGAGACCCTGCGACGGGCGGTCTGACCGGGAGCTCGAGGGCAGGGCTGGTCCACCAGGCGATTCGGCTGCCCGCCATCGGCCTGCAGGTGTTTCGCCGCACCCGCGGCGGCCCTGGCGGCAACGCAACCGTTGCGCGGGTGTCAGCGGATTCTCCAGTCAGAATCGCCTGTGAGCGGGGCACGCAGATTGCTGTCCGCCGGGGGTCGGCGCGAGAAGGAGCTGGCCGTGTTGCTGGCGATGGGGCTCGAGCGCAGATGTGCGGACGTCTCCCACAGGGAGGCGCTGGCGGTTGCGCCCGAGGATGTGGAGGGGGTTCTGCAGGCCTTCGCCGCGCTGGGCGGGGTGGACGAAGTGGCCGTCATCTCCACCTGTTACCGGGTGGAGGTCTACGCGGCCTCGAGCGCCCCGGCGGTGGCGGCGGTCTCGCTGCGGCGGGCCCTCGTGGCCAGGGCCGGGGGGCGGGAGCTCCCACTCTTCGAAAGGCACGGAGAGGCCGCGATTCGCCACCTCTGGCGCGTGGCCTCGAGCCTCGAGTCGGCGATCCCGGGCG
The DNA here is from genome assembly GCA_035762305.1 of Anaeromyxobacteraceae bacterium. Lineage (GTDB taxonomy): Bacteria > Myxococcota > Myxococcia > Myxococcales > Anaeromyxobacteraceae > DASTPH01. Next base: position 10,615 of record DASTPH010000038.1, read on the forward strand.
AGCCGCAGGTCCTGGGCCAGGTGCGGGAGGCATTCGCGTGCGCCACCGCGGCCAGGACCGTCGGCCGCGAGCTCGCGGCGCTGGCCCATCGCACCTCCGCGGTGGCGCGGCGCGTTCGGTCCGAGACCGCCATCGGCCGCGCCGGCGTCTCATGGGGCAACGCCGCGGCCTCCCTGGCCGAGAAGGTGCTCGGGCCGCTCTCGGGTCGGCGTGCGCTCCTCCTCGGGGCAGGCGAGATGGCCCGCCTCACCGCCCAGCACCTGCGCGAGCAGGGAGCCTCGCTGGTGATCGTCAACCGGACCCTGGAGCGCGCCCAGGCCCTCGCCGCCGAGGTGGGCGGGACGGCCCGGCCGCTCGAGGCGCTGGAGGCGGAGCTGCGATGGGCCGACGTGGTGGTCTCGACGGCGCTGGCGGCGCCCGCGGCCCTGGCCCCGGACGGGCTTTCCGCCCTGATGAAGGCACGGCGCCATGCCCGCCTGGTGCTGGTGGACCTGGCGGTGCCGCGGGCCATCCCGGCCGAGGCCGGCCGGCTCGACGGCGTCTACCTCTGCGACCTCGACGACCTGGAGCGGTTGCAGGCGGCCGCCATGGCCGAGCGCTCCGGGGCGGTATCGGCCGCCGAGCGCATCGTCGAGGAGGAGATCGCGCGCTGGGCCCGGGAGGAGGGGGAACGGCGCGCCGTGCCCATCATCCGCGCCGTGCGCAGCCGCGCCGCCGAGATCGCCCGCGAGGAGGCGGCCCGGACCGCGCGACGGCTCGGCGACGATCCGGAGGTGGCCAGGCGCCTCGAGGCCCTGGCCGGCGCCATCGTCTCCAAGCTCTTCCACGCCCCGAGTGCTCGGTTGCGCCGGGCGGGGGCAGACGGACAGGCCGGCGAAGCCCTGATGGCCGCGGCCTGCGAGATCTTCGACGTGCCCGCCCACAGTGGCGGGGTCGCAACTCCCCCGCTTTCGGGGTAAGGGTGGTATCCCCCAGAGGGTCGGCAACGTTTGCGTGGGGCGCTGCCTAGGCGCGAATAAAGCGCCCGTATTTGCTGGAGAGCCCACCCAGCATCGCGATGCCGCCGATGGGTGAAATACCCCATATCGCGGTGGTTTCTCCTGGGTGATGTAACCCAAGGTGGGGTGGTCCGGTCCTTGCGATAAGGACGCCACCGGCCATGGGACTCGTGGTTTCGGCATTCCGGCGACTCGAGAAGAGCCTCAGGGCGCGCGTCCTCGTCCCCACCGCCATCCTCTTCGCCCTGACCCTGGCGGCCATGGTCTGGGCCGCGGTGGAGCTCTACGCCTCGGCGTTGGAGCGCGGCCAGGTCGAGCGGGCCGAGCTCTTCGCCGCCAACGTGGCCGGCGGCATCACCAACGCCATGCTCATCGGGGATCGGCAGCAGATCCCGGCCATGCTGAGCGTGGTCGCCGGTCACCGCAGCGACCTCGCGTCCATCAGCCTCATGAGGCGGGACGGGCGGGTGGTGATCTCGAGCAACCCCTCGCTCGTCGGCGTCCAGATCTGGGAAGGGCGGCACTTCGACGTGCCCACCCTGATCCGCAACCCGCAGGGAAGCCGCGGCACCTTCGCGGTCGTGCACCCCATGCCCAACGGCGAGCGCTGCACGGCCTGTCACGGCGCCGAGTCCCACCTGAACGGCTGGCTCGACCTGCGCTTCTCGCGCGCCCCGGCGCTGGCGGCCCAGGCGGAGCTGGGGCGCACTCTGGGCGTCTCGGCGGGCGTGGCCTTCCTGGTCCTGCTGTTCATCGCCTGGTGGCTCCTGGGGCGGGAGGCGGTCACCCCGCTCCAGCATCTGGTCGCCACCATGCGCCGCGCCGAATCGGGGGACCTGGCGGTCCGGGCCGACGAGGGGCGGTCGGACGAGGTGGGCGTGGCCGCGCGCGGCTTCGACGCCACCCTGGCGGCGCTCCGCCGCAGCCAGCTGGAACTGGAGGCCTTCTACCGCGAGCGCATGGTGCGGGCCGACCGCTTCGCGGCGGTGGGCGAGATGGCCACCGGGCTGGCCCACGAGATCAAGAACCCGCTGGCGGGGCTCTCCGGGGCGCTGGAGCTCCTGGCCGAGGACGTGGGCCAGGACGCCCAGAAGTGCGAGCTGGTGGCCGACATGCGCCACCAGGTGGCCCGCCTGGCCCATACCATGGAGAGCCTGCTCTCCTACGCCCGCCCGCCCAAGGCCAACCTCCGCTCCACCGACCTGAACGCCACCCTGGAGCGGGTGCTGTTCCTGGTGCGCCAGCAGACGCGCGGGGGGGCCCTGGACGTGCGGGCCCACCTCGATCCGGCGCTCCCTTCGGTTCACGCCGACCCGAGCCAGCTGGAGCAGGTGTTCCTGAACATCTGCCTCAACGCCTGCCAGGCCATGAACGGCGCCGGGGGAGCGCTCACCGTCCGCTCCCGCGCCGCCGACGGGCGCGTGGCGGTGGAGGTGGAGGACACCGGCCCGGGTATCCCGGACCGGCTGCGCGCCAACATCTTCAGGCCTTTCTTCACCACCAAGCGGCAGGGGAACGGGCTCGGGCTCGCCATCTCGGCCCGCATCGTGGCCGAGCACGGCGGCCACATCGGCTACCGCTGCCCGGCGGCGGGCGGCACGGTCTTCACGGTAACCCTGCAGCCGGCGCGCCCGGGCGAGCGCGCCAGCCCGGAGCACGCCGCATGAACGCCAATCCCCGCATCCTGGTGGTGGACGACGAGAAGCTCATCCGCTGGTCGGTGGGGGAGCGGCTGCAGCGCGACGGGTACGAGGTCCTCTCCGCCGAGTCCGGCGAGCAGGCGCTGGAGCTCGTGGCCGCCAGGGCCCCGGACGTGATGCTGCTCGACGTGCGGCTGCCGGGCATCGACGGCCTGGTCACCCTCCAGCGCGCCCTGGCGCTCCACCCCGACGTCTCCGTGCTCATGATGTCGGCCCACTCCACGGTGGACATCGCCGTGGAGGCCATGAAGCACGGTGCGGTGGACTTCCTGGTGAAGCCCTTCCCCTTCCAGTCCCTGGACGCGGCGGTGGAGCGGGCGCTGGCGGCGGCCCGCACCCGCCGGCAGATCGCCGCCCTCACCTCGGAGCGCAAGAGCGCCGTGGAGTCGCTGGGGGCGCTGGTGGGGCGCTCGGCCGCCATGGAGAGCGTGCGCGGCATGGCCTCGCGCCTCGCCGCCAGCGACGCCACCACCGTCCTCATCGAGGGAGAGAGCGGGTCCGGCAAGGAGGTGGTGGCCCGCGCCGTCCACTTCGGCAGCGCCCGCGCCGACCGCCCATTCCTGCAGGTGAACTGCGCCGCCCTGCCCGAGCACCTGCTGGAGTCGGAGCTGTTCGGCCACGAGCGGGGCGCCTTCACCGACGCCCACACCCAGAAGCGCGGGCTCTTCGAGACCGCCGAGGGCGGGACGGTGATGCTCGACGAGATCGGGGACCTGCACCCCGGCGGTCAGGCCAAGCTCTTGCGCTTGCTGGAGTCCAAGACCTTCCGGCGCGTGGGCGGGGTGACCGAGCTGCGCGCCGACGTGCGCGTCCTGGCGGCCACCAACGTGAACCTGGAGGAGCGGGTGTCGGAGGGGGGCTTCAGGGCCGACCTGTTCTTTCGCCTGAACGTGGTGCGCCTCCGCGTGCCGCCGCTGCGCGACCACGCCGAGGACATTCCGCTGCTCACCGCCCACTTCGTGGCCCGCTTCAACCAGGAGATGAAGCGGCAGGTGCGCGGGGTGGCTCCGGCGGCCATGGAGCTCCTGCAGGACTACCGCTGGCCCGGCAACATCCGCGAGCTCCGCAACGTGGTGGAGCGGGCCTTCATCCTGCACGCCAACGTGGACGAGCTCCGGCCGGAGCACCTACCGCCAGAGCTGCGCGGCGATTCCGGGCGCGGGCCCGCCAAGCCGGCCCCGGCCGTCCCCGCCGAGGGGCTGGTGCTGGAGGACGTGGAGAAGCGCCTCATCCGCGAGGCGCTGGAGCGCTCGAGCGGCAACCAGTCCAAGGCGGCGCGCCTACTCGGCATCAGCCGGGACACCCTGCGTTACCGGCTGAAGAAGCACGGAATGGGATAGCTCAGGCCGCTCGCTCGTCCGGCTCGAGCGGCGCGCCCGCCGGTTTCTGA
>DASTPH010000039.1:0-13032 GCA_035762305.1 Anaeromyxobacteraceae bacterium
CTGGCGGCCATGGGCTTCTCGCCTGGCAAGGCGCTCGCCGACGTGAGGTCGTTCAAGCTCGCCAGCGCCAGCGAGACCCGCAACACCTGCCCGTACTGCTCGGTGGGCTGCGGCATCATCATGTACGGGCTCGGCGACCGGGCCAAGAACGCCCACACCGAGATCATCCACATCGAGGGCGACCCGGACCATCCGGTGAACCGCGGCACGCTCTGCCCCAAGGGCGCCTCGCTGCTCGACTTCGTCCACTCCCCGAACCGGCTCAAGTACGTCGAGTACCGCGCGCCCGGCGGCGACCTCTGGCAGCGCAAGAGCTGGGACTGGGCCATGGACCGCATCGCCCGGCTCATGAAGGAGGATCGGGACAAGAACCTGCTCCGCCAGAACGCCAAGGGGGTCACCGTCAACCGGTGGACCACCACCGGCTTCCTGGCGGCGTCGGCCTCCTCCAACGAGACCGGCTACATCACCCACAAGGTCTTCCGGGCCCTGGGAGGCACCTGCTTCGACAACCAAGCCCGTGTCTGACACGCGCCCACGGTGGCCGGTCTGGCCCCCACCTTCGGCCGTGGCGCGATGACCAACAACTGGGTCGACATCAAGAACGCCGACGTCGTGATGATCATGGGCGGCAACCCCGCCGAGGCCCACCCCTGCGGCTTCAAATGGGTCATCGAGGCCAAGATCAAGAACCGGGCCCGGGTGATCGTCGTCGATCCACGCTTCACCCGCAGCGCGGCGATGGCCGACATCTACGCGCCGGTCCGCGCCGGCAGCGACATCGCCTTCCTGGGCGGACTCATCAACTACCTGCTCAAGAACGACAAGATCCAGCGCGACTACGTGGTGAACTACACCAACGCGCCCTTCCTGGTACGGGAGGACTTCGCCTTCCAGGAGGGCCTCTTCTCCGGCTACGACAAGGAGAAGCGGAGCTACGACAAGACCACCTGGGCCTACGAGCTCGACAAGGACGGCTACGCCAAGGTGGACCCGACGCTGGAGCATCCGCGCTCGGTGTACCAGCTCCTCAAGAAGCACTTCGCCCGCTACACGCCGGAGAAGGTCGAGGAGATCTGCGGCACGCCCAAGGACAAGTTCCTCAAGATCTGCGAGACGGTCGCCACCACCGCCGCGCCCAACAAGGTGATGACCCACCTGTACGCGCTGGGCTGGACGCAGCACAGCCAGGGCTCGCAGATGATCCGCACCATGGCCATGGTGCAGCTCCTGCTCGGCAACATGGGCGTGCCCGGCGGCGGCATGAACGCGCTGCGCGGCCACTCCAACATCCAGGGGCTCACCGACCTCGGGCTCATGACCCACCTCCTGCCCGGCTACCTCACCGTCCCCACCGAGGGCGATCCCGACCTCAAGACCTACCTCGAGAAGCGGACGCCCAAGCCGCTGCGGCCGGGGCAGATGAACTTCCTGGGCAACTACCCCAAGTGGTTCGTTTCGCTCACGAAGGCCTGGTGGGGCGCCGCGGCCACCAAGGAGAACGACTGGGCCTACGACTACCTCCCCAAGCTCGACGCCCCCTACGACGTGCTGCGGGTGTTCGAGCTCATGTCGCAGGGCAAGGTCAACGGCTACGTCTGCCAGGGCTTCAACCCGCTGGCCTCGTTCCCGGACAAGGCCAAGCTCATCAAGGGGCTCTCGGCCCTGAAGTTCCTGGTCATCATCGACCCGCTGGTCACCGAGACCGCCGACTTCTGGCAGAACCACGGCGAGTTCAACGACGTCGATCCCAAGAAGATCCAGACCGAGGTCTTCCGGCTGCCCTCCACCTGCTTCGCCGAGGAGGATGGCTCGCTCGTGAGCTCCGGCCGCTGGCTGCAGTGGCACTGGAAGGGGGCGGAGCCGCCCGGGGACGCCCGCGCCGACATCGAGATCATGGCGGACCTGTTCACGCGGATCCGCGACCTCTACAAGAAGGACGGCGGCACCTTCCCCGACCCGGTGGTGAACCTGGCCTGGCCGTACAAGCAGCCCAAGGCCCCCTCCCCCGAGGAGCTGGCCAAGGAGTTCAACGGGGTGGCGCTGGCCGACCTGCCCGACCCCAAGGACCCGACCAAGATCCTGGCCAAGGAGGGGGAGCAGCTCCCCGGATTCGGGCTGCTGCGCGACGACGGCACCACCGCCTGCGGCTGCTGGATCTTCTCCGGCAGCTGGACGCAGGCCGGAAACCAGATGGCGCGCCGCGACGCCGCCGACCCGAGCGGACTCGGCGCCACCGGGGGGTGGGCCTGGTCGTGGCCCGCCAACCGGCGCATCCTCTACAACCGCGCCTCGGCCGACCCGTCGGGCAAGCCCTGGGACCCGAACCGCAAGTACGTGTTCTGGACCGGGAAGAAGTGGGCCGGCAACGACGTGCCCGACATGCGCCCCGACGCCGCGCCCGAGGAGGTCGTCGGCCCGTTCATCATGAACCCCGAGGGCGTGGCCCGGCTGTGGGCCCCGGCCATGACCGACGGCCCCTTCCCCGAGCACTACGAGCCCTTCGAGACGCCGCTGGAGTCGAACCTCATCGGGTCGAAGGTCCTCTCCAACCCGGTGGCCCGCGTCTTCCCCGGCGACCGGGAGAAGCTCGGCACCGGCAAGGAGTTCCCCCTCGTCGCCACCACCTACCGGCTCACCGAGCACTTCCACTTCTGGACCAAGCACGTCCGCACCGCGGCGGTGCTGCAGCCGGAGCAGTTCGTGGAGATCTCCGAGGCGCTGGCGGCGAAGCGGGGCATCAAGAACGGCGACCGGGTGACGGTGCGGTCCAAGCGCGGCCAGATCGTCGCCAAGGCGGTGGTCACCAAGCGGATGCCGACCCTGAAGGTGGCCGGCAAGGAGGTGGAGACCGTCGGGATCCCCATCCACTGGGGCTTCTCCGGCCTGGTCAAGAAGGGCTACCTGGCCAACACGCTCACCCCGAGCGTGGGCGACGCCAACATCCAGACGCCCGAGTACAAGGCGTTCCTCGTGGATATCCAGAAGGCCTGAGGAGGACGCCATGGCTCTGCAATCGCTGGACATCAAGAACCGCTCGGCCACCACCTTCCAGGGCCCGTCGGCGCGCTCCACCCTGGAGGTCGCCAAGCTCATCGACGTCTCCCGCTGCATCGGCTGCAAGGCCTGCCAGGCCGCTTGCTCGGAGTGGAACGACCTGCACACGGAACCGGTCGGGGTGAACGAGGGGTTCTACACCAACCCCAGAGACCTCTCGGACCAGACCTGGACGCTGATGCGCTTCTACGAGGAGCAGATCGAGGGCAGCCTGCAGTGGCTCATCCTCAAGGACGGGTGCCTCCACTGCTCCGAGCCTGGGTGCCTCAAGGCCTGCCCCGCGCCCGGCGCCATCGTGCAGTACACCAACGGCATCGTCGACTTCCACGAGGAGAACTGCATCGGCTGCGGCTACTGCATCTCGGGCTGCCCCTTCAACATCCCGCGCCTGCGCAAGGAGGACTCCAAGGTCTACAAGTGCACGCTCTGCTCGGACCGGGTCTCGGTCGGGCTCGAGCCGGCCTGCGTCAAGACCTGCCCCACCGGGGCCATCCACTTCGGCTCCAAGGCCGACATGCTGTTCCAGGCCGAGGAGCGCCTCGGCGACTTGCGCGAGCGCGGCTTCGCCAAGGCGGCGGTCTACGACCCGCAGGGCGTCGGCGGTACGCACGTGGTCTACGTGCTCCCCCACGGCGACCGGCCCGAGTCCTACGGGCTGCCTAGGAATCCCAGCGTCGGTCCGTTGGTCGGCCTGTGGCGCTCCGGGTTGGCGCGCGCCGTCGGCGTCATCACCATGGTCTCGGTGGCGGTGGCCGGCATCCTCCACTACATGCGCCACGGTCCCAACGAGGTCCCGGGCGAGAGCGGGAAGGAGGCCTAGCCATGGCCAACAAGGGCGACCTCATCGTCCGCCACACCCCGGGAGAACGCCTCAGCCACTGGGTGGTGGCGCTGGCGTTCGTCTTCCTGTTCCTCTCCGGCCTGGCGATGTTCCACCCCACCTTCTTCTGGCTGTCGTTCCTCTTCGGCGGCGGCCAGTTCATGCGCTGGCTGCACCCGCTGGCCGGCGTGCTCTTGACCGTCCTCTTCTACCAGTACGCCTCCTGGGTCTGGGCCGACAACAAGTGGCTGCCGGCCGACACCGAGTGGCGCCGGAACATGCTGGCGTACATGCGGCTCCAGACCCACTCGCCGGAGGGAACGGGCAAGTACAACGCCGGCCAGAAGCTGATGTTCTGGTCGATGGTGCCGCTCATCGCCGTGCTCCTCGTCACCGGCATCGTCATGTGGCAGCCGTATTTCGCGCCCTACTTCGGGCCCTCCCTCCGGCGGGCGGCTGGCCTCCTCCACGCCATCGCGGCCTTCATCATGTTCGTGGGCATCGGCATCCACTGGTACGCCGCCTACTGGACCAGGGGCTCCATCCGGGCCATGGTGCGCGGCACCGTGACGCGCGCCTGGGCCAAGTACCACCACCCCGGCTGGTTCCGGGAGGTGGCGGGCAAGGAATGACCGGCCCAGAGCTCGCCGGGCCGGGCTCGTGGCCCGGCGAGATCGTCCCGCTGCGGCTGCCCCGCCCGGCGGAGCTCTTCGGCCGCCGCGCCCAGCGCTTCCAGGAGCTCTCCGCCGGCCACGCCGCCGGCGACTTCCTCGAGGCCATGGCGGCGCTGTGCCGCGCCCAGGCGGTGGCCCTGGGGCGTTCGGCCGCTCCTCCGGGCCGCGAGCTGCCGGCGCGGTTGCCGCTGGCCGCGGTGGAGTGGCCCCGGCCCGGCTGGCGGGACGGGCTCGCGGCCATCGCCGGCGAGATGGCGCGCGTCCCTCTGCCCGGTCCGGCCCGCGCCGCCCTGGAGCGGCTCGGCCACCTGCCCGAGGCGGAGCTCGAGGCCCTGGCCGACGCGCTCCTGGGCGGGGCGACGGGGCGGCTCGACATGGCCACGGTCCCCTTCGTGGGGGCGGCGCTCCAGGTGCACTTCGCCGCCATGGCCGCCGGGCTCGACGCCGGGCGCATCGAGAGGTCGGAGCGCGGCTGCCCGGTGTGCGGCTCGCCGCCGGTGGCCGGGCTGGTGCTGGGCGACGACAAGCTCCGCTACCTCACCTGCTCGCTGTGCGGCAGCGACTGGCACTTCACGCGGGTGGTCTGCTCCGGCTGCCGCCAGGGCGGGAAGCTGCGCTACCTCGCCATCGAGGGGGACCCTGGCGGCGCCAAGGCCGAGGCCTGCGGCGACTGCGGGACGTACCTCAAGGTCTTCTACGCGGAAAGGATGCCGCGGGCCGAGCCCTTCGCCGACGACGCCGCCTCCATCGCCCTCGACCTGCTGGTGGCGGAGGAGGGCTACGCCCGCGGCGGGGTGAACCTGTTCCTTCTCGCCGGGGCGGAGATCTGATGGCGGTGGCCGCACGCGTGGATCCGGCGGCTGCGCCGCCGGCGGGGGACGAGCCCCCACCCTACGGATCATGACAACCGAGCGTCGCCATGAGGGCGGCGCTCAGGTGCGTTGATCCCGTGAACGAACCCGAGCCCGCGCCCGACCCCGGCTTCTTTCGGGCTCGGACTCGGGCTCGTGCACGGGCTCGGGGCTCATGCCAACTGGGCGGGGCTATGATAGCTAGGGTGGGCATGCCGCGCCCCCGCCTCGCTCCGGTCCTCTGCGCCTCGCTGGTCGCGGTCGCCTGCAGCGATTCCTCCCCGACGGCCCCGCCCCCTCCCCCCTTGCCCGACGCCGGCCAGACGGTGGCGGTGGGGCAGAATGGGCTGCCCCGCTTCGTCACGCCGGGCGCGGCCGCGGGAATGGAGAACCAGGTGACGGTCAACGAGGGCGCCACCGTGACCTGGCGGTTCATGAGCGGCGGCTACAACGTCATCTCCGGCGGAAGGCCGGACGGCGGGACCCCGGAAGACTGCCTGCCCGACGGCGTCTTCTGCTCGCCCGGCGACCAGGGCTGCGACGGCGGGGTCCCGCCCCAGCCGGCCGGCACCTTCTACCAGCGCACCTTCGTGACGGTGGGCGACTACCCGTACTTCAGCCAGCCCGGCTGCCTCCAGGGGATGTCGGGCGTGGTTCACGTGCACCAGCCGCCCGCCGACGGGGGCGCAGGGCCGTAGCGACATGAGCGCCGGCCAGCCTCCACCGGGCCCGGCCTTCGCCCCGGCCCGCTGGCTCCCGGGTCCGAACCTCCAGACCGTCTTCGCCCGCCTGGCCCGGCCCTTCCCGCGTCCGCCGGCGCGGCGCGAGCGCTGGGAGCTTCCCGACGGCGACTTCCTGGACGTGGACCGCTTCGCCGGCGCCTCCCCGGGCGCTCCGCTGCTCCTGGTATGTCACGGCCTGGAGGGCAGCTCGCGCGCCCCCTACGTGCGGGGCCTGGTGGCCCAGGCCCTGCGGCGCGGCTTCTCGGCCGCGGCCCTGAACTTCCGCGGCTGCTCCGGGGAGATGAACCGCCTTCCGCGCTTCTACCACTCGGGCGAAACCGAGGACCTGGCCTACGCGGTGGGGCGCCTCGCCGGGGCGCGGCCCGGCCGGCCGCTGTGCCTGTGCGGCTTCTCCCTGGGCGGCAACGTGGTGGCCAAGTACCTGGCCGAGCGGGGCGAGGCGGCGCCCTCCGAGGTGGTGGCGGCGGCGGTGATCTCGGTGCCCTTCGACCTGGCCGCCTCCGCCCGCGCCGTGGACGGCCCGGGCTTCTGGGCGGCGGTCTACCGGGAGCGATTCCTGCGCACGCTGCGGCGCAAGGCGCTCGCCAAGGCCCGCGCCTTCGAGGGCTTGCTGGACCCGGCCCGGGTGCGAGCCGCCCGGAGCTTCGCCGGGTTCGACGAGGTGGTCACCGCGCCGCTGCACGGCTTCGGCTCGGCCGCCGAGTACTGGGCCCGCTGCAGCTCCGGCCAGCTCCTCGATCGGGTGCGGCGGCCGCTGCTCTGCCTGGCCGCGGCCGACGACCCCATCGTCCCGGAGGCCTCGCTGCCGCGGCGGGCGGCGCGCGCCAACCCCCGGGTCACCCTGGAGGTCGCGCCGGGCGGGGGCCACGCCGGCTTCGTGGCCGGGCCGCCCTGGCGGCCGCGCTACTGGGCGGAGGAGCGGGCGGCGGGGTTTTTGGCTGATGCGGTGCAGTTGGGGTGACTCGAGCCGGCCCGTAGGGCCGGCGAGGCTTCTGGTGTACCGAGGGTGGCTAGTCCTTTCGGGTGAGCGCTCTCCCGCCCCGCGCGACCGCCGCCAGGCTCCACGTCGAGTAGACAGCCCTCTCGGCACACCGTAGGGCGGGGGCTTGTCCCCCGCTGGGACACATCGCGTCTAGAAGCCTCGCCGGCCTTTCAGGCCGGCTCGACTAGGGCCTGAGCAGGACCTTCCCGATGTTCCGGCGCTCCTCGATGCGCCGGTGGGCGTCGGCGGCCCGCTCGAAGGGGAACACCTCGTCCACCCGCGGCCGGACCCTCCCCTGGCGGTAGAGCTCCATCACGGCCCGTATTGCGTCCATCATCATCTCCACCTCACCCCACATCCGGCCCATGTTGACGCCGGCCACGGCCTTGTTGGCCAGCATGAGCGAGATGGGGTTGAAGAGCGGGATGCCGAGCGCCTGGCCGGCGAGCCGGACCCAGCTCCTCCTCGATCCGGCGAGCATGTTCGCGAACCCGAACATCACCAGCCGTCCCGCTGGCCTGAGCAGCCGGTACCCCTTGCCGGTGTCCCGGCCGCCCAGCGGGTCGAGCACCACGTCCACGCCCCGGCCGCCGGTGAGGCGCCGGACCTCGGCCTCCCAGTCGGCGGTGCGGTAATCGATGGGGTGGTCGCATCCTTCGCGGCGGATGGCGTCGTGCTTGGCCGCCGAGGCGGTGCCGAGCACCATCACCCCTGGGACGGTGCGGCACAGCTGCAGCGCCGCGATGCCGACGCCGCCGGCGGCCATGTGGACCAGCACCGTCTCGCCGGCCCGGATCGCCGCCACCCGGAAGAGCATGTGCCAGGCGGTGAGGTAGTTCAGCGGTAGCGCTGCCCCCTCCTCGAAGGTCATGGCGTCGGGCATGGCGAACGCCTGGCGGGCCGGGATGCACACCGCCTCGGCGTGGCCGCCGAAGCGGGTGAGCGACAGCACCCGGGTCCCGGGCGCGGGGTCCTTCACCCCCTCCCCCGCCGCGTCCACCACGCCCGCCACCTCGTAGCCCAGCACGCACGGGGGCCGGGGGGCGTCCTGGTAGAGCCCCTGCCGCGCCAGCACCTCGGCGAAGTTGAGGCCCGCCGCCCGCACCCGCACCCTGACCTGGCCCGGCCCCGGCGTCGGGTCGGGCGTCTCGCGGACCTCCAGCACCTCGGGCCCGCCGTTCCGGGCGATCCACACCGCTCGCATGGCCACCTCCCAGTGCTCCTCCGCAGAAGTCCCGACCCGCTGCCCGACGGCTCCGAAGGACTTCTGCTCCGTCGCACTTTGCGGGGAAGGCCCCGGGCCTTGCAAGACCGGGCAAGGCCCGGGCCCTCCCCGCAGAGCCCTACCGGGGGAGGCGGAGCGCCGCCTCCCCCGGACCCCCACCCGCGTGCCGCGCAGCCCGGACGACCGGCGCATGACTCGTGCTGCACGGCACTGGCGGTTGTACCCCCGCGCCCCGCCCGCGGGCGCGTCCCCGTGGGGGTATGATGACGCTACGTGAGCGGCCCCCCTCTCTCGACCGCCCCCGGCGACACCCCGCTCAGGCGCTGGGGCCGTCGAGCCCTCACCGTCCCGGGCTACCTGGTGGCCCTGGTGGCCGCCGCCGCCCTGTACCTCCTGGCCCTGGTCCCGGTTCTGGCGCTGGACCTCGCCCTGCGCAGGCGGCTGGCGGCGGTGCGCTTCCTCACCGCGGTGCTCGTCTACCTGGCCTTCGAGAACTTCGGCGTCGCCTGGATCGCGGGGCTCTTCCTCACCGGCCGCGCCACCCAGGACCGGCTCTTCCGGCTGGAGTGCCTCTGGGCGAGCGCGATGCTGGGGCTGCTCCTGCGCCTCTTCGGCATGAAGCTCGAGGTCCGCGGCCTGGAGGCCGCCCGCCCGGGGCCGATGGTGGTGATGGGGAACCACACCTCGGTGGCCGACGTCCTCATCCCGGCCACGCTGGTCTCGGCGCGGCAGGGGATCCGGCTGCGCTACGTCGCCAAGCTGGAGCTCATCTGGGATCCCTGCGTGGACCTGGCCGGCCATCTCCTTCCCAACGTCTTCGTCCGGCGCGGCTCCGCCGACACGCCCGGCGACGTGGCCCGGGTGCAGCGCCTCCTCGAGGGCCTGGGGCCGGAGGACGGGATCTTCATCTACCCCGAGGGGACCCGCCACACGCCGGAGCGCCGGGAGGAGGTGCTCCGGGCCCGGGCCGCCGAGGGCGCGCCGCGCCTGGGGCGGGACCGAGCGCTGCGCCACCTCCTGCCGCCGCGCCTCGGCGGCGTCCTGGGCCTCTTCGAGAAGAACCCGGGCGCCGACGTCCTCCTCTTCGGCCAGGTCGGTCTGGAGGGGGTGCGCCGCATCCCGGACCTGTGGAACGGGGTGCTCATCGGGCGCACCATGCGGGTCGAGTTCTGGCGAAGGGCCTGGTCGGAGGTGCCCCAGCATCTGGAGGGACGGATCGAGTGGCTCTACCAGGAGTGGGAACGCCTCGACGACTGGCTGGAGCGGCAGAAGGGGCCGCTGGCGGCCGGGGCGGTCGGGCGATAGGCCCTGGAGACGACCCGCATGCGCGACCCGCACCCCGTTCACCGCGAGGTCGTGGCCAACGACCTGCGCCACCACGTCCTGGAGTGGGACGGCGGCGGCCGCACCACCGTGCTGTGCCTGCACGGCTTCCTCGACCTCGCCTGGGGATTCGCGCCGCTCGGGCCCTCGCTGGCCGAGGCCGGCTATCACGTGGTGGCGCCGGACCTGCGCGGCCACGGCGACACCGACCGGGTGGGCGCGGGGGGCTACTACTACTTCGCGGACTACCTCCTCGACGTGGCCGATCTGGTCGATGCCCTGGCCCGGGAGCGGCTGGCCCTGGTGGGGCACTCCATGGGCGGGACGGTGGCGCTCATGTACGCCGGGGTCTTCCCGGGTCGGCCGGAGCGGGTGGCGGCGATGGAGTCGATCCACATGCGGCCGCGGGAGGAGAGCCCGGTCCGCCGCGCCCTGGAGTGGATCGAGGGGGTGCGCAAGGCGCGCGCCCGCGGGCCGGCGGTGCTGCCCACCATCCAGGCCTGCGCCGAGCGCATCCGCCGCCACGACCCGCGCTGCCCGCCCGACCTGGCGCTGTTCCTGGCCGAGCGCGGCACGGCGCCGGCGCCGGGCGGGCGAGCCTTCAAGCACGATCCGCTGCACCTCACCCGCGGTCCGTACCCGTTCCGGCTCGACCTGTGGAAGGCCTACTTCGCCGCCGTCGCCTGCCCGGTTCTGCTGCTCGACGCCGCCGAGAGCCAGGTCCCGCCGCCGCCCGACCTGGCGGAGCGCCTGGCGGCCTTCGCCCGCCCGCCGCGCCGCGCGGTGGTGCCGGGCGCCGGCCACATGATGATCCGCCACCAGCCGGCGGAGGTGGCGCGCCTCCTGCTGGAGTTCCTGGAGGGCCGGTGACTGGGCCTTTCGCTCACGACGGGCGGCCCGTCGTGCCGCAGGCGGAACCCGGACCGCCGGCCAGCGCCACCCCGAGCGCCTCCTGCGCCCGCCAGGCTCCGTAGGCCTGCCCGCGGGAGGCGAGCCGGTCGAGCAGCCGGCGGGTCTCCGCGTCCACCCGTCCCGGCGGCTCCCCGGCGAACGGGGTGCCGGGGAGCGGCAGGAAGGCGTGGGCGTGGATCTCGGCTCCCAGGCCGCAGAGCTCCTCCATGAGCCGCCGCGTGGCGGCGGCGTCCTCGGGCCTCTCGCCCGGCAGGCCGAACATGAGGTCCACCTTGGCGGCGAAGCCGGCCTCCAGGGTGAAGCGCACCGCCCGCCGGACCGCCTCGACGTCGTGACCGCGCCGGCAGGCAGCCAGCACCCGATCCGAGCCGGACTGGGCGCCGATGACCAGGTTGTCGTTGGCGACGAAGCGCCGCAGGAGGCGCAGGGCCTCGGGCGTGAGGTGCTCGGGGCGGACCTCGGACGGGAAGGTGCCGAGGAAGATCCGGGCCTCCGGCCCGGCGGCCGCCCGAACCGCCGCGAGCAGCGCTTCGACCCGGTCGAGGCGGGGCTCGCCCTCGGTCGATCCGTAGGCCAGGGCGCTCGGGGTGACGAAGCGCACGTCGCGGATGCCGGAAGCCGCGAGGCGCCGCACCCACCCCGCCACCGCCTCCACCGAGCGGTGGCGCATGCGCCCGCCGTGAAGGAAGGTGGTCTGGCAATAGCGACAGGCGTGGCCGCAGCCGCGGGTGATCTCCACCGGGCCGAAGAGGCCCAGCCCGGGGGCGAAGGGCGGGACCGCGTCGAGGTCCACCGGCGCCGGCGACCGGCTGCGGCGGAGGGCTCCGTCGCCCAGCCAGGCCAGGCCCGGGGCACCGCGCGGATCGTCGCCCCCGGCGAGGCGCCGCACCAGATCGATGGCGGTCGCCTCCCCTTCCCCGCTGGCGGCGAGGTCGAACCCGGCCTGAAGCGTCTCCTCAGGTTCGGCGGCAGCGTGAGGGCCACCGGCCACGTGGAGCAGCCTGGGCGAGTGGAGCCGCTCCCGGACCCAGGCCACCTCGGCGGCGACCTCGGGGAAGCCGGCCGAGTAGAAGGACCAGGCCACCAGCACCGGGCCGCCCCCGTCGAGCGCCTGGCGCGCCGCGCCCAGCACCGCCTCGCGCCCGTCGGCCACCCGGAGGGCGGCTCCCGTCTCCGGGGCGGCCTCGAGCGCCCCGGCCACCGCGTAGAGCCCGAAGCGGGCCGTGCGGCGGCGAGCGACGATGAGCGTCGGGGGGGCCACGCCCTCGGCATACCGCAGCCCGGTCGGTGCGCGCCAGGGCCTGGCGCCGTCAGCTCCGGCCGTCGGCCAGCGCGTCTCCCGGCTCGTCCCGGCCCACCGCCTCGACCCCCAGATACCGGAGCAGCCGTGCATGATGCTGGTTCAGGCCGAGCACCCTCACCAACGGAGAGCGGCGAGCGAGCGCCCGCGCCAGGACCGCGAGCCCGAAGTCGTGGAACTCCCGCACCTGCGAGAGGTCCAGGCACACCTCGAAGTGGGGCACGCCGGCGAGCGCCCGCGCCACCTCCTGCGCCGCCCGAATGTCGAAGGTCCCCTCGCGTGCGATGACGAAGGGCTCGACCGCTCCAACGCCCATGACGTTCTCCCCCTGTGTGGGCGCCCCCAAAGTAGTTCCGAGCCCCCGCCGCTTCATGGAAGTTCCGTGCCGATTTCGCGACTTGACCGCGTGTGGTGATCCACGCGCCAAGCACCGAGAAGGACGGGATGTAACGCCCGGTGAGCACCGGACGGGCTCCCTCGCCGGGAGGAGGGGGGACGTGACCCGGGTCCGAGCGACCCGGCGAAATGCCCCAACCACCTGCTCCTCGGTTCAGCGAAGTCATGCGTCCGGAATCCTACACCCCGCGTGGACGGACGGACACGCAACTCGCTTCCCCCGCGGAACTGCGGCCGAAAGGGCGCGGCACACAGGTTGCTCAATCATCGCCACGGAGGCTCGGCCATGCGCACGTCGCGGATCCAGTCGTTCCTGTCGCTGCTCGCGGGAACGCTGCTTCTCCCCTCGCCCGGGAGCGCTTCGCCAGCGGGCCCCGGAGGGGCGTCGCCTGCCCCTCCGCTGGCTGCGGGGGTGGACGACCGGGCCCCGGCGGACGCCGGGCCGCGCCTCCACCACCTGCTCCGTCAAGCGAATGGCCGCACCGTTCACGCCCCCGACCCCTCCCTCCCCGAGCCGCGCCGGCCCTCGACCAGCGGCGCAGGCGGCCCACCGGCCGGCTTCTCGGCCCGGAGCGAGAACGGCGAACGGGTGGTCGAGTTCCCGCTGGCCCACACCCGCGTCTACGCCCAGGTCTCGGGAAACGTGGCCCGGGTCGAGGTGACGCAGCTCTACCGGAACCCCACCGGCCGCCGCCTGGAGGCGGTCTACGCCTTCCCGCTGCCCCCGAACGCGGCGGTGACCGACATGG
>DASTPH010000040.1:0-21309 GCA_035762305.1 Anaeromyxobacteraceae bacterium
CAGGTGCCGGACGCCGCGCTCTCGGTGGAAGGGGCTGGAGAGGCCCTGGGCAGCCGGAGCAAGCTCCGGCAGGTGCTGCTGAATCTGGTGAAGAACGGCGCCGAGGCCGCGGGAAGCGGGGGCCGGGTCACGGTGAGAGTGGAGAGCTCGCCGGAGGCGGTGGAGGTGGCGGTGGCGGACGACGGGCCCGGGATCCCCGCCGAGGCGCGCGCGCGGTTGTTCGAGCCGTTCTTCACCACCAAGCCGAGCGGAACCGGCCTGGGCCTCGCCGTGTCGCGCTCCATCGCGCGCGCCCACGGCGGAGATCTGGCGCTCCGAACCGGGGACGCTGGAGGAGCGATCCTCGCCGTCCGGCTGCCGCGAGTCAATGGGAGGGCGTGAGATGCCAAAGCCGCGGATCCTGGTGGTGGACGACAAGGAGCCGATGCTGGAGCTGCTCCAAACCATCCTGTCGCGGTACGACGTCACCACCGCGGCCAACGGGCCCAGGGGCGCCCTGGCCCTCCTCGCGCCCCGGCCCTTCGAGGTGGCGCTCCTCGACGTGCGGCTGCCTGGCGCCGACGGCCACGAGCTCCTGAAGGTGGTGAAGGCCGCCTCCCCGAGCACCGAAGTGGTGATGATGACCGCCTTCGCCACGGTCGCGGACGCCGTGTCCGGGATGAAGGAAGGGGCCTTCGACTACATCGAGAAGCCCTTCGACCCCGACGACGTCGTCCTGGTGGTGGCCCGGGCGCTGGAGCACCGCCGGCAGACGGTCGCCGAGGCCGAGAGGCGCGTCGAGGCGCTGGCCGGCGCAGACGACGACGTCGTCGTGTCCATGAGCTACCGGGAAGCCGCAGAGGCGGGCCGCGACCGCGCCTCGCGGGCCTACCTGGTCGCGCTGATGCGCCAGTTCGACGGAAAGGTGACGCTGGCGGCCGAACGCGCCGGAATGGAGCGCGAGAGCCTGCACCGCCTGCTGCGTCGCTACCGCATCCGGACCGGGGACTTCAGGCCGGATCCCCGCGGCGCGGCGGCCGACGCCCAGGAGCCCGCGGCGGCGCGCGGCTGAGGCGGCACCCGGTTGCCGTGATCCGAAGGGCAGGGCCTCGCGCCCCGCCGCGATGCGCTCCCGGCGGGAGACGAGCCCCGCCCGACGTTGGCGGACTCACGGGAAGCTTCACTGCAAGGCAATGCCGTCGCGGCTCAGCGAGTGGCCGCGGGCCGTCGCAACGAGGTGGCGCCGCGCCGGCGGGCGCCGAGGTCCGTTGGGTCGTATCACCGACCGATACTGTTTCCGCCGGGAGCGACGCGACGGCTCCGCGCGACGCGCTGCGGCGCCTCCTGGCGGGCGCAGGAAATCCCCATCCAGTGGCACCTTGCAGCGCGCGCGATGCGCGGAACTGCGAGCGGCGGCGCGCCTGCCCGAGGTCGCTTTGACCGCTGTCATCACGCCGAGCGCAGGTGGCGGCCGCGGTCACACCCTTCGTCCGAAGGGCAGCATGCACCCAGTGTGGTTACTGGTGCGAGGTTGCTTCTCCGCAGCCGGGCATTCCCGCCACGACGTCGCGGGGGAGGGTTCAAAGAGGAGGACGATATGACGCAGGGCAGAGGATTCGGGGACGGGATGAACGTGACGTTGCAGAGGATCGCATCGGCGCTGCCGGTTCGCTTGCGGAGGGCAGGGGTGGTGCTGCTCCTTCTGCTCGCCTCGGGCCCAGCCCTGGCCCAGTATCGGGGCACCGTGAGCGGCAACACCGTGGACAACTCGGGGATCATCCCCTTCGACCAGGCGTTCTTCGCCTTCGAGGTGGAAAACCCGCTCAGCACGCTCAAGGAGGTCCCGACCTGGGACGAGCTCGAGCAGGCCTTGGACAACCCGTACGGCCTCGCGCTCGCTCCGGACGTGCGCGGGAACTTCCAGGGCTGGCCGTCGTACCGCTCGACCATCGCGCGCCGCCGGTCCTTCATCTTCCGGGACGGGGCGGGCAACCCGTGCGCGCCGGGCAGTGCGGGCTGTACCGAGGTGCCCCTGGCCGGTCTCGTCACCCATCCGCTGAACTACAACTTCCAGGGCGGTGAGGAGCTGCGCCTGCTGAACATCAACTTCGCGGGGGCGGACTGGCAGGTCCCGCTGGCTTGCGTCAATCCATTCTCGGATCCTCCGAACCAATGGACCTGCACCACTTCGATCGATCCCGCCACCGGTCAGGCCACGTACACCTTCGACTACACGACCATCGGCATCTCACCTGGCCTGGACCGGCTCCAGGTGGACGAGGCGGCGATCGACTACAACAGCCCGATGAATCCGTACGCCCCTGCCTCCGCCTGCGTCACCACGGTGGAACCCATTCCGCCCCCGGAGGGTTCCATCCTCTGCGGCGGCGACACGGGCGAGCCGGGCTACGCCGGCTTCGGCGTGCTGCTCGGCGACAACAGCAGCCAGTACTCGGTGCCGGCCGTACCAGGGGGCACGGTCGCAGCCCCCATCGACGATCCGAACTTCAGCAACGCTCCCAAGGGCTCCATCGTGGGCTTGCCACTCTTCGATCCCGCGCGCGGGACCATCGCGGCGCGCGTGGACGGGGCGGCGGTCGGTGGGCTGCGCAGGCCGTCGCTGAGAGCCGAGGGGCAACTCGCGATCGGCGGCGTGCGCGCGCATGCCGGTACTCCGACTCGCCCAGATTATCTGGCCAATACGGCGGCCAATGTGGCGATCCGTGGGGCGGAGCTCCCCTCGAACGAGAACGACTACTATCGGGGGGCCACGCGCGCGCAGAAGGTGATCGCGAGGAACGAGGCGGCAGCTCTGGGTAAAGCCTTGTTCTGGGACATGCAGGTGGGCAGCGATTCCGTCCAGGCCTGCGCCTCGTGCCACTTCCACGCCGGTGCGGACAACCGCATCAAGGGCCAGATCAACTCCGGCATCAATGGAGGGGACACCACCACGATCAGCGTCGCCAATACCGTCAACGGCACGTTGCTCGGTCAGAACGCCGAGGTGACGGTCGCTTCCTTCCCGTTGCACAAGCTGATCGACCCCCTGATCCCCACCGACCCGCTGGTGAATCCGGGGAACATCGAGCGGACCACCCACGCCACCGAATCCGAGCCCTCGAGGTCGGGCGACGTCCTCTCCTCGATGGGCGTGAGCCGATTCAAGCTGTTCGGGGACATCCCGGCCATCGGGGTTGCTTCCTTCCTGCCGCCCGGCGCGAGCGGGGTTTCCTCCTTGCGCGCGGATTACGCATGCGGTGACCCGACGGCACCCGCGAACATCGCCGCGTGTGTACCGCCGCTCGACCCGGTTTCGGTCAACCAGGGCTTCCGACGGGTCGAGCCCCGTCACACGCCCACCTTCTTCGCCGCGACCATGAACTTCGACAACTTCTGGGATGGCCGCGCGCGTCATGACTTCAACGGCGGCAGCGTGTTCGGCGCCTCCGACCCGCAGGCCCATGTGTGGGCTTGCCAGACGAACAACGCGGGGAACTGTCAGGGGAACACCCTCGCGGCGACCCGGCAGATCATCCGCTTCGTCAGCCTGGCGTCGCTCTCGACAGGACCGGCGCTCTCCGAGTTCGAGATGTCCTTCGCCGGACGCAACTGGGCCAAGCTCGGAAAGAGGCTGCTCCAGTCGGCCGCCGATCAGGGCACGCCCGCGCCCACCGCTCTCAGGGGTGCGGTCACGCCTCTCGCCAACCAGCTCGTGGACACGACGGACAGCGTGCTCGGCCTCTACTCCAACCAGGGTGGTTCGGCCTGTGCCGGGCTGCCGGCCGCGGATCGCTCTCCCGGAACGCCCGCAGCGGGCAAGCCCGGGCTCTGCATCAGCTACCCGGGTCTCATCCGGCGGGCCTACTACCAGGGACTGTGGGGCGCCACCGGACGCCATCTCAACGGCTGCTACACGGACGACCTCGTCGCCAACCCCGCGCTGGCCACCCTCCATCCGAACCAGTGCGCTGCGGGCAGCGTCGCCATCCCGGTCCTCTCGGGCGGCGCCGTCGTCGATAGCCCCGCCGATCCGTTCGACCGGTACGTGCTCACGCTGGCCAACGGCGCGGCCACGAAGACCGACACCAACCAGTTCACCCAGATGGAAGCCAACATGAGCCTGTTCTTCGGGCTGGCGGTGCACGCGTGGGGCGCGATGCTGATCCCGGACGACACCCCGTTCGACCGCTTCATGGACGGGAATCCGGACGCGTTCGTGTCGTTCGGTGAGGCCAACGAGAACGCCCTGGTCATCGACCTGCCCACTTGCGGGGCGGAGCCTTGCTTCACCGAGATCGGGAACTTCAAGCGCGATCCGGGCGTCATCGCCAAGCTCGATTGCCCCGGTCCCGAAGGGACCACCGGCTGCACGTTCACGGCCCAAGCCGGCACGCGGACGGCGGGCAGTGTCGATCCCCTGCTCGGTATGGACTTCTTCCTGGGATCCAACCTGTCGCTCAAGAACGGCAACTTCAACACGCTCCGCTGCGGCGAGTGTCACGCCGGAGGGACCATGACCGACATGACCGTCGAGGTCAGCCACCAGCTCTCCTTCAACGACTGGGCGCAGGAATTCAGCATCGGTACCCCAGGGAGCGAGATCTTCCCCGAGCCCCTGGGCAGGGGCCGGGTCATCTCCGGCTTCGCGCTCGAGGGGGAGATCAACGGCACTGCGCAGGACGCGGTCGAGCGCAACGTCGCGGACCTCTGCACGATCGAGATCGATGGTTCCTGTCGAGACGTGTATGGAAATCCCGTCCCAGGCGGGGTCCATGGCGGGTTCCCGCAGGGCCAGGCCCTGTTCGACAACGGGGTGTACAACATCGGGGTGACTCCCATCGGGGAGGACGGCTCCCGCGGAGGCAACGACGCGTTCGGCTGGCCGCTTTCGCTCTCTCGCCTTGCCCTGAAGAACCTCTGCGGCGTGGACTACACCCCGGGTGGGGACGGTAGCACTCCGGGTACCACTGCCGGGTTCCCGGATCAGTTTGCCCAGCCCGCCGGCGGTGGAATTCCCTGCCCCACCTTCGATCCGTCCATCGATCCCGTTGGTGGCGGCGTGTTCGAAGAGACTGCCCAGGACCAGGGCCTGAACCCCGGCTTCGAGGAAGAGCCGGCAGACCCGCAGCTGCTCGCTGACGCTCCTTACCTGGCACCGTGGGCCAGCAACATCAACGTGGGCGACGAGGTGCAGATCGACGAGGTGTTCGTCGGCATCAACACGCTTATGGAGCAGCCGATGCTGGAGGGATTCATCGATTCCTTCGGCCCCTTCAATCCGGCGGCCATTCTCGGCGAGAACATGAACAACGCGGTTGGCGACGCGATGGCCACCTGGCCCAACGTCAACCGGGTGAACGTGCAGGGCGCGTTCAAGGCTGCGCCGCTGCGCAACATCGAGCTCACCAACCCGTACTTCCACGACGGCGGCAACCTGACCCTCCGCCAGCAGCTCGACTTCTACACGCGGGGCGGGAACTTCCCCATCACCAACAAAGCGCACCGGGACTTCCTCGTCATGAACCTGCTCAACGAGGATGAAGCCCTGGGCGCCTGCGTGGTCCCGAGCGCTGTCGCGCCCATCTGCGATCCCACGCAGCCTCTGGGCTCGCAGGGGCGTGTCGAGTGCGTGGGGGTGTCGTGCGACACCGCGGGCTCCGTACCGATGTTCAGCGCACAGCAGAAAGAGGAGATCATCGTCGCGGTGGTGGATTTCCTCCTCGAACTCACCGATGACCGCGTGAAGTTCGAGATGGCGCCGTTCGACCATCCCGAAATCTTCGTGCCCCTGGATGCCACGGCTCCCGAGAATGGCGTGCTGGCGGGGACGGTTTCAGGGAACCGGGAAGGCTTGGTGGCGAACACGGATGCGACCGTCGTGTGCACGGATTCGACCACGGGTCTGCCGTTTGCCGGGGCGACCACGGCATGCTTCCGCCAGGTGCCGGCGGTCGGCGCGGGTGGGACGACCGCGTTGCCGAACTTCCTGGGGATCTCGAGTGGCCCCCGCCTGGTCGGACCGGCCGCGTTCTGCGGCACGGTGAACAACCACTACTGCCACTGAAGTCGTCGCTCTCCGCTCATCCCCTCCCCTCGCCGGGGAGGGGATGAGCCGGAGAGTTTCTTCTTGCGGCGAACAATCATCAGGGGAATACATGAAACGCATGCGAACCGTTCTCACCGCGCCGGTGCTCGCTCTCTCGATGCTGGCGCTCGCCGCTCCGCCGCGGTCATTGGCGACCGACGCGAAGGCCCCGCCGGCGCCCGCACCCGGGACCAGGATCACCCTCTCCTTCAAGATCGATCCCCGGGTCCTGGGGCCCACCTACGGCGGAGAGAAATGGGTCTCGCCGCCGACCTTCACCGGCGCGCGGGCTCAGGACGCGGTGGAGACGACGGCTCGCGCCGCGGACGCCAGGGGAGCGCCGGTGAAGACCGACCCGGAGTGGACGGTGTCCGATCCCGAGCTCCTGACCGTGTTGCCACCTCGGGGCAAGCGAGTGACGATCACCGCCAAGCGCCCCGGATCGAGCACGGTCACGGTGAAAGCCGGCGGAGCATCCAGGACGTTCACCTTCAAGGCCGAGAAGCCGGATGGCATCTGGCGGGTGACCGTCTCCCAGTGACGGCCGCCCCGGAGATCGCGACATGAAGCGCACCTTCCTGGTGGCAGGCCTTTCCATCGCGGTCCTCATCGGCGCCTGCGTCGTCATCATCCTGGCGCCGGGCAGGGCCCCAACGACGCCGGCGACGCCGGATCCGCCCTCGCCGCCGCCCCCGCCGATCGCGGTCGCGCCCGCGCCTCCGAGAGGACCAGTCGCGGCGGCCCCCTTCAAGGGAGGGAAGCTGTACCTCCCGGCCCCGGACGCTGAGCGCCGAGGTGAAACGTCGACGCCGATGGCGGACCGCGTGACCCAGAAGGCCGTCCGCAAGGCGCTCCACGCCGCCCCGGTCCAGTCGCGGCTCGCTCGCTGCACCAGGGTCGGAGGTTTCGGCGGGACCTCCGCAGCAGGGGCAGTCCCTCGCGCGGCGCCAGCGTCCCTCCTGCTCGAGGTCGAGGCGCGCGGCGAGGAGTTGCGCATCGTGGATGCGAAGGTGCGGGACTGGGGCGGGGCCAGCGAGACGATGGTGTCCTGCGCCCGGACCGTGCTGCAGAGCCAGGTCATCCCCGCGCCGAGGGCCCGGCCATCGGCCGGCGAACGCATGCAGATGCACTTCCGCTTGAACCAGCGAGGCGACGCGGTCGCGTCTCGATGAGCGCGGCCACGGCCTCCCACACGGCGATCAGATCGGGAGAGGGACACATGACAGCGAAATGGATTGCAGTCTTCGGACTCGGGCTCCTGGCGGTCCAGGCGAGCGCCGAGGAGAACCGTCCCCCGGAGACGCAGAAGGAGAAGATGGGCTACGCGATGGGCGTCGCCGCGGCGAGGAACATCCAGCGTCAGCCGGTCGAGCTGGACGCGGACGCCCTCGCCAAGGGATTTCACGACGCGCTGTCGGGCGGAAAGCTCCTCATGAGCGACGAGGATCTCCGCGCGGCCATGAGCGACGCCAGAGCCGAGCTGAAACAGAAAGAGCGCGAGGCGGCGACCGCGAAGAAGGATCGGAAGGCCGCGGGTGAGGCGTTCCGCGCCGAGAACGCGAAGAAGGAGGGCGTCGTGACCCTGGCGAGCGGGGTGCAGTACAAGGTCCTTAAGGCGGGAGAAGGCAAGACGCCCGATCAGGCCGACACCGTCCGGTGCCACTACCGTGGGAGCTCGATCGAGGGGCGGGTCTTCGACAGCTCGTACCGGCGCGGGAAGCCGGTCAAAATCGCGATCGCGGGGACGAGCCCTGGCTGGAGGGAAGTCCTGACGCTCATGCCGGTGGGCTCCAAGTGGCAGGTCGTCATTCCCCCCGAGCCGGCCCGCCGGGGGCGCAAGAGCAAGCTGGGACGGGACGAGACCGCCGTCTTCGAGATCGAGCTCCTCGCCATCGACCCGCGCCACGCCGGCGAGAAGACCGCCAGCGCGCCGGCCGAACAACAGAAGTGACCAGCGATCCGCGCCCACGGGGGCCGCCATCACCTTTTCACCTTCTGGCGGGGGCAGGTTGTTGATCGTCCCGTTCCGGGGCCCCGATCTGGCACCGCGTCTGCGGAAGGACCGGCGCCCGTAAGCTTGGTTGGTCTGCGCTGGTGGACCCCGCGCCAGCCCCTGCCCGCACGTGGGGCCGTGGGCGCTGCCGGCGGCAGGCCGCGAGGCCTGTCCCTGGGCCGCTTCCCGGCTGCCCTCCTGCAGGGCCCGGCAGAGCCCAAAGGCGCGCGCGGGACGCGTCCGGCTCCCCCGCAGGCCGTTCGCGCCTGGACTCTTTTGGGGCGTCGGAGCAAGTCTTACCCCGGGACAAGCGACCTAGCCCCGCCCTGCGCCTCGTTCGCTGCACAGGCGGGGACGGCCGGCCAGCCTCCACAAATTACCACCGTGAATACAAGTGAATAGCACGCTGGCTACTAGACCCATTTGAGTTACCACATGAGAGTCCGAAGGACATTTTCTGTCACTTGATCATGGTCAAGACTTCGCGGGCTTGTGCGAGTAGGTAGGCTGTCACGGCCGGGAGGGGTGAATAGCTTGCCGGACATGTGGTCGAACCCGTTCCACCCGTAGGTAGCATTGACTCGCGCGGACGACAGGACACAGCCGGTAGCGGGGCGCAAGCAGGTTCACCCCTCGTGGGTAGGTTTGTCCCGGCTCGGCCGCTTCTCCACCCGGCGCCGCCTCATTCTCGCATTCTCCGCGGTGCTCGCCGCCTTCGTGGGGTCGCTGGCCGTCCAGGTCGTCTCTCTGCGCCGTATGGAGGTCACCTTTGGGGAGATGGCCGACCACGAGGAGGAGATGCGCCGCGCGCTGGCGTTCGAGGACGCCGTGCGCGACCAGTACGACCTGGAGATGCGGCTGGTCCGGGGCGAGACTGCCGATCTCGCCACCTACACCTCCGCTCGCTCCCGCGTCCTCGACCTGGGCCGCGCGCTGTGCGACAGCGTCGACGAGCCCGCGGCCCTCGAGAAGCTCAACGAGGTCCGCCGGGCGGCGACGAAGCTCGACCAGATGTTCCGCGACGAGATCGCGCCGGCCGTGAAGAGGAAGGATCCGGCGGCTGCCCTCGCCCACGAACGGGCGTATCCGCTGGTGTCGACCATCGAGGAGGGCGTCGACGACCTGGTGGGAATGCTCCAGGAAACGAGCTCCCAGTCCCGCCGCGCGCTGATGCATCTCGAGGGGCAGGTCCTCCGCTGGACCGCCGCGCTGCTGCTCGCCACCCCGCTCCTGATGGCGGCGGCCGTGTACTACCTCTCACGGTCCGTCGCCCGCCCACTGGCGCGGCTGAGCGAGGGAGCGGCGGCGGTGGCCGCCGGCGACCTCGACGCCCGCATCGACCTGCCGAGGTCCGACGAGTTCGGCCGGCTCGCAGCGGACTTCAACGCCATGACCGTCGCCCTGAAGCACCACCAGCACAGGCTGGTCGAGTCGGAGAAGCTGGCGGGGATCGGGCGCCTCGCCGCCGGTCTGGCCCACGAGCTCAACAACCCCCTTCAGGTCATGCTGGGCTACCTCTCGCTCAACCGCGACCTGCCCGATCGGCGGCTGGCGGAGCAGCTCTCGGCGGTGGAGGACGAGGCGCGCCGCTGCAAGGACGTGGTGGACGCCCTGCTCGAGCTCTCCCGCCCCTCCCCGGCCGCCGCACCGGCCCCGGTGGACCTCCGGGTCCTGTGCGAGGACGTGTCGGGGAGGCTCGGCGTCTGGATGAAGCCCGCCCCGCCGCGGCTGTCGGTCGGCGGGGCCGGGATCGCCATGGCGGACCGCGCCAGGCTCCGGCAGGTGGTCTTCAACCTCATGAAGAACGCGGCCGAGGCCGCCGGCCCGGCGGGCGGCGTGGAGGTCGAGATCGGCGCCTCGAACGGCGCGGTCGAGGTCGCGATTCGCGACGACGGGCCCGGGATCGCGGCCGAGGCGAGGGACCACCTGTTCGAGCCGTTCTTCACCACCAAGTCCGCCGGCACGGGCCTCGGCCTGGCCGTCTCCCGCGCCATGGCCCGCGCCCAGGGGGGCGACATCGAGTTCAGGAACGGGGAATCGCGGGGCGCGGTGTTCACGCTGCGCCTGCCACGAGCCCCCGAGGGGAGGACGTGATCATGGAACGACCGCGCGTGCTGGTGGTGGAAGACAACCCAGGGGTCCTGCGGCTCATGGCCACCATCCTGGAGCAGTCCTACCAGGTGACGACGGCCCCGGACGGGAAGGCGGCGCTGAGCCTCATCGGCTCGCAGCCCTTCGACGTGGTGCTGGCCGACGTCAAGATGCCCGGCCTCGGCGGCTTCGACGTGCTGAAGGCCGTGCAGGGCCGCTGTCCGGCCACCCAGACGGTGATGATGACCGGATACGCCAGCGTGCCGGATGCGGTGTCGGCCATCAAGTTCGGGGCCTTCGACTACGTCGCCAAGCCGCTCGACTCGGACGAGATCTTGCTGGTGGTGGCGCGGGCGGTCGAGCGCCTGCGGGAGATCCAGCAGTCCGGCGCGGGGATCGAGACGGACAAGCCCCGCGTGCTGGTCGTGGAGGACGATCCCGACGCGCTCTCGACGATGGTCTCCATCCTCGAGGGGAGCTACCAGGTCTCGACCGCGTCGGACGGGGAGACGGCGCTGGGCCTCATCGACTCGGCCCCCACCGACGTGCTGCTCGCCGACATCCGGATGCCCGGCCTCAGCGGCTTCGACGTGCTGAAGGCCGTGCAGGACCGCGCGCCGTCGACCGCGGTGGTGATGATGACCGGCCACGCCAGCGTGCCGGACGCGGTGAGGGCCATGAAGCTCGGGGCCTTCGAGTACATCGAGAAGCCGTTCGACCCGGACGAGATCTCGCTGGCGGTGATCCGGGCGCTGGAGCACAAGCGGGCGCTCGAGCGCCAAAGCGGCGCGGATCCGCGCCCAGGCGGCGGCGACCCGCACGGAAATCCGGACCAGCCGGTTTCGTCGGAGTTCCGCTCCGCCATCGAGGAGGCTCGCGAGCGCGCCTCGCGGGATTACCTGGAGCGGCTGATGCGGTCGTTCAGGGGAAACGTCACCAACGCCTCGAGGCGCGCCGGCATGACCCGGGAGAGCCTGCACCGCGTCCTGCGGAAGTACGGGGTCCGATCCGGGCAGTACAAGGACGACGGCGCGGAGAGCGAGAGCCTGCTGCCCGAAGTGGGTGCCAAGTAGCGGGAGCCGGTGCCACCGCCGCGTTGGAAACGGGTCGAAGCGGCCGCCGCTCGGCGAGGGCGAGGAGGGACCCCCCGGAGGGCCGGGTGTGCCGCGAGCCCTCCGGGCGTACACTCTGGTCGGACATCTCACTCGCGGGGGCGGCCACGCCGGGCCTGGCCGCCCTTCGGAGGTTGCTCATGGCCGACCAGGTCTCGAAGCGCAAGTCCGGGGGCAAACGCGCTCCGCGGGCCGCGCACGGCGCCGGTCCGAAGGCCCGCGCCCGGGGAACACCGGCGCGGTCGAGGGCCGCCGCCGGGCGCGCGGACGGCGCGGGGCCCGGGCGGTCCCCGGGGGCAGCCGCCGAGGCCGGCCGGAGCCAGGGGCCGAATTCCTTCCCGGTGGTGGGCATCGGAGCCTCCGCGGGCGGTCTCGAGGCCCTGGAGCAGTTCCTCAGGCACGTGCCCGCGAACAGCGGCATGGCCTACGTGGTCATCCAGCACCTCGATCCGACGCACAAGGGCGCCATGGTCGAGCTCCTTCAGCGGACCTCGGCCATGCCGGTGGTCCAGGTCAAGGACCGGCAGAAGGTCCGGCCCGACACCGTCTACGTGATCCCGCCCAACAAGGACATGTCGATCGTGCGGGGCACCCTCCACCTCCTCCCCCAGCGGTCGCCGCGGGGCCTGAACCTGCCCATCGACTTCTTCTTCCGCTCGCTGGCGGAGGACCGGCAGGAGCGCGGCATCGCCGTGATCCTCTCCGGCATGGGCTCCGACGGCACCCTGGGCATGCGGGCCATCAAGGAGAAGGCCGGGGCTGGCTTCGTCCAGTCGCTCGGCTCGGCCAAGTTCGACAGCATGCCCCGCAGCGCCATCGACGCTGGGCTGGCCGACGTCGTCGCCTCGGCCGATGAACTGCCGGCGCGGATCCTCGCCTACAACCGGCACGCCCCCTACACCTCTCCGACCGAGGCCCGGCTCGAGGAGCGTCAGCAAAGCGCGCTCGAGAAGGTCTTCGCCCTGCTGCGGGTCCAGACGGGCAACGACTTCTCCCTCTACAAGAAGAGCACCGTCCACCGCCGTGTCGAGCGGCGCATGGGCCTACACCAGATCGACAAGATCGCCAACTACGTCCGCTACCTTCGCGAGAACCCACAGGAGACCCAGTTGCTCCTCAAGGAGCTGCTCATCGGCGTCACCAGCTTCTTCCGCGACCCGCAGGCCTGGGAGCAGCTCCGCGAACGCACCCTGCCCGATCTCTTCCGGGCGCGGCCCAGCGCGGGGGTGCTCCGGGCCTGGGTCCCGGGCTGCTCCACCGGCGAGGAGGTGTACTCGCTGGCCATGGTCTTCAAGGAGGCGCTGGACCGGCTCGGGCCAGCGCCGGGCATCAGCCTGCAGATCTTCGCCACCGACCTGGACAGGGACGCCATCGAGCGGGCGCGCCTGGGCAACTACCCGGTGAACATCGCCGCCGACGTCACCCCCCAGCGGCTGCGCCGCTTCTTCGTGCAGGACGAGCGCGGCTTCCGGGTGGGCAAGGAGATCCGCGAGTCGGTGGTGTTCGCGCCCCAGAACATCATCATGGACCCGCCCTTCACCAAGCTCGACATCCTCTCCTGCCGCAACCTGCTCATCTACCTGTCCCCGGAACTGCAGAGGAAGCTCATCCCCCTCTTCCACTACAGCTTGAACCCCGGAGGGATCCTCTTCCTCGGGAGCGCCGAGACCGTCGGCGGCTTCTCCAGCCTTTTCGCCCCCATGAACGGGAAGAACCGCATCTACCGGCGGCTCGAGGCGGTGACCCCCCCGGTGGAGTTCCCGTCGACCTTCGCGATGCCGGGTCCCTACCTCGCCGGCGAGGAGGGGGGCGCAGAGCCGCCCCGGGCGTTCCGGGCCAACCTGCAGACGCTTGCGGACCGCCTGGTGGTGCAGCGCTACTCGCCCACCGCACTCCTCACCACCGACAAAGGCGACGTCCTCTACACCAGCGGGCGGACCGGCAAGTACCTGGAGCCGGCGGTCGGCAAGGCCAGCCTCAACGTCTTCGCCATGGCTCGCGAGGGGCTGCGCTACGACCTCACCCGGGCCTTCGCCTCGGCGCAGCGGGAGGAGCGCCCCGTCACCGTGCGTGCACTCAAGGTGCGGACCAACGGCGAGACCCAGGCGGTGGACCTGACCGTCGAGAAGGTGGCGGATCCCAAGGAGCTGCAGGGCACGATGATGATCGTCATCGCCGACGCTCCCGCTCCCGCCGCTCCCGCCCTCGAGCCGCGCGGCAAGACGCCGCGCTCCGCCAGCCTCCAGCTCGCCGCCCTGGAGCAGGAGGTGCAGCAGGCGCGCGAGGAGGTGCAGACCACCCGCGAGCAGATGCAGACCTCGCAGGAGGAGCTCAAGTCCACCAACGAGGAGCTCCAGTCCACCAACGAGGAGCTGCAGAGCACCAACGAAGAGCTGACCACCTCCAAGGAGGAGATGCAGTCCATGAACGAGGAGCTGCAGACCGTCAACCACGAGCTGCAGAACAAGGTCGACGAGCTGTCCCGCTCCAACAACGACATGAAGAACCTGCTCAACAGCACCGACATCGCCACCCTGTTCCTCGACCACCAGCTCCTGGTGCGCCGCTTCACCACCCCGACCTACAAGCTCATCAAGCTCATCGCTTCCGACGCCGGCCGGCCCATCACCGACATCGCCACCGAGCTCGACTACCCGGAACTGGTCGAGGACGCCCGCGAGGTGCTCCGGACCCTGGTCTTCAAGGAGAAGCAAGTCGGCAGCCGGGACGGCCGCTGGTTCACGGTGCGGATCATGCCCTACCGCACCATGGACGACGTCATCGAGGGCGTGGTGGTCACCTTCAACGACATCACCGACTCCAAGACGCTCGAGACCACGCTGCGGGAGCAGGCCAGCCAGACGCGGCAGATGGCCGAATCCCTGCCCACCCTGGTATGGGCCTGCCGCCCGGAAGGGGCCTGCGACTACCTGAGCCAGCAGTGGGTCCGCTACACCGGCGTCCCCGAGGCGGAGCAGCTCGGCTACGGATGGCTCGAGCAGGTCCACCCCGAGGAGCGGGAGCGCGTCCGCGATGAATGGAAGACGGCGGTGAAGGCCGGGAGCCCCTTCCAGGCCCAGCTCCGGCTCCGGGGCCGAGACGGGGTCTACCGCTGGTTCAAGGCCCAAGCGACCCCCATCACGAACGAGCAGGGCGCGATCGTCAGGTGGTACGGGACGCAGACCGACGTCGACGACCTCAAGCGGGCCGACGAGGCGCGTAGCGCCGCGAGCCAGGGGCTCACCAGGATGCTGGACTGGATCAGCGATGCCTGGCTGGTCCTGGACGATCAGCTGGCGGTCACCTCCTTCAACGCCGCCGCGGAACCGGTGCTGGGGCGCCCGCGGGACGGGCTCTTGGGGAAGCGCCTGCCCGAGCTCATGCCGGAAGCGGTCCGCCCCGCCTTCGCGGAAAAGCTCGCCCAGGCGGTCCGCGAACGGCGCTCCCTCTCGTTCGCGGCGCCGCATCCGGACGGCCAGGCGCGGTACGAGGTCTCCGTCAATCCTCAGGAAGGCGGGCTCTCGGTCCTGCTCCGCCGCGCTCGCGGGCCCGAGGTGTCCGGAGGGGACGGAGGGGACGCGTGAGGAAGGGGGTCCAGCTCCGCAAGCCCGGCAGTGCCCGGCGCCGCAAACCGCCGCAGCGGCGCGGCCGGTCGCGGGGCGACCTCGAGGCGCGGGAGCTGCTCGAGGAGCTGCGGGCCCACCAGCTCGAGATGGAGATGCAGAAGGTCGAGCTGGAGACGCAGAACGAGTCGCTGCGAGCGGTCCAGGCCAAGGTGCAGACGGGGCTGGAGCGCTACACCCAGCTCTTCGACTTCGCCCCCATCGGCTACTTCACCATCACAGCCGAAGGTCTCATCCGTGAGGTGAACCTCACCGGCGCGCACCTGCTGTCGGTCGCGCGATCGCAACTCGTCGGCAGGCGCTTCCTCGCCTTCGTGGTCGGGGCCGACCGAGCCGCCGCGCAGGACTTCCTGGGCCAGGTCCTTTCCGCCCCGGCCGGCCAGAAGAGCCGCTCCTGCGAGGTGAGGCTGCATGGGGAACGCCGCCAGCGCATCGAGGTCCGCCTCACGGCGTCGGTCATGCAGGGCGAGGCGCCGACGGCCCTGGTCGCGGTCGAGGACGTCAGCGCGCGCGTGCGCGCCGAGAGGGATCTCCGCCAGGAGGTTCACCACAAGGACGAGTTCCTGGCCGTCCTCTCCCACGAGCTGCGCAATCCGCTCGCCCCCATCCGGAACAGCCTGGGCGTGCTGGAGCAGGGCGCCCAGGGGGAGCAGGCGCGGCGGGCCCACGAGGTCATCGGGCGTCAGGTGGCGCAGCTGACGCGCCTGGTGGAGGACCTGCTGGACGTGACCCGCATCACCCGGGGCAAGGTGCGCCTCCATACCCAGCGGGTCGAGCTGACAGGGCTGGTGGCGAGCGTGGTAGACGACCACCGCGCCGGCTTCGCGGCGAGCGGGATCCTGCTGGCGGACCGGCTGGCGCCGGCGCCGCTCTGGGTGGACGCCGACTCCGCCCGGCTGGTCCAGGTGCTCGGCAACCTCCTCGCCAACGCCCAGAAGTTCACCGACCGCGGTGGGCGGGTCGAGGTCGAGCTCGAGCGGGGCGATGCGAACGCCTTCCTGCGCGTGCGCGACGACGGCAGCGGCCTCGCCACCGAGCTCCTTCCCGCCCTGTTCAAGCCCTTCGTCCAGGCGCCGCAGTCCGCGGACCGCCCCGCCGGCGGCCTTGGCCTCGGGCTGGCGATGGTCAAGGGGATCGTCGCCCTCCACGGCGGCAGCGTCCACGCCGCCAGCGCCGGTCCGGGTCGCGGCTCGGCGTTCACGGTCCAGCTTCCCCTGGCCCCAGCCACGACCCCGCCGGAGCAACCGGCCCAGGCGCGCCTCGCTTCCTCCGGCCGCCGGGTGCTCATCATCGACGACAACGAGGACTCCACCGACAGCCTGGGGGAACTCTTGGCCCTGCAGGGGCACGACGTGCGGGTGGCCTACGACGGGCCCAAGGGGCTGGCGCTGGCCCGGGATTTCAAGCCGGAGGTGGTGCTGTGCGACATCGGGCTTCCGGGAATGGACGGCTACCAGGTGGCGCGAGCCCTCCGGGCGGAGGAGGCCACGAACGGCCCCTGCCTGGTGGCGCTGACCGGCTACGCCTTGCCGGACGACCTGCGGCGCGCCCGCGAGGCCGGGTTCGACAAGCACGTCGCCAAGCCGCCCAGCATGGAGGGGCTGTTGCAGCTCCTGTCCGAACTCCCCCGGCGGGCGCCGACGGCGGGGGGGGGAACTACCGACCGGACTGGAAACTTCTTGACCAAGTAGCACGACTCGAGGGGCGCGCCCGTGCCACGAACTCCGAGAGTCCGGTTTCAGATTGGTCGGGACACCGGAGGCCGGGAGAAGCCTCGACCTTCCAGGCGCCCCATCCGAGAACCACTCGGGGAGCCCATCCGTGGCATGCTCACCCCACGTCTCCCGGTGGAGGTGAAGCCAATGCGCCTCGGGAACCTCGCCATGATCGCCTGTGCGTCCGCTCTCGCCGCGGCGGCGGGGTGTGCAGCGCCGGGCGTCTCCCCCGGGACGGCCGGAGCCAGGGTGGCCCAGCCTTCCCAGGTCACGCCGGCAGGAGCGCCGACCCGGCCGGCCGCCACGGGAGCAACCGTCGCCACTCCGCCGACCGTCCCGCCAGAGATGGCGGCCGCCAAGGTGGGCCCGCCTTCCGGGATCGTCGCGGCACGGGATATGCCGGCCGCGCCTGCGAGCGCCAAGTGGAACGAGGTCCACGCCGGGCTCGAGAAGGGCGACACGCCCGAGTGCCTCGGTTGCCACGGCGACCGAATGGGCACGCACTCGCACCCCGTGCAGGGAGACTACGCCGAGGCGGCGCAGCGCGCCCGCGGCGGCTTGCGGTCGATCGAGGAGGTCCGCGCCCGGGGGGTGGTCCTCAACGGCGGCAAGGTCGGCTGCCCCACCTGCCACTCGGCGGCCTCGCCCTGGGCCCACTTCCTCGCCGTCCCGCGAGAGCAAGCCGTGGCTCGGCCGACGATGGCCGAGATGAAGGCCGACGAGCCGGAGGGTGCGCGGGCGAAGCCGGCGGCGCCCCCGAAGGAGGGCGCGGACGTGAGCGCGCGCCCGCTCTGCGAGTCCTGCCACCCGTGACGCGGTCCCCCGCGGCGGGACATAAAGAAGGGGTCGGGATTCCTCCCAACCCCACATGGGCGCTGCTGGTTTCGAACCAGCGACCCCCGCCGTGTGAAGACGGTGCTCTACCGCTGAGCTAAGCGCCCGGAATCCGTGAAACGGCCGCGGAGTATGCCGCCCGTGCGTGCGGGTGTCAACGCCGCGCGCCGCCCTCGCCTCCCTCCTCCTCGCTCTCTCGCCCCGGCGGCTCGGCCGCTGCGGCGTCGCCCGGCTCGATCGCGGATCCGCCGCCTGGCGGCGCCGCGGCCGCGTCGCGTGTCTCGCCGACCTCGGCCGCGCCCGCCCGGGTCGTGGACCCGACCCGGCCCCGGCCGCCTTCCCCATCCAGCTGCCGCGACAGCTCGCGCACCTTGCGCTTGAGCCGAGCCATGCGCCTCGCCACCTCGGCGTAGTCCTCCCGGGCCGCCAGCCCCAGGGCGTGGAGCACCCGCTCCTGAGCCTCGTCGAAGCGCTTCTTGCCGCGCTGGGCCAGCCCCACCGCCGCCGCCGCCGCGCCGCGGGCCGTGTCGATGTCGGCGACGGCGCGGGCGGCGCGCGAGGCAGCCTCCGCCCCGGACTCCAGCAACCGCTCCAGCATGCTCTTGTAGGGCCTCACCGCCTGGCCTCGTCCGGGAACTCGGTCGCCACCTTCGCTAGCGCCTGGTCCAGAACGTAGCGGTAGTTGGCCCGCCGCACCAGCGCCTCCAGGTCTCCCTGCACCTGCAGCATCCCGGAAAGGGCCGCCTGCAGCGGGTCCGCCCGGCGGAGCAGCAGGTCCTTCCACAGCCGGTAGGGTCCGCGCACCACGTAGGCCGGCGCCAGCTCGAGGATCTCGTCCTCGTCCTCGAGCAGGCGCCACTCGGCGATGCGTCCCCTGGCGTGCCGCCCCCAGGCCGCCAGCGTCACCGGGACCGCCGGCGGATCGGCCTCGACCACCGCCGCCAGGTCCGAACCGAGGCCGGCTAGCGCCCGAGGCAGGTCGGGGTGCCGGTTCACCGCGCCGACCACCGCGGCGACCCAGGCCTCCGATGGGAAGACCACCGCTAGCCCCTTCTGAGCCACCCGAAGAGGCCGCCGCGCTTCTCCTCGCTGGCCACTCCCTGCGACGCCGCGGCCCTCTCGCGCCTTTGGGCTTGCTCGGCGATGGCCCGCTTCACCGCCTCGGGCGTGTCGCGGGTGGCGAAGGGGATCTCGGTCATCCCCTTCTCCGGGTCGTCGAAGCTCACCCGCAGGAGGCACTCCTCGGTGAGCTTGAAGTCGATGCGCCGCCCGGTGGCCGCCGCCGGCAGGCGGATCGACCCCAGGAACTCGTCGTCCACGATGTCGTCGGAGTCGCCCTGGTAGATGTCGAGCTCGATGGGCCGGCCCGGCTCCCGGGGCGGCGGCAGGCGGAAGCTCCTGGCGGCGGGGATGGGCTGGTTCTTCTCCAGCACCCGCCGCATGCGGTTCTGGGGGGTGGCGATGCCGATGGGCATCGACAGCACGTCCACCAGGGTCACCGAGTCGATGGCGTCGAGCGAATCGCCGAGGAGCGCCGCCCCCAGGGCCACGCACTCGTCGGGGTGGACCCCCTTGCGGGCCGCCTTGCCGAAGTGCTCGCGGATCTTCTCCTGCACCAGTGGCATGCGCGACTGCCCGCCCACCAGGATGATCTCGTCGATGTCCTGGGGGCGGATGCTCTTCTCGGAGAGCACCCGGTCGCAGATCTCGAAGGTCCGGTCCACCAGGTCGAAGGAGAGCTCGTTCAGCTGCTGCCGCGAGAGGGCGGTGCGGATGTCGAGCGGCTTCCCCTTGCGCTCCTCGATGAAGGGCAGCTCCATGACCACGTTGGGGATGAGCGAGAGGTCGATCTTGGCGGCCTCGGCCCCGTTTTTCACCCGCTGCATGGCGATGGGGTTGCCGGCCAGGTCGATGCGATGCGCCTTCCAGAAGTCCTCGAGGACGAAGTCGATGATGCGGTTGTCGAAGTCCACGCCCCCGAGGAAGGTGTCGCCGCCGGTGGCCAGCACCTCGAACACGTTGTTCTGCAGTTGCAGCACCGAGACGTCGAAGGTGCCGCCGCCCAGGTCGTAGACCAGGAGCTTCTGGTCCAGGCCGCGGTTGAAGCCGTAGGCCAGCGCCGCCGCGGTAGGCTCGTTGACGATGCGCTTCACCTCGAAGCCGGCGAGGCGCCCCGCCTCCTTCACGGCGTTGCGCTGGTTGTCGTTGTAGTAGGCCGGGACCGAGATGATGGCCTCGCGGATCTCCCGCTGCAGGAAGGTCTCGGCGATCTTCCTGATGTGGGCCAGCACCAGACCCTGCACGTGCGGCAGGCCGTACGTCTCGCCCCCGAGCGTCACCGCCGCCTCGCCGTTCGCGCCCTCCACGATGTCGTAGGAGTAGTAGTTGCGAAGCTCCTGCACGACCTTGGAGTTGAACTTGCGGCCGATGAGCCGCTTCGCCCCGTAGATGGTGTGCCTGGGGTTGGTGACCACCTGGTCCTTGGCCACCCCGCCCACCAGCCACTCGCCGCGCTCGGAGAGGGCCACCACGCTCGGGAGGATGAGGTTCCCCTTGTCGGTGGGCACCACCTTGGGGATGCGGTTCCGCACGTGGGCAACGCAGGTGTTGGTGGTCCCGAGGTCGACGCCGATGATGGACTTCTCGCGAGATGGCCCGGCCATGTCCTCTCCTTCTAGCACACCGCCGGCCGCGGCCATGCCACCCGGCCTGGGGACGCGTTGGTATCGCGAATCGCGCTCGGCCGTTCAGAACGGTGCGTCCTCCTCGTCCCCTTCCCCACCCTCCGCCACGACGCCGAACAGCGCCGGGACCGCCATGGCGGGGAGCGGGGGCCGCGCCGGCGCCTCGGCCAGCGCGGGCGGCCCGCCCTCCTCCTCGAGCTGCCACCGGTCGTAGACCGGCGGCTCGCCGGGCAGCTCCTCCAGGAAGCGGGAGGCCTTGAGGACAACCCGCTCCCGGTCGCGCGGCGCCGCCACCACCGGGTAGCTGAGCGCGAGCTCGTCCTTGGCGCGGGTGCAGGCCACGTAGAAGAGCCGCCGCTCCTCCTCCTCGCCGTCGCGATCCCGCAGCGCCTGG
Source organism: Anaeromyxobacteraceae bacterium (assembly GCA_035762305.1). Classification (GTDB taxonomy): domain Bacteria; phylum Myxococcota; class Myxococcia; order Myxococcales; family Anaeromyxobacteraceae; genus DASTPH01. The sequence continues at coordinate 20,511 of DASTPH010000040.1, forward strand.
GCGCTGGGGAAGCGGCCGTCGGCCAGCCAGACCACGAAGACCGCCCGCCACTCCAGCCCCTTGGCCTGGTGGACGCTGGAGAGCACCATCTTCTCGTCGGGCTCGCCGCCCTCGGAGACGGTCTCGGCGCTGAGCTCGGTGAGGAGCGCCACCTCGGCCAGGAAGGCGTCGGTGTCCTCGTAGCCGCGGGCGTAGTCGGCGAGCTGCCGCACGTCCTCGATGCGGGAGTCGGCGTTCACGAAGGCCGCCCGGAGGTACTCCTCGTAGCCGCCCTCCAGCACCTTCTCGATGCACTCGCCGGGCAGGTCGCGCGCCGGTGGGCGCGACAGGGCCCGGAGCAGCTCGGCGGCGCGCCGGTACCCCTCCCGCCCCTTGGGCGGGACGTGCGAGGCCACGTCCGGGTAGAGCAGCTCGTCCACCGTCCCCTGTCCGCCCCGCCGCCGCGCCGAGAGGGCGGCCCACACCGCGTCGGCGGTCATGGAGCCGATGCCGGGGGCGAGGCGCAGGATCCGCTTCAGGGCCAGCTCGTCGCCGGGGTTCCGCGCGAAGCGCAGGTGCGCCAGCACGTCCTTCACGTGGGCGGCCTCGAAGAAGCGCACCCCGCTGCGCACCACGAAGGGGATGCCGCGCCGGGCCAGCTCGAACTGGATCTCCATCGAATGATGGTGGGCCCGGTAGAGGACGGCGATCTCCGGCAGCGGGATCCCCTCGTCGCGCAGCTCCAGCACTCGCTGGGCCACGAAGCGGGCCTGCTGCTCCACGTCGCGGCAGGGCACCAGCGACGGCATGGCGCCGCCGG
>DASTPH010000041.1:0-57485 GCA_035762305.1 Anaeromyxobacteraceae bacterium
CGCGCCCCGGGCGGGGGCGGCGTCGGATCGCTGCGGGGGAGGCGCCGGCGGGCGAGGCCCGGGCGCGGAGGTCCTGCGGGTGAGCCCGCGGTGACATCGGCGGGGCACCGCTGGTACCCGACGAGCCCGAGGCTTCCCAGGAGCCTCGCCGCCCGTTCCGGGCGGCTCGAGTCGGCGGACCTACGGCTGGATGACCCCCTTCTTCAGCGCGAAGCGCACCAGCTCGGTGCGGTTGTGCAGCCCGAGCTTCTCCATCACGTGCTCGCGGTGGGTCATGGCCGTCTTGACGCTGATGCCGAGCGCCTCGGCGACCTCCTTGTTGGAGAGCCCTTCGGCCACCAGCTTCAGCACCTGCTTCTCGCGGTCGGTGAGGGACTCGTAGGGGTCGGCCTCGGCCGGGGCCTTGGGCCCGGCCTCCTCCATCGCGGCGCGGGCCACCTCCGGGTCGAGCACCAGCCCGCCGCGATGGGCGGCGCGCACCGCGTTGGCGAGCTCTGATCCGGCCGACTTCTTGAGGACGTATCCGGCCACCCCGGCCTTGAGGAGCCGCCGCACGTACTCCCGGTCCTCGTACTGGGAGAGGATGAGAATCCGGGCGCGGAGCCCCAGCTTTTTCATCTCCAGCGCCGCCTCCAGCCCCCCGAGCCCCGGCATGGCGATGTCCATGAGGACCACGTCCGGGTCGAGCTTCCCGGAGAGGTCCACCGCCTCCCGGCCATCCCGGGCCTCCCCCACCACCTCGACGTCGTCGGTGAGGGCCAGCAGGGCCCGCACCCCCTCGCGCAGGATGGCGTGGTCGTCGGCGATGAGGACCCGTATCTTCGCCATCAGCTCCTCGCCTCCTCCGGCAGGGGCACCTCGAGGTGCAGACGCGTCCCGCGTCCGGGGGCCGAATCGATGGTGAGCTTGCCGCCCAGGAGCTCCACCCGCTCCCGGATTCCCAGGAGCCCGAAATGAGGCCGCCCCGGCCGCCGCGCCACCTCCGCCGGGTCGAACCCCCTGCCATCATCCTCGATCTCCACCGCCAGGGCATCCCCCTCGACCTGCGCCTGCACCAGCACCGTCTCCGCTTCGGCGTGGCGGGCGATGTTGGTCATGGCCTCCTGGCACACCCGGAACACGGCGGTCTCGAAGGCGGGCGGGAGCCGCCGCTCCAGCTTCTCGAACTCGCAGCGCACCGAGATCCCCCGCGGCTGGAGGTAGCGCTCGCCGTACCAGCGGATGGCGGAGAGGAGCCCCAGGTCGTCGAGCACCGAGGGCCGGAGGTCGAGGATGAGCCGGTGGACCTCCTCGATGGTGCGCACCGCCAGCGCCTTGACCTCGTCGAGGCGCGGCGTCTGCCCGGCGCGGATGGCGGCGAGGGCTCCGTCGAGGCCCATCACCAGCACCGCCAGGCTCTGGCTGGTCTCGTCGTGCAGCTCGCGGGCGATGCGCCGGCGCTCGTCCTCCTGCGCCGTCAGGACCTTCTCGTAGAGGCGGGCCAGCTCCTGCTCCCGCTGCCGCAGCTCGGCGTTCACCCGGGCCAGCTCGGCGGTCCGCTCCTCCACACGGCGCTCCAGCCGCTGGTTGGCCTGCTCCACGTAGGCCAGCATCTCGCGGAGCGACCAGCGCATCACCTCCAGCCAGTGGGCCAGACGGCCCACCTCGTCGGGCCCCGCCTGCGGGACCGGCTGGGCCAGGTCTCCCTCGGCGATCTGCTCGGCCGCCGCGGTGAGGGCGGCCACCGGGCGGGTGACGCTCCGCGCCGCGCCCCAGGCGAAGAGGGCTCCCAGGCACAGCAGCGCCGCCTCCAGGCCCAGCAGTCCTACCGGGAAGGCCCCGACGGTGGCGAGCACCTCGCGCTCCGGCTGCCGCAGCGTCACCCCCCAGGGAGCCTGCTTCAGGGGCGCCACCGCCAGGACCGACCGAAAGTCGGGCTCGTCCAGGCGCGGGTGGCAGGTGTGGCAGCGGTCCCCCAGCGAGCGGCGCTCCGCCACCACCTTCGCCACGTGGCGGCACTCGGTGAGCCTCCTCGGGTGCCCGCCCTCGGCCGAGGCCACCACCTTCCCCGCGCCGTCCACGACCTCGGCGGCCGCCTCGGGATACCGCTTCAGGAAGCGCAGGAGCGTGGTGTAGTGGTGCTGGGAGAGGTCGAGCACGCCTCCGGCCAGTCCGGTGATCTCTCCCCGCCAGTCGCGCACCGGGACCATGGCGTAGACGTGATCCCCGAGTGGCGAGGCCACCACGCTGCTCACCGCGGGCCGCCCGGTCCGCAGCACCTCCTGGACTTCGGGCGTCCCCGCGGGCGGCGCCAGGCTGCGCTCGCCCCGCTCCGGGACCTCGGCCACCAGGCCGCCCGCCGCGTCCAGCATGAAGGCGCCCGCCGGGAAATGCCCCTGCAGCGCCGCTTCCCGCAGCGCAGCCTTCTCCGGGTTGGCGTCCCCGTCGCGCAGGTCCACGTGGTGGGCGGTGGCGGCACGCTGCAGCGACTCCAGCGACTGGGTCAGCTCCTCGTCGAGCTGCCCGGCCACCGCAGTCGCGGCGTGGAGGCGGCCTTCCATCTGCCGCTCATCGAGAACCTGCAGGCGGTGGTAGAGCGCGGTGGCGCCGATGGCGGTGGGGCCGAGCACGCCCAGGCCCAGCAGCATGAAGACCCGGGCCTGGAGCGACCGGCTCCAGGAGGCCTCCGGCTGCGGCTCCGGGCGGGGCGTCCCCTCCGTCACGGTCCCTCCTTGTGGGCGCTGCGGGCCATGCGCAGGAGCTCCTCCACCCCGCCCCGGCCGCGGAGCACCAGCGTGCGCCCGCCCTGCCGCCAGGTGACCTCGTGCCAGACGGCGCCGTCGTCGCCGATCACGCGGGCCAGCGTCCCGTCTGCGCCGCCGACGCGGACCGGCGACCGCTGCAGGGGCTCTGCCCGGGGGAGCACCAGCGGCGAGACCGGGCCCTCGCCCCCCACCGTCTGGCCGAGCTGGAGGGCCAGCCCGCCCTGGCGCGCCTCGAAGCCCAGCGCCACCGAGGCCGGCTCGCCCGGCGCCAGCCGCACCGAAGACGGGGGCCAGCGGTAGTGGTCCGGGAAGAAGGCCGGCAGGTAGAGGCGGGCCTTGAGCCGGCGCTCGGCCTCGTCCACGCCCCGGAGGCGGCGCACGCCCCGCGGCTCTCCCTGCAGCCACCCCGGCGCGGCGTCGAGCGCCGCCAGCGCCACCGCGGCGCTGGCCATCACGAAGAAGAGCGTCGCTAGGGCCCGCAGCAGCTCCTTGCCCTTCGCGCCCACGAGCGCCTCCCCGGCGGCGGTCATACCACGAACCACAGGAGCGCCGTCAGGCTGGCGCCGACCGCCGCCAGGCGCAGCGCGCCGAAGGCCAGGGGCGGCGGCGCCGGGTCGAGCAGCCGGCGGCAGCGGGCCTCGATCTCGTGGGCCCGGGCCCGGGCCAGGGGCTCCGAGAGAGCGCCGGCCAGGGGGAGGCTGCGCCGGCCCGGGGCGGGGAGACGCCCCTCGGTGGCGCGGAAGAGCTTCAGGAGGGCGCTGGCCAGGGCCAGGCGGTCGCCGGCGGTGGCGGCGGCGCGCTCGTCGGCGCGCCACTCGGCGTCGCGGGCCATGGCCCGCGCCACCACCTGGAAGGCGGGGTTCAGGCACTGGAGGGCCCGCGCGCCCATGAGCACCCAGGAGACGCCCGGGTCGAGGCGGTTCAGGTGCGCCAGCTCGTGGGCCAGGGCGGCCCGGAGCTCCTTGGGGTCGAGGAGCGCCACCGCCGCCCGCGAGGTCACCAGCGCCGGGCGCCGCACCCCGGCGCAGAACAGCACCGGCCCGGCCGCTTCCAGGAATACCAGCGGCGGCACCGGCACGCCCATCCGGCCCGCCACCTCCTCGAGCGCGGCCGAGACCGCCAGGCCCTCGGCCGAGGCCGGGGGGTCGGGCCTGGGCAGGCGGCGCCGCCGGACCACCAGCGGCAGGAAGTCCATGAGGAACAGGCCGAGCCCCACGGCGGCATGGAGCCCGACCCACCACTGGAACAGCCCCACCCCGAGGAGGCGCAGCTCCTCCCAGCGCCGCGCCGCGAAGAGCGCCCCCCCGTCGCGGAAGGCGTCTTCCCAGCGACCGGGGGCGAGCCAGACGAGGAGCGGCAGGCCGAGGAGCGGCCAGGCCAGCACCAGGGCCCGCAGCGCCAGCCGCTGGCTCGGGTGGCGCACGCTCCACAGGCGAACCAGCGCCTCCACCGCCAGGGCCGCGACGATGGTGTGGAAGATGGCCTGGGCGGCGACGTCAACCCACCTTGCGAGGGGCATGCGCTCCCGGAGCGCCGCCGTGAGCCTCTCCCTCGCCCTCGCCCTCGAGGCGGGCGAGCTCGAGCGGGTGCTCGTGCTCCATGCGCTCCCGGCTGATCTTACCCGTGAAGATGGTGGTATCGAAGGGGAAGACGTCGGGGTGCAGGTGGGCGTTGAAGATGTGCCAGATGGTGATGACCAGGAAGGCCAGGAGCCCCTCGTTGGAGTGGGCCACCTTGGCGGCGGGGATGAACTGGCCAGGCATGATCCGCGCCGCCACCGTCGGGTAGAAGAGGATGAACCCCGACAGGATCATGATGATGTTGCCCACCATCAGGCTCCAGTACTCCCACTTCTGCTTGTAGTCGAAGCGGTCGTAACGCGGGTGCTCCTCGGTGAGCCCGAGGTAGTAGCGCAGCTGGACGATGGCGTCCCTGAAGTCCTGCTGGGTGATGGCGATGGAGAAGCGCACCTTGCGCGAGGCCACCGCCTGCAGCGCAAAGCCCAGGTGCACCACCACCGAGATGGCCAGCGTCACTCCAAAGAAGCGGTGGATCCAGCGGATGGCGTCGATGCCGCCGAGGAACCCCACCATCTTCGGGGCCCAGTCCGAGGTGTAGAACTTCTGCGGCAGCCCGGTGAGGCACAACCCGGCGAACGTCACCATGGTGACGACGTGCTCGATGCGCTGCTGCAGGTTGAAGCGGACGATCGGCTGGCCCGCCGGGACTCCGGTCGCGGTGCTCATCGGTTCACCACCACACGCCACAGGTGCAGCGCGATCTGCAGGACCACCGCCGCCAGCATGAACGGGATCATGAAGTTGTAGAAGAGTTGCACCGCGTACACCACCGGCGCTTTCTCCCAGGAGGGCTCGTAGTGGCTGAGCCAGGCCTTGGGGAAGTTTCGGTTGGCGTCTGGATGGCACTTGCGGCAGGTCTCGACCAGGTTGGCCTGCACCACCGGCGAGGTGGGGTCGTCGACCTTCTGGATGTCGTGGATCCCATGGCAGTCGGTGCAGCCGGGGGCCAGCAGGCCCTGCCCTTTCGCCCGCTTCCCCTTCTCCAGGGTGGCGGCCATGCCGTGGAAGTCGGCGAGGTAGGTCTGCACCACATTGGTGGACAGGCCGTAGCGGGCCATCAGCTTCTGGTTGGTGTGGCAGCGCCCGCAGATGTCCGCGGTGCGCAGCGAGAGGGCTCCGCCGCGCGGGTCCTCGATGTCGTGGGCCTTGTGACAGTCGGTGCACACCGGCACGTCGGGGTTGCCGGCCACCAGCGCCTTCCCGTGCACGCTCTTCACGTAGGTCTGGTAGACGCCCTTGTGGCAGCCGGAGCAGGTCTCCGAGATCTTGGTGCGCGGCTCGGTGGGGCGCCCGATGGCGTGGGCACCGTGGCAGTCCACGCACAGGGCCGCCTGCTTGTTGCCCTTGGCCATGAGGGCGTAGTGCACCCCGTCGAGCGTCTTGGTGTAGTTGGCGAAGTGGCACTTCTTGCATTGCTCGTAGAAGGCCACCGTCATGTCCCGCTTGGTCTTGTAGGGCTTCTCCTGGTGCGGGTAGTCCATGTCGGCGTGACAGTCGGTGCAGCGGAGCATGTCGCCGTGCACCGAGCGGGCGTAGGCGTCGCGGTCGACGTAGAGCGAGAGCTTCTCCCCCCCGGCCAGGTCCAGGGTCATGCTCTCGTCGGTGGTGTGGCAGGAGGCGCAGCTCTCCTCGTCGGCGGGGATGCTCTCCGGGGCCTTGGCGGCGGGCTTGTCGGTCGGCTGCGCCGGTGCAGCCCCCGCCTGCGGCGCGGGCGCCTTCTCCGGCGCCGCCTTGGCGCTGCCCGCCGCTCCCTTCTCCTCGCCGCGGGCCGAAGGTGTCGCGAGCACGAGGACCAGCACCAGCAGGGCTCTTCTCATCCGACTTCCCTTCCCCGGCCGGGTCTCGGCTCCGGCCGCATCTTCACAGGCCCACAATGGGGTGCGATTTAGCAAAAGGCATCCAACTTGCCAACGACAATCTCGCAATAAGCGGCGGAAATCCCTCGTGGAAATTGATCCAGGTCCAGAAACGGTCGCAAGAGGCCGTCGCGCGATGGGGGGACCCGATTTGGGTCGCGAGCCGGGTGAGCCGGACGGGATTGCTGCCGCGCCCCACTGCCGCCCGGAGCAATGAGCTCCGGTCGCGGCACTTAGAACCCGTCCCAACCTACTGCGGCGCGCGATACCTGCCTGCGGCGGGCAGGCTCGTCGCTGCGCTGCTCAACGTAGCTTCCAGCTACGCTTCCGCTGCTCGCTCCTCGCGTGCCCGCCTCGGCGACGGCCTCGCGCGCCTCGCGACGGCCGGGAATATCGGGACGGATTCTTAGCGGCGAAGTGCCGCGACTGCCTCCCGGACCAGCGCCCGCACGGTCGCGGCCAGGCCCAGGAGCGGCAGCGCGACCAGGTACAGCAAGCCGGCCAGTGCCACGGCCAGGGCGAGGAAGGGCCAGGCCGAGGGCGGGAGGCGGAGCCAGCGCCCCGCGCCCCCGCCCTCGATGCTCCCCCCGGCCCCCGCCACCCGACGTATCCGAAAACTCCGGAGCTCCAGGTACCGGCCGGGCGGTATCTCGGCCCCGGTGGCGTACCAGCGCATCGCCATGCCTACTTCGTCTTCAAAAAAGCCCGCATCAGCGCCTCCCACTGCGCCTCGCCGAGCAGCGAGGGCGGCGGCGCCACCAGCTCGCCGCCGTCGGCCGCGGCGATGCCCAGCTGGTGCTCGAAGAAGTCCGTGAGGCGGTGCCCCTCGGCGGCCAGCCAGCTCCGGGCCGCGTCGCCGCTGGGCAGGGCGAGCCACCGCTTGCTGTCGATGGGCTCGAGGGCGAAGAGCCAGCCGCGGCCGTAGTTCTCGCGCTTCACCAGCGACGGGTCGCTGGCCACCAGCGGGTTCACGCTGACCACCAGCCCGTCCACCGGGGCCACCACCGGGGCCTCCTGGCCCCCGCAGGAGATGGTGGCCACGGTGTCGCCCTCCGCGACCCTGGTGCCGGGTCTGGGCAGCTCGACCGAGATCGCCCAGGGGAGGATCCGCTGCGCCAGGTCGTCGAGGCCCACCCTGAGGCGGCCGTTCTCGGTCGCGACCCAGGTGTGCCCGGGGGCGTAGTGGATACCCTTGCGCCAGCGCAAGCCTCCGGCGGATCGGAAGCCCATGAGGCGCATCTTCAGGGCCTCCCAGCCCCTCGCCCCGGCGATGACCAGGGCCACCGGCACGAGGAGCACCGCCATGACCGCGACGACCAACCCCACGCGAGCGAAGAGACCGACGACGAAGATACCGATGGCCTGCAGTGCGGTGACGATGGTCTCCATGGCCTCCTCCTTCCTTCTCCCTTCCGATACCGGTCACATCTTGTGGCAACCCTCGCAGGCGTCGAAGCCGGACGCGGTCTTGCCGTGGCACAGCCCGCACTGGAGCCCCTTCTCCATGAGCTCGTGACGGATGGCCTGCCCGTCGGCGGTCTTCCCCGTTTCCAGAATTCGGAACGTCTTGGGGTGACAGGCGACGCAGCTGCCGGTGTAGTTCACGTGGCTCTCATGGGAGAAGGTGACCGGGCCCGGGCTGCCGTCGCCGGAGGGCAGCGCGAGGTCGGCGGGCAGCTTCTTCCAGCCCTCGGCGGCGGCCCCGGCCGCGAGCCCCATCCCCAGCGCCAGCACCGCCGTCCTGAGCATCACCTTGGCTGCGTTGGTCATGGCCACCCTCCCTAGCTCCGGAAGAAGTCGCGGACGAGGTCGGCCCAGCGCGCGGGCTCGAGCTCGCGGGCGATGCCGTGGATCGGCACGCCTCCGTCCTGCAGCACCTGCCCCATGTCCGGCGACATGCGGGCGCTGAGCCGCTGCCCCTCCTCTTCCGTCCAGCGCCGCGCCGCCTCGCCGGCGAAGAGTTGCTTGAGGTTGGCCTCCAGCCGCGGCGGCCTCACCTGGAAGAGCCATCCCCTGCCGTAGGCGTCGGCGAAGCGCTCCGGATCCGAGCTCACGGCGCCGTTCACCGCGGTGACGGTTCCTTCCACCGGCGAGATGAGCCCCACCGACGCGCCCTCGGCGCCGAGCCGGACTGCGATCTCGCCCTGGGCCAGGCTGGACCCGGGAGCGGGGAGGCCGACGCGCCCCACCGGCCCGATGAGCTTGTGGCCGAAGTCGTCGAGCCCCACCGTGACCGCGCCGTCGGACTCGAGGCGCGCCCAGGTGTGGCCGGGGTGGACCCACAGGTCGGCCGGGACCTGGAACCAGCCGGCCGGAGCCAGTGCGCCGGCATGGACCGGGACCGGCTCGGCTTGGGGCACCCACTTGCGGGCCGGGACCTCGACGCGCTTGCCGCCCTGCACGTAGCGCCAATAGCCGACGAACAGCACCAGGTAGGCGACGGCCAGCGCGTACTCGATCAGCTTGGCCGAGTAGTTGGAGAGGAAGTCGTGTCCGAACATGGCGTTCTCCTTCAGTGCCCGGACCCGGCCATGGGCCGGAGCACCGGCATGCGGTTCACGATCCAGCGGAAGGACAGGACGCCGAGCGTGACCAGGGTGAGCGACACCCAGATCTCCATCCAGCTCGGCAGGTAGCGCTGGGCCTGGTTCCAGTTGTAGGCCACCAGCGAGATGTTCAGCCGGTTGAGGACCACCCCGGCGACCCCCAGCGTGGCCGCCAGCCGCACCGCCTTCACGCTCCGGTTGCGGGCCCCGTAGGCGTAGAGCAGGGAGGGCAGCAGCACGAAGCCCAGCATCTCCACCAGCCACCAGGCCCCGTAGAACCCCTTGATCTCGCCCCAGGCGTGGGCGTCCGCCACCCCCTGCAGCCGCAGGAAGAAGTAGGCGAAGGTGACCAGCGCGCCGGCCTTGGCGAGCCCGATGGAGAGCTTGTCGAAGTCGACGTGGTGTCCCTGGAACAGCTTGTGGAAGGTGATGTGGGAGATGGCCCCCTCGAAGATGACCATCGAGATGCCGGCGATGATGGCGGTGATGAAGAAGAAGACGAAGATCCAGGGGGAGTACCAGAGCGGGTGGATCTTCCCGGGGGCGATGATGTAGAGCGAGCCCAGCGCGCTCTGGTGCATGGTCGAGAACATGACCGACAGCACCGTGAGGGCCAGCAGCGCCTTCTTCAGCGCGCCGTGGGCCTTCTTCCAGCCGAGCCACTCGAAGAAGGGCACCGCGAACTCGAGCGCCAGCACGCTGGTGTAGCACATGACGCACCAAGCGACCTCGAAGAGCACCGAGGCCGTCCCGTTGCGGACCATGACCTGCACCATGTTCCAGGGGCGGCCCAGGTCGCAGATGAGACCCAGGACCGCCAGGACGTAGCCGAGGAAGCCGGTGAGGATCGCCGGGCGCTCGATGGGGTGGTACTCGTCGAGGCCGAAGAGCTCCACCGTGGCGCCGATGGTGAACCCCCCGGCGGCCAGGGCGATGCCGGTCATCATGTCGAACCCGATCCACAGGCCCCAGGGCTGGGTCTGGGACAGGTTGGTGGTCGCGCCCAGGCCGGCCGCGAACCGGTAGACGATGAGCGGGAGGCCCACCGCGCAGATGGCGAAGGCCAGCCCGTTCAGCGGGGTGAGCAGCGAGCGCAGATACTGCCTGAGCGACATCCCCAGGAGGATCTTGTCCTGGAACCAGCTCGGGGCGGTGGCGGCGGTGACGTGTGCCATGAGCGACCGTCCTTTCAGCGGTGGGTCTCGCCGGCGTCGGGCTCACCCGACTCTCCCGCCTCCTTGCGGCGGTGGGAGAAGGCGTAGAGCCCCATCAGCAGCGGCGGCCACAGGGTCATGACGAAGGGCGGCACCCCCAGCGCACCCTTCACCAGCGTGGGGTAGCTCTGGTCCCCCACGCTCGGGGACAGGCCCAGCTGCTCGAACGGGACGTCGGAGATGTAGAGCCAGTTCGTGCCGCCGGCCTCGTGCTCCCCGTAGACGTGCTGCACGTACTTGTCGGGGTTGCCGTAGACCCGGCGACGGGCCTCGGCGAGCAGCTCACCCCGCTTTCCCATGGTGAGCGCGCCGCTCGGGCACACCGAGACGCAGGCCGGGGTCTGGCCCTGGGCCTGGCGCTCGGCGCAGAAGGTGCACTTGCGCACCCGCGGCACCCGCGAGGCGTACTCGTACTTGGGAATGCCGAACGGGCAGGCCACCATGCAGTAGCGGCAGCCCATGCAGCGGCTCGGGTCGTAGGCCACCGGGCCGCCCGGCTTCTTGTCGAGGGCCCGTACCGGACAGGCCGAGGCGCAGGCCGGCTCGACGCAGTGCATGCACTGGGTCTTGGCGAAGCGCTCTCCGCCCGCCTTGGGCGCCACCGGCGACCGGTTGACCACCGTGAAGACCTGGGGACCGGTCTGGCGGCGCCCCTGGAAGACCTTCTCGTCGTCCGGCGGGTCGGGCAGGTGGTTCGCCTCGGCGCAGGCGGCCTCGCAGCCGCGGCAGCCCAGGCACAGGGTGGTGTCGACCAGGACCGAGTTCTCGTCCTCGCCCGGGACGGCCGCGGCTCCGAGAGCCCGGCGTGGCAATCCCACCAGGCCCATGGAACCCGTGAAGCCGGCGACGCGGAGGAAGCCCCTGCGACTCATCTTCATGGCGACTCTCCGGGTCAGTGCGCGGCGGCGTAGCTGGAGAGGCCCAGCATTCCGAGCGCGACGATGGCGAGGGCGAATGCGGCGATCATGGCTAGGCTCCCTTCTCCTTTGCGGGGTTGGACGACGCTTCCTCGCGGTCCAGCTCCTCGGCCGCCTGCTCGTGCCGGGCGAGGGCTTCGCGGAAGAGCGGGCACGCCCGGTATGTGTCCCCTTCGCAGCTCGACGCCGTGCTCACCCGATCGCTCGGGATGAGCTTCTTCACGGGCGAGGCTTGGCAGAACACCATGGTGACTTCGGTCAGGTAGGGGCAGGACATTGGGCGTTGCCTCCGAGGACCCGTCATCGCAACCGCCGCGCCAGGACGCGCCGCTCGGCTCTGGCTCGAAAGCGTCCGCGGAGCGGCAACTTGCGAAGCCGTTGAGAATCGCCTCGTTTCGGCCTCGGACCCGGCTGTTGTGAAATCCGACGGCTGCCGGCCGCGCCGGGGCGACCATCACCCGGGGATCACGGCAGATTCAACGATCGATTGGCCTGTTGTCGCGATTCTCTGCGATCGATGAGAATCTCAACGGCCCGGGGCGCTCCGGGCAGGTTCAAGGCGCGGCCGGAGGTGCGGAGCACGTCCCTACATCGGGCTACGGGCTTCGGCCGCCCCGGAGCGCTCTGGAGGTTCCGCCCGAGGGGCCGACCCGGCGCCTGCAAGCGCGGCCCTTAGTGCCGCGCCCCATGCGTATCGATCGGCTTTCAGGCCGCGAAGCGGCCCCGGCCGGGAGTCCGGCCGCAGCAGGGGGGAGGCTCCGGCGGCTCTGCCGACGGGGGGGGCGGCACGCCCCCTTACAAACATGCCTAGTGCCGCCCGGAGCGGTAAGCTCCGGTCGCGGCACTAGGAGCCGCCCGGCTCGCGCGGGTCGCCTTCCTCGCGGCGGAGCTGGAACTTGCGCATCTTGTTGTAGAGCGTGACCCGGTCGATGCCCAGGATGCGGGCCGCCTGGCTCACGTTCCCGCCGGTGTGCTGCAGCACCTCGGCGATGTGGCGCTTCTCCACCTCCTCGAGGCTCACCGGTGCCACCGCCTCGGGGGCGGCCGGCGCGCCGGGGCGGGAAAGGCCCAGGTCGGCGGCCTGGATGACGTTGCCGGTGGCCACCACCGCGCCCCGCTCCAGCACGTTGCGTAGCTCGCGGACGTTGCCGGGCCACTCGTGGGCCATGATGACGGCCATGGCCTCCGCCGAGACCCCCGAAAGGTCCTTCTTCACCTCGGTGGAGAGGCGCTCCAGGAAGTGGGACACCAGCAGGGGGATGTCCTCCCTCCGCTCGCGCAGGGGCGGCAGCACGATGGGGATGACATTGAGGCGGTAGAACAGGTCCTCTCGGAAGGTCCCCTCGGCCACTGCCCGCTTGAGGTCCTTGTTGGTGGCGGCGATCACCCGCACGTCCACCTCGATGAGCTCGGTGCCCCCCACCCGGTGGAAGCGGCGATCCTCGAGCACGCGCAGCAGGTCGAGCTGGAGCTTCCCGGAGATGTCGCCCACCTCGTCGAGGAACAGCGTGCCGCCGTGGGCCGCCTCGAACTTGCCCTTGCGCCGGGCCACCGCGCCGGTGAAGGCCCCCTTCTCGTGGCCGAACAGCTCGGACTCCAGCAGGCTCTCGGTCAGGGCGGCGCAGGAGACGGGCACGAAGGGCCCCTCGGCGCGCGGGCTCTCGGCGTGGATGGCCCGGGCCAGCACCTCTTTGCCGCTGCCGGACTCCCCCAGTACCAGGATGGTGGAGTTGGACCGGGCCGCCGCCTGGGCCAGCTCGAACATCCGCTGCATGGTGGCGCTCTTGGAGACGATGTCCCGGAAGCGGTGCTCCTTCTTGAGGGCCTTGCGCAGGGCCACGTTCTCCCGCACCAGCCGCTGCTGGTTCACGATCTTCTGCATCATCAGCGACAGCTCCTCGGGGTCGAAGGGCTTCACCAGATAGTCGAAGGCTCCGAGCTTCATGGCCTGCACCGCCGTGTCCACGGTGGCGTAGGCGGTCATCATGACCGCGGCGGCGTCGGGCTGGAGCTTGCGGGCCTCCCCCAGGACCTGGAGCCCGTCCATGCCCGGCATCTTGAGGTCCACCAGCAGGACGTTCCACTTCTCCTGCTTGAGCCGCTCGACCGCGCTGCGGCCGTCGGCGGCCGAGGCCACCTCGTAGCCGTCCTTCTCCAGCCAGCCTCCCAGCGACTCACGGACGATCTCCTCGTCGTCCACCACCAGGATCCGCGTCCTCTCGCCGTTCATGCCGGCCCCCTCTCGACGGGCCGAGCCAGCCGGGCCCGGCACTCCGCGCACAGGTCGTCCCGCTTCAGGTCCACGTCTCGTACGCTCGGCGATCGGCTCATGACGCACCTCGGCGTCCCGCAGTGGGTGAGCCCGAAGGCGTGCCCCAGCTCGTGCACCGCCTCCTTGGCCAGCCGCTGCCGCACCACCCGGTCGTCCCCCATCTCGGGCGGGTCGTGCAGTCGCGCCGTGGAGACCACCGCGGCGCCGCCGCCGAGCTGAGCCTCGCCGAAGACGAAGGTGAGGATGGGGATGAAGAGGTCCACGTCGGTGACGCCCAGCACCTTGCCGGCCCCCGGACCGTGGTCCAGCAGCCACCGCAGGATGCGGGTGGACGACCACTGGCGGCGGCGAGGGTCATAGGCCTCCCGGGGCGGCTCGGCCGCGCTCCACAGCGCCACTGGCAGGCCGAAGGCCCGGTCGAGGTGGGCCCGGACGTGCTCGAGCAGTCGCGGGTCCGCCCCGCCCTCGCCGATCCACCACAGATGGATACCCTCCACTCGACACCCACCCCTCACTCCTCGGGCCCCAACGCCGGCAGACGGATGGTGAAGCGGGTCCCCTTTCCCGCCCCGGTCTCCACCTCCACCTTGCCGTGGTGCCGCTCCACGATGCCGTACACCACCGAGAGGCCCAGGCCGGTCCCTTTCTCCTTGGTGGTGAAGAACGGGTCGAAGATCTTCTGCATCAGCTCTGGCGTGATGCCCGGCCCGGTGTCGGTGAGGACCACCTCCACCTGCCGCTCGTGAGGCCGGGGCCGGGTCACCACCGAGAGCCGCCCGCCCTCGCCCATGGCCTCCACCGCGTTCATGGCGATGTTCACGAAGGCCTGCCGCAGCTGGCCGAAGTCGGCCACGACCCTCGGCACCGGCGCCAGGTCCCGCTCCAGCACGACGTTCTGGATGGCGCTCTGGTGGGCGATGAGCGAGAGCGCCTCCTCGACCACGTGGTTGATGTCGACCTCCTTCAGGGCCAACGGCCGCTCGCGGGCGAAGTCCAGGAGGTTTCGCACGATGGCCGAGCAACGCTCGGTCTCCCGCTGCACCAGGCCCAGGTTCTTCATGAGCACCTTGCGGTCGCCGTCGCTCACCGGCCCCTGGTCCAGGGTGCGGATCATGAGCTTGGCGAAGGTGAGGATCCCGGCCAGGGGATTGTTGATCTCGTGGGCGATGGAGGCGGAGAGCTTCCCCAGCGAGGAGAGCTTCTCGGTCCGCACCATCTGATCCTGGGCCGCCTTGAGCTCGGCGGTGCGCTCCTCCACCTTGGTCTCCAGCCCCTCCATGAGCTGGTGCAGCTCGTTCTCCAGCCGCCGCAGCGAGCGGGTCATGTCGTTGAAGGAGGCCGCCAGGAGCCCCATCTCGCCGCGCGAGTCGGTGCGGATCTCCACCTCCAGCTGGTCGTGCGCCACCCGCCGCGTGCCCTCCAGCAGCGCCGCCACCGGGCGGACCACCTGGGCCTGGGCGAAGAGGTAGAAGAAGGCCGCCAGCAGCAGCACCGCCATCGCGGTGGCGAGCAGGGTGGAACGGCGCAGCGCGGTCATGTCGCGGTCCAGCTCCGCCAGCGAGAGCCCTACGTCCAGCACGCCCAGCACCTGCCGCCCCTGCGGATGGGCGTGGCACCCCGCCGAGTAGCAGGCCGGGTCGTTGTAGACCGGCGTGATCATCCCCAGCACCCGGTGCGCGCCGGCGTTGTAGACGCGGGCGCGCGAGGGGGCGTTGATGTGCGAGAGCGGCAGGTCGGCGGCGTGGCAGGCGTAGCAGGCCTCGGCCCTCTTGTCGAGCATCAACCCGATCTCGTCGGGCCGCGAGGAGAAGGTGATGCGCCCCTCCTTGTTGATGATGCGGACGTGATCGATCCCCCGCTGGCGCCCGATGACCTCCATGTCCGTGTAGGCGTCCTGGCGTCGGTCCTCGAGCATGGCGCGCCAGGTGGAGCTCTTGATGGTGTCGCTGAAGAGCTCGGCCGACTCTGTCATCCCCCGCAGCCGCTGCCGCTGCATGGCCCACTCCACCGCCATGAAGGCCGCCACCGCCGCCAGGGTCAGCACCGCCACCACCGCCAGCAGCTTGGTGGAGAGCCGGTGGCGCCAGGGGATGCCCGCCAGCGGGCCGCCGGGAGGCGCGCGCTCGGCCCCTGGCTGAGACTTCGCCGGCGTTCCCCGTCGCGGCTCGGCGCCGGCCGGGCCGACCCGGGCAGGGCGCACGGCCTCGCCCGCCGGCGCCACCGCGCCGCCGCGTCCCACCTCGTTCTCGGTACCCACCGCCACGCCGTGCCCCCGGGCCCAGGCTCCCTCATGAGCCCTGGCATTCCCGCCCGTAGTATCCGCCCGACCGGCCCGGCCCGGATTGCCGGCGGTCAACTCCTTCCCCGCCTGGCCCGGCTGGGGTAAGCAGTGGCTTGCATGCTCGCGGTCCTAGTGATCCAGTGCCCCGACCGGCCCGGCATCGTGGCCGCCATCTCCACGTTCCTGTTCCAGCGCGGGGCCAACATCACCGACCTCGACCAGCACTCCGGAGAGGACGAGTCGGGCGTCTACTTCATGCGGCTGGAGTTCCAGGCCGACCGCCTGGACGTGGACCTGGCGGAGCTCTCGCGACGCTTCGGCGAGGAGGTGGCGCCCCGCTTCGGAATGGAGTGGCGCCTCGCCCCGCTGGAGCGGCGCCCCCGGGTGGCGATCCTGGCCTCGCGCCACGAGCACGCCCTGCTCGAGCTGCTCTGGCAGTGGAAGCGGGGGGAGCTGCACGCGGAGGTGGCGCAGGTGATCTCCAACCATCCCGACCTCGGCCCGGCGGTGGCGGGGTTCGGCGTGCCCTTCGCCTGCGTGCCCACCTCGCCCGAGACGCGCGCCGAGGCCGAGGCGTCCATGCTGACCCTCGTCGAGGGCCGCGCCGACCTGGTGGTCCTCGCCCGCTACATGCGGATCCTCTCCCCGGCGTTCGTGGCCCGCTTCCCGAACCGGATCATCAACATCCACCACTCGTTCCTGCCGGCCTTCGCCGGGGCCGACCCCTATCGGCAGGCCTTCGAGCGGGGCGTGAAGATCGTCGGAGCCACCGCCCACTACGTCACGGCCGAGCTCGACTCCGGGCCCATCATCGACCAGGACGTGGCGCGGGTCTCGCACCGCGACTCGGTGGAGGACCTGAAGGCGCTGGGGCGCGACCTGGAACGCCGGGTGCTGGCGCGGGCGGTGCGCTGGCACTGCCAGGAGCGGGTGCTGGTCCACGGCAACAAGACGGTGGTCTTCGCGTAACCGAAAGGGCCTGGCCATGCCACATGAGGCGCTGCGGGCCGCCATGGCCGACCTGGTGCGGGAGCTGCAAGAAGACCTGTGCCCTGAGCTGGAGCGCCTCGACGGGACGGGGCGCTTCTCGCGCGAGGCCTGGGAGCGCCCCGGCGGCGGAGGCGGCCTGACCCGCGTCCTCGAGGGCGGGGCCCTTCTCGAGAAGGCGGGAGTCAACGTTTCCGAGGTCCACGGCGACCTCGACCCGGCCTTCGCCGGCGCCCTGGGCGGCGAGGGCACGGGCTTCGCGGCGGTGGGGCTGTCGGTGGTCCTCCACCCGCTGTCCCCGATGGTCCCCACGGCACACATGAACGTGCGGATGGTGGCGCGCGGGGAGAAGGCCTGGTTCGGGGGCGGCGCCGACCTCACGCCCTACTACCTCTTCGACGAGGACGCCGCCCACTTCCACCGGACCCTGAAGGCCGCCTGCGACCGGCACGACCCGGCCTGGTACCCGCGCTTCAAGAAGGCCTGCGACGACTACTTCTTCCTCCCCCACCGCGGCGAGCGACGCGGCGTCGGCGGCCTGTTCTTCGAGGACCCGGACCCCGATCTCTCCCGAGGCCTGGCGCTGTGCGGCGACGTGGCCCGGGCCTTCCCGGCCGCCTGGACCCCCATCGCCGCGCGCCGCCGCGCCCTTCCCTTCGGCGACCGCGAGCGAACCTGGCAGGAGATCCGGCGCGGGCGCTACGTCGAGTTCAACCTGCTCCACGACCGCGGCACGGTCTTCGGCCTGCGCACCGGCGGCCGGGTGGAATCGATCCTCATGTCCCTTCCGCCGCGGGTGCGCTGGACCTACGACCACCGCCCCGAGCGCGGGAGCGCCGAGGCGCGTCTGCTCGAGGTGCTCCGGTCGCCGCGCGACTGGGCGTAGCCCGGGTGCTCGCGGCGGCGGTGCCGCGAGACCGCCTTCGGACCCGCGCCAGGCCCGCAGCGATCTTCCGGCGGAACCGCCGGTGGAGCCTGCGGGCCCAGGGACGATCGCGCCCCAGCAGCGACAGGCCGACGAGGACCAGCGGGATGCCCGGCCCGGGCAGCACCAGGAGGGCGGCGCCGGCGCCGAGGAGCGCCCAGCCGGCGGCGTCGGCGGCGAGCCCTCGCATCCGGCGCCGCGCACCCGTCCCCCGGCTCACGCCGCCTCCCGCCGCGACCGGCCGCTCCCGCCGGTCCCGCCGGGCTCGCCGGCGCCCTCGGGCCCGGCCGGTCGAGCCGCCCGCGGGCGCCACAGCGAGGCCGCAACCGCCGCCGCCAGGATCCCGGTGATCACCGCCAGGGAGATGGCCGCCGGGACCTTCACCCAGCCGGCGGCCACCATCTTGGCGCCCACGAAGACCAGCACTAGCGCCAGGCCGGCCTTGAGGTGGGTGAAGCGATCCACCAGGGCGGCCAGCGCGAAGTAGAGGGAGCGCAGGCCGAGGATGGCGAAGACGTTGGAGGTGAAGACGATGAAGGGGTCCCGGGTCACCCCGAAGACGGCGGGGATCGAGTCCACCGCGAAGACGACGTCGGCGACCTCGATGGCCATGAGGGCCAGCAGGAGCGGCGTGGCCAGCCAGCGGCCGTTCTCCCGGACCAGGAAGGCGCTTCCCCGGAGCTCGGGGGTGGAGGGCACGAGGCGCCGCACCCACCGCAGCGCCGGGCCTGCCTCGGCCCCGGCCTCCTCCCGGCGCCTCCACCACAGCTTCAGGCCGGTGAGCAGCAGGAGCCCGCCGAAGGCGTACATGAGCCAGTGGAAGCGCTCGAGCAGCGCCGCCCCGGCCAGGATCATGGCCGCCCGCAGCACCAGGGCCGAGAGGATGCCCCAGAAGAGCACCCGCCGCTGCAGCGCCGCCGGGATGCGCAGCGCCCCGAAGACGGCCACGAAGACGAACAGGTTGTCCACCGAGAGCGAATACTCGACCAGGTACCCGGCCAGGAACTCCTCGCCGCGCTCGGCGCCGAAGCGGAGGAACACGCCCACGCCGAAGAGGAGGGCCAGGGCGATCCAGAAGCCGCTCCAGGCGAGCGCCTGGCGCGGGGTCATCGCCTGGTCGCGCCGGTGGAAGACGCCCAGGTCGAGCGCCAGGAGCGCGAGGACCAGGGCTCCGAACCCCGCCCACCACCAGGGCGATGCCACGCTGGAGAGGCCCATCTCGCGTCTCCCGTCCGGGGCCCCGGCGTCCGGCGCCGGCGACCGCGGTGCGAGCCGGGTTCTAGCGGGCGGAGCCGCGCCGAACACGGAGATAGTTTCGCAGTGACCCTTCGACTGGACGAATGGACGCGGCCCGGCTCACCGCGTGCTGGCGGCGGCCCGCACGGCACCGCCTGCCTCCTGGCTCGCCGGACCGCCCACCTGGGCGAAGAGCGGCGCCAGGTCCTTCTCGTCCAGGGTCTCCCGTTCCAGCAGGCTCCGCGCCCCCTCTTCCAGGACGCCCCGGTGGGTGGCCAGCACCGAGCGGGCCTTCTCGAAGGCGCTGTCCACGATGCCGCGCACGGCCTCGTCCAGCTCGCGCGCGGTCTGCTCGCTGTAGTCGCGGCGGGTGGCCCCCATGCCCAGGAAGCTCGGCCCCTGGTCCTGCTCGTAGGACACGCTGCCCAGCGAGGGCACCATGGCGTAGCGGGCGGCCATGGAGCGGGCGATGCCGGTGGCCTTGGCCAGGTCGTCGGCGGCGCCGGTGGAGAAGTGGCCGAACACCAGGTGCTCGGCGGCGCGCCCGCCCATGAGCACCGCCAGCTTCCCCTCCAGCTCCTCGCGGGTCATGAGGTAGCGGTCCTCGGTGGGGCGCTGGATGGTGTAGCCGAGCGCGCCCACGCCGCGGGGGATGATGGAGATCTTGTGGACCGGGTCGGAGAGCGGGTTGGAGGCGGCCACCAGGGCGTGCCCCATCTCGTGGTAGGCCACGATCTGCCGCTCCCGCGGCGAGAGCAGCCGGTTCTTCTTCTCCAGGCCGGCCACGATGCGCTCGATGGCGGCGCTGAAGTCGGCCAGCGCCACCCCCTCGGCGCCGCGCCGGGTGGCCACCAGGGTGGCCTCGTTCACGAGGTTGGCCAGGTCGGCGCCGGTGAAGCCCGGGGTGAGGGCCGCGATCCGCTCCGGATCCACGTCGGCGGCGACCTTCACCCTGGGAAGGTAGACGTTCAGGATCTCGACGCGCCCCTTCTTGTCGGGCCGGTCCACCAGCACCTGCCGGTCGAAACGCCCGGCGCGCAGCAGGGCCGGGTCGAGCACCTCCGGCCGGTTGGTGGCGGCCAGGATCACCAGGCCGCTCGAGGGATCGAAGCCGTCCATCTCCACCAGGAGCTGGTTCAGCGTCTGCTCCTTCTCGTCGTGCCCGCCCAGGACCTGGGACGCTCCTCTCGCCCGGCCCAGCGCGTCCAGCTCGTCGATGAAGATGATGGCCGGCGCCTTGCCGCGCGCCTGCTCGAAGAGATCGCGAACCCGGGCCGCCCCCACCCCCACGAACATCTCCACGAACTCCGAGCCGCTGATGGAAAAGAACGGCACCCCGGCCTCGCCGGCCACGGCCCGGGCCAGGAGCGTCTTGCCGGTCCCCGGGGGCCCGACGAGGAGCACCCCCTTCGGCATCCGTGCGCCCAGGCGCCCGTAGCGCTTGGGGTCCTTGAGGAAGCTGACCACCTCCTGCAGCTCTTGCTTGGCCTCGTCCACGCCGGCCACGTCCTTGAAGCCCACGCCAGTGCTGGTTTCCACCAGCACCTTGGCCTTGCTCTTGCCGATGGTCATGAGGCCCGCGCCGCCCCCGAGCTTCCCGGCCGTGCGGCGAACCAGGAACATCCACACGCCGGCGAAGAGCAGGACCGGCACGATCCATGAGAGGAGCGTGGGCAGGAAGCTCGACTGGATGCGCCCCGAGTACTTGACGTCGTGGCGATCGAGCTCGTCGGAGAGCTCGGTCTCGACCCGGGTGGTGGCGAAGCGGGTCTGCCCCGACGGAAGCGGGTTGTTGAGACGCCCCACCACGTCGTTCTGGGAGATCCAGATCTCGGCCACCTGGCCCTGGTTCAGGAGCCTCTTGAAGTCGCTGTAGGGAATGGTGGCGACCTGCTGGTATCGCCCGACGGCCTCCTGGATGAGCAAAACCCCCAGCAGGGCCGCGACCATGAAGGCGATGTTGAACCGGAGCTGCCTCTTCTCCACACGTCCTCCGCTGGCCTCTACCTAACCACCGCCCGGCGCCAGTCAAAGGGAGAGCCTCGCTGGGACCATGAGGTTATGTGAATGAGTCGGTGGAGTGGCTCAACTATCACCACCTGTACTACTTCTGGACGGTGGCCCGCGCCGGCTCGATCGCCAGGGCCAGCGAGGAGCTGCGGCTCTCCCAGCCCACCATCTCCAACCAGCTCAAGACCCTGGAGGGGGCGCTCGGGCAGAAGCTCTTCGAGCGGCAGGGGCGGCGGCTGGTGCTCACCGACGTGGGGCGCACCGCGCTCCGCTACGCCGACGACATCTTCCGCACCGGCCGCGAGCTGCAGCAGGCGCTCAGGGGACAGACTGCCGGGGACCGGCTCCGGCTGGTGGTCGGGGTGGCCGACGTCATCCCCAAGATGGTGGCCGAGCGGCTGCTCCAGCCGGCGGTCTCCGCCGGTGAACGGGTGGCGCTCACGTGCCGGGAGGCGCCCCTGGCGCAGCTCCTCGGCCAGCTCGCCCTTCACGAGATCGACGTGGTCCTCTCCGACGCACCGGCGCCGGAAGGCGTGAAGGTCCGGGCCTACAGCCACCTCCTGGTGGAGTGCGGGGTGGTGTTCCTGGCCGCGCCGAAGCTGGCGGGCGCGCGGAAGGGCTTCCCGCGCTCGCTCGAGGGAGCGCCCTTCCTGCTCCCCTCGGCCGGCACCGCCCTCCGGCACGGGCTCGAGCGCTGGTTCCAGGCGCAGGGCGTCCGCCCGGAGGTGACCGGCGAGTTCGACGACGCGGCGCTGCTCACGGCCTTCGGGCGGCGGGGCCTGGGGCTCTTCGCCGCCCCGGCGGTCATCGAGCGAGAGGTCTGCGACGAGCTCGGGGTCCAGCCGGTGGGGCACACCGACGACGTGCGCGAGCGCTACTACGCCATCACGGTGGAGCGCCGGCTGCGCCATCCGGCGGTGGTGGCCATCGCCGCCGGAGCGCGCGAACGGGCCACCCGCTGACCGGCCCGGCTCCTCGCTTTCAGATCCTGAATGCAACGCGTGGATCTTTCGTCATGATGGAGGGAGGCCTGGGCGATAGGCATGCACGGCGACCCCGAACGGCCAAGGAGGCTCACGTGCTCCCGACCGAAAACTCGCCCGGCCTCGATTCGCTGGCCGGAGAGAAGCTCTCCCTTCGCGACCTGCGACGAGCGGTGCGCCGCTGGATCTTGGGCGACATGGGAGAGCAGGAGTTCCAGACTCTGAAGGCCCGCCTGCTGCGCGTCCTCGTGGCGGCCGACGCCCCCCGGCCCCCGGCGCCTCCAGCCGGGGCGCGCCAGGCACTGCGGGTGTTTCGAGGCGGGGGCGTCGCGCGCGCAAGAGAGCGCCCCCGGGGCGGCCGCCCCGGGCCGGGACGGGCCGCCTGACACGGCGGCCGGTCCCGGGTTAGAACAGGCGCATGCCCGCGGTCCGCATCTACACCAAGCGCAACTGTTCCTACTGCGTCCGCGCCAAGGCCCTCCTCGACCGAAAGGGAGTGGCGTACCAGGAGATCGACGCCGAGGGCCAGGACGAGCTCCGGATCTGGCTCGCCCAGGTGACCGGCCAGCAGACGGTTCCCCAGATCTTCGTCGGCGAACGCTCCCTGGGCGGCTACTCGGACATCGACGCGCTCGACAGGCAGGGGAAGCTCGACCCGGTCCTGCGCGGCGAGGCCTGACGGCGCTCCCGACTATCTCGTGAACGCCCGGGCGCGCTCGATGGCGTCCATCCAGTCGCGCAGCGAGGCGAAGTCGCACAGCCGGTCGCCGTAGGGGAGCCACTCCGGCCAGGGACCTCTCCCGCACAGGGCCAGCGCCACCTCCCCGGCGCGGCAGATGGCGCCGAGGCGCTCGGCCTGGGCCAAGAGGTCGCCGGGAGTGCAGACCGGGCTCGCCGAGACCGCCACCGCCTCGGCCCCGCCGGCCGCCACCACCGCCACCACCTCGGCCAGCGGCGTGACCCGCCCGGCCCACAGCACCTGCCACCCGTACTCGCGCGCGCACACCTCGGCCAGCGAGAGCCCCAGCGTGTGGTCGTCCCCTTCGGCCGTCACCAGCAGGAGGCGCGGCGCGCCGGGCCGGGGCGGCAGCGACTCGGCCACGCGCGCCAGGGCCCGAGCCAGCCGCTCGCTGGCGACGTGCTCTTCCAGGATGGAGAGGATCCCCGACTCCCAGCGTGCGCCGATCTCGCACAGGGCTCGCGCCAGCGATTCGGCCAGGCGCCACCACGCGCCCTGCCGCGCCCGTTCTGCGAGCAGGGCGGCCTGCAGCGCCACCGCGTCCGGCTCGCCGAGCAGCGCGTCCACAAATTGATCGCCCGAGCCGCCGGCGGCGTCGCGGCGGCGCTGGAGGCGATCGACCTCCGATCGATCGAAGCGCTGCTTCGGCCCGGCTGCCGGCGCGCGGGGCAAGACCCCCTGGTCGGCCCACCGCTTCACGCTCCCCGGCGTGACGCCGAGAATCCTCGCGACTTCGGCGCTGGTGAGGAGGACGGACCCCATCCCGGGCTGCTTTTGCCGGACCGATCGATTCTGGCAACCGAATCACCGGCTGCGCCCCATATGGGGCCTGGGCGAGGCCGGGGGCGACTCTGTCGCAGGATGTGGGTCCCGGAACGGCGGCGTTCTACCCGTCCTTGGGGCGTGATGGCTTCCGGCCGCCTGCGCTTCGCTGCAGTCGGCCGGAAACCATGCGGTTGCGGGTCGGCTGCGGCTCCGGCAGCGGCTGCGACAACGGGTCCGGAAGCCGCTGCCGCGGATGCGCCATGCGACGCATGACCCGCCCAGCCGCAGCCGCGGGGGCAGCCCGGAGCGGCAGCCGCAGGGGCAGCCGGAGCCGCAGCCGCGGGGGCAGCCGGAGCCGCAACCGCAACCGTGGCCGCGGCCGCAACCGCAGCCCGTGCCGATCAAGGGCCCCCGTAGCGCGTCGGCGCGAGGCGGTGCCCCGACGCCCCACGGGCTTCTACGGGCTCCTAGTGTCCGAAGGAGACGCCGAGCCGGATCTCCCAGATGGCGAGGTTCTCCCCGTTGGATTGGCGGGGGATGTAGTCGCCCTCGAGGAAGATCCCGAGCCCGGCCAGGTTGATGCCGGCGCCGAGCGCCCCGCCCACGCTGGTCACGGTGCCGCCGGAGAGATCGTGGATGTCGAAGATGAGCTTGCCGTAGAGCGGGAAGGCCGGAGGCCTGAGGCCCACCATGGGCCTGAGGCTCCAGGCGCCGGGCTGGTCGAACTGCGCGAAGGCGCCGAGGATGCCGAGCTCGGCCGAGACCCAGACGATCTCGAAGCCGGGGGTCACCATGATGTTGGTGGGCTCGCGGTAGGTGCTGGGGTTGGTGTGCCAAGGCCAGCCGAGCGACCCCTCGATGAAGAAGCCGGCGCTCGCCGCGCGGGGCGCGACGGCGAAGGCGGCGGCGAGGACCAGGAGAGCCAGCTTGCGCATGCCTTCCTCCGAATCGAGGGCGGCTCCATGCCAGCCCCGAGGAGCAGAGGATAAGCCGGGCGGGCCGGCCCGTCACGGTGGGTGTCAGGTCCACATTGGCCGTCACCTGCCGTGGCGGTAGGTTTCTCGGCGACTCGGGGGCCGCCGGCCGGGGTACACTCCTCGCGGTGCGACGGGGATGAGCAGCCAGGCGTCCAGCGGGCGGAGGTGGCCGGCGCTCGAGCCGGTGGATCGGATGATCCTCGCCTTCCTGGTCCTCCTGGCGGTGGTGGCGGCGGCCCGCTCCCCCGACCCCCTGTCGGTCCTGGCCGGGCTCGCGGCCCTGGCCGGGGTGCTCCTGGGCGCAGCGGCGCTCCGGGAGCGCGTGGCGGCGGTCCGGGTGGTCCACGACTTCTACCCGCTGCCGGCGGCGATCGCCATCTTCAACGTGGCCGGGCCCCTCATCGGCGCCGCCAACCCGGCGCGGTGGGACGCGACCTTCGCCGCACTCGACCAGCGACTCTTCGGCACTCTGGTGACGGCGTGGCGCTCGGCGCTGGGCCGCCCCGACTGGCTCACCGACCTGGCCTCGCTGCTCTACGCCAGCTACTACGTGGTGCCGGTGGCCATGGCGGTGGCGCTCTACCTCGAGGGGCGCCGCGCGGAGTTCGGCGACGCCGTCTTCGGCTTCATCGCCACCCTGCTCGTGTCCTACGCCGGGTACTTCCTCTTCCCCACCACCGGCCCCCGGGTGGCTCCCGAGGTCGCGGCCCAGGTGCTGGGCGGCGGCGCCGTCAGCGCCGGCGTCCGCGCCTTCGTGCACTTCGCCGAGGTGAACCAGCTCGACGCCTTCCCCAGCGGGCACACCGCGCTGTCGCTGGTGTTCCTGGCCTACGGGTGGCGGCTCTTCCCGCGCTGGCGCCTCCCGTTCCTCCTGGCGACCTCGGGCATCATCTTCTCCACCGTCTACCTGTCCTGGCACTACGTGGTGGACCTGGTGGCCGGGGCCGTCCAGGCCGCGTGCATGGCCTGGCTGGCGCCGGCGCTGCGGCGGGCCTTCGGGGGTCGCACCCGCCCGGCGCCGGCGGCCGATCCAGCCGCCTCGTGACGCGCTGGCCGCTCCCGGCCGCGGCCGCAACGTGGACCGGTCGCGATTCCCGGCGGTAGACTCGTGGCGATGCAGACCCGAGCCCAGCTGCCGGGGCGCGTCCTCGTCGCCGACGACGAGGCCTCGGTGCGCGAGCTGCTGGTTCGCGTCCTCGGCAATGCCGGGCACGAGGTGGTGGCGGTCGAGAGCGGCGAGGCCGCCCTGCTCAGGCTGGCGCGGGAGAGGTTCGACATCCTGGTGGTGGACAAGAACCTGCCCGGCATGGACGGGCTCGAGGTGATGCGACTGGTGCGAAGCCACCACCGCCACCTGCGCGCCGTCATGATCACCGCCTACCCCAGCCCAGCCTCGGAGCAGGTGGCCAGGGATCTGGGCGTCCACTCGTACGTGGTGAAGCCCTTCGGCATCGTCACCATCGTCACGGCCGTGGACGAGGCCATCCGGCACGGCAGGATGGAACGGTAGGCGCCGCCGCATGCCGGCTCTTCCACAGTCCGCGGGTCGGGCCGAGCGCGACCGACCGGTGGCGGTCGCCTGTGGATTGGGCCTGGCGGCGGTGGCCGTGCTGCTGGTGCTGGACTTCCGGGAGGTGGGGCGTCCGCCGCCGAGCCAGCCGCCGCTGGCGCGGCTGGCCCACGTCCACGCCAGGGTGCTGCGCCGGCCCGCCGGCACCCTGGTGTGGGAGCCGGCCGTGACCGGCGACGCCCTGCGGGCCCGCGACTCGCTGTACGTGCCGCCCGACGCTTCCGCCTCGGTCGAGTTCGCCGCCGGCGCGAGGCTGGAGGTGGAGGAGCGTTCGCTGGTGGTCATCGAGCCACCCGAGCCCCAGGCCCCCGGCGCCCGGCTGGCGCTCCTCCAGGGCGCCCTCTCCGGCGCCGCAGGAGGATCCGTCCCGCTCGCGATACGGGCCCGAAGCGGCGAGGTGGCGGTCCTCGACCCTGGCGGCGCGGCACGCCTCGGATCGGGACCGGGTGGCACCCGCCTGGCCGTCCTCGAGGGGGCGGCCCGCCTCGGCGATGCCGCCCAGGTCGCCCAGGCCGGCGTGCGCCTGGATCGGCCGGAGCGCAACCAGCGCATCTGGACCTCGCGCTTCCCGCTGGCGGTGGCGCTGGAGTGGAACGGGGCGGCCGCCGCCGGCCTCAGCGTCGAGGCGGCGCCGGACCCCGGATTCTCGCAGCGGGCCGCCTCCGCCCCCGCCGAGCCGGGCCGGTTCGACTTGCAGGTACCCGAGGCCGGCTCCTGGTTCTGGCGCCTGACCGACCGCGAAGGGGCGGCGCGCAGCGAGACGCGCCGCCTGGTGGTGCTGGAGGACCTTCCCCCCAAGCCCTTCTCGCCCATGGCCGGGGAGATCGTGCTGGCGCCCCCCGGGGTCCAGGTGCCGTTCTGGTGGACCGCCGTGGACGGGGCCTCGCGCTACCGGCTGGAGATCGCCGCCGAGCCCTCCTTCGGCAACGTCGCCTTCTCCGGCGTGGCCAGCGGGCCCGGTCTCTGGGCCCCGCTCGACCTGCCCGAGGGTCTATACTACTGGCGGGTGCGGGTGGATCAGGCCGAGCGAGGGCAGTCGCCGTCGTCGCCGCCTTCTCCCTTCCGGCTCCTCCGCCGTCCGTTGCCCGACGCTCCCCGGCTCTTCGATCCCACTCTCGAGGTCGAGCATGGCGCCGCGCGCTGATCGCCGGGCCGCAGCCCTCTGCCTGGCCCTCCTCGCCCCGGCGGCCGAGGCCGACGAGCGCAGCGCCTCGGTGGTGCTTCGCTGGCAGCCGGTGGCCGATGCGGCGGCCTACGAGATCGAGGTGGCGCGCGACCCCGACTTCGCTCATCGGGTGGTGGTGGAGCGCACCGCGTCCCCTGGCTACCGCTGGCGCACCCTCCCCGACGCCCGCCACTACTGGCGGGTGCGTAGCGTGGACTCCGGGGGGCGCGCCGGTCCCTGGAGCGAGGTCAAGACCATCGAGGCCGTCCTGGTGGCGCCGGCCCTCCTGGAGCCGGCCGACCTCGCGCGCTTCACCTGGGACCACGACGGAACCACCGCCACCTTCGCCGGCGCGCCATTGGAGGTGCTGCGGGAGTATCGCCTGGAGGTGGCCGCCGACGCCGGCTTCGAGAAGCCGCTCCTCGCCCGCAAGGGCCCTTCTCCCTCGTTCCAGGTCGGCCTCCCCGGCGTGGGCGTCTTCCACTGGCGCCTGGGAGGCGTGGGGCTCGACGGGCGCGCGGCGCCCTGGTCCCGGGCGCGGACGTTCACGGTCGACCTGGGCGCCCCGCGGCTGCTCGCCCCAGACCCGAATGCGGCGGTGCCCTTCGGGCCGGTGGCGGTCTCCTGGGAGACCCTCGCCCCGGCGGCTCGCTGGCGCGTCGCCTTCGGGCGCGAGGGCGAGGAGCCCCGCCAGCTCGAGGCGAGCGCTCCGCCGCTGCGCCTGGCGCCCGACCGCCCCGGGCGCCACCTGGTCCGCGTGGCCGCCATCCTGCCCGATGGCCGCGCCGGCCCGGAGAGCAAGCCTCGCGGGTTCGTGGTGCGGCCTCCGCCGCCCCTCCGGGCGCCCCGCCTGTCGGCGCCCGCGGCCGGCGATACCCTGGACCCGGCGCGACCGGTGGCCTTCACCTGGGAGCCGGTCCCGGGAGCGGCAAGCCACGAGCTCCAGGTGGCCCCGCCCGGCGCGCTGGAGCGGGCCCGTCCCCGCCCCGCAGCGGGAGGCAGCCTGGAGCTGGAGGACCTTCCCCAGGGTCCCCTGGCCTGGCGGGCCCGGGCCCGCGACGCCTTCGGCGGCGCAGGCGCCTGGAGCGAGGTCTGGGCGCTGCGACTTGGATGGGGGCCCGCGGTGCGCATCGAGGTCGCGGTGGCGGACGCCGCGCTGGTGGCCGACGGCTCGGATTCCACCCGTCTCACCATCCGGCTCCTCGACGGCGAGGGGCGGGCCGTTCGCGGATCACCCCCACCCACCATCCAGGTCTCGGCGGGCCGGGTGGAGGGTCCGTCGCCCGCCGGAGACGGCTTCGAGGTCCGCTACGTGGCCCCGCAGTCCCTGCCGGCGGGCGGCGCCGCCGAGATCGACGTGCGCGAGCGCGACCTCGCGGCCCGGACGCGCATCCAGCTCTCGCCCAAGGTGGACCGGCTGACCCTGGCCGCGCTCGCCGGCTGGCACACCGACCTCAAGGCCGTCTCCTCGCCGTCGCTGGGTGTGGAGGCGGCGTGGCGCACCTCGCTCCTCGAAAACCGGCTGCTCCTCTCATTGCGGGTTTCCTACTGGGCCGAGTCGGCGACGGTCCCGCCGGTCCCCGGGCTCGCGGCGCGGGTGACCGCCACGGCGCGCGTCGTCCCGCTGTCGCTCTCGGCCATCTACGAGTGGCCCCTGGGCTGGGCCACCGTCCACGCCGGGGCGGGGCTGGGGGCGGACCTCGCCTTCATCAGCCTCGAGCCGGCCTCCCAGTTGGCGGCGACCCCGGCGGCGCTGCTCTTGGCGGGCGCCAGCGGCCGGCTCGGCACGGGCGAGGCGCTCCTGGAGCTTTCGGCCTCGACCGGTTCGGTGGAGAATTCACTGGCCAGCCTGCGAACCGGAGGCCTCTCCATCTCCCTGGGGTACCGCCTGCGCCCATGAGACGCCTCGCGCCCATCCTGCTCCTCGCCCTCGCCGCCCAGGCCTGCAGCGACCTGGAGGTGCCGCCGCCGGTCCTCCAATCGGTCCAGCCGGACGCAGTCCCCAACGCCTCCGACGCGGTCCTGGCCGTGCTGGGCCAGGACTTCTATGCCGAGGTCACCGTCGACTTCGACGACCCGAGCCAGTCGAGCGTGAACGTCGCCTTCAGCCTGGAGCTGGTCCACCCGAATGGCCGGCGCTTCCCGTTGAGCGGCGTGACCCTGGTCTCCAGCGGCGAGCTCGAGGGCACCCTCGCCGCCTCGGCCCCGGCCCAAACCTACTCCCTTTCCCTCGTGGATCCGCGCGGCCGGACCGCGACCCTTCCCGCCGCCTTGCAGGTCTACAAGGGCGACTGCATCTCCAACCCCCCGGATTGCGAGACCGGCAACCCGTGCACGGTGAACGACTACTGCCAGGGGCACCGCTGCCGGGAGGGGACGCCGCTCCCCGACGGCACCCCGTGCCAGCTGATCTGCCAGAGCGCCACCCCCGTCGAGATTTGCCTGGGCGGCGTCTGCACGCCGCCGCTCGCGGGATGCCCCTAGACCCATGCGCTCGGTTCGCTTCCAGATCCTGGCGCTCGTGGCGGCGGTCCTGCTCGCGGCCGTCGGAACCTACTTCCTCCTCGCCACCGAGCTCTTCACCCGGGACAAGCTCGCCTACGTCTACGACCTCGAGTCCTCGCTGACCACGACCGTGTCCGAGGAGCTTCGCGAGAGCCTGGGGAGCCGGGTGGACAAGCTCGGCTACTTCGCCCTCGCTGCTGCCTCGGGCGATGCGGGACGGGCCGCCGCCCCGCTCCTGGCTTCGGACCCGGACCTGCTGTCGCTCGAGATCTGGGAGCAGCGCAAGGGGGCCTTCCAGCGGGTGTTCCACCGCACAGATCCGGCGCGGCTGGCGGGGGTGAACCTCTCCCAGGCCGATCTGGAGGAGGCCCGCCGTTCCACGCCGATCCCCTTCGAGGCGGTGGCGGCCGAGGGGGCCCTGCTCCAGAACGCCAGCCTCCCCCCGGACGTGGCGCTCCTGTCGCTCGCCGCCGCGCCCGAGGGAGGCCGCGGGGTGGTGGTGGCCCTCTTGAAGCCCGACCGCCTCCTCCGCATCTTCGCCCGCTCCTCCGCCTGGGAGGTTTACCTGGTGGACGGCCGAGGCGTGGTGGTGGTGCACCCCGACCCGGCGCGGGTGGTGTCCCGCGCCCGCCCCGACTCGGGGATCGTCCGCGACGCGGTCCAGGGGACCGTGGCCCGCGCCGTCCGGGAGTTCGAGGGCCCGGACGGCCCGGTCGTCGGGGCCTTCTCCCGGGTGGGCCTGGGGCGGCTGGCGGTGGTGGCCGAGGTGCCTCGCGCCGAAGCGTTGCGCGCCACCCGGACCCTGGCCAGGCGCTCCATCCTCTTTGGCGTGGCCATCCTCCTGGTGTCGGTCCTGGCGAGCCTGTACCTGGGACGGAGGCTGACGGCCTCGCTCGGGCGCCTCGAGGAGGCCACCCGCGCGGTGGCCGCCGGCGACTTCGGGGTACGCATCCCGGTCGAGGGGCGAAACGAGATCGCGCGCCTGGCCGACGCCTTCAACCGCATGGGTGGAGAGCTGTCCGACCGGGAGGCGCGCCTCACCGAGGCCCACACCCAGCTCGGGCAGGCGGAGAAGCTCTCGGCGGTGGGGGAGATGGCCGCCAGCGTGGTCCACGAGGTGAAGAACCCCATGACCGCCATCGTCGGCTACGCGCAGCTCGGGCGGGAGGCGGAAGCCATGGGGCAGGCACGAGATCTCTTCAAGCAGATCGAGGACCACGCCTGGCGCTCCAACGACATGCTGCAGACCCTGCTGGCCTACGCCCGGCTGGACAGGCCGGTGCAGGCCAGGCTCGATCCGGCCGCGGTCGCCCGCAACACCCTCAAGCTCATTCGCCACCAGCTCCTCCTCAAGCAGATCCAGCTGGAGACCTCGCTCCCCGACGGCCTGCCGGCGATCCTGGGCAACGCCAACCAGCTCGAGCAGGTGCTGGTGAACCTGGTGATGAACGCCTGCCAGGCCATGGAGGGCCGGCCGGAGATGATGCTCGGGCTGTCCGTCCGCGCCGAAGGAGATCGGGTGATCATCTCGGTTCGCGACACCGGTCCCGGGATCCCGCCCGAGCATCGCGACAAGCTTTTCCGCCCCTTCTTCACCACCAAGCCGGCGGGCCGGGGGACCGGGCTCGGCCTCTCGGTCAGCCTGCGCATGGTGCGCCTGCACCGGGGAGAGATCCTCGTCGACAGCCATCCAGGAGAAGGAACCACCTTCTCGGTGGTATTGCCGAGCGCCGATGTCGCCGAGGCCGCCGCCGCTGCGGGCGGGGGCACCCCGGAGCCCGGCCTTGCCATCCCAGCCTGGTCGGCTTCCGCCGCCGAGCCCGCCGTCACGGCGGAGTTCCCCCAGGCAGCGGAGCCCGAGCCTGCCGCCCAGGACGGCCCGGCGCCGGCCCCCGCGGCCGAGCCCGCGCCAGGAACCGCGGACTCAGCCGAGGACGGCCGCCCCGGCCGGGCTCACCCGCCGGCCAGCGTCGCCAACCCCTCGCGGAACGACGGGTAGGAGAGCGCCAGGCCCAGCTCGGCCCGGGTGCGGTCGCCCAGCACGCGGCGGTTCGCTCCGCCGGGCGCCCCGGCCGCCCCCTGGCTGCGCGGCGGCGGGATGCCCAGCCGGGCCGCGATCCACTCCACCACCTCCCGGCGCCGGGCCGGCGCGGCGTCGGTGGCGTGGTAGACGCCGCCCGGCCTCCCGCGCCCGAGCGCCGCCAGCACCGCCGACACCGCGTCGTCGAGGTGGCAGAAGTTCATCCAGGCCTCGTCCCCCGGTCCGAGCGCCAGGGCCCCGCGCCGAACCCGGTCGAGGATCCCGGCGCGGCCGGGCCCGTACAGGCCCGAGAGCCTGACCACGCAGGCGCGGAGTCTCGACGCCGATGCGGCCAGGACCAGCCGCTCGGCCTCGAGGAGCACCTCGGCCGCTGCTCCGGCGGGGGCCGGGGCGGTCGCCTCGTCCACGTCGCCGCCGTCCCGCTGGCCGAAGACCCCCGTCGAGCTGGTGTAGACGAAGGCCCGGGCACCGGCCCGCCGGGCCGCCGCCACCAGGGTCCGATTGGCCTCGAGATAGGCGCGGCGGTAGAGCTCCACGCCTTCGGCGCCGGCCGCCTGGCAGGCGACCATCGCCTCGATCCCGGGCGGCAGCCGTTCGGCGGAGCCGGGCTCGGCGAGGTCCAGGGCGAGCGGCTCGGCGCCCAGCGCCCGCAGGGCCTCCGCCCGGCTCGGGTCCCGGCGCACGGCCGTGACGCGATCGCCCCGGCCCAGGCAGGCCCGGGCCACGGCCGCGCCGAGCCACCCGCATCCCGCCACGAGGACGTGCAGCTCAAGCCCCCAGCGCCCGCGCCGCCGCCGCCAGGTCTCCCGGCGCCACCCAGACGATCATGCCGAACACGCCCCCCTGCGCCGCCGAGGCGTTGGCAGCCACCACGTTCACCTTGGCGCCGGCCAGCTTGCGCAATAGCTCTCCCGCCGCGCCCGGCCGGTCGCCCCCTTGGATCAGGAAGGCCTCTTTGGGCCCCAAAGGCCGCAACCCGGCCCGCTTCACCGCCTCGGTGAAGGCGGTCTGGTCCTCGGGGACCACGTCCACCTGGGACTTGCCGCCTCCCAGCGGGAAGGCGGTGAAGTGGAGCAGGTTCACCTTCTGGTCGCGTAGCTTCTCGAACAGCTTGGCGCCCTCGCCGGGCTGGTCGGGGACCTCGAAGTACCAGTAAGGGACTCGGCGCACTCGGTCTGGCATGCAGGCCTCCGGGTGGGAGCTTCCTTAACGGCGGGGGCTTGCCCCGCCGGGAGACATCGGGTGTCTATCCCGCTCCCGCCCCGCCGGAAAGGCAAGGCCTCCGAAGGGGCTACAGGCGCAGCCGCCGCGTCACCAGCGTCGAGTCCCCTTCCTGGAAGGGCGCCGCCTCGGGCGGCCGCGCTGCGGCGATGCGGGCTCCCTCGGCCGGCAGGCCCGGCGTCTGGTCGGCCACGAAGGCCTCGACCGGATCGGGGCCCAAAAGGACCAGCTCCAGCTCCACGCCGGCCGCCGGCGTGGTGAGGCAGCGCACCGGCAAGTACCCCCCAAACCTACGGTAGAGGCGCGCCTCGGGCCGGGGCAGCGGTGCGCCGTTCACCGCCGCCGACACCACCTCCACCTCGGGCGGGAGGAAGAGGGAGACGTCGGCGGCCCCGCGCCGCGAGACCAGCCTGGCGGCGACGCGGCGTCGGGTCCCCGCCACGGAGCGCGACGTCACGTGAAGCTCCGGCGCGGCCAGGGACTCCCGAGCCACCAGGGCCGGAAACGACGGCCGCAGCGAGGCCCACGGCAGGGGGCGCCCCTCGAGCGCCCCGAACGGCGCCGCGCCACGCATGGCCTCGGGGAGGCGGCCCGACTCCGCCCACGCCAGGACCCGCGCCCCTGGCGCGTCGGCGTCCTGGTGGTGGGCGAGCAGGACGTGCTCGGGCTGGTCGGCGGTGGCGTGCGGGGCGATGGCCGCGGCGGCGGCGGCGGCAAGCCCCACCGAGAGCGGCGCGGCGGCGAGCGCGCGGCGGGAGCGGAGCCCGAGCCTGGCGGCGAGCGGCGCCAGCGGCCAGGTGGCAAACGCCACCAGGGATGCCACCGCCGGCGCGGCGGCGTGCCCGAGGGCATCGGGAAGGAGGATGGCCACAGGAAGCATGACCAGCCCGGCGGCGAGCGCGGTCGCGAGGTCCGCTGCGGCGGCGGACGCTTCACCGGCCAGGGTGCGTGCGGCGGCGGCGAGGCTCGCTGCCAGGGCCGGCACCAGGAGCAGGTGGCACGCCCCGGGCGCCGCTGCGACGACCGCGGCGGCGGCGGCGAGCCAGCCCAGACCGGCCCCGGCCCGGAGCCCCGCCGGGCCGACCCGCGGTCCTGCCACCGCCGCGGCGAGCGACGTCCCGGCGAGCCCTGCCGCCCAGGCCACGGCCACGGCGGGCGCGGGGTGGGCCAGGAACGGCCTCGGCAGGGCGCCCGCCCACCGCAGGGCGAGCCAGGTCCCGAGCGAGAGGGCGAGGGCCAGGAGCGGCGCCGCCGCGAAGGCGATCAGGCCGAGGCCCAGGTCTCGCCACCGGGGCCGCTGCCGGACCCCGAGCGCACCGGCGGCGAGGAGCGCCGCGCCCAGCGCCAGGAGCCACGGCGACCAGGCGCGCGGCCAGGCGATCACCCACCGCCCCAGGACGTCGAAGAACACCCCACGGCCGGGCGGCGGCGACTCCAAGCTCGAGTGGGCCAGGGCCCGCACCGCCGCCAGCGCGTTCTCGCCCTGGTGCTGGAGGCTCGAGCGGTCGAGGTGGTGGAGGTCGTCGAGGGGCGTGTGCTGGCGGCCGGCGTCACCGATGAAGGCGAAGTCGAGCCCGGGGAGGCCCCGCGGCTGGAAGACCGACAGGTCGGTGTCGTTGGGGAGGCGCCGGTAGACCTCGGCGAACAGCGAGCTCATGACCGGGTGCGGCAGGGCGCGTCCCGCCAGGCGAGCCAGCCACAGGTCGTCGCCGCTGGTCTGGAAGAGCAGGCTCGGTCCGGAGGTGCCGCGCGCCTCGAGGTTCACCACCGCCCCGACCTCCCGCATCCAGGGATGGGCGCCGGCGAAGGCGGCCGCCCCGACGAGCCCGGCTTCCTCGGCGTCGTCCACCAGCAGGATCACCGGCCGCCGGGGCGGGTCGGCACCGAGGGCCCGCGCCACCTCCAGCAGGGCCGCCACCCCTGCCCCGTCGTCGCTCGCGCCCGGACCGGCCGGAACCGAGTCGTGGTGCGCGACGAGCAGCACCGCCGGGCCGGGCTCGCGCCCGGCGAGGCGCGCCAGCACGTTCCGCACCTCGCCGCACGTCCAGTAGATGCCACAGGCGAAGGTCTCCTGGACCTCGGGCTCGAGGCCTAGGCGGCGCAGCTCGGCCAATACTCGCTCCCGCACCCGCGCGCCCGCGGCCGAGCCCACCGGGTGGGGCGCCCCGTCGCCCAGGAGCTCCCGGAGGATGCGTTCGGCGCGGACCGCCGAGAACTCTCGCGGCGGCGCCTCGGAGCGCGGTGCGGTCGGGCGCAGGCCAAGCGCCACCGCCGCGCCCAGCGCCGCGAGCAGAACCACCCCGAGGAGAAGCGCCCGCCCGCTCGCCCTGTCCTCGCTCATGCTAACCCGCCGCCCAGGCGGCCACGCGGCGCCAGAGCTGGACGAAGCGGCGCCGGTCGAAGCCGGTCCCGGACGCCACCCAGTCGAGATGCGGTGGGACGTGCGTCGGCCCGTGGAAGTGGCCCAGGACGTCGTGGTGGTCGCCCCAGACCGCGTCCAGCACCTCCCCGCGGACCTGCCTCAGCGTGGGCACGATCCCGTCGTTGGCCTTGCCGTCGGGGATGCGGCCGTAGGTGCGCCGAAGCACCGCCGCTTGCGCGGCGGTCAGGGGAGGGAGCCACCGGCGGGGGCCGCCGGAGGCGAAGCGGTAGAGCGCCACGTAGAGGGCGTGGGTCGCCTGGGCGTAGGGATCGAGGCCGGCCTTGACCAGCGAGCGTATCCCCGGCGGGCGGGCGCACGAGACCACGCAGCCGTAGCGCACTCCGGGCCGGTCCTGGGTGGAGGCGTTGAACACCTCCATGCCCGAGGGCGTGATCTGCCCCACCAGCCCCTGGTCGCTGCGCACGTCGGTGAAGAACGACTCCACCGCGTTCCGACGCTCCGCCGAGAAGTCGGCCAGGAGCTGCTTGTAAACCTGATCGAGGACCCCCGAGGCCGGCCTCGAAGGGTGCCGCAGCAGGCGCACCAGCTGCAGCACCGCCGAGAGCGGCAGCCGACCGCTGCGCAGCGCGTGCACGGTGGCGAGCGACAGCACCCGCAGCGCCTGCTGCCCGAGGAGGCTGGTGAAGAGCTGCGCCAGGGGCGTCCCGAAGTGGGGCGTGCTCACGGTCACCACCGCCCGCACGGCGCGGGCGCAGCGCTCGGGGTCGGCCGAGGTCGGGAGCTGGGCTCCCGGCGTGAGCGCCAGGCGGGCGTCCAGGCCGCCGCTGGAGTGGCCCACCACGGTGACGTCGCCGGGCGAGTCGTCGAGCAGCGCCGAGAGGGTCTCGGCGAGGTGCGCCGCCCGCCGGGGCAGGGACGCCGTCGGCTCGGTGCGGACCGCGCGCACCTCGCCTTGCAGGCCCAGGCCCGGCCCGGCCTCGACGAAGAGGTCGCGCACGTGGCCGAAGTAGGTGAAGTCGCCCAGGTTGGCGAACCCGAAGAAGCCGGGCACCAGCACCACGTGATGGGGGCGCGCCATTGCCCTCCAGTGTACGGCCTGACGCGGCGAGGTGGCGGGTTTTGGCGGGCGCCGGCCCGGTGGGGTGCCGGCCCGCGGCGGCCGCGCCGGCCGCCTGCCCATGCGGTATTCAGTGAAGCGGAGGGACCGTGCGCGACTGGAACGTCCTGGCCACGGCGCGCGAGGGCGGCTTCGCCCGCGCCCGGCGCCTCCTGGCCGGGCTGGGGGAGGTGGCCGAGACCCGCTTCTACAACGTGCTCCTGGCGCGGGTGCCGGATCCCCGGGGCCTGCTCTCGCACCTCGCCGAGCAGGCCGGCGCCGACCCGGCGTCGGTGGCCTTTCTGGCTCGGGTGGCGCCGGCCGACCGCACCTTCACCTTCCAGACGGCGGGCGAGTTCCTCGACCGCGCCCGGGAGGCGGTGCTGGCGCTGGCGCCGTCGCTGGCCGGGCGGTCGTTCCACGTACGCCTTCGCCGGCGCGGGTTCCGGGGCGCGCTCCATGCACAGGAGGCGGAGAAGGCCCTGGCCGACGCCATCCTGGAGGCGCTCCAGGCGGGGGGCCGGCCAGGCCGCGTCGCCTTCGACGACGCCGACGCGGTGGTGGCGCTGGAGACCGTCGGCTCGCAGGCCGGCGTGGCCCTGTGGACCCGGGAGGACCTGGCCCGATGGCCGCTGCTCCGGCCAGGCTGACGCCACCCGGGTCGCGGCGCCCTGCGAGCCACGTACCCGAATCGCCCGCCCGCGGCGTGGGAGTCAGCTCTTCCTTCCCTTCGCCGTCGCCAGGACTCGAGCCACCAGCGACCGGGCCTCCTCCTGGATCGTCTTCAAGTGATCGCGGCCGCGGAAGCTCTCGGCGTAGATCTTGTAGACGTTCTCGGTGCCCGAGGGACGGGCCGCGAACCAGCCGGCCTCGGTCGAAATTTTGAGACCGCCCAGCGGGGCGCCGTTGCCGGGAGCGGCGGTGAGGATCTCGCGGATGGGGTCGCCGGCGAGCTCGCGCGCCTCGACCTGCGAGGGCGAGAGCGCCGAGAGCGCCGCCTTCTCCTCGGGCGTGGCCGGAGCGTCCACCCGCTCGTAGACCGGCTCGCCCAGCTCCTCGACCAGGTCCCGGTAGAGCTGGCCCGGGTCGCGCCCGTGCCAGGCGGTCATCTCCGCCGCCAGGAGCCCCAGCAGGAGCCCGTCCTTGTCGGTGGTCCAGACCGTGCCGTCGCGCCGGAGGAAGGAGGCCCCGGCGCTCTCCTCGCCCCCGAACCCCAGGGAGCCGTCGAGCAGGCCGGGGACGAACCACTTGAACCCCACCGGCACCTCGACCAGGCGCCGGCCGAGCTTGCGCGCCACCCGGTCGATGAGGCTCGAGGAGACGGCCGTCTTCCCCACCGCCGCGTCCCGGCGCCAGCCTTCGCGCCGGCGGAAGAGGTAGGCCACCGCCGCCGCCAGGTAGTGGTTGGGGTTCATGAGCCCGGCGCTCCGGGTGACGATGCCGTGCCGGTCCACGTCGGCGTCGTTGCCGAAGGCCACGTCGAAGCGATCCTTCATGGCGATGAGGCCGGCCATGGCGTGGGGCGAGGAGCAGTCCATGCGGATCTTCCCGTCCCAGTCGAGCGGCATGAAGCGGAAGGTCGGGTCCACCGCCGGGTTCACCACCGCGAGGTCGAGCCCATGGCGCTCGGCCACCGCCCCCCAGTACCCGACCGCTGCCCCGCCCATGGGGTCGACGCCCAGGCGCAGCCGGGCGGCGCGGATCGCCTCCACGTCGAGCACCGCCGGCAGGTCGGCCGCGTAGGCCGCCAGGTAGTCGTGACGCCGCGTGGATGGCGCCGCCAGCGCCCGGGCAAAGGGGATGCGCGGCACGCCGGAGAGCCCCTGCGCCAGGAGGTCGTTGGCCACCTGCTGGATGGCGCGGGTCTGCTCGGCGTCGGCCGGACCGCCCGAGGGAGGGTTGTACTTGAAGCCGCCGTCCTCGGGGGGGTTGTGGGAGGGGGTGACCACGATGCCGTCGGCCAGGCCCCGCTCCCGTCCGCGGTTCCACGCCAGGATGGCGTGGGAGACGGCGGGCGTAGGCGTGTACCCACGCGCCGAGTCGATGCGCACCTCCACCCCATGGGCCCCCAGCACCTCCAGGGCGCTGGCGAAGGCCGGCTCGGAGAGCGCGTGGGTGTCCATCCCCAGGAAGAGCGGGCCGTCGATTCCTTGGGCCTGGCGGTACCGCCAGATGGCCTCGGTGGCGGCCAGGATGTGCCACTCGTTGAAGGAGCGCGTGAGCGACGAGCCGCGGTGGCCCGAGGTGCCGAAGGCCACCCGCTCGGACGGCAGGGCCGGGTCGGGGCGCTCGACGTAGTAGGCGGTGACGAGGCGGGGGACGTTGACGAGCATCCCAGGCGGGGCGGGCTTGCCGGCGAGCGGGCTCAGGCTCATGGCCGGCATCCTGGCAGACCCGACTTCGCCGGGCCAATGCCCGGCCGGGGAGCCCGTTCCCTACGGGGACCGGACGAGGCGCGTCAGCGATGGCTCTCGTCGCCCGGCTGCTTCCGGTCCTTTCCGTTCTCCTTGTCTTTCTTGTCCTTCGCCTGCTCCTGTTGCTTGGGGGGCGGCGGTGCGCCGCGAGTCGACGCGGGCTGCGACCCACGCTGCCCCTCGGCCTGGGCCTGGCGCTGCTGCTGCTGCGGTGGCTGCTGCTGCACCTGCTGCCGTTGCTGAGCCTGTTGCTGGCGCTGCTCCTGCTGCGCCTGCTGCTGCCGCTGCTGCTCCTGCTGCGCCTGCTGCTGCCGCTGCTGCGCCTGCTGCTGGCGCTGCTCCTCGGCCTGGCGCCGCTGGTGTTCCTCGGCCTGACGGCGCTGCTCCTCGAACCTGCGCTGCTGCTCCTCGACCTGCCGGCGCTGCTGCTCCTGCTGCGCTTGCTGCTGCCGCTGCTGGTCCTGGACGCGACGCTGCTCCTCGGCCTGACGGCGCTGCTGCTCCTCGGCCTGGCGCCGCTGCTGCTCCTGCTGCGCCTGCTGCTGGCGCTGCTGGTCCTGGATGCGACGCTGCTCCTCGGCCTGACGCCGCTGCTGCTCCTCGGCCTGCCGGCGCTGCTGCTCCTCGGCCTGACGGCGCTGGTGCTCCTCGGCCTGACGGCGCTGCTCCTCGACCCGGCGCTGCTGCTCCTCGACCCGGCGCTGCTGCTCCTGCTGCTGTTGCTGCTGACGCTGGCGGTCCTCGACGCGGCGCTGCTCCTCGGCGTGACGGCGCTGCTCCTCCACCTGCCGGCGCTGCTGCTCCTGCAGCCGGCGCTGCTCCTCGGCGAAGCGCCTCTGCTGCTCCTCCTGCGCGCGCTGCCGTTCCTGGAGCTGGCGCTGCTGCTCTTCCATGCGCCGCTGCTCGTCCGCCAGGCGGCGGCGCTCGGCCTCGTTGCGCGCCCGGCGCTGCTGCTCCTCGAACCGCCGCTGCTGGTCCTCGAAGCGCCGTTGCTCGTCCTGGAGGCGGCGCTGCTCCGCCTGGTAGCGCAACTGGTCGTCGCGCTGGCGGCGCCACACCGCCTCCTCCTCGCGCAGCCGTTGCTCGCGCAGCCTCCGGTCGCGCCACGCGTCCTCGTGGTAGCGGCCGGAGAGGCGCGGCGGCAGCGCCGTCGAGGCGACGTACGTGTTGTAGCGGGTGCGCAGGTAGACCGGGTCGGGTCCGGCCACGAACACCTCGCCCCGCGGAGTCCGCGTGTAGCGCACCAGCGGTCGCGAGGACCGATACACGGTGCGCGGGTTCACGTACACCTTGACCACGTCCGGGCGGGTGACGTAGGGCGCGGGCACGAAACGCCAGCGCTTCTCCGGGACCACCACCGTCACTCCGGCTGGCGGCAGCGGCGCCCAGCCGACGTAGCCATCCGCCTCACGCCACTGCACCCAGGCCGGGCCCCAGACCGTATTCGGGACCCACACCCAGCGTCCCCTCCAGATCCAGCGGCCGTAGTGGCAGACCGCCCAGCCGAAGGGCTCGTAGGAGATCCAGGTGAAGCCGTAGTCGGTGATGAGCCAGTAGCCGTCGTGGTACGGCTGGTAGCTCGGGCTCGACGGGATCCACACCCGCCCGTAGACCGGGTCTCGCTTCCAGCGGCCGTACGGCGCGAGCGCATCGTAGAAGACCTCGACGCCTGGCGCGGAGTCGGCCGGGGGGACCAGGTCGATGTTCACGTAGATGCCGCCCGGCTCGGGCGGCGCGTACTCCGGCTCCGGCGGCGGGACGTAGGTCGCCTGCGGCGGCGGCGCGTAGGCCTCGGGCGGCGGCGCATCGTACTGCGCCGCCGCTGTGGAAGCGTAGGCCGCGAACGCGAGCGCGGCGCCTGCCAATGATCGACGTGTTCTCATGAATTGTGTTCTCATGAATCGCAGACTAGTTGAACCCGAGAATATTCAAAGGGGCGCCTTGAAGGGAGAGGTGGGAAGCCTGATCACAGGTGCGCTCGCCGTCGCGGCGCGTCGCGCGGGTGCTTCCAAAAAACGCCGGTACGCCTCTTCGGATTCCAACGACCCTCTTGTGGTGCGGCCGATGATCAGGGCCCGGCGTAACGTCCTGGGAATCGCGCGGAACACCCTCTGGCGCAAGCTCGAGGGATACCGGCGCGCCGGGATCCTCGGCTGATGAACTGCCGAGCCACCCGAAGGGTGGCGAGGCGAGGCTGCTTCTGCAGCCGGTGTGCACTCCGCGTCCAACTCGGCCGGAGAACCCTACGAGCCCGGGGGTTCCCCAAAAGCCTCGCCGCCCGTTCCGGGCGGCTCGAGCCCTCAGGGCACGAAGGCGCTCTGCACCAGGGGCTTCGCCTCGGTGCGCTCGGCGTGGCAGGCGGTGCACACCCAGCGCGCGCCGGTCACCCTCTCCTGCGTCGTGTCGGGCGCGTTGCGCAGGTCCACGTAGTGGCTCGGGGGGATGGGCGTCGCCTGCCCCGGCTCCTTCTTCGCCACCGCATGGCAGTCCACGCAGGAGTTGCTGGCGGGGGTGATGGGGAGGAAGGCGGCGATCTCGTGCGGCACCACCGGCGGGGCTCCCGGCCAGGGGCGCGCCGCCAGCGGGGCGGCGCCCGGCGCCGCGTCGAAGGGTTTCCAGGGCGGCGGGGCCGGGACGTCGAAGACGCTCCCCTTGGCGAGGCCCAGGGCGGTGTCCGGCACCGGACCCGCCGGGGCGGCGGTGGGCGCGGGGGGGCGGGAGGCGGCGCAGCCCAGGGCGGCGGCGCAGAGCGCGGCGATGGCGGTTCTCACGGCGTCACCCCCTTGGCCAGGGCCTCGGCCCGGTAGACCTTGACGGCGCACTTCTTGAAATCGGTCTCCTTGGAGATGGGGCAGGTGGCGTCGAGCGTCACCTTGTTGATGAAGACGCCCTCGTCGAACCAGGGGACGAAGACCATGCCCCGCGGCATGCGGTTGCGCCCGCCGAGCTCGGCGCGCACCAGGATCTTGCCGCGCCGCGACTCGACCCAGGCCAGGTCGCCGGTGCGGAGCTTCCGCGCCTCGGCGTCCTTGGGGTGCATGAACATCACCGCCTGCGGCACCGCCGCGTTCAGCTCCGGGACCCGCCGGGTCATGGTCCCCGAGTGCCAGTGCTCCAGCACCCGCCCGGTGGAGAGCCACAGGTCGAAGGCCTGGTCCGGGCTCTCAGCCGGGGCGGCGTAGGGCCGGAAGAAGATCTTGGCCTTGCCCGGGACCGGCTTGGGCGCCTTGTCGATCACCCCGTCCAGGTCGCCGGTAGGGATGGCCTTCATCGCCTTTCCGTAGAAGTCGAAGCCCGACCCCTTGCGGGCGTAGGGGTCGTAGGCGTCGTTGAAGCGCCAGGGGGTCTCCTTGCCGTCCACCACCGGCCAGCGCAGGCCGCGGACGTCGTCGCGGTAGTAGACGTCGAACGGCGCCAGGTCGTGTCCGTGGCCGCGGCCGAAGCGGGCGTAGTCCTCGAAGAGGGCCTTCTCCACGAACCATTCGACGCCGGCCGCCTCCACCGTGCCGTTGCGCGCGCCCCGGGCCACCGGATCCGGCCACTTGACCTTGCGGTTCTCCGGGGTGGCGAAGAGGACGTCGTGGAGCGTGTCGCCGCGCCCGTACCCCTTGGACTCCGCCTCGGCCAGCACGTCCGGGAGCTGGCCGTCCTCGAATCCCTCCGCCTTGAGGCCGGGCACCGGCTGGCGTCCCCAGACCTCGGCCAGGGCGAAGCGCTTCGAGAACTCCATCATCTGCCACACGTCGCTGCGGGCCTCGCCCGGCGGGTTCACCACCTGGCGCCAGGTCTGGGTGCGCCGCTCAGAGTTCCCGTAGGCGCCCCACTTCTCGAAGATCATGGCCGAGGGGAGGATGAGGTCGGCCACCTTCGAGGACAGGGTCGGGTAGACGTCGGAGACCACGATGAAGCTGT
This sequence comes from Anaeromyxobacteraceae bacterium, assembly GCA_035762305.1. GTDB lineage: Bacteria > Myxococcota > Myxococcia > Myxococcales > Anaeromyxobacteraceae > DASTPH01. The sequence continues at coordinate 42,340 of DASTPH010000041.1, forward strand.
CCATCTTCCGCGCCGCGGCGATCCAGTGGTTGGCGTTGGCGGTGGACTGGAAGGGGTTCGTCACCTGCACCCAGAGCCAGCGCAGCTTGCCGTCCTCCAGGTCGCGCATCATCTGGGTGATGTGGGAGCCCACCTTGGGGTTCAGGGTCTTCCCCGGGAGATTCCACAGGTGCTCGGAGTGGGCCCGGTGCTCGGCGTTGTCCACCACCATGTCGGCCGGCAGCCGGTGCGCGAAGGTGCCGACCTCGCGGGCGGTACCGCAGGCCGAAGGCTGGCCGGTGAGGGAGAAGGCCCCGGCGCCGGGCCGGGCCTGCTTCCCGGTGAGCAGGTGAAGCATGTAGGCCTGCTCGTTCACCCAGGTGCCGCGCACGTGCTGGTTGAAGCCCATGGTCCAGAAGGACACCGCCTTGCGCTTGCGGTCGGCGTACCAGTCGGCGAGCTGGGAGAGCTTCTTCTTGAAGCCCTCGAGCGGCTCGTCCCGGTCCCCGCGGCACAGCTCGGCCGTGAAGTCGAGGGTGTAGGGCTCGAGCGCCTTCTTGAAGTCCTCGAAGGAGATGAGCCAGTGGCGGCCGGCGCCGGCGGCGTCCGCCTGCTTGCGCTCGTGGCGCTGCGACGGGTCGAGGCGGCGGCCCACCGCCTCCTCGCGGGTCAGCACTACCACCCGCTCGCGGAGCTGGGTGTCCTTCTCGGCGGCGAAGGCGCGGGCGTCGGAGTCGCGCATCCCGTAGCCGATGTCGGCCGGCCCGGCGGCAAAGACGCAGTGGGCCCGGACGAACTCCTCGTCCACCGCGCCGCGCCGGACGATCTCGCGGGCCAGGTAGTTCCACAGCGCCAGGTCGGAGCTGGGCTTGATGAGGATCTCGAGGTCGGCCGCCTCGCTGGAGCGGTTTCCGAAGGTGGAGATGTTCACCACCCGGTAGTCCGGCGAGCGCAGGCGCTTGTCCACGATGCGGGCCCAGAGCATGGGGTGCATCTCGGCCATGTTGGAGCCCCACATCACCACCAGGTCGGTGAGCTCGATGTCGTCGTAGCAGCCCGCCGGCTCGTCGATGCCGAAGGTCTGCATGAAGGCCGCCACCGCCGAGGCCATGCAGTGGCGGGCGTTGGGGTCGAGGTTGTTGGAGCGCCACCCGGCCTTGAGGAGCTTCACGGCCGCGTAGCCTTCCTGGATGGTGTACTGCCCGGAGCCCATGATTCCGACCGCGGTCGGCCCCAGCGCCCGGTAGTGGCGCTTGAACTCCCGCTCCATCACGTCGAAGGCCTCGGTCCAGGAGACCGGCTCGAAGTCGCCCTGCTTGTCGAACCGGCCCCCCTTCTTGCGGAGCAGCGGGCGGGTGAGGCGGTCGGCTCCGTACTGGATCTGCGGCAGGGCGTAGCCCTTGGAGCAGAGGAGGCCCCGGTTTACCGGGCTCGCCGGGTCGCCGCGCACGCCCACCACCCGGCCTTGCTGGGTGGCCACCAGGATGCCGCACCCGGTGCCGCAGAATCGGCACACGCTCTTGTCCCATTGCCAGCCCTGCTGTGCCTTCTCCTCGGCCTCGGAGAGCACCGGGAGCCCGGCGGCTCCCACCACGGCGCTGGTGAAGCCGGCCTTGAGAAGGTCGCGTCGCGACAGCGTCCAGGTCATGGTCCCTCCCTCGGGGCAGAGCCCGCCCCGTGAACCCAGCTCCCAGAGCAAGCAGCCTGCCACCAGATAGCGATCCGAGAACAAGGGGAATTTGGGTTCCTCCCGTCGCGGCCACCCCTCGGCGGTGCCACCCCAACCAGATATGGGTGTGCTTTCGGATCCCAGGATCGGGGCCGTAAGACGAGCGCGACCGGGAGGCCTCTCCTCGGAGGACTTGATTCCCCGAGGAGTCCTCCACCGCGTACGACGGCATCCGCGCCGTGGAAGGCGAGGCCCCGCGGTCAGGATGCCGCTTCCCGCGGCGCCCAGGCCGTCCTGAGGCGGGCCAGCACCTTGGCGTCCTCTTCACGGGCGATCGAGTGCGCGAACTCGCGGTCGGAGAGGCGCTGCAGGCGCGAGACCACCCGGCCCCCGTAGCGGCACTCGGCCAGGAACGAGGTCTCGGCCGCGGTGAGGCGGCAGGCCCGCCAGGTCTCCTCCGGCACCGCCTCGATCGCCCAGGCCAGGTAGCTCGAGTTGGTGACGTGCTGGATCTGATCGATGTCCTGGTAGCGCACGCCGATGGGACGCTCCACGTCGGCCCGCTCCAGCTCGGGGGCCGGCGCCGAGGCGTCCTCGAAGACATGCTCGGCCGTGGAGCGGTAGCGCTCGTCGAGCACCCGGTCCGGCCGCACCGGACGGCGGGACTCGAGATCCATCACCAGCCAGTGGGTGAGCGCCCTGGCCACCACCGCCCCGTCGCGCCGCCGGACCAGGAAGTCGCGCACCGCCATGATCCGCTCCACTCCGGAGGGCCAGGTCTCCACCGCCAACACCTCGCCGGACGGGATGGGCGTGGCGATCTCCAGCCGCTGGCGGGAGAGCACCCAGCCCACCCCTTTGGCGCGCATGTCGGCGAGGCCGCATCCCAGCTCGGCAGCGTGGTTGCCGGCCACCTCCTGCAGGTAACCCGCCAGCGCCGCAGGGGAGAGGAGGCCGAAGGCGTCCACCTCGTAGGTGTGAACCGGGAAGGTCTCGGTGCGGACGAAGCGCGACATCGGGCCGAGCTTACAACACCGTCAGGTACCGCCGCGCACCGGGATGGCCGCGCCGGAGATCGCCTTCGCCTCGTCGGAGCAGAGGAACGCGATCACGCGCGCCACGTCCTCGGTCCTGACCCACGCCGAGCGATCGGCCCCGGGCATGGCGCGCCGGTTCGCTTCGGTGTCCATCGTCCCGGGCAAGACGACGTTCACGCGGATCCGCAGCGAGCGCACCTCCTCGGCGAGCGAGAGGAGCAGGGACAGCGCCGCCGCCTTCGAGGCGCCGTAGGACGCCTGGCCGGGCTGCGGCCCCACCGCCCCGAGCGAAGCCACCGAGACGATCGCGCCGCCGCCGGCGCGCGAGAGCGCCGGCACGGCGGCCCTGGCGAGGGCGTGGCTGGGAGCGAGGTTCGCGGCCAGCATCCGCGCGAGCACGTCCGGGTCCTCCTCGGCCAGCGCCCTCCCCCCGGCCCAGGCACCTGCGGCGTTCACCACTGCGGCGAGCGCTCCGCTCGCCGCCCCTCCTGCGACGGCGCGCGCCGCGCCGGCCGGATCGGCGACGTCCGCCTCGAGGAAAGCCAGGCGATCTCGCGACGGACCGGCCGCGGCGGCGAGGCCTTCGAATTCCGCCGCGCGCCGGCTCACGGCCATCACCCGCGCGCCATCCGCCAGAAGGGCGAGACAGACCGCGCGCCCGAGCGCGCCGGTCCCTCCCGCCACCAGCACCGTCTTGTCCGTGAACCGCATCGGTTCCTCCGTCGCCCGCCCTGCCATCACCTGCGGTGGCGCGGCCGGGTCGCCCCCGGCCGCACCGGCCCGTTCCGCGGGCCGGGTGGAGCATCGATCTCGCGCGCCATCTCGGCCATGGTGGGGCGGAACCCCATGGCCGCGAAGAGGCGCCGGGCCTCACGGTTGGGCCAGGCCACCTGGATCACCACCCGCGGCGCGCCAATGGCCCCGAGGCGCAGGCAGAGCGCCTCCACCAGGCGCCGGCCCAGACCGCGGCCGCGCGCAGAGGGCTCCACGAACAGGTCCATTCCTACCCCGCAGCGGTCGCGCAGCACGGACCAGTCCCGCGGCTCGAGCCGCCCGTAGGCGTAGCCCAGGATCCGGCCGCGGGTTTCGGCCGCCAGGATCACGGCCCGCGGGTTCTGGAGCTCCTTCCCCAGCCACCAGGTGTACCCCTCCTCGAGTGGCTCCACGAGGAAGAAGCGGCGCGGGTCCATGGCGTGGTGCAGGCGCACCAGCCCGGCGCCGAACCGCGCCAGGGCCGGCAGGTCCGAGGCCCGCGCCTCCCGGATCGCCACGCCCCCGCGCACCGGGGCCACTCCGCGCTCGCCGCCTCGCCGGGCCATGCACCCCTCTACCGCGGAGCCCTCCGCCGGGGAACGTCCCGGACGAGTACCGCCTGAGCTCCCGCCCGCGCCGGGACGGTGTTGCCGCCGTCGGGTGACCGGCGCCTGCTGGGTGTTGGACGGCAGCCCGGGGCAGCGGGCTCCTAGATCGGGAAAGGGCGTGCCGCCTACGGCGAGACCCCCTCACCGTCCTGGCGCCCGACGACCTCCAGCACCCAGGTGCGCATCACCGGCCGCGACTCGATCTCCCGGGTGGTGGGGACGTCGTAGCTGGCGAGGTCTCGCATCCCGGCCTGCGGCGAGTAGAGCCGGCCGGGATCGCCCGCCAGGACCCGCGCCCCCCGTCCGGCCAGGCTCCGGAACCAGGCCAGCGCCTTCTCGGCCAGGGGGCGCTCGTAGAACACGTCGCCGGCCAGGACGAGGTCGAACCCGTCGAGCGGGTCGCCGATGGCGTCGCCGGCCCGGAAACCCACCTGCACGGCGTTCAGTCCGGCGTTGAGCCACACCGCCGCCTGGCACACCGGATCCAGGTCGCCCGCCTCCGCCCGGCTGGCGCCGGCCTTCATGGCGGCGATGGCGCCCAGGCCGCTCCCGGCGGCGAAGTCGAAGACGCTGCGCCCGCGAGCCACCTCGGGGTAGTCGAGGAGGAAGCGCGCCAGGGCCTGCCCTCCCACCCATGGGAAGGCCCAGTACGGCGAGGGGTCCCAGCCCCGGAGCTCGGCCGAGGTGGCGCGCCACAGCGGCGTCAGCTCCGAAGCCGTGTACAGCGAGAGCTCCGGCACGAGCGGCACCGGCGCCGGCGCGGTGCGGGCCCGCACGAACTCCACCAGCTCGGCCAGGGGTCGGCTCACCGGCCATGAGTGCCAGCGGAGCGGGCGCCCGTCAACCCTGAGCACGTGAACTCGCTGGGCGGGCGCAGCCGCCTCTGCTATGGACAGGGGATGCAGGTCGCCCTCACCATCGCCGGGTCGGACTCGGGCGGCGGAGCCGGGATCCAGGCCGACCTGCGCACCTTCGCGGCCCACCGGGTCCACGGCACCTCGGCGATCACGGCCATCACCGCCCAGAACTCGCAAGGGGTGCTGGACTGGGCTCCTGTCGCGCCGCGCCTGGTGCTGGCGCAGATCGAGGCCGTGGCCGCCGACATGCCGGTGGCGGCCACCAAGACCGGCATGCTGGCCACGGCCGAGATCGTGGGCGCAGTCGCCGAGGCGGCCGGGCGGCTGCCGCTCGGGCCGCTGGTGGTGGACCCGGTCATGGTCGCCAAGAGCGGCGACCGACTGGTCGACGCCGCCGCCGAGCAGGCGTACCGGACCCTCCTGCCACGGGCCGCGCTCCTCACCCCCAACCTCCGCGAGGCCGGGGTGCTGCTGAGCCGGCCGGTGGGGGACCTCGCCGCCATGCGCCAGGCGGCCCGGGACCTCAAGGCCCTGGGGCCGGGCGCGGTGCTGGTGAAGGGCGGTGGCCTCCCCGGCGCCCCGGTGGACGTGTTCTTCGACGGCGAGCGGCTGGAGGAGATCCTGTCGCCGCGGGTGGAGACCAGGAACGTCCACGGCACCGGCTGCACGCTCTCGGCCGCCATCTGCGCCCGGCTGGCCCTGGGCGCGCCCATGCTCGAGGCCGTCCGGCGCGCCAAGGCCTGGCTCGCCGAGGCGCTGCGCCGTTCCTACGCCACCGGCAAGGGGCGGGGCACGCCGGACCACCTGCACGCGCTCGTGCCAGGGCGTTGACGGCCTCCTAAAGATCGTCGTGCCCGCTCCCGTCGCGGGCCCATCCTCGCCCCGACCTCGGGGCCCCCGGCCGCGGCCGGCGGCCCTCGCCGTGGAGGAGCGTCATGCACCTGGACGACATCGCGCCCTGGCAGCACGCCCACACCTTCGAGGCGGACCGGCCCGTGCGCGGGGAACGGCGGACGCGTCTGGTGGTGGCCATCACCCTCGCCATGATGGCGGTGGAGATCGCCGCCGGGACGGCCTTCGGGTCGATGGCGCTCCTCGCCGACGGCTGGCACATGGGAACACACGCCGCCGCCCTGGGCGTGGCGGTCTTCGCATACGCCTACGCGCGCAAGCACGCCGCCGACCCGCGCTACAGCTTCGGGACCGGGAAGGTGGGCGCCCTGGGAGGCTTCGCCAGCGCCGTCGGTCTGGCGGTGGTGGCGCTCCTGGTCCTCGCCGAGAGCGCCATGCGCCTGGCCAAGCCGGTCGCCATCCGCTTCGACCAGGCGATCGGGGTGGCCCTCATCGGCCTGGCCGTGAACCTGACCTGCGCCTGGCTGTTGCGCAACCGGGTCGCCGAGGGCGGCGGGGACCGCTCCGCCAGCCACCCCCACCACCACCGCGACCACAACCTGCGTGGAGCTTACTTGCACGTCCTCGCCGACGCGCTGACCTCGGTATTCGCCATCGCGGCGCTGCTCGCGGGGATGACGCTCGGATGGACCTTCATGGACCCGGTCATGGGCATCGCGGGCGCGTTCGTCATCGCCCGGTGGTCCCTGGGACTGCTCCGGGACACGAGCGCCGTCCTCCTCGACTCGGAGGTGGCCGGGGCCAGGCGCGATGCCATCCGCGGCGCCATCGAGGCCGGGCGCGACGACCGGGTGTCGGACCTGCACGTCTGGCGCGTCGGCCCGCGCCACCTGGCCGCGATCGTGTCGGTGGTGGCGAGCGAGCCCATGCCGCCCTCGGCCTACAAGGAGCGACTGCACGCGTTCCCGGACCTGGCCCACGTGACCGTGGAGGTCCACCCCTGCGCGGGAGGGGGCGGACGCGCAGGCCGGAGCTGATCCGGCGCCCGGGGCATGCCCGGGCCCACCGAAAGCCTCGCCGCCCGTTCCGGGCGGCTCGGCAGTATTCTCCCCGCCGCCCCCTTCTGGCACAATCCGCCGGCCCGAACGCGAGGAGCCGAGAGCCCCATGACTGCCGCCCGCCCCTTCAAGGTCGGCCTGGTCCAGATGTCGATGTCGGCCAGCTCCGAGGAGAACCTCGACAAGGCCGCCGCCCGGATCGAGGAGGCGGCCCGCCTGGGCGCGGAGGTGGTGTGCCTGCCGGAGCTGTTCGGCTCTCGCTACTTCTGCCAGCGGGAGGAGGCGGCCCTCTTCGATCTGGCCGAGCCGGTGCCGGGCCCGACCACCGAACGGCTCTCGGCGGTGGCGCGCAGCACCGGCGCGGCGGTGGTGGCGCCGGTCTTCGAGCGGCGCGCCGCCGGCCTGTACCACAACAGCGCCGCCATTCTCGACGCCGACGGCTCGCTCAAGGGGCTGTACCGCAAGATGCACATCCCCGACGATCCCGCCTTCTACGAGAAGTACTACTTCGCCCCCGGCGATCTGGGCTTCCAGGCCTTCGACCTGCGGGCCGGCCGCGTCGGAGCCCTCATCTGCTGGGACCAGTGGTACCCTGAGGGCGCCCGCCTCACCGCGCTGCGCGGGGCCTCGGTGCTCTTCTACCCCACCGCCATCGGCTGGCACCCCCACGAGAAGGCCCAGCACGGCGCGGCCCAGCGCGACGCCTGGCGCATCGTGCAGCGCGGCCACGCCATCGCCAACGGCGTCTACGTGGCGGCGGTGAACCGGGTGGGCTTCGAGCCGGGCGCCGCCGGCCAGGCCGGGCTCGAGTTCTGGGGCACCTCCTTCCTGTGCGACCCCTTCGGCGCGGTGCTGGCCGAGGCCTCCACCGACCGGGAGGAGATCCTCCTCGGCGAGGTGGACCCGGGCCGCATCGAGGAGGTCCGCCGCAACTGGCCCTTCCTGCGCGACCGGCGCGTCGACGCCTACCGCGGCCTCGACGAGCGCTTCCTCGACTGATGGCGCCACCCGCCACGAGCCGCGCCCGCCGCCCCCGGGGCCAGCCGGCGCCGCCCGCCACCGGACCCGCCCCCGCCGGTCCGTCCCCGGCAGCCCGGGGCTATGCCATGGCCGCCGAGTGGGAGCCGCACCAGGCCACCTGGCTCGCCTGGCCCCACAACGTCCGCGACTGGCCCGGCCGCTTCGGCCCCATCCCCTGGGTCTACGCCGACCTGGTTCAGAAGCTCGCCCGAGGGGAGACGGTGCGCATCCTGGTCGGCGACGCCGTCGAGGCGCGGCGGGCTCGAAGCCACCTGGCGCGGGCCGGGGCGAATCTAGAGCGGGTGGAGCTGCGGCGCCTCCGCACCGACCGGGTGTGGACGCGCGATTCGGGTCCCCTGATCCTCTCCCGCCGCGGCGGCGGGCGCGCGGTGGCCGGCTTTCGCTTCGACGCCTGGGCCAAGTACCCCGACTGGCGGCGCGACGCCCGCATCCCGGCCTATGCCGCCCGGTCGCTCGGCCTCCCGCTGCTGCCGGTGCGCCACCGCGGCCGGGAGGTGGTGCTGGAGGGCGGCGCCATCGAGGTGAACGGCCGCGGCACCGTGCTCGCCACCGAGGAGTGCCTCCTCGACCCGGCCGTCCAGGTGCGCAACCCCGGCTTCTCGCGCGCCGACTACCAGGCGGTGTTCCGCGAGGCGCTCGGCGCCGGCAACGCCATCTGGCTCGACCGCGGCATCGCCGGCGACGACACCCACGGCCACGTGGACGACCTGTGCCGCTTCGCCGGTCCGCGCACGGTGGTGCTGTGCCGGGAGCCCGATCCGCGCGATCCGAACCACGCCGTTCTGGAGGAGAACCGGGAGCGCCTCGAGTCGGCGCGGCTCGAGGACGGCTCGCGCCCGGAGGTGGTCTTCCTCCCCATGCCCCGGCCGCTGGTCTTCGACGGGCAGCGGTTGCCGGCGAGCTACGCCAACTTCTACGTCGCCAACGCCGCCGTGCTGGTCCCCACCTTCAACGACCCGGCCGATCGGGAGGCGCTCGGCATCCTGGGGGAGCTGTTCCGCGACCGGCCGGTGGTGGGCGTCCACGCCCTCGATCTGGTGCTGGGCCTGGGGACGCTCCACTGCATGACGCAGCAGGAGCCGCGGGACCGGGCGCGCGGCGCCGGGGAGGAGCCATGAGCACGAGGCAGCCCAGCTCGCGCACCTGCTTCGTGTGCGGGCGCGACAACCACTCCGGCCTCGGCGCCCGCTGGACCGGCGACCGGGCCACGGGGGAGGTCCGCGCCCAGATCGCCATCCCCGAGCGTTTCAACGGCTACCCCGGAGTGGTGCACGGCGGCGTGGTGACGGCGCTCCTCGACGAGGCCATGGCCCGCACCGCCCTCATCCAGGGGGGCTTCGAGGACCTCATGGTGACCGCCCGGATGGAGGTGGCCTTCCGGCGTCCCGTGCCCACCGCCACCCCGGTGACGGTGGTGGGGCGCCTCCGGAAGAAGTCCGCCTCGCGGGCGCAGGCCGAGGCCGAGGTGCGTCTCCCGGACGGCTCGGTGGCCGCCCACGCCGAGGCGCTCATGACCAGGCCGCCGCCGGAGGTCGCCGCCGGCTGGGCCGCCGAGCGGCCCTACTGGCGGGTCGACGAGTAGGGCGGGGGCTCGTCCCCCGCCGACTCGAGCCGCCCGGAACGGGCGGCGAGGCTTCTGGGAACCATCGGGCTCGTCGGGTTCTCCGGCCGAGTTGGACGCGGAGTGCACATCGGCTGCAGAAGCAGCCTCGCCACCCTTCGGGTGGCTCGGCAGTAAGCCGACGGTGTGGCGGCCGTGCGCCGACTGCGCATTTTTCGTCACCGGCATGACCCGGAGCGGTCCCGGCCAGGGCACCGGCGGGCGTCTTTTCGCGCAGATGCAGGCGTCCGGACCTGGCACGACCGTCGCACTGCAAGAGGATCGCGGGAGCGAGCCAGGAGCGAGACATGCCCGAGCACGTGCACTGTCCGATGTGCGACGACGGCGTGGCGGTGCGAGGTCAGGGGCGCCTGGAGCAGAGCGGGGAGACCTGGCTGCCCACCACCGTCTGGATCTGCGAGCGCTGCGGCTACACGCGCTACGAGGCGGCGCTCGGCGCTCACTGGCGATCCGAGGCGGCGATGCCGCCGGTGCGCCGGGCCGCCTGACGGCGCCCTCGGGAGCGCGTTACCCGCGCGCCCTGTCCCAGACCGCGCGGCCGAGGTGCTCCAGCGCCGCGCCCAGCCGCGCCGGACGGACCGAGGCCAGGCGGGCGATGCGCCGCTCCACCGCCGCGCGGTGCAGGGCCTCTTGCGGCGAGAGGATCGACAGCCGGGCCAGCCGCTCGTCGGCGCGGCACTCGCGAACCAGCCAGTCGCCGCAGCCCTCCGGGCAGCCGAGGTCCATGGCCACCAGGTCCGGGAGCGGATCTTCCTGCAGCATCGCCAGCGCGTCCCAGGCGCTCGAGGCTACACGCACCGTGCAGCTGTCGCGCGTGAGCCGCTCGGCGATCTCGCCGCGCAGGCCCTGCTCCACCTCGACCAGGAGGATCCGCATCGTCACGGGGGAATGCTACCGGCCCCTCGCTGGCGAGATCTGTCCCGTAAACGAGGCACGGTCCGGTCCCGGGCCACGGGGGGCCAGGTCCGTGGCCGGCTCGGGTAGCACTCGGGCCAGGCCCACATCGCTCCCTACCCCATTGGCGGCAGACGGGGAGGCTGGCCACCTACATACACTATGAGTCCCAGTGGGAGCTCGGACGGCCGCGACCCGTGCGCCTGGACGGGCTTTCCGCGCGCCAGGCGCCGCAATGCGCCGCCTCCCCCGTCGAGCATCCTCTCCGGCCCGGGCGCCTCCCGCGATATGCTCCCGGGCGCCATGAGCGAGGCGGCAAAGGGGACGGCTCCGGCGGCGGAGCGCCGCATCCGGGCCGTCCGCAACATCGGCATCATGGCCCACATCGACGCCGGCAAGACCACGCTCACCGAGCGCCTGCTCTTCGTCTCGGGCCGGACCCACAAGATGGGCGAGGTCCACGACGGCGCCGCGGTCATGGACTGGATGGAGCTGGAGCGGGAGCGGGGCATCACCATCACCTCGGCGGTGACCACCTTCGACTGGCGCGGGCACGAGCTGCACCTCATCGACACCCCGGGCCACGTGGACTTCACCGTCGAGGTGGAGCGGTCGCTCAGGGTCCTGGACGGCGCGGTGGCGGTCTTCGACGCCGCCAACGGGGTCGAGCCCCAGAGCGAGACGGTGTGGCGCCAGGCCGACCGCTACCGGGTGCCGCGCATCGCCTTCGCCAACAAGATGGACCGCGTGGGCGCCGACTTCGCCATGACCCTGGCCTCGATGCGGCAGCACTTCCCGGATCAGGCGATCGCCCCGCTGCACCGCCCCCTAGGCGCCGAGTCCGCCTTCGGGGGGTTCGAGGACCTGGTGGCCCGCAAGCGCCTGCGCTTCCCCGACCCGGAGGACCCGCGCGCCTTCGCGGTCGAGGACGGGCTCTCGCCCGAGGGCGAGGCCGACCGGCGGGCCATGGTGGAGGTGCTGGCCGACGTCGACGACGGGGCCGCGGAGGCGGTGCTCTCGGACCGGGACCTCGACGAGCCGGCCCTCAAGGCGGCGCTGCGCCGCGCCACCCTGACCGGCCGCTTCGTGCCGCTCCTATGCGGCTCGGCGCTGCGCAACCGGGGCGTCCCCCAGGTGCTGGACGCGGTCTGCGATTACCTGCCCTCCCCCCTCGACGTGGCGCCGCCCTCGGGCGTGAACCCGGAGACCAGCGCCGCCGAAACCCGGGCGGTGGACGAGCGCGCCCCCCTGCTGGCCCTGGCCTTCAAGGTGTCGCTCCTCGACGAGAAGCGCCGCTTCGTCTTCCTGCGCCTCTACTCGGGGCGCCTGGCCGAGGGAGACGCCCTCTGGAACGCCAGCCAGCGCAAGGAGGAGCGGGTGTCGCGCCTGCTGCTCATGCACGCGGTGCAGAAGAAGCGGGTGCCGGCCCTGGCCGCCGGCCAGATCTTCGCCGCCATGGGGCTCAAGGACACCCGCACCGGCGACACCCTCACCGCGCCGGGCCACCCGCTGCTCCTAGAGCGCATCGGCGGCTACGAGCCGGTCATCTCCCAGGCCATCGAGACCCAATCACTCCGCGAGCGGGACCTCTTGCTCGAGGCCCTGGGCCGGGTGGCCGACGAGGACCCGAGCTTCCGCTTCGGCGAGGACCGGGAGACCGGCCAGCTCCTGGTCTCGGGCCAGGGGGAGCTGCACCTCGAGATCGTCGCCGAGCGGCTCCGGCGCGAGTTCGGCATCCCGGTGCGCACTGGCCAGCCCCAGGTGCTGCTGCGGGAGACCCTCACCGCCGAGGCCGAGGGCGAGGGACGGTTCGAGCGCACGCTGGAGGAGGAGGAGATCTTCGGGCAGGTGTCGGTCCGGGTGGCCCCCCTCCCGCGCGGCGCCGGGTTCCGCTTCCGGCTGGCGCCCGAGGCGGCGGCGCTCCCGTTCCTGCGCGGCGAGACCCTGGAGATGGTGGAGCAGGGGGGGCGCGAGGCGGCCGAGGCCGGCGCCCTGCAGGGCTTCCCGCTGCAGGACGTGGAGGTGGTCCTCACCGGCGCGGCCTGGCGCGAGGGGGCCTCCCGCCCCTTCGCCTACAAGGTGGCCACCGCCGAGGCGGTGCGGGCCGCGGCCGCCCGGGCCCGCCCGGTGCTTCTGCAGCCGGTGATGCGCATCGAGGTGGTGGCCCCGGCGGAGAGCCTGGGCGAGGTGCTGGGCAGCCTCGACAAGCGGCGGGGCGCCATCCTGGACGTGGCCGACCGCGGCCCCACCAAGGTGATCCAGGGCGAGGCCGCCCTGCAACGGATGTTCGGGTACGCCACCGAGCTACGCTCCCTCACCCAGGGGCGGGCGGTGTTCACCATGAGCTTCGCTCGCTACGACGCGGCGGGCTGACCGGAAAGGAGGATAGGCTTGATTTTCTTGCTTCCGGTCGGCTACATTCTCGCCATCCCCACCACATGTTGGGTTGAGGGCTGAGGGGGAAATGGTTCTCCCTCGAACAGAAAGAAGTGCACAGTTATGGCAAGTGGTACCGTGAAGTGGTTCAACGACGCGAAGGGCTTCGGCTTCATCACTCAGGACGGCGGTGGCGACGACGTGTTCTGTCACCACACCGCGATTCAGGCGGAGGGCTTCCGCACGTTGAAGGAGGGTCAGCGGGTAGAGTTCGAAGTGAAGAAGGGCCCCAAGGGCCTCCAGGCCGCGAACGTCCGCGCGATCTGACGATCACGCGCCGGCAACGGCACCCGGGGGCCCGGCCGAAAGGTCGGGCCTCTGCGTTTCCCCCCGAGGCGAGCATGGCCTTCCACCCCGGATCGACCAAGAGACAGAAGGAGGCGGCGCGCCGCGACAGGCAGCGCCGCAAGGAAGAGCGCCGCGAGCAGCGCAAGCAGGAGAAGGCCGAGCGCGCCGACCGGCCGCTGGCCCCGGGCGAGGACCCGGACATCGCCGGGATCGTCCCCGGACCGCAGCCGCCGCAAGAGCCGTAGGTTCGACGCCACCTCGGGGCGGCCCGGCCTCGCCGGAGGCCGCCGCGTTGTCGCACGGTGGCGGCCTCGAGGGAGGGGGCGCAGCGGGCAAGGTCTTCCCGTCCTTCGACGGCTTCGGTCCGCAGCCATGGCTCCCGAGCGCTTACCCATCCGCGCGGGATAACGCCTTCGAGGCCCTTGCGAGCCCAGCTTCGTCGAGGCGCCGTTCGTTACGGTAACTGATTCAACACCGTGACCCGTGTGCTCATCGTGATGTCTCCGCATGTGCCAGGAACTGCTGGACGAAGGCGATCGACATGCTGCCTTCGCCCACGGCGGCCGCCACGCGCTTGACCGGGCTGCAGCGCACGTCGCCGCAGGCGAAGATGCCGGGCACGCTGGTCTCCAACAGGTAGGGGTCGCGGCTGAGGTGCCAGCGGCCCGAGCGGGCGACAGCGTCGCCGGTGCAGACATAGCCGCGGTCGTCGCGCGCGATGGCCTCGGGCAGCCAGCCGGTTTCGGCGTCGGCGCCGATGAACACGAACACGCCGCCGCAGCCCACGCGCCGCACGGTGCCGGCGCCGCGGTCAGCCAGGTCGATGGCCGACAGCACCTTGTCGCCGTGCGCCGCCTTCACCTCGGTGTTCAGGGCCACATGGATGTTCGGCTTGCCGCGGATCTGCTCGATCAGGTAGTGCGACATGCTCTTCTCGAGCCCGCTGCCGCGGACCACGAGCGTGACGCTGCGCGCGTGGTTGGCGAAGAACAGGGCGGCCTGGCCGGCGGAGTTGCCCGCGCCGATGAGGTGGATGTCCTGCCCCTGGGTCGAGGTGGCCTCGCTGCGCGACGCGCCGTAGTACACGCCTTTGCCGAGCAGGCGGTCGAAGCCGTCGGTGGACAGGCGCCGCCAGGTCACGCCGGTGGCAAGGATGATGGTGCGAGCCTGCACGCGCTCGCTGCCGTCGAGCGTGACGACCATGGTCGCCGAGTCGATGGACGTCGCGTTGCGCGTGACCAGCATCTCCGCACCCAATCGGGTCGCCTGCTGGTGCGCGCGGCGCGCCAGCTCGCCGCCCGACACCCCTGTCGGGAAGCCCAGGTAGTTCTCGATGCGCGACGATGTCTCGGCCTGGCCGCCCGGCGCCTCGCGCTCTATGACCAGGGTGCGCAAGCCTTCCGAGGCGCCGTACACCGCTGCCGCGAGGCCTGCGGGTCCACCGCCGATGATCACCGTGTCGTACTGGGCGGCGCGTGGGCGGGTCTGCAGGCCGAGGTGTTCGGCGACGTCCCGGCAGGTGGCGCTTCGGAGCAGCGTGCCGTCGTCGCAGACGAGCGCCGGCAGTTCGTCATCGGCGAGCGCGGGTCCGGGCCAGCGCGCGTCCCGATCGGGCGCGTCCGGCGTCACCCAGTCGTACGAGATCTGGTTGCGGCCGAGAAAGCTGCGCAGCTCGCGCACGGTGTCGTCCCAGCGGTGCCCGAGCATCACCGCGCGGGCTTTCGGCGGCGCGGTGGCGATGCCGCGCAGGCCCCCGATGCGCTCGCTGGCCAATGCTGCCACCTTGGTGAGCACGTCCGGGTTCGCCGCAGCCAGCGCGTGAAAGTCGCTGGCAGCGATGTGCGTCACACGAGTGGGCTCCGTGGCGCGATAGCTGCCCTGGAAAGGCGTGCCGAAGGTGATCGGCACCTCGCCGAAGATCTGGCCCGGCACACGCGCACCGATGACCCGCTCGATGCCGTCGATGGACTTCGTGACCTCGATGCGGCCGGCGAGCACGATGAACAGCGCACGCTCGTCGCCTTCGTGGATGGCGTATTCACCGGGGGTGAGG